>NZ_SGUC01000002.1 GCF_005435165.1 Halorubrum sp. GN11_10-6_MGM | reverse complement strand
CGCGTCAGATCTTGAAACGTATCGAGAACTGGTCTGTTCGATCTTTCACGACTACGCCGATCGGATAAGCTTCGCAAAGTCATGGATTGATCGCTTCTTATCTATTCAAAAGTTATGACTATCACTAATGGCGGCCGCTCGCAGGCACGCGCCACCGCATCTCAATGATAAGGAGTCTTCCCTCACTGGCCCGCTCAGTTTCCGACCCGCTCCCACGCGAGGTGAACGACGATGCCGACGAGGAACGCGACGCCGAGGTTCGTCGCGAGCGCGAGAAGGCCGATCCCGACCGAGAGCGCGCGGTTCCCCGAGTCGGTGACGTTGCGCGCTAAGGAGACGGCGACGATCGCGAGGAGCGCGCCGAGCATCGCCAGCGGGAACGCCGCGATCAGCGCGGGCGTGGCGAACAGCGCGGCGACGAGGTAGCCGGCGCCGAGGACGACGTTCGCGCCGCCGGTGCGCGCGCCGAACGCGTGCTTGCCGGCGACCCCGTCGCAGCCGTGACACATCGGGATTCCGCCGAGCGGCACCGCGATCAGGTTCGTCACGCCCATGCTCGTCGACAGCTCGTCGGGCGTCACCTCGGCGTCGAACAGGTCGGAGAAGAGGAGCGCGGTCGCCAGCGCGGCGTTGCCGATCGTCATGGCGAGCTGCGCGACCACGCCGTCGAGCGTGGCGCGCGTGAGCGCCGTCCCGAACGCGGGCGTCGGCGGCGCCCCGGGCAGTCGCGGCGCGGGGACGCCGGCGACGACGAGCGCGGTCGCGACCCCGACCAGCGCGACGGCCAGCGCGCTCGCCTTCCCGTGGCCCGCGAGCGCGAACCCGGCGGCGATCGCGACGCCGACCAGCGCGACGACGGGGTCGTCGACCGCGAGGCCGATCCCCGTCTCCAAGAGGACGAGCCCCACCGCGAACTGGACGCCGCGGATCACGGGTTCGCCGATCCACCGCTCCACGTACGCGAGCGTCCCCGTGAGTCCGATCGCGAGGAGGAGGGCGCCGAGTATCACCCCCGCGAGCGCGAGTTCGGCGTAGGTGAGCGCCCCCGCGATCGCCAGCGCGGCCAGCGCCTTCATCGGCTCCACCGACACGGGCAGCCCGTATCGGACCCCCCAGACGATCTGGAACGCCCCGAACGCGACGAGCGCGTGCGGCAGCGAGACCTCGGTCAGCAGCGCCAGCGCGACGACGAGCGGGATAACCGTAATCGAATCCCCTATCGCCCCGGTGAGCGCTCCGGTCCCGAACTCGATCGACCTGCGTCCCTTCGAATCGGCTCTTCTCACGAGACACGCGCAGTACCGGCCGACCGGGCTTGAACGTGTTCAGAAATCGCCGACGGGCACTCGTCGGCTGTCGAGAAACCTATTTTGATTACTCCTCGCCGAAGGCGGGATCGTCCGCGTCGACCATCGGGCAGTTACGGACCCGGAACCGCGAGAAGTCGACCGACTCGACGATGTCGGTCCCCTCGTGGGTACAGGCGGTCTCGGGCGGCGCCGTGAAGTGCGGGCACTGCTGACAGTAGCTCCGCTTGTCGACCACGCGCTCGTCGCCGGTCGCCCCGGCGCCCGGCGCCGATCCCGCGGCTCTGGAGCCGAGCGCCTCCGCGTCGCCGACCGCACCGCTGTCGCCGGCGTCGCCGACCTCGGCCGCGTCGGCACCGATCGGCGTTCCCTCGTCGAGCGCCTCCCACACGTCCTCCTCGCCGACGTCCCCGCTCCCCATCGACTCGAAGGGGTCCTCGTCCGTCGGTGCGCCGGAGGCGTCCGCGTCCAGTTCGGCGAACGGGTCGTCCGCCGGGGCGGAGGGGTCCGGGTCCGAGCGGGGCGTCGCCTCGGCGTTCTCGGACGCGCTCGCGCGTCCCGCGCCGTCGTCGATCCCCTCGCCGAGCGCCGCGAAGGGGTCGTCGACGGCGCCCGCGTCGGGGCGCTTGCGCGAGTCGTCCGCCTCGTCGCTGGATTCGTCGCGGAACAGATCGTCGTCGAAGGGATTGGAGTCGGTCGCGTTCTCGTCGTCGGACCGATCGCCGTCGCTCATCGGCGATCTCCGTCCGGTCCGCCGTCGCTCGCGGCGGTGCCCGTTCTATCGGTCGCTCGACTTCGCCCGCCGCGTTCGCCGTCGCCCACGTCGCCGTCGATGGCTGGCCGGTCCGCGACGTGGAGCTTGGACGTGCCGAGGAAGCCGGTGTTCGGCTCTAGGTCCTCGAAGCGGCGGCCGCAGTGGGGACACTCCGGCGCCGACAGCAGCCCGAGTTCGACGCCGCCGCCGCAGTGGTCGCAGTCGGCGGTCCGCACGCCGTGGCGGTTCGCCGTCTGCGTCAGCGCGTCGACGCGCTCGCGGTCCGCGCGGTCGCGTTCGGCCGCGTCGAGCCGGCGCTTGACCCTGACCACGGCGTTCGCGACCCGCGAGAGCTTGTCGTTGACCTCGCGCAGATCGCTCTCGGAGATCCCGTCGAGGTCGGATTCGACGTCGTCGAGGCGCTCGTCGACCTCGTCGAAACGCCCGTCGACCTCGTCGAGGCGGTCACCGAAGGCGTCCACGCGGTCGCGGACCGCGGCCAACTCGTCGATCCGCGCGTCGAGGGCGTCCAGTCGGTCGCCGAGGTCGTCGACCCGGTCGGAGGACGGCGCGTCGGCGACCGCCGCGTCGAGGCGGTCGAGCCGGGCGGCTATCCCCTCCAGTTCGTCGGCGAGGTCGTCGACCCGCGCCGCGGCCGCGCCCTCCGCGTCCCCGGTCTCCCCGGTGCCGTCGAGCGACTCCACCTCGCGGTACAGCTCGACGAACCGCTCGCGGAGGTCCGCGACCTTCTCGTCCAGCTCGGCGTCGAGGTCGTCGAGGCGGTCCTCGACCGCCGCCATCTCCTCCGCGTCGGGGACGTCTATCCCCTCGGACTCCGCGAGCGCGACGAGCGCGCGCTTGAGAAGCTCCTCGCGGCTCACGCCGGCGTCCTCGGCCGCCGCGTCGAGCGCGGCCGCGGCCGGATCGAGGTCGCTCATCGCGGGTCCCCCGTCATCTACCGGCCGTTTAGCCGCGAGGGTTAAGTAACCTGTCGCGCCGTTCTCCGGATCGATACTCGGCGGTCGGGAGACGCCGCGTCACCGCGCCCGCTACCGGATCTTGCGCACGTCGCTGATGTCGAACCCGCCCTCGTGGATCTCGGTCTCGAAGCGGACGATGTTCTCGGCTTCCAGCCGGGAGAGGACGCCGCGGAACTCGCGGACGAACATCGTCCGGGCGCGCTGGGACCCCCCGCTCTCCCACGCGAACTGGAGCGTCCCGCCGGCGGCGTCCATCAGGGTGCCGAACTCGCGGTCGCTGAGCGCGTCGGTGTTCACCAACACGAGGACGAGGGCGTCCCACTCGTAGGCCGCCTTCTTCAGCCCCTTCATCACCATGGCGACGTCGCTCCAGTCGGTGTCGTCGGAGACCATCGAGACGAGGTCGGTGACGGAGTCGATACAGACGAGGCTCCCCTCCCCGTGCTCCGAGAGGTAGTCGCCGAACGCGGTGAGCACGTCCTCGTACTCGCCGCGCTCGCCGAGCTCGGTGATCGACGACGTCTCCGTCTCGTACCAGTCGCGCGGCACCGGCGACAGCTGGAAGTACTCCGGCGAGAGGTCCCGGAAGGAGATGTCGTCGACCGCCGCGTCGACGATCTCCGCGGCCATCGTGTACTCCATCTCGCGGGTGATCGCGCCGGTGTCGGCGGTGAAGGAGATGTAGTGGACCGACTCGGGCAGCGCGGCCTCGGCGTCGACGTCGCCGTAGTAGAGGTCGAACAGCTCCTCGTCGGCGCGGGCCAGCGCGTTCATCGCGGCGCTCGTGTACGCGAACTCCCGGGCGCCGGCGCCCGCTTCGCCAGCGAGCAGCACGACGCTGCCGGCCGGCGCGCCGCCGCCGAGGATCGAGTCGAGGCGCGCGACCCCGAACGGAACACTGGACATGGGTTACGCCCCGTCGCCGCGGGATTTAGTGTTACCTCTCCGGGTCGACCGACGGCGGTTCCGTCCCGCCTCCCGCCGTGACCCGCGCGCCCTCGTCCGCCGCCCGAACCACGGACACGTCGCCGCCGACGCCGGCGGCATCGAGCGCGCGCTCGCCGGCCGCCGCCGCGGCGTCGGCGCGGGCCGCGTCGGTGACGCCGTAGACGGTCGGTCCCCACGAGGACTGGCCCGCGCCGAACACCGAGGAGGCGCCCGACAGCGACGCGACGACCTCCCCGACCGGCGGCCGGTACACGCCGCCCTGCTCGTCGGCGTACCACGCGCCGTTGAGCCGACCGATCTCCGCGACGGACGCGCCGAACCGCTCCGCGTTCCCCGTCGCGACCGCGGGGAGGACGCGCCGGGAGACGATGCCGCCGATCCGGTCGGCGATCCCCGGCTCCGCGCGCTCGACCGCCGCGCGCATTGAGTCGTCCTCGACCGTCCCGTTTCGACCGGCCGCCGCCTCCGGCTCGACGAGCAGAAACCGCCAGTCGTCGGGCACGGCGTGGCGCGCGGCCACCGGCGGGACCGTCCACTCGCCGTCCGCGGGGCGGTCGGTGGTGAAGCGCGCGGTCGGGTGGCCGGCGTCGAGGACGAAGCCGCCGTCCTCGAACGTCGCGACGCCGACGCCGGAGCGCCCGCCGCGGCCGAGCGCCGGGGCGCGCTCTCGCACCCGAGGCGGCTCGCCGTGAGCGGTCGCGACCGCCGCGAGCGTCGCCGCCGCCAGCCGCGTCCCGCTGCCGAGCCCGGCGTGCCGCGGGAGCGACTCGCGGACCGCGACGCGGGCGCCGTCGGCGTCGAGGAGGTCGGCGGCCGCGGCCGCGTACCCGCGGACGTCGTCGCGGACGCCCGAGTCCGCTCGGTCGTCGAGATCGACCGTCACGCTCACGTCCGGGGCCGGCTCCGCGTCGACGACGACCCGGGGCGCAGCGAGGCCGACGCCGAGGGCGCCGTAGAGCCGCTCGTGCGAGAGGCTGAGGTTACAGAAGCCGAAGTGGAGCCGGGCCCCAACGCTCGCGCGTGCCATCACGCCTCCGAGTTGGGGACCGACTGATAAAGGGCCCGTGACGGTGGCGGGAGTTGCCTCGGACCCGGCGAGGGCGGTGTGGCTCGGCGGGGGCGGCGTGATCCCGCGAGCGCGCGCTCGACGCCGCGAGCGTGGCACGAATCGGCGCGGTCGCCGAGGCGGCCGAACTGGTGCGCTTTTGAACGCGGGGGGCCTCGGTTCGCGTATGACCGAAACGCTCAGGCTCGCGACCCGCGGGTCGGACCTGGCCCTCCGGCAGGCCGAGACCGTCCGCGACGCGCTGTCGAGCCGGCGCCGCGACGTCGAACTCCGACAGGTGGAGACGCGCGGCGACCAGATCCCCGACGAACTGATCCACCGCCTCGGGAAGACGGGCGCGTTCGTGCGCGCGCTCGACGAGGAGGTCCTCGCCGGCGACGCCGACCTCGCGGTCCACTCGCTGAAGGACCTCCCCACAGAGGACATGGCGGACCTCGTCGTTGCGGGCGTTCCCGAGCGCGCGCCCTCCGGCGACGTCGTCGTCCACCCGGACGGCCTCGGCCTCGACGACCTCCCTGCCGGCGCGGTCGTGGGGACCGGCTCGCTCCGCCGCGGCGCGCAGATCCGGGCGGCCCGGCCCGACCTCACCGTCGAACCGATCCGCGGCAACGTCGACACCCGGCTGGAGAAGCTGCTCGCGCCCGGCCTACAGGCGGAACACGAGCGACGCCTGATCGCGTCGGGCGAGGAGCGCGCGCTGACCGCCGAGGGCGACGAAGGCGACGAGGGGAGCGGCGAGACCGACGACGCGGACGCCGAGGCGGACAAAACCGACGACGTCGACGAGGAGTTCGACCAGAGCGTCGAGGAGTGGTTCGACTCCCTCTCCGACCTCGAACGCGCGGCGATGGAGCGGAAGGTCGAGACCGAGTACGACGCCGTCGTCCTCGCGGAGGCGGGCCTCCGCCGCTCGAACCTGTTCTACGAGGTGGAGACGACGCGGCTCCCGCGCGAGGAGTTCGTCCCCGCGGCCGGGCAGGGCGCGATCGCGGTCACCGCGAGCGACCCCGGCGTGGTCGAGGCGGTCCGCGACGCGGTCGACCACCCGCGAACCCGCGTGGCGGTCACCGTCGAGCGGACGGTCCTCGGCGAGCTCAACGGGGGCTGCGTCGCGCCGATCGGCGTCTCCGCGATGGTCCAGGGCGAACACGTCCACGTCCGGGCGCGGGTGCTCTCGACGGACGGTACCGAGGAGGTGGCCGACACCCGCGACCTGCCGGTCCGGTCGCACGCGACGGCCGCGGCGGAGTTCGCCGCGGACCTCGCCGACCGCGGCGCCGACAACCTGATCGCCGAGGCGCGCGAGGCGGCGGACGCCGGAGGGGACGATGAGTGATGACGGCACCGTCTTCCTCGTCGGCTCCGGGCCGGGCGACCCGGACCTGCTCACGGTGAAGGCGAAGCGGCTGATCGAGTCGGCCGACGTGGTCCTCCACGACAAGCTCCCGGGGCCCGAGATCCTCGGCGAGATCCCGGAGGAGAAGCGCGAGGACGTCGGAAAGCGCGCCGGCGGCGAGTGGACCCCGCAGGAGTACACCAACCGGCGGATGGTCGAGCTGGCCCGGGAGGGGAACCGCGTCGTCCGGCTGAAGGGCGGCGACCCGTTCGTCTTCGGCCGCGGCGGCGAGGAGGCCGAACACCTCGCCGAGGCCGGGATCCCCTTCGAGGTCGTCCCAGGCGTCACCTCGGCTATCGCCGGTCCCGCAGTCGCCGGAATCCCGGTGACTCACCGCGACCACGCCTCCTCCGTCTCCTTCGTCACGGGCCACGAGGACCCGACGAAAGACGAGTCCGCGGTCGACTGGGGGGCGCTCGCGGCGACCGGTGGAACCATCGTCGTGCTGATGGGCGTCGGGAAGCTGCCGGCGTACACCGCCGAACTCCGCGACGCCGGCCTCGACGGCGACACGCCCGTCGCGCTCGTCGAGCGCGCGACGTGGCCGGGGATGCGCGTCGCGACCGGGACGCTCGACACGATCGTCGACGCGCGCGACGAGGCGGGGATCGAACCGCCCGCGATCACCGTGATCGGCGAGGTGGCCGCGACCCGCGACCGCGTCGTGAGCTTCCTCGAAAACGCCGGCTCAGGGCCGGTCGCGTCGCGGAGCGATGCGAACGGTAACGAGAGCGAGAGCGACGGCGACGAGGGTGACGGCGTCGAGGGCGACGGCGACGGGAGCGAGTCGAGCCGAGGTGACGAGGTGTGAGCGACGGCTCCGACCGCCCCCGCGTCGCCGTCTTCCGTCCCGACGACGAGCGGATCGATGCGGCGGTCGAGCTGCTCCGGTCGCTCGGCGCGGAGCCGGTCCCCGACCCGATGCTCGAAGTCGAGCCGACGGGTGCCGTCCCCGCCGAGGCGCCGCTCGTCGTCCTCACGAGCAAGACCGGCGTCGAGCTGGCCGACGAGGCGGGCTGGGAACCGGGCGCGGCCGACCTCGCGGCCATCGGGCCGGCCACCGCCGCGGCCGCCCACGAGGCCGGTTGGACGGTCGACGTCGTCCCCGAGGAGTACACCTCGGCCGGGCTCGTCGCGGCCCTCGAAGACCGCGTCCGGGGCGAGCGCGTCGTCGTCGCCCGCTCGGACCACGGCAGCGACGTCCTCCTCGACGGGCTCCGCGCGGCCGGCGCCGAGGTGACCGAGACCGTGCTGTACCGGCTCACGCGTCCGGACGGCGCGGGGGAGTCGGCCGATATGGCCGCCGCCGGCGAGCTCGACGCGGTCGCGTTCACCTCCTCGCTCACGGTCGAGAACTTCCTCGCGGCGGCCGCGGACCGCGGTATCGAGGACGCGGCCCGCGCCGGGCTCGCGGACGCGGTCGTCGGCGCCATCGGCCCGCCGACAGCGGAGACGGCCGCGGACCGCGGCGTCGACGTCGACGTCGTCCCCGACGAGGCGTCGTTCGAGGCGCTCGCGACCGCGGTCGTCGACGCGCTGGACGCGGCGTCCGCCCGAACCGACTGACGGCCGCCGACCCGACGGCAGGCCTCACCGAACCGACTGACCGCCGTTACACCGACGCGCACGATGGGGCCACCGCCCGGACGAGAGTCTCCCGATCGATAACGGCGCGGCGTCGACGCTGTCTCTCTGTCAAACCGGCGGTCCGAGGGGGTAGCGGACACCGGATGAGTCGGACACCTCGGACGGTGGATATCAGGTTAGATATTTGGAGGGCGCAATTTATCATCCGGGACGTGATACGAGATGGCATGGAACCGAGCGAGCGCTGGCTACTGCGGGTCGAGGACGGCGTCCTCGTCGTCGAGTTCCCTCAGGGGACTGGACTGAGCCCCGCGGACGGCGAGGCGCTGCTCGACCGGTGGCGAGAGGCCGCCGCCCCGGACGCGGTCGACGCGATCGTGATCGTCGTGCGGACGAGCCGTCCGTGTTCGGACGCGGGTCGTCGAGCGCTCCGCGAGTCCGCGCAGATCGCGGTCGCCCGCGGCGTCGACCGCTTCGCCGTCGTCGGCCAGCGCTCGAAGCGGCGATACCTCAAGCGGACGATCGACGTCGAGGGGGTCGACACCGAGTCGTTCAACGACGACGAGGCCGCGTTGCGGTGGGCGCAGTGCCCGTCGGCGACGACTTCGTCGGCCGAGACCTCCTCGTAGGTCCTCCGGTCACGGGGGCGAGGAACGAGCCGCCTCGATCCCGGCAGCCTCGACCACGCGCTCGGCGTGTCGCGTCGCGCGCTCGCGGACCGCCGCCGCGTCGATTCCGACGTGTTCCCCGTCCGCGTACCGGACCTCCCCGTCGACCATCGTGAACACGACGTCGTCGCCGTGCGCGGCGTACACCAGGTGCGAGAGCGGGTCGTGGAGCGGCGTCGCCCGCGTGAGGTCGGTGGTGAGTCCGATCACGTCGGCGCGGTGGCCCTCGCGGAGGGCGCCGAGGCGGTCGAAGCCGGCGGCGCGGGCGCCGTTCTCCGTCGCCATCTCCAGCACGGTCGCCGCCGGGAGGCGGGTCGGGTCGCGCGCGTCGACCTTCCCGAGGAGGCTCGCCTGCCGCATCTCGGTGAAGGGGTCGAGCGTGTTGTTACACGGCGGGCCGTCGTTGCCGAGCGCGACCGCGATCCCGCGGTCGAGGTAGTCCTGAACCGGGGCGATCCCCGAGGCGAGCTTCATGTTCGAGGAGGGGCAGTGCGTGACGACCGTGTCGGTCTCGGCGAGCACCTCGCGCTCGCGCTCGTTCGTGTGGACGCAGTGCGCGAGCGTCACGTCCGGCCCCGTCAGCCCGACCTCGTCGAGCCAGAGCACGTTCCGTTTCCCGGTGTCGGCCTCGACCGTCTCGATCTCGTCCTCGTTCTCGCTGGCGTGGGTGTGGATCGTCACGCCGTCGTACCGGTCGGCCAGCTCGCGACAGCCGCGCAGGCAGGCCTCCGTACAGGTGACGGCGAACCGCGGCGTGACCGCGTACCGGACCCGGCCGTCGGCGGCGCCGTGGTACTCGCGGATCAGCGACTCGGTCTCCGCGAGCGCGGCGTCGGTCTCTTCGAGGAGGCCGTCGGGCGACTCCCTGTCCATCAGGACCTTTCCCAGTCGTCCCCGGATCCCCGTCTCGATCGCGGCCTCGAACGCCTCGTCGGCGTGGTTCACCGAGAGGTGGTCGACGACGGTGGTCGTCCCGGATTCGAGACACTCCAGGTAGCCCAACTCGGCCGCGGCCCGGGTCGCCTCGGCGTCCATCGCGGCCTCCATCGGGAGCACGGCGTCGAACAGCCAGTCGAGGAGGGCGTCGTCGTCGGCGATCCCCCGGCCCAGCGACTGGACGGAGTGAACGTGGCCACCGACGAGGCCGGGCGCGACGAGGTCGAACGCGCGGCGCTCGTGGTCGGGGTAGCGGTCGCGGAGGGCAGCCTCCTCGCCGACCGCGGCGATCGTGTTCCCCTCGACGACGACGGCGCCCTCGGGGATGACGGTCTCGGAGTCGGCGATGACGGTTCCGGCTATCAGCATGTCCGTCCGTTCCTGACGGTCGACCGGTAAGAGGCTGTCCGTTCGCGACCCCCCGATCCCGTTCGGTCGAGGCTGCCGAGCGAATAACAGGAGAGACGGTGGATCAGCTCGATAGCGTCAAAACGATATTTAAATATGAATGAGCGAGAGTGATAGTCACTTATAAACAGCAGTGCGGTGGCGCGTGCCTGCGAGCGGCCGCCATCGGCGGCCGCGAGTCAGCACGCGCGAGGGACGCCGCGAGCGACGGGGGCGACCGAAGGGAGCCCCGAGCGAGCGGCGAGGCTGGGGAGGCGTGAGGTGCGGTTGCTGTGCGAGGCGGGAATCAAAGGGGCAGCCGGAAGGACGCCGCAGACGACGCAAGCACCGCAGTGAGTGAGCGAAGCGAACGAGCGAGGAGCGCAGCGAGTGTGCGGCGTCCTTCCGGTTGGGGCTTTGGCGGAGTTCGTCGCCGATCCGTTATCAACTGTTTATACGCGAGCGGCTGGGGGCATCGATATCCCACAGTCGAATGGTTGTAAAACCACATCGCGATGGACGGATTCGACCTATTCCAGTCGGCGGTCGCGGAACGCGCGGATCACGTCCTGCCGGGCGATGATCCCGACGATCCGGTCGTCGTCGTCGACCACGGGCACGCGGTTGATGTCGGGGTCGCCGCCGACGAGCAGGTCCAGCACGTCGTCGACGTCGGTGTCGGGCGTCACCGTCGCCACGTCGGCGCTCATCACCTCCGAGATCGGCTTGTCGGCGTTGCGGACCATGTCGACGCCGAGGTCGAGGTCGGCCCACGGGGGCTTCACCTGATACGAGAGCGTGTCGACGAACGGCGGGAGCCCGATCGGGATCCACAGCGTCTCGTCTTCGGGTTCGAACAGGTCGACGAGGTCGGACTCGGTGACGATCCCGACCACTCGGTCGTCGTCGTCGACCACCGGGAAGCCGCTGAACTCGTAGCGGGCGAACCGTTTGAAGACGGCGGCGACGTCGTCGTCCGGCGAGACCGTCTTCACGTCCGACTCCATCAGGTCGCGGGCGGTCAGCGTCATACCGGACGGTCGCGGGCGGGCGTGGTAGGCGTTTCGCCCTGAGCGCGGCGACGCGACGGCGCGGATCGACGGCGTCAGCTCTCGGTGAGGGAAGTACTGAAAGAGTGGCCGGGGTGGGCTCCGAACCCACGATCTCCGCATGTCCCAGGTCCGAGGCTCGGCGGAGCCACGGGAAGGACGCGGACGCTTCCAAGGCGTCACCGCACCGAATCTCTGAACCCTATGAGTGCGGCGCTATGTCCAGCTAAGCCACCCGGCCTCACCTTTTCGTACCGCGATGAGACTCTTTAACCTTCCCATCCGTCGGGAGGTTGTGAACCGATCGCAGATCGACGCGGGTGGTCGCTTCGAGCGCCGACGCGGCGCCGGAAACGCCGACTCGAAGCCGGGTTCGACCGCCGCATCCCGACCGTGCGACCGCCGCATCCCGGCCGTGCGACCGCGCCCGCCGCTCGCCCGCGGCCGACCCAGCGGATTTATGCCGGGCGCGGCGTATCCCGGGCGTATGAGCCTTCCCGAACTGCTCGCGGGGACCGTCGGCGACGAGGAGGTCGTCGCCGAGGTGCCGCTGGGCGGCGACGATCGACTCGCGGTCACGCCCACCCGCACCCTCGTCTACCGCGGCGACGGACTCCTGTCCGACGAGTCCGTCGGCGAGTACGGTCACGACGTCGAGCGCATCGAGGTCTCGACGGGCCGCCGCAAGGCGAAGATCACCCTTGGCTACGGCCTCGACGGCGACGAGACGCTCTCGGTCCCGAGCAAGCGCGTCGACGACGTCCTCCACCCGGTCCTCGCCGGCGTGCTCTCGGCGAGCGGCGTCACCGCTCCCGGCGAGACGGTCGTGCGCACCTTCCGCTTCTCCGAGCTCACCCTCATCGTCACCAGCGAGCGACTGGTCAAACACGTCGGGTCGGCCGTCTGGGACCCCGAGTTCGAGGAGTTCCACTACGAGAACCTCACCGGCCTCGACTTCGAGGAGGGGACCGTCGCCACCGCGGTCGTCTTGGTCCACGAGGGGCGCTCGGAGCGGTTCAAGGCACCCAACGAGTCCGCCCGCGCGGTCCGGGAGACGCTCGCCGACGCGGTGTGTTCGTTCCACGGCGTCGACAGCCTCGAGGAGTTTCGCCTCGCCGCCGCCGAGGCGGAGGAGACGGCGACCGACCCCGAGACGGGCGGCACGACGGACTTCGGAGAAGGGCCCGACCCCCTCTCCGCGTCTCCCGCCGCGGACGCGGAGGCGGCGGCGGACGCCGAGGCCGACGCCGGCGCCGGCGGGGACGAGTTCGCCGACGGTCCCGAGACGGGATCCGAAGGCGTGAACGGAGCCGCCGGCTCCGCCGCGGAGACCGACGCCTTCTCCGGGAGCGGCGACGCCGCGGCGCCCGGGGATTCGGCGTCGTCGGACGGGTCCGCAGAGCCGACCGCCGACGGCGACCCGCTCGACGCGGACCCCCTCGCCGCGGACGCCGCCGTCGACGACGCGACCTCGGACCCGCTCGCGACCGACGCGCCCGCGACGGAGTCGACCGACGCGGCCCCGACCGAGACCGCGTCCGTCGCGGAGGGACTCGACGCCGAGCCCGACGGGGAACCTGCGACGGGAGCCGACGCCGAGGCGGTCGGCTCTGCGGACCCGTCCGACGACGCCGCCGTTCCCGACGACGCGGCCGTCCCCGACGACGCGTTCGACGGGTCGCCGTTCGAGAGCGCCGGCGTCGAGGACGCCGACCTCGCGAGCGAGGTCGCGGCGCTGCGGCGGACCGTCGAGGCGCAGTCGGAACGCTTGGACCGGCAGTCGGCGCTCATCGAACAGCTGATCGAAGAGCTCCGCCGGGGGCGGTGAGGAAGCGGCCGTCCCTCGCGACTCGCACCCTCCGAAGCCGCCGCTCCGATGCTCTCGACTGAGAGGCGAGCCGGATCGGTTATCCGGCCGGCGACGAAGCATCGACCGTGATCCCCGGACTGGGAACTCGGGTGGGTGCGGTGTTGCGCGACATCTCGAGCACGGAGGGGCGGTTGGCGGTCACCGCCGCCATCGCCCTCTTGACCGTCGCGGTCGGCTGGCTGCTGCTGCCGAAGGCCGTTCGGACCGGCGAGCGGACCGTCTCGGGCTGGCTCGAGCGACTCCTCGACGACCGCCTGGCGGAGTCGACGGAGGGCGCCATCGAGACGCTACGCGACGGGGTCCCGTCCTCGTTCCTCCTGCGCCTGTTGGTCGGACTGTTACAGCTCGGCTTGTTCGCGCTCGCGGGCGTCGCCGTGTTGACGCTGTGGGGACGGTTCGAACTGGTGGTCGCGGTGTTGCCCGTCGCCGAGAACGCCCTCACGGTCGGCGCGCAGGTCGTCACCTCGGCGGCGCTCCTCGGCGGCGCGTACATCGTCAGCGACGTGGTCGAGACGTACGTCGCCGACCTGTCGGCAGACAGCGACCGCATCACGGCCCACCAGGAGCAGCTGCTCACCCGACTCGCGCAGGTCGGACTGCTCGTGCTCGCCGCGATAACGGTCCTCGGAATCTGGGGCGTGAACCTCGGCGGTCTCCTCGTCGGCGCCGGCTTCCTCGGGATCGTCCTCGGGATGGCGGCCAGACAGACGCTGGGGTCGCTCATCGCCGGCTTCGTCCTGATGTTCGCGCGCCCGTTCGAGATCGGCGACTGGGTGGAGATCGGTGACGAGGAGGGGTTCGTCACCGACATCACGATCATGAACACCCACATGCGCAACTTCGACGGGGAGTACGTGGTGGTGCCGAACGACCTCGTCGCCAACCAGGCGATCACAAATCGGAGCCGCGAGGGCCGCCTCCGGATCCACATGGAGGTCGGGATCGGCTACGACGACGACCCCGACGAGGCGGCCGAGATCGCCGAGGACGTGCTGGACGGGATCGACACAATCGCGAACAACCCCCAGCCGTACGCGATCCCCTCCGGGTTCGGCGACTCGGCGATCCTGCTCGACCTCCGGTACTGGATCGACCCGCCGACCCCGCAGGCGCGGTGGCGCTCGAAGGCGATCGCGGTCGAGCGGATCCAAGAGCGGTTCGCCGACGCGGGTATCTCGATCCCGTACCCGCAGCGGACCGTCTCGTACCCGCCCGAGACGGACGACGGCGAGAGCGTCGAGCGGATCGACGGCGACGGCCGTCCGGTTGACAAGTCGGTCTGAAAAGCGGGCGGCGCCGCGCTCCGCGGGTTCGCTTACAGGTCTTCCGACGGGCCGGTGTAGCCGCTCGGAAGCTGCGACCCTCGACCGGTGAACAGCCGTTCGAAGCGCTCGATTCGCTCTAACACGTAGCTGAGCGCCGCCGTGAGCGAGTCCGCGCCGATCGACAGCAGGTGGCGGGCCCCGCGCGTGCGGTCGGCGTGGTAGAAGCTGATCTCGCCTTCCGGCCTGGTGTTCCGTTCCGGCAGCATCACCAGATCCTGCCGGCTCGGCCCGTGACGGAAGACGAGCACGTCGGTGAGCGGGCTCGACCCGTAGGTGACCACGTCGTGAACCACGCTCCACTTCTCCGGCGTCTCGTCGGCGAGCGCGTCGGCGTCGACGACGTTCCGCATCGTCGTCGCCGTCGAAACGCTCTCCAAGGCCGCTTCGCGGCGGTTCCGAAGCCACGCGAGCAGCCGCTCGACGACGTCGCGGAGCCCGTCCGGTCCGGAGAATCGGCCGGCGGACCGCTCCACCGGCAGCGACCCCCGCGTCACTTCGGTCCGCTCTCCCATGCGAATACCCCCGGGCCCATCGTGTTAATAGATACCGGTCGGTACCCTCCCAGATTCAGCGGTCGCGGCCGAACCCGGCCGCGAACGTCTCCTCGTCGACCGCGAGGACGGTCGGCCGACCGTGCGGGCAGGCGTACGGACGGTCGCACTCGCCGAGGCGGTCGAGCAGATCGCGGAGGTCGCCGTCGTCGAGGTCGGCGAAGTCGCCGCGCTTCAGCGAGGGGTGACACGCCAGATCCGCAAGCAGGTCGTCGCGGGCGTCCCGCGAGGCGCCGCGACCCCCTTCGACCGCCGAGAGCGCGCCGAGCGCGTCGCGGAACGCGTCCGCGTCCGCAGTCCGACCGAACGGCGCGGGGACGGTTCGCAGCCGACGCGTGCCGCCGCCGAACGCCTCGGTCTCGAAGCCGAGCGCGGCGAGGTCGTCCGCGTGCGCCCTCGCGGCCGCGGCCTCGTCGGTCGACAGCGAGACCGTCGCCGGCGGGTCGAGCGCCGCGGTGGGGACCGGGTCGCCGTCGAACGCCCGCGCCAGCCGCTCGTAGTTCACCCGCTCGTGGGCGGCGTGCCCGTCGACCACGAGCAGTTCGCCGCCGGCCTCGACGAGGACGTAGAGGTCGCGGAAGACGCCGATCGGTTCGGCGTCGTCGAACGCCCCGGCGCGCGACCCGTCGCCCTCGCCGACCGGGTCGAGCGCGTCGGCGAGGTCGGTGGCGACGTCCGCGGCGCGCCGGAGGTCCGCGCCCGTGAGGGCGTCCTCGACGACCGACGCGACCGCGTCGGCGACCGCGTCGGCGTCGCGGAGCCCCACCTCCCGCTTCGCCGGGTGAACGTTCGGGTCGACGCGGGCGGGCGGTAGCGACACGTCGACCGCGGCGACCGGCTCGCGGCCGTCCGGCAGGAGGCGGCCGTACCCGTCGCGCACCGCGGCCGCGAGCCGGTCGTTTCGGACCGGCCGACCGTTCACGGAGACGCGGACGTGGTCGCGGGTGGACCGGGTGATCGACGGGTACGCCAGCGCGCCCGAGACGCCGACCTCGACGGAGTCCGCGCCGCGGTCGGCGCGTCCCGCGTCGCGCGATCCACTCGCGACCACGTCGACGCTCGCGTCGAGGGTCGTCGACCGGCTCGCGGCCTCGCGGTCGTACACGCCGAGGAGGGCGTCCGTGCGGTCGGTGCCGGGCGTCGACAGCGTCGTCGACCCGTCGTGTTCGAGCGAGAACGCGACCGACGGGTTCGCCAGCGCGTAGTCGGCGACGAGCGAGGAGATCCGCGCGAACTCCGCGTTCGCCCCCGCGAGCGACTCCCGCCGGGCCGGTCGCGTCGCGAACAGGTCCTCGACGACGACCGTCGTTCCGCGGGCGCGGCCCGCGGGCTCGACGGTGGCGTTCCGCCCGTCGCCGGACTGCGCTCCGCGCGCCGCGTCTCCCGCGGTCCCGTCGACGACGACGCGCGTGCCGACCCCGTCTCCGGGGCTCGTCACGAGTTCGAGCCGGGCGGCCTCGGCGATCGCCGCGAGCGCCTCGCCGCGGAAGCCGAGCGAGGCGACCCCGACCGGGTCGCCGTCGGGCGCCAGCTTGCTCGTCGCGTGGCGCTCGACGGCGCGGGCCGCATCCCGGCGACTCATCCCACGGCCGTCGTCCGCGACGCGGATCCGGTCCGTCCCGTCGCCGTCGACGGCGACCTCGATCCGAGAGGCGCCGGCGTCGAGCGCGTTGTCGACGAGTTCGCCGACGACGCGGGCTGGTCTGGTGACCACCTCGCCGGCCGCGATCCGGTCGACCGTCCCCTGATCGAGCCGACGGACGCGCTCCTCGCCTTCGGCCGGCGCTCCGGCGGGCGACCGGCCGCGTTCCGCGTCCCGCTCACCCGTCATCGTCGACTCGCGACTGGAGGTCGTGGAGGGCGTTCAGCGCCTCGATCGGCGTCATCCGCGCGAGATCGAGGTCGCGGAGCGCCGCGGCGAGCTCGGAGGACGCGCCGTCGGCGACACCCTCGTCGGCGTCGGCGTCGGCCGTCGGCCCCGCGCGGTCGCGCTCGGACGCGGTCTCGGTCCGGGCGTCCGCCTCGGTTCCGGACTCCTCGCCGCCTTCCGACGCCTCCTCCGCGAGGAACTCCCGGAGCGACGCGTCGCCGTCGGCGGTCGACTCCTCGCCGGGGGACGCCTCGTCGGTCCCGTTCGCCGACCGCTCGCGCGCTCCCTCCTCCGCGGCGACGAGATCGCGAGCGCGGTCCACGACCCGACCGGGAACGCCGGCGAGCTCCGCCACCTCCACGCCGTACGACGACGAGGAGGCGCCCGGCACGACGCGGTGGAGGAACGTCACGTCGCCGTCCTCGCGGGTGGCGGTGAAGTGGAGGTTGAAGACGCGCTCGCGCTCGTCGGCGAGGTCCGTCAGCCCGTGGTAGTGCGTCGCGAACAGCGCGGTCGCGCCGAGCTCGTCGTGGATGAACTCGGCCGCGGCGCGGGCGATGGCCCGGCCGTCGGTGGTGGCGGTCCCCCTGCCCACCTCGTCTAAGAGGACGAGCGAGTCGGGGCCGGCGTCGTGGAGGATCTCCGTCAGCTCGCTCATCTCGCGCATGAACGTCGACTGTCCGCCCGCGATGTCGTCCGAGGCGCCGACGCGGGTGAACAGGCGGTCGAAGACGGGGAGCGTGGCGGCCTGCGCGGGGACGAACGACCCCGTCTGCGCGAGCACGACGGCGAGCGCGACCGACCGCATGTACGTCGACTTCCCGCTCATGTTCGGCCCCGTGATCACGGCGACCGAGCCGCGCGGGAGGTCCGCGTCGTTCGGGACGAACGACTCCTCGGTCCGTTCGACCACGGGGTGTCGCCCGCCCTCGATCTCGATGCCTGCGGCGGGATCGCCCGCGTCCGATGCCCCCGCGTCGGCCGCGCCCTCGCCGTCCGCGTCCGCGCGCAGTTCGGGGCGGACGTAGTCGCGCTCGACGGCGACCGCCGCGAGCGACGTGAGCGCGTCGAGCTCGGCGAGCGCGTCGGCGAGCCCCTGAATCCGCTCGGTCGCCGCCGCGACGCGCTCGCGGACGTCGACGAACAGCTCGTACTCCAAGGCGTCAGCGCGCTCGGCGGCGCCGACGATCTCCTCCTCGCGCTCCTTCAGCTCCGGCGTGACGTACCGCTCGCTGTTCTTCAGCGTCTGCCGCCGCCGGTAGTCGTCGGGGACGCGGTCGAGGTTGGCGTCGGTCACCTCGATGTAGTAGCCGTGGACCTGGTTGTGGCCGACCGATAGCGAGTCGATCCCGGTGCGCTCGCGCTCGCTGGCTTCGAGGTCGGCGACCCACTCGCGCCCCTCGCGCTCGGTCGTCCGGAGCTCGTCGAGGTCGTCGTCGAACCCCTCGCGGACCACGCCGCCCTCGGTGATCTCCTGTGGCGGATCGGTCGCGATCGCGTCGTCGATCAGCTCGCGGACCTCCGTCAGCTCGTCGAGGCGGTCGCGGAGGTCGCGGAGGTGGTCGGTGCGGGGGAGCGCGGCGTCCGTCTCGTCGCCGGAGCGTTCGCCGTCCGCTCCCGCAAGCGTCGCCTTCAGCTCGGGGACGACCGCGAGCGTCTGATGGAGGGAACGCAGGTCGCGGGCGTCCGCTCGTCCCCGTGAGACGCGTCTCACCAGCCGTTCGAGGTCGTAGGCGGTCGCGAGCGCGTCGGCGACCCCCTCCCGCGCGAGGCTCCGGTCCGCGAGCTCGCCGACCGCGTCGTGGCGGCTCCGGATCGCGTCGGCGTCGACGAGCGGGCGCCGGAGCCAGCGCTCCAGACAGCGTCGGCCGAGCGCGCAGTTCGTCTCGTCGAGGGAGTCGAACAGCGTGTCGCTCGCGCCGAGCCCGCGGTTCTCGAACAGTTCGAGGCTGCGCTGGGCCGCCGCGTCGAGCCGGAGCCGGTCTCGGGGGTCGTACCGTCGGATTCTGGTCACGTACGAGAGCGGCCCGTCGTCGCCCTGCGTGTACTCCGCGTACGCCAGCACCGCGCCCGCCGCCCGCAGCTCGGCGTCGCCGTCGAAGCGGCGGGCGGGCGCCGGGAGGTACGGCTCCAGCCGCTCGGCCGCGGCCCGGCGGTCGAAGACGTCCGCGTCGTAGTCGTGAGTCGTCCAGCCGCGCTCGGTGTCGCTCGGTTCGAACTCGGGGGCGTCCGGGCCAGAGATGAGCTCCGCCGGCGCGATCCGGTCGAGTTCGCCCGCGACGGCGTCGGCGTCGCCCGACGTGACGAGGCACTCGCCGGTCGAGACGTCGACGGCGGCGAGGCCGACGGTGCCGGGTCCGGGCGCGTCGACCTCGGCGCCGCCGTCGGCCGCCACCGCCGCCACGTAGTTCGTCGTGCCAGATTCGAGGAGGTCGTCCTCGACGACGGTGCCGGGCGTTATCACCTCGGTGACGGCGCGGTCGACGAGCCCGGACGCCTGCTCGGCGTCCTCCACCTGGTCGCCGAGCGCGACGCGGTAGCCCGCGTCGAGCAGCGATTCGAGGTACGGCGCCGCGTTGTCGATGGGGATCCCGGCCATCGGGTAGTCGCCGGTCGAGTCGGAGCGCTCGGTCAGCGTCACCTCACAGACGCGGGCGACGGTCTCGGCCGCCTCGCAGAACGCCTCGTAGAAGTCTCCGACCTGGAACAGCACGAGGGCGTCCTCGTGGGCGGCACACAGGTCGGCGTACTGCGAGAGCATGGGCGTGAGCTCCTCGCGGGCGGCGGCGATCCCGGGCGGCAGCCCGGTCACCGCCTCTCTGTCCGCCGGTTCCATACCCCGTATCCGGGCGGCCGCGGGCATAAACGGTGCGGAGCGAGGCAAGGGTGCGGCGGGGACGACGAACGCTGAGCGAAGGCAGCGGATACCGAGCGAAGGCGCTGCGGAGGGACGGAGAGCGAGCGCCGCGAGGGGCGAGAAGCGAACACCCCAGAAGCGGCGGTAGACGCGTCGCCGGGGGAGAGCGGCGAGACGCTTACGGTGCTTCGCCCCCGAACACGACCGTGACGAACCGAACGATCGTCGTTGGGCTCGCCGGGGCGTTCGTCGGCATGACGGCGCTGCTCCTGATCGGCGGAGTCGTCCTCCACCCGATCGCGTTGGCGCTGGCGGTCCCGTTCGGCGCCGTCTCGTACTTCCTCTGGTACCACGCCAGCGGGCGCCTCCACGATCAGGCCCGCCGGTCGGCCGAGGCGGCGGGTCCGACCGAGCGCGAGCGCGCCAGACAGCGCGCCCGCGCCGCGGCCAACCGGGAGCGCGCGTACCGCGCCGCCGGCACCGACGGCGGTCGCGGCGCGGGCGAGGGAGGGCGGGCCGGGGCTCGCGGCGGAGTGGGGGGGTTCGGCGGCGCCGGAGGCCGCGACCCCCGCGACCGCGCGCCGTCGGCCGGCGGGATGACCGAGCGCGAGGCGTACGAGACGCTCGGACTCGATCGTACCGCGGACAGCGAGACGGTCCGACGGCGGTACCGCGAGCGCGCGAAGCGGCTCCACCCCGACGGCGAGGACGGCGACGAGGAGGAGTTCAAGGATCTCAACGAGGCGTACGAGACGTTGAAGGGCTGACAGGCCGGCGGGACGACGCTACCGCCGTCGCTCGACGCGAGCGACGGCGTTCACTCCGCGTCGAGCGCGGCGGCGACCGCCCGCTCCGCCTCGTCGCGTTCGGTCCGCGTGTTGACGTTGGTGAACGTGCGCTCGGTCGTCAGCGACCGTATCGCCGCGTCGTCGACCACCGACGCCTCCAACTGCTCCACCATCGCGAGCACCTTCCGGTCGCCGCGGTCGAGCGCGCGGTCGCAGGCTGTCGCGGCCGGGTCTGCCGCGTAGACGGCCTGCGTGGTCTGATACCAGCGGTCGTCGAGCCGGGGGACGGCCGCCTCGATCCCCGGCTCCGCGACCGTCTCGCGGAGGTGTACGAGGAACCTCGGGTCGACGAACGGCATGTCGCAGGCGACGACGGCGGTGTACGAGTCCGTCGCCGCTCGGCAGGCGTTCCGGATCCCCGCGAGCGGTCCGAGGTCCGGCTCCTCGTCGAGCGCCCAGCGGACGGGGAGTGAGACCCCCGAGAGCGCCTCGGCGATCGCCTCGCGCTGGTCCGATCGGCAGTTGACGACGAGCTCGTCGACGACGGGGTCGCCGCCGCTCGCGCGGTCGGCGCCGGGCTGGACCGGGTCGTCGGTCCCCGCGAGCCGATCCGCGACCCGGCGGATCATCGGGGTGCCGTCGACCGTCGCGACGGCCTTGTCGACGTCGCCGAAACGCGTCGAGCGCCCGCCGGCGAGGATGGCTCCGGTGGTCATGCCCGCGGGTTGGCCGGCCGGGGACTTCGCGGTTGCGGTGGTGAGGCGCCGGGCGTGCGGACGGTGGCGGCGCGCTCGAATCCGTTCGGGCGCGAACGGCGCGCTCGCCCGCTCATCCGCCCGAAAGCGACCCGTTAAGTGGCCGGCGACCCAACCGATATCCATGCCAGAGGCCACGGATCTGGAGGAGCTGAAGCGGGGGACCGAGCTGGTCAAGCGCGGCTTCGCACAGATGCAGAAGGGCGGCGTCATCATGGACGTCGTCAACCGCGAACAGGCCCGCATCGCGGAGGACGCGGGCGCGGTCGCCGTGATGGTGCTCGAACACGTCCCGGCGGACATCCGCAAGCGCGGCGGCGTCGCGCGGATGCCCGACCCGGAGCGCGTCCCAGAGATCATCGACGAGGTGTCGATCCCGGTGATGGGGAAATCGCGGATCGGCCACCGGAAGGAGGCCGAGATCCTGGAGGCGCTCGGCGTCGACATGATCGACGAGTCCGAGGTGCTCACGCCCGCCGACGACGAGTATCACACCGACAAGCGCGACTTCACCTCGCCGTTCGTCTGCGGCGCCCGCAACCTCCCCGAGGCGCTCCGCCGCATCCACGAGGGCGCGGCGATGATCCGGACGAAGGGCGAGGCCGGCACCGGCGACGTGAATCAGGCCGTCAAACACCAGCGCACCATCAAAAACCAGATCCGAACGCTCACCGGCCTCAACTACGAGGAGCGCGAGAAGTGGGCCCGCGAACACGGCTCCCCCCGCGATCTGGTCCACGAGACCGCGGAGGCCGAGCGGCTCCCGGTCGTGAACTTCGCGGCCGGCGGCATCGCGACGCCCGCCGACGCCGCGCTGATGATGTACCACGGCTGCGACGGTATCTTCGTCGGCTCCGGCATCTTCGGCGCGGAGGACCCCGCGGCGATGGGCAACGCCATCGTCGAGGCCGTCAACAACTGGGACGACCCCGAGGAGCTCGCGCGCATCGCGAGCGGCACCGGGAAGGGGATGAAGGGCCAGTCTAACGAGGACATGAAAGAAGAGGAGCAGCTCCAAGGCCGCGGTGTTTAAATAAGATTTTCTGCTACGCGGCAATCTTTTATACATAGAACTGCGGTGGCGTGCGCCTCCGAGCGCCCGCAGGGCGCGAGGAGCACGCGCGAGGGACGCCGCGAGCGACCGCAGGGAGCGAGCGGCGAGGCTGGGGAGGCGTGAGGCTGCGGTCGCTGTGCGGGGCGGGACGCAAAGGGGCAGCCGCGAGGCGGGCGCAGGCGACGCAAGCACCGCAGCGAGCGAGTGAAACGAGCGACTGAGGAGCGCAGAGAGCGTGCGCCCGCCTCGCGGCTGGGGCTTTGGAAGTGTTCCCCGTCGATCCGGTAGTGTTCAGATAAGCTGATTCCATGCGAAGGCGAACGATCCTAGCCACTCGTTTGCTGTTTCTGCTTTGGCGTTGCTAAAACAGTTTGAGAAACTGGTAGTTCTGCGTTTTACCTCACGAAAGACACGTTCGACGCTGTTTCGATTGCCATGTCGTTCGTATCTAAAATCGAGGCCGTGTTTGTCACAAGCTCGGTGGAGTGGAACCGCGCCATCAACGAGAAAGATCGCGTCATCTACGTCGTGTTTATCGCGGAGTTCCGTAAAGAACTGATCTGCGATCACGTTCGTTCTTGTTGGCTCAAGCTTTGTATGTAGCAAATCGTTTGACTGAGGATCGACAGCAGCGTACAGCCAGTATTGTTCATCATCGAGCTGAATCACAGTCTCGTCAACCGCAACGTGATTCGGGCTCCGACCAGTCTCTGGCTGTAGATCGGCCTTATGAACCCAGTTATGAACGGTGGATCGAACTCGATCAACTCCGAATACCTCAAGAAATGAAACAGTATTCGAAAGCGATAATCCGGACAGACGAAGTTGAATACTGAGTTTCATCAACAGTCTCGGTGTTGCTTCTCGCTCCACAAACTCTAAGTTGATCTCATCTAAACAGCCGCTGAGGCGGTCGTTTTCGGGCATAGATCACTTTGAAAACGAACCGCCTCACCTTTCAACCTTATCTGAACACCGCCGTCGATCCAGAGTCAACTGTTTATAAGCGAGCGATTGGGCTTATTCAGATTCATTCGTATGCGTCGAGAGCCGATTACCGATTATCCCGACCGCGTACCCGACGAGCCCGGCGACGACCGCGAACTGCAGCCCGAGTCTGACGCCGACTTCGATTCCGCCGAGCAGCTCCCCACGCGCGGATTGGTATCCATACCCCAGCATCCGCGGATAGCTGTACCGGCCCGCGCCCGTCCAGTTGCCAGTGATATAGCCGACGAGCGGCGGGAACGCGAACCACCAGCAGCCGACGAGCCACAGCGAGCCGACGGTCGGGAGGAGACCCGCACCCGCGAAACCCGCGGCGACCGCTATCCCGAGCGCCAGCGCAAGCCACCAGAGGGAGAGCCCGACGTCCAGCCCGAGCGCGAACCCGACGGAGGCGAGCAGGAGGAGGCCGACCACGCCCAGCGGGAGCAGCCGCCTCGCAGGGGAGGCGCCGACGACGTGTGGGAGGATGCGGATCTCTCGGAGGGCCATCACCGTCGGATGCGTCGTCCTGAGTGAAAGTCGTTCGGGGGCTCAGGGGTCAATCTGTCCACGGCGAGGCGGGCTACCGAGAGAGCCGACGGGAGAGACGCTCACCGCACGTCGTCGTCGTACAGCCACGCTCCGACGATCTCCTCGTCGCCGTCGCGACGCCAGCGGATCGCCACGACGTCCGGGAACCGGATCGGGACCTGTACCGCTTCCCTGTCGATCGCGTCGTCCGGGTCGAGGTTGTCGTCCAACTCGGCCCACGCGAGGGTGTCGGTTTCGCCCGCCTCGTAATCGGTGCTGACGTTCGTGACGAACACGTCGCCTGCGCGAAGTCGCTCCGTTCCGCCGGTGTGTTCGATCGTCAGTCGGCTGGGTGCGTCGTCCGCGCCCTCGTACTCGAACGCGAAGCAGGCGAACTCCTCGCAGTCCGTCAGTTCGCGGTAGCCGACGGCGCCGAACCCGATCGCGCCCGCGCCGACGAGGAGGACGGCCCGCCGCTCAAGCGACATAGGTTGTTCCGCGTCTCGGCAGCAAGTAAGCGTTTGGCCCGTCAGGTGTCGTTTATAAATTAGTGACTGGGGATCGACGGCGAACACCACCAAAGCCCCAGTCACTCAGCGATACGTCGTTCCTCCGTGGAGAACACCGCCAAAGCCCCAGTCGCGAGAACTCGCGCGACTGCTCCTTTGAGTCCCGGCCCCACCGCACAGCAACCGCAGCCTCACGCCTCCCCAGCCTCGTCGGTGGCCCTCCGCTTCGCTCCGGGCCACCGACTCCCTCGCGGGCGGCTCGCGCCCTGCGGGCGCTCGCCGGCGCGCCGGTCGGACTTTTAGGTGGCTCCGAGCCGTTCGGCTCTCCGGCCGCCGTCCGACTCAGCTCCGCAGCGCCTCGACCGGGCGCTCGTTGGCCGCCTTCCACGCGGGGTACGCGCCGCTGACGATCCCCACGCCGACGCCGAAGACGAGCGCCAAGAGGAGGTAGTACCCGTTCGTCGGGTCGATCACGAGCGCGGCGTCGACCGCGGGCGTCGCGAGGACGAGTCCGGCGACGAGCAGGACGGTGAGCAGCGTGCCGGCCGCGGCGCCGGCGGCGCCGATCAGCCCGGCCTCCGCGAGCAGGACGCGCAACACGTCGCGCCGGGCGACGCCGACCGCGCGCATCACCCCGATCTCCTGTCGGCGCTCGACCGTGCTCATCAACATTACGTTGAGGATAGAGACGCCGGCGACGACGAGCGAGATCGCGCCGAGCCCGAGCAGGAACGTCGAGAGCAGCCCGAAGAACTCGTTGATCTCGTCGACGAGGGCGGCCAGCTCGAACAGTTCCACTCGGTCCTGTCTGGCGTTCACCGACTCGCGGATCGCGTCGGCCGCGGCGCGCGCCTCGGCTCCGGAGTCGGAGATCACGAGCGCCTGCGCGTAGCCGTCGGCCGAGAACGCCGACTCGGGCAGGAAGACGGCGTCGTCGGGCGCCACCGGGCTGAACGTCTGGCTCTCGACCAGCACCGCGATCACCCGCACCTGCGAGCCCGCGATCTCGACGGTGTCGCCCGCGCCGGCCTCGAGGTCCGCGGCGATCCCCGCGCCGAGGATCGCGCCCTGCCGGTGTCGCTCGGGGAGCCGGCCCTCCGCCGCCTCGTACGCCAGCGCGGGCTCCTCGACGCCGTACACCGTCGCGAACGTCTGGTCGCCCTGCCGCGCGACGGTGGCGCTGTCGGAGTACAGCGGGACGACCGCCGCCCCGCCGCCCGCGGAGCCGTCGACCGCCCGCCGGATCGACGCGACGTCCGCGTCGGACAGCGACTCCACGCCCGCGTCGGCGTTCGGGGAGACGACGACCTGCGTGCCGATGTCGCCGATCGCGTCGTCCGCGCCGAGCGCCAGCACGTTCCCGAAGATCCCGAGCGCCGCGACCGCGAGCACGCCGATACACACTCCGAGGACCGCCAGCACGGTCCGCACCCGGTTCCGCCGGAGGTTCCGCGACGCCATCGACACCGCGGGCCGCCAGCCCCGGAGCCAGCCGGCGGCGCCGCTTCCTTGACCGTCGCGGTCGGTCATCCGTCCCCCCGAGCGATCCGGCGCGCGTCGCGCTCGCGGTTCGGCTCCGACCGCGTTTCCGACCCGAGGCCGTCGGGGAGGCCGCCCGTCAACACCCCGTCGGTGAGGTCGACCACGCGGTCGGCGTACTCCTCGACGAGCGGGTCGTGGGTGACCGCGACGACGGCGACGCCCTCGGCCTTGACGCGCTCGAACTCGCCGAGGATCGCCTCGCCCGTCTCGGTGTCGAGGTTCCCGGTCGGCTCGTCGGCGAGCAGGACCGCGGGCTCGTTGATGAGTGCGCGAGCGATTGCGACGCGCTGCTTCTGCCCGCCGGAGAGCTCGGTCGGCTCGTGGTCGAGCCGGTCGCCGAGGCCGAACCGCCCGAGCAGGTCGGCGGCCCGGTCGGTCGCGTCGCCGGGGTCGAACGCGGTCGGCATCGCGACGTTCTCGACCGCGGTCAGCGTCGGCAGCAGGTGGAAGTCCTGAAACACGAACCCGATCGACTCCTTGCGCGCCCGCGTCCGCCCGGCCACCGAGAGGTTCGTCACGTCCGTCCCGTCGAGCAGCCGACGGCCCGCGGTCGGGTCGTCGAGCAGCCCGAGGACGTTCAGTAGCGTCGATTTCCCGGAGCCGCTGGGACCGACCACCGCGACGAACTCGCCGGGCCGGACCGCGAAGTCGACCCCGTCGAGCGCGACGACCGGCTCACCGCCCCCGCTCGGATAGCGCTTCACCACGTCCCGGAGCTCGACGGCGTACCCGGTCTCGGTCGGCTCGTCGGGTGCGCCGCGGTCGCTCACGGCGCCGACCCGTCGCGTCGCCGCCCCGTCGACCCCCCGATCCGTCCGGTCCTGACCGCGACGCCGACCGCGCCGGCGAGGCCGACGAGTGCGAGGCCGCTCGCGACCGCGCCAGCGGACCCGAGCCCGCCGGCGCCGATCCGACCGAGCGTCCCGCCGGCCTCCTCGTCGCCGCCCTCCGGCTCCGGCGTGGCCACGGTCAGCGTCTCGGTGTACCGGACGCCGCGCTCGGTGTAGGCGACGCGGATCGGGATCTCCTCGGCGACCGAGGCGTTCACCGCGGTCGTCAGGTCGAAGCCGACGAAGTCGCTGGGGCCGAGCGTCCCGACGAAGTACTCGCCGCCTGCGGCGGTCGCCTCGACGCCGGGCGCGTCGCCGACCGAGACGACCGCGCCCGTCATCTCGCCGCTCCCGACGTTGCCGAGGTTCGCGTCGACGACGACGCCGTCAGGGGTCTCCCGAACGGTCGCGTCGGTGACGGTCGGGGCGGCCTCGCGGACCGGGTACGTCACCGTCGACTCGGCGGTGCGGTCCGCGCCGCGGTCGTTCCGCGCGTCCGTGTCGGCGCGGAACGCCGCGGTGACCGTCACGTCCGAGCGGCGGTCGAGCGGCCCGAGGTCGACGATCACCCGGCGCTCCTCACCGGGCGCCACGTCCTCGACGACGAAGGGGCCGACGTCGACGGTCTCCGCGTCGCCGGCGGCTCCGCCGTCACCGCCGGCGTCGTCGCCGCCGTCGACCGCGGTCCCGACGGCGCGGAGGCTGACCCGGTCGGCCGTCGTCGTCCCGGTGTTGACCACGGTCACTTCGACGGGCGAGTCGGCGACCGGCGGGGCGGTCTCTCCCTCGGCGTCGCCGGTGTCGAGACCGCCACCGCCGCCGAAGATGCCCTGAATGCCGCCGACGCCGAGGTCGCCGGCCGCGGTCTCGCTCTCGTCGTCGCTCCGGAGATCCTCGGGATCGAGCGCGCGGGTCCGGAGGTCGAGCGCGACCTCAGCCGGTACCACCTCGATCACCCTGTCGCGACCGACGGTCACGAACTCGCCGCTCGTCGACTGGTTCGCGACGGCCTCGACGGTGAGCCGCCTTTCGCCCGGCTCTTCGAACGTCGTCCACAGCGTCGCGTCGAGCGAGTCGCCCGCGGAGAGGGCGCCCACGCCCGAGACGCTGTCGAGCACGTCGCCGTCGGCGTCTCGGAGGCGGACCGTCGTGACGTTCGCCGCCGCGTCGCTCCCGCCGGAGTTCGTGACGGTGACGTTCAGCGCCGTCCGCTCGCCGACGGTCGGGTCGTCCGGGGAGACGCCGACCTCGCCGACGGTGATCCGCGCGTCCGGCACCGCCGCCGCACCGCCGACCGCGAACCCGCCTCCGACGACCGACAGCAGCGTCAGGACGGCCAGCACCGCAGCCGTGGTTCGTGTGTGCGTCAATGTCATCCCAGTTACGCGACCTGCGGGGTTATATCCGTCGCCGACGGAAGGTGACGGCCGCTGTCGGCGCTTCGCGGTCGGCGGACTCCGAGACGTACCGGTTACGCACCCTTTTTCAACGGGCCGACGTAAGGAACGGTAATGAGCGAACGCGACACCGCGCGAGCGGGTGATCGGCGATGATGGGCGGCAACGACCAGCAGGCGTACGACCGCGGTACGTCGCTGTTCTCGCCGGACGGGCGCATCTACCAGGTCGAGTACGCCCGCGAGGCGGTCTCGCGCGGCGCGCCGAGCGTCGGCGTCCGGACGACCGACGGCGTCGTCTTCGTCGCGATGTCACGTCCCTCCTCCTCGCTGATGGAGGCCGAGAGCATCGAGAAGCTACACAAGCTCGACGACCACGTCGGCACCGCCAGCGCGGGCCACGTCGCCGACGCCCGCCAGCTGATCGACTTAGCGCGCCGGCAGTCGCAGGGGAACCGCCTGCGGTACGGCGAGCCCGTCGGCGTCGAGACGCTGACGAAGTTCGTCACCGACCACATCCAGGAGAACACCCAGCGCGGCGGCACGCGCCCGTACGGCGCCGCCCTCCTCATCGGCGGCATCGACGACGGCGAGCCGCGCCTGTTCGCCGCCGACCCCTCGGGCACGCCCAACGAGTGGAAGGCGACCGTCATCGGCGGCGGCCGGCAGGACATCCAGGGCCACCTCGAGGCCGAGTGGACGGACGACCTCTCGCTTTCGGACGGCATCGAGCTCGCGATCGCGGCGCTGGCCGCACACGACGACGAGTTCGAGCCCTCGGACCTCGCTGTCGCGACCGTGACCGAGGCCGACGGCTTCCGGACGGTCCCGGTCGAAGAGGTCGAGACCGCGTTCGAGGCGGTCGGTCTCGCCGCGGACGACGAGACGGACGCTGACGAGACGGATGCTGACGACGAGACGGACGCTGACGAGACGGATGCTGACGACGAGACGGACGCTGACGACGACGGCTCCGACGCGGACGCCGACGAGTAGCGACTCGGCCTCGCCGCCGCGCAGTCGGCGGGCGGACACCGACTGCGCGGAATTGTATATCTCACACACAACACTTTTAGCGCCGGGACTCCATACGTTCACTGTAAAATGCCCGATTCGATGTCCGAACAGCTCCAACGGGACATGGAGTGCGAGGGGTTACTCGAGTGTTTCCACGGCCTGAAGCAGTTGGACAAGGACTGTTACCAGACGCTCGTGTCGGCCGACGAGGCCCTCACGATCGACGAGGTCGCCGAGCGCGTCGACCGCGAGCGCTCCACCGCCTACCGCGCCGTCCAGCGGCTCCTCAAGGCCGGCTTCATCCAGAAAGAGCAGATCAACTACGATCAGGGTGGCTACTACCACGTGTACAGGCCGACGGACCCGTCGCAGATCGCGGACGACATGCAGCGGCTGCTAAACGACTGGTACGCGAAGATGGGACAGCTCATCGGCGAGTTCGAGGACAAGTACGAGCAGCCCGAGCGCGCCGCCGTCCAGAACTGACGGGGCGACCGACCGGCCGGTCGTGACCCGGATCGACGCGCGAAACTCGGGGGGAGAGCTGTCGATGTCCCGTCGTTTGTGGCCGATATCGCGTCGTTTCTCCGACAGGGAACGCGGCTACCGGACCGGTTGCCGTTCCGGCGTTCGATGCGGTTCGGACGCAGTGTCGCGCCCGATACCCCGTCTTCCAGCGCTTCGAGCGGTTCCGCACAGTTCGGACAGACCGTTTCGGCGGCCACGTGTGCGTCTTGCCCAGTACCCCAACATTCCGGTTGTACTTCGGACGCGCTCGACGCCGGGGAGCGCGACTCTCATGTCGAGCGAGAGGCTTCCAGCGACCGCCGATTTCGGGGGATGCGTCCGAAGGGCGAACCGCGACGGGAAAACCGCGGGGTGACGCGGCGTCGACGCTCAGAACGAGAACACGTGGTCGGCCTCGTCGACGGCTTCGAGGAAGTGACCGCGTCGGCGAACTGCGTTGTTTCTAGTAGACAATACTCCACAGAGCCAGTTTGATTTTGTACGACTGTTCCAATACTATATGAGTCCGAAGCGGCTAGCGACGTCGGGTCGATCGAACCGGCCGCCGATGGCGGCACTTACGGTCGTCCGGGCCGAAGCGGGCCCCATGTCGACGACCGTCCGGGTTCGCTGTACCGACTGCGCGTACGAGGAGGCGTTCGACTCGCTCCGGCGGGCTCGGACTGCGCTCGACGAACACGAGCGCGCGACGAGTCACGCCGTCGACTGGGAGATCGGGGGACTGTCTCCGGGCGTCGAACGCGCGGGCGACGACGCCGGCGTCTGTGGCCGGGAGGGGTGTGCGAACCCGGACTCGCCGCTCCTCGATCACGACCCGTCGGCCGCCTCGGACCCGGGCGCCTGAGCATAGCGACCGTATCTATTGTACAATAAAAGCAAGTTTGCCGACGAGGACGGGCGAGGAGTATGCGGATCGTAGTCGCGACGGACCGATCGGACGCGAACGCGGCCCCGATCGTTCCGCCCGAGGCGTCCTCCGGGATGACGCCGACCGGGATTTTTGTCGCTGGAGCGCTCACGACGACGTGATGACGCGCGAGACGATAACACACCGCGACGGCCACGTCTACGAGTTCGGGCCGGAGATGGAGCCGGTCTACGAGGCCGCCGACGGCGAGTCGCTGACGATCGAGACGGTCGACAGCCTGAACGGCGAGATTCAGGAGAACGACGACCTGCTCGACGCGATTCCGGACGAAGTCAACGCCGCCACCGGTCCGATCGCGGTGGCCGGCGCGAGCCCGGGCGACGTCCTCGCGGTCGAGATCGAGGCCGTGCGCGTCGCCGAGGACCGCGGCCGCGTGCTCACCGCGCCCGGCTTCGGACTCCTCCAGGACGATCCCGAGATCGACCACCCCGCGACGCGGATCACGGAGGTACGGGAGGGCGACGGGAGCGACGGGGGAGCGACGGCGATCGACTTCGAGGGGATCGACGTGCCGATCGAGCCCGTGATCGGGACGATCGGCGTCGCCACGGGCGGGGAGACGATCTCGACGCTCACGCCCGACGACCACGGCGGCAACCTCGACACGACCGACGTGACCGGCGGGACGACCGTCTACTTCCCCGTGTTTCAGGAGGGCGCCATGCTGGCGCTGGGCGACGCCAAGGCCGCGATGGCCGACGGCGAGATGTGCGGGACCGGCGCCGAGATCGCGGTCGAGGTCGACGCGACGCTCTCGGTGATCGAGGACCCCGACGTGGCGCTCGACCGACCCCTCCTCGACACCGGCGACGCGGTGAAGACGGTCGCGAGCGCGCCGACGTTGGAAGAGGCCGTCGAACTGGCGAACGGCGACATGCTCGCCCTGCTGGCGCACCACCACGGCTTCGCGCGCACCGAGGCGTACCTCTTCGCGAGCCTCGTCGGCGGACTGGAGATCAGCCAAGTGGTCGACCCGCAGGTGACGGCCCGCAACGCCGTGCCGAGCGAGTACCTCTCGCTACCGTTCTGAGCCGTCGACGCCGAGCTCAGCGCTCCGACCGCTCGGCGAACCGTCGCGCGGCGTCGCTCAGGCCGGCGTCGGTCGGGGGGTCCGTCTCGTCGGCCTCACCGGCCTCGCCGCTCTCGGCGTCCGCCGCATTTCCATCGCGGGTAGCAGCGCTTTCGTCGGCTGCGGCGACGGCGCCGTCGGCGTCTCCGTGCGCGTTCCCGTCGCCGTCCTCGGTTGGTGGTCCGCCCCCGACGTCGGACGGGTCGGCGTCCGGCGGGTAGCTCAGCTCGGCGGGCGGGACGAAGGCGGTCTCGACCGCGCGGACGATCTCGTCGACCTGTTCCTCGTCGAGGCGGTCGGCGTACGCCTCGCGGACGAGGTCCGGGACCGCGTAGGCGTAGTGGCCGCGACCGGCGTGGCGGATGAGCCCCGCCCGCCGAATCGGTCGATGGCGGCTGTACGCGTGTCCGGAGTCGCCGTCGCCGCCGGCGTCGATGTGGGCCGCGACCGGGTCGCTCGCTCCCTCGCGGCGGTAGTGACGGAGCATGCCGCGCGAGAGCTCCGGGAGCCCCTCGATCCGCGAGCGGAGCTCCTCGATCACCGCCTCCCGGGTGCCGAGTTCGATGGCGTCGTCGAACCGGAGCGCGCTCTCGGCCACGTCGTCGCGGGTGACCGGGTCGACGTCGCTCGGAGGACCAGCCTCGTCCTCGGGAGCGGCCGGCGTGGCGTCGGCGTTCGTAGCGTCAGCGTTCGGAGCGTCGGCGTTCGCGGGGCCGTCGTCCAGCTCGGTCTCATCGGTCTCGTCGGCCGCCGCGTCCGAGTCGCTCTCGGTCGCGGCCTCGGCGTCGTCCGCCTCCGCTCCGTTCTTCTCGGTCGCGGCGACGGCCTCGTCGTAGGACTTGAGCACGGACTGGCCGTCGTCGTCTCCGTCGCCGTCACGGGCGTCGTCGAGCCGCTCGGCGCCGGGTGCGGGTCGGCCCCCGCTCCGGTAGGGCGCCTCCGCCTTCCCCAGCAGCGCCTGCGCGAACTGGTCGGCCATGTTGCTCAGGTCGCGGGCCTCCTCCAGCTCGCGTTCGAGGTCGGCGATCCGTCGGTCCTTCTTCTCTAACTCCTGTTTGAGGTCGGCGATCTCGGACTCGCGGCGCTGTTCCTCGTCGGAGATGGACTGGAGCTCGCCGACGAGGTCGCTGGAGACCGACTTCAGCTCCGGGCGCTCGAAGTCGTCGAGCCCGGGGGTCGCGCCCGCGTCGAACGTCTCCTTGCGGTGGAACTGGATCCGGCGGATCGACTCGTCCCAGTCGGTCATCAGGAAGGCCTCGCCGTCGCCCAGATCCTCGACCGCACTCGCGTACTTCGATCCGAGGATGCGGCCGACGACCTTCGTGTCGTTGTCCCACGTGAGCCGGTGCCAGCAGAGCCAGTCGCACTGAGTGATGAAGTCCTTCTTGACGTCGGCCGGGCGCTGGCTGATGCCGACGATGCCGAGGCCGTGTTTCCGGCCGCGCTTGCCCACCTTGATCAGCATCTTGCCCGTCTCGTCCATCCCGCCGCCCTCGGGGATGTACTCGTGGCACTCCTCGATCACGAGCAGGAAGGGCTTCTTCATGCGCTTCTCCTTCGCGAACAGCTGTTTGACGACTTCGAGGAGGAGTTCGTTGGCGGTGTCCTCTTCGAGGTAACCGGAGACATCGAGGATGATCGGGACGTTCTGCTCTAAGGCGAGGTTCGCGAGCTTCTCGGCGTGTTCGGGGGAGACGACGATGTCGCACTCGTCGTCGGCGCCGGCGTGGAGAATTTCATATTCTTCTTTTAAACCGTAATATTCACCGTCTGTGTCCACGATCATGACAGGAAACCCGTTAGATAGCAAATTTTCGATAACGACGGACGCGGTGTTGCTCTTGCCGGAGCCGCTCTTCCCCGTGATGAAGGACCGGCCGGTGAGGACGTCGACGACCGGGAGTTCGACCGGGGAGCCGGGGTCCGCCGTCGCGTCGCCGCCGATCCCCTCGCTGACGTCCGCGACGTGGATCGTCTCCTCCTCGCTCATACCCGTGAGAGGTGGCGCCCGCCTCATAAACCATCGCCTCGGTCGGCGGGCGGTCGCCGTCGACCGCGAGCGGAGCGCGAACGGAGCGCGACCGAGCCGCGTTCCGAGGTCCGCAAGACGTATGCCGCCGCCGGGAGTCCGACCTCGCATGGACACCGAGAACACCCTCCTCAACGCGGTGGTCGGCGCTATCGCGTCGGCCCTCCTCTCGTTCACCGGCATCTCACCGCTCCTCGGCGGCGCCGTCGCCGGGTATTTAAATGGCGACGGCGGGCTGCGGGTCGGCGCGCTCTCCGGCGCTATCGCGTCGATCCCGATCGTCGGGCTGCTGCTGCTCGTACTGCTTTTATTCCCCTTCTTTGGGTTCTTCGGCTTCCCGATCGAGGCCGGGATCGCGGCCGGCGGCGTGTTCATTTTCGGGGCGATCATCGTGATCGGCGGCGTCGTCTACTCCGTGGTGTTGAGTGCGCTCGGCGGACTGCTCGGCGTGTACGTGAAGAACGAACTGTAAGTCAGTCGCGGTTACTTATAAATAGTCGAATCCGGATCGGCGACGGACACCGCCAAATCCCCAGCCGCTCGTTTATAAACAGCTAACTTTGGAGCGGCGGCGAACGGCTCCAAAGCCTCAGTCGCTCGGCGGTACGTTGCTGTAGTCATTTATGAGTCCATGACCGACACGACCGCCACCGAAGCCCCAGTCGCGAGGTGGGCGTACACTCGCTTCGGTCCTCGTCACTCGCCCCGCTCGTTCCTGCGGTCCTTGCGTCGTCTACGCCCACCTCGCGACTGCCCCTTCGAGTCCCGCCCCGCACCGCACAGCAACCGCACCTCACGCCTCCCCAGCCTCGTCAGTCTCCTCCGCTTCGCTCCGGCGACTGACTCCCTCGCGCGTGCTGTTTCGCGGTCGCCGGGGGCGACCGCTCACAGGCACACGCCACCGCAGTCGGTTTATAAGTAAGCGCCGTGGTTGACGGTCGGTTTCAGTGCTCGCCGCCGGTGCCGCGCCGGTCGGAGTCGAGGTCGATGTCGAGGTCGTCGAGGAGCTCCTCGGCCTCCTCGCGCTTCTCCTGATGGTCTTCGAGGAACTCGCGCATGAGTTCGGCGGCCTGCTCCTTACAGCCGCCACAGAGGCGCTCGCCGTTGACACACTCCGAGTACACCTCCTTCGTGAGCTCGTCGTCGTCGCCCGCGAGCAGGTAGGCGTACAGCTCGTAGACCGGACACTCGTCCGCCTCGCCGCCCAGTTCGCGCTGCTCCTCGGCGGTGTCGCGGCCGCCCGTCGTGGCGGCCTTCACCTTGTCGTAGCCGTCCTCGGGGTCGTCGAGCAGCGAGATGTGGCTCGCCGGGACTGACGAGGACATCTTCCCGCCGGTGAGTCCGGTCATGAACCGGTGGTAGATCGAGGAGGGCTGCCGGAAGCCGAACCCGTCGTGGTCGATCTCCACCTCGCGGGCCAGCGACTCGGCCTCGCCGCGGGTGAGGTCGAAGGCATCGACGTGCCCCTCGAACACGCGCTTCTCGCCGTCGACGGCCTCGATGAGCGCCTCGAACGCCTCGTCGGTCGCGTTGCGGTCGAAGAAGCGCACCCGGGGGCGGAGCGGCTCCTTCCCGCCCGCTTCGAGCTTGTCGAGCGCGGATGCCTTGGCGGCGGCGAGGTCCACGCTCTCGCGGTCGCTCTCCGGCGGCTCGTAGTCGGCGAGCCACTCGGCGGCGTCCTCGCAGCGCACAACGCTCTCATCGAGTAAGTTCTCCTTCGCCAGCGCGTCGTAGGCGGCCCGGACCAGCTGCCGCTCGTCGTCGTCCAGCTCGAAGGAGGCGAACGCCTCGGTCACCTTGAAGTAGCGCACGCGGGTCGCCAGGTCGCGGGTGAGCCGGACGTGCGGGTCCTGGTCGGGCCCGACCGGAATGACGGTGGGCTTCGGCTCGTCGACGAGCTGCGGGTAGAGGATGTCCGCCGTCTGCGTGACGACGCTCTGCATGTGCGAGATGTTCGTCTCGCCGTCGAAGCCGTAGATCGCCTCGAACTCCGAGAAGTTCGCCTTCGAGCCGAGCTCGAAGCCGAGGTCCTGGACCTCGCGGTTGTCCGACTGCCGGTACAGCTCTCCCGCCTCGGCGTCGAATCCGAGCGCGAGGAGGCTCAGGAGGTAGTTACGCGCGTGCTCGTCGATCTCGTCCCACGACATCCCGCGCGCCGAGTGGGCCTCGAGGTCGGCGATGAGTCCGAAGGCGTCGCCGCCCATCTCCTGGTGCCAGATGATCTCGTCGAACACGAGCTTGTGGCCGATGTGCGGGTCGCCGGTGGGCATGAACCCGGAGAGCGCCGCGAACGGCTCGTCGTTCGCCATCGCTTCCGCGACCGCGTCGTACTCACGGTGGCCGAAGATGACGCCCCGACGCATCAGGTAGTGCGGGTCGGGCACCTCGTCTGCCACGTCGTCGAACGCCTCGATGCCGAACTCCGCGAACAGGTCCGCGTAGTCGCCGACCGACGCCGACCCCCACGGGTCGAGCGCGACGTCCTCGGTCGGCTCGTCCGCGCGCTCGGTCCCGCCGTCGGTCCGGGGAGGCGTCGACGGCCCGCGGGCGGCGGCGGACTCGCGTCCGTCGCCCGCCGGCGGCGCCCCCTCCGAGGTGTCCTCGTCCATACCTCCTCTCCCGTCGGTCGACGCAAAAACCGTTCGCTTGCGCGGGAGGGGTTGCCACAGCCCCCTCGGAGACGCGACGCCGCCGGGGGTCGGTCACTCCGCTCGCGGCACCAGTCGCGTCGCGGTCGCCTTCCACCGGATCGACACCTGATTCCCGGGTTCGAGCCCGAGCCGCTCGATGCTCTCGGCCGTTAGCAGCGCGGCCACCGTCACTGTTTGCGGGGCGGTCTCGGCGCCGTCCGCGTCGTCCTCGGAACCGTCCGTATCGACCGCGATCCGCGCCGTCGAGACCGTCTCCCCGGCGTCGATCTCGACGATCCGCCCCGCGAGCGCGTTCCGGGCGCTCGTCGCGTCCGGGTCGACGGCGCCGGCCGCCTCGTTGACGGTGACGGCGTCGGCGCCGATCCGGACCTGGACCGCGTCGCCGACAGCCGGGGACTCGCCGCCGCTCCCGCCGATCTCGCCGACGCCGTGGAGTCCCGAGAGTTCGCCGACGGCGGTGTCGACGACCGCGAGCTCGCCGTGGATGGCGGCCACGGTCCCCCGGAGGACGGTCTCCGGCACGGAGGCGGTCGCCGCGAGGACGGCCTGAAGCCGGTCGTAGCGGTCGAGGAGGTCCCGACCGCTCGCGGTGAGTCGGCTCCCGCCGCCCCCCTCGCCGCCGCGTCGGCGTTCGACGAGCGTGCCGTAGGAACCCTCCAGCGTCTCGATGCGCGACAGAGCTCGCGCGCGGGAGCGTCCCAACTCCGACGCCGCGCCCGCGACCGACCCCGCGGCGTCGACCGCGCGCAGCAGGGCGGCGTCGCGGCCGTCGAACTCGACGCCCTCCTCGATGAGCGCCGCGCGGCCGCGACCCGCGGCCGCATCCGGACCGGCTTCGGGCGGGTCTGTCGCCTCGGGCGTACCTCCCGCTTCGGACGCGTCTCCCATGCCCGGAGGATGCGTCCGGGTCGTGTTGGCGTTTTCGGCCGGGCGCTCCCGACGCGCTCGACGCAGCGCTCGCGGCACGCAAAGTATATGTGGCGCCGACCCATCGTTGTATCTATGCCGATACAACGACGGAGGTTCGTGGCGGCGCTGGGCGCCGGAGCGGTCGCGAGTACGGCCGGCTGTTCGTCGACGGACGGGAGCGGCGGCGACGGGGGGGACGGGAGTAGCGGAGACGGAGGCGACGGGAGCGGAACCGACGGGAGCGGAAACGCGGACGAGTCGGTCGGCGTCGCGGGCGAGACGCTGACGCTCACGACGACGACGAGCACGTACGACACCGGACTCCTCGACGCGATCCACGGGGAGTTCGAGGAGATGTACGGCGTCACGGTCGACGCCGTCGCGCAGGGCACCGGCGCGGCGTTAGAGACCGCTCGCAACGGCGACTCGGACATCGTGATGGTCCACGCCCGCGGGCTCGAAGACGAGTTCATGCGGAACGGGTACGGGATCAACCGCCGCGACCTGATGTTCAACGACTTCGTGATCGTCGGGCCCGAGAGCGACCCGGCGGGGATTCAGGGGATTGGCTCCGCGACCGAGGCGCTGACGACCATCGCGGAGGCGCAGGCACAGTTCGTCTCGCGGGGCGACAACTCCGGGACGCACACGAAGGAGCTGAACCTCTGGGAAGCGGCCGGGACGGAGCCGGGCGGCGACTGGTACCAGGAGACCGGCACCGGGATGGGCGAGGCGCTGAACATCGCCAACCAGCAGGGGGCGTACACGCTCTCGGACCGCGGCACCTACATCTCGCAGCGCTCGGAGATCGATCTGACCATCCTCGTTCAGGGGCCGATCGAGGGCGGCCCGGAGCTCCTCGCGAACCCGTACGGGGTCATGGCGGTGAACCCGGGCGTCCACGAAAACGCCAACTACGACCTCGCGATGGCGTACATCGGCTGGATCACCAGTCCCGGCGTCCAGGAGTCCATCTCGGAGTACCAGGTGAACGGCGAGCAGCTGTTCTTCCCCGAAGCCGTCGCCGAGGAGCCGAACTTCCAGCAGTACGTTCCGGAGGGTTGGAGTAGCGAGAGCGACGACGAGTGAGCGTGCCAGTCGAACCGGTCGCACAGCTGTTGCCGGTCCTGCTCGATCCGGCCGCGTGGCCCGGGACGTCGCTCTTCGGCGCCTCGTTCAGGGACGGGTACGTCGGGAGCATCATCGCCGTCTCGCTGTACGTGAGCCTCACCGCGGTGGCGCTGAGCACGCTCATCAGCGTGCCGGCCGCGCTCGCGATCGGCCTCGCCGACTTCCCCGGAAAGGGGTTCGTGAAGTCCGTCGTCAACACGGGGATGGGCTTTCCCAGCGTCGTGGTCGGACTGGTCGTCCTGTTCGCCGTCTCGAACCAGGGGCCGCTCGGCTCGCTGGAGCTCATCTTCACCCGCGAGGCGATGATCATGTCGCAGTTCGTGCTCGCGACCCCGCCGATCACGGCGATCAGCCTCGCGGCCGTCGACGGCGTCGACGACGGCGTCCGCGACGCGGCGCGCGCGCTCGGCGGAACGCGCCTCGACGCGGCGCTCGTCGTCGTCAAGGAGGCGCGCTACGGGATCGCGACCGCGGTGCTCGCCGGCTTCGGCCGCGCGATAAGCGAGGTCGGCTCCGTCCTCATCGTCGGCGGGAACATCACCGGCGCGGACGGGATCTCGAAGACGCGGACGCTGACGACGGCGATCCAGTTGGAGGCCAGACAGGGCCAGTACGAGACCGCCATGGTGCTCGGCGCCGTCCTCGTCGCGCTCGTGTTGACCGTCAACGCGGTCGTCGTCCGCTTCGGCGGCCGGGGGGCGCAGGGCTGATGCTCCGGGCGACCGACGCCTCGGCGTCGTACGGCGAGGTGGCCGTGTTCCGGGACCTGTCGATCGAGGTCGACGCCGGCGAGGTGCTCGCCGTCATCGGCCCCTCCGGCGTGGGGAAGACGACGCTGCTCCGCCTGCTCGCGCTGTCGCACGAGCCGGACGACGGATCGGTGGCGCTGGACGGAACCGAGGCGTGGGCCGTCGACGCGGCCGAGCGGCTCGCCCTGCGCCGCCGGGTCGGTTTCGTGTTCCAGGAGGCGAACCTCTTCGACGCCTCCGTCGCTCGCAACGTCGAGTACGGACTTCGGGTCCGCCGGTCGTGGGCCGACCGGGCCGGCTCGCTGTTCGGACGCAGTGCGCCGGACGCGGTCCACGAGGCGCTCGACGTCGTCGGGTTGGCGGACGAGACGGGTCGCCACGCGGCGTCGCTGTCCGGCGGCGAGGCCCAGCGCGTGTCGTTCGCTCGGGCGCTGGCGTACGAGCCGGACGCCCTGCTGCTCGACGAGCCGACCTCCGACCTCGACCCGCGGAACACAGCCGTCATCGAGGAGGCGATAGGCGAGGCGCGAGACCGGGGGATCGGCGTCGCGCTCGCGACCCACGACATGCATCAGGCCGAGCGCGTCGCGGACCGCGTCGCGGTGCTGCTCGACGAGGGGATCACCGAGGTTGGGCCGACGGAGCGGGTTTTCGAGGACCCGGCAGACGAGCGCACCCGGAAGTTCATCTCGGGCGAGCTGGTGTACTGACTCGCGTCGAGAGAGGGTGGGAAAACCGGCCGGAATCCGACGATCTGAATAGGCTATCGACGGCTCTGCGGTGAATACCCCCAGAGCCACGATCGTTCACTTATAAATGATCGACTACGGATCGGCGGAGAACACCGCCAAAGCCCCAGTCGCGAGGACTCGGGGGCCTTGCTGCGCTCCTCGCTCACTTCGTTCGCTGCGGTGCTTGCTGCGGCCGCCTTCGCCCTCGCGACTGCCCCTTTGAGTCCCCGCCCCGCACAGCACCGCAGCCTCACGCCTCCCCAGCCTCGTCAGTCGCCTCCGCTTCGCTCCGGCGACTGACTCCCTCGCGCGTGCTCCTCGCGCCCAAGGGGCGCTCGGAGGCACGCGCCACCGCGCCGTTTATTTATAAGTAATCGCCACCACCGGCTCAGACGTCGAAGTCGAGTTCGACCGCCTCGCCCGCGTCGGCGTCGCCCGCGTCGACGACGTTCTCGTCGGCCGCGAACCCCGCGTGGAGGTGGTCGTAGGTGCGCTCGATCGCCTCCACGATCACCTTCGTGTCGCCGGTGACGGGCATGAAGTTCGTGTCGCCGCTCCACCGCGGGACGACGTGCGTGTGGAGGTGGTCGATCGAGCCGCCGGCGGCGTCGCCGCCGAGGTTCTGGCCGGTGTTGACGCCGTCGGGGTCGAGGTCGCGGCGCAGCGCGGCCAGCGTCGCGGCCTTCAGCTTCGCGTGGTCGAGGAGGGTCGCGTCGTCGAGGTCGGTCGGGTCCTCGGCGTGGGCGTCCGGGATCACCATCGCGTGGCCGGGGTTGTACGGCGCGTTGTTCAACAGGACGTAGTTGCGCTCGCTCCGGGCGACCACGCGCGCCTCGCGGGCGTCCTCGCGCTCGGGCAGGACGCAGAACGGGCAGCCGTCGATCGGGTCGGCGTCGCGCTCGACCCACTCGATCCGCCACGGCGCGAAGATCCGGTCCATCAGTCGTCGAAGCCGTGGATCCCCGCGGTCGTCACCTCGACGCCGTCCTCGGTGACGAGGAGGGTGTGCTCCGCCTGACTGACGAGGGCGTCGTCGTCCTCCTTCAGGACGGGGTACCCCTTGATCGCGTTCGCCTGCTTCAGGCGGCGGAGCGCCATCTCGGCGCGGTCCGTCTCCAGCCACCGCGCCGCGAACGGGAGGTCGTCGAACGCCTCGATCTCTTCGAGCGCCTGCCGCGCGCGCCGGTCGCGCACGCTCGCGGAGCCCTGCTGTTCGAAGATCTGCTCGTCGGTCCCCTCGCCGACCTTGCCGCGGCCGTCGGTGGCGAACGGCTCGATCGCGACCGCCTGCCCCGGTTCGAGTTCGACCGAGCGGTCGACGCCGCGGTTCGGCACCGTCGGCCCGGTGTGGGCGTCGTAGCGCTGGACGCCGTGCCCGGAGAGGTTGAGGACCGGCGTGTAGCCGTACCCGCGGATCACGTCCTCGATCGCCTGCCCCACGACGCCGACCTCGACGCCCGGCCCGGCCTCGTCGAGCGCGGCTTCGAGGGCCATCTCGGCGGCCTCGACCAGCTCGGGGGTCCCGGTGTGGTCGACCGTCACCGCCGCGTCGGCGATGTAGCCGTCGACGTGGACGCCGACGTCGAGACACACCATCTCCTCGCCGAACTCCGTCTCGTCGTCGCGGCCCGGGGTCGCGTGCGACGCCTCCGGGTCGACGCTGATGTTCACGGGGAACGCGAGGCCGGCCCCCTGCTCGCGGACGAAGTCCTCCGTCCACTCGGCGACTTCGAGGTGGGTCCGCCCCGGTTCGACCATCTCGCGGGCCTCGTTCATCGCCTCGACCAGCACCGCGCCCGCCTCGCGGTAGCTCTCGACCGCGTCCTCGTCCAGAGGTCCGTGACTCATGGACGCGGATTCGGCGACCGCGCGCAAAGAGGTTGCGGAGGGCGGTCGGCGCGTCCGGGACGGCGGCCGCACCGGGCCGCGTCGGGCCGGAACGGCGACCGCACTGGGCCGCATCGGGCCGAACCGAGCCGCCCGTCGGGGAGTCAAGCGCGCGTGATCTCGACGTGCCACTCGCCGTCGGCCGGGTTCGCCGTCTCGTGGACGTACCCGCGCTCGGCCAGCACGTCGTACAGCGGCACCGGCTCGAAGCCGTTCACCAGACAGAGCGACTCGTCGTCGTCGAGCTCGTCGAGCGCGGCCATGATGTCGCCGAACGGTTCGCCGTCGATCTCGCGGGCGTCCAGCCGCTCGTCCGCGTCGTCGAACGGGTCGGAGCTCATAGATCGGTCGTCGGGTCCCGCGGTGGTAACGCTCGCCCCGAATCCGTTCGGGTCTCCCGGTCGAACACCGGCGTCCCGCTCGAACATGTTCGCTCGAAGAGGGAGGAGGCTGGGGCGCGTACGGTCGTTCATGTCGAGTACACCCTCTGACCACGACCACGACCACGGCGCGGACCCGGTGACGGATCACGTCCACGAGAACTCCTGGTCCGCGAACCTCGAAGGCCCGGAGCACGCCGCGAGCCGCGACCTGCTCGTGCGACAGGCGATCGAGGCGGTGGAGCACACGGCCGCGGGCAACCACGTGAACCTCGTCACCCACGGCGACCACGGCCACCCGGCCGAGTACCTCTTCGAGGCGCTCGAAGCAGAACTCGGTGGGGACCTCGACGTCGAGTACGTCGAGCAGTGCGGCTGCGGCGGGCACGTCGTTCGCGTTCACGCGTAGTCCGCGGCTACTCGCTCGCGGAGTCGCCGTCCGCCCGCGGCAGCCACATCCGCACCACCGTCCCGGTCGGCTCGCGGGTGTCGATCTCGATGTCGCCGCCGGACTCCGTGACGATCCAGTGGACGAGCCAGAGGCCGAGCCCGCTCGCGTGTTCGAGCGCCGTCTCCCGCGCCTCCGAGAACACCGTTCGCTCGACCGGCGGAATCCCCGGGCCGTCGTCGGCCACGTCGATCCGGAACCGGTCGCCGTCGGGGACGACCGTCGCCTCCACGTGCGGGTCGTCGCCGTCGTTGTGGACGACGGCGTTCTCCAACACGTTCCGGACCGCGGACTCCAGCAGCTCGTCGGCGGAGACGACCGCGGACTCGGGGACCGACACGGACACCGTCGCCCGCGGAAACGACGACGCGAGCGACTCGCCGAGCCGGTCGACGAGCTCGGCGAGGTCGATGTCGGCCCGCCCCGCGTCGCTGTGGAGCGCGACGTCGATCTCGCGGGCCTGATCGCTGAGGTGGGTCAGCGTCCGCACCTTCCGGTCGATGATGTCGAGGTACGGGTCGCCCTCCTCGTCGACGTGGTCGCGGAGCAGGTCCGCGTACCCGCCGATGACGTTGGTGTCGTTTTTCAAGTCGTGGCGCAGCACGCGGTTCAACACCTGCAGTCGCTGTTCGTACCGCCTCGCGTCCGTGACGTCGGTCGCGGTGATGACGACCTCGCGCCCGTCCTCGAACAGCCGCTCGATCACCGTCTCGAACCGTCGCCAGCTGCCGTCCGCGCGGGCGATCCGGTGCGTGATCGACTGCTGCTCCGCGCCTTCGAAGGCCCGCTCGAACGCCCGCTGCGCCTCGCGTCGGTCCTCGGGGTGAACCAGATCGATGACCGGTCGCCCCTCGAGCTCGCGCGGCTCGTGGCCGAGCAGCCGATCGATCGAGGGGCTCACGTACCGGAGCAGTCCGTCATCGCCGCAGACGGCGATCACGTTCGGCGATTGCTCGATGAGCGCGCGGTGACGCCGCTGGAGCGTCTCCTGCTCGGTGACGTCGCGGAACAGGAGGACGGTCCCGCCGCGGGTCGCTCCCGGACCGGTGATGTCGTGAGCGTCGACCGTCAGGAACTGCGGCGCTCCGTCCTCTCCGTCGACCGTCACGCGGAACTCGTCGTCCGAGGGCTCGTCCGCGACCGCGTCGGCGACCGCGGGGACCTCGTCGAACGCCTCGTCGGCGGGCGCGCCGAGTTCCGCGTCCGGGAACAGCCCTTCCGCCGGGTCGTTGCGGTCGACCACCCGACCGTCGGCGTCGCAGACGACGACGCCGTCGGAGAGGTTCGCGAACACCGCGTCACGAGCGATCGGCGAGACGTCGAGCAGTCGGTATCGGAACACGAGCCACGCGAGCAGCGCCGAGGTCGCGCTGAACGCGATCGGGGTGAAGTCCACGAACCCCGTCTCGGGGCCGATGACGCCCGCGATCCCGGCCGCGCCGAGCGACAGCGGCGTCACCCCCGCGACGAAGAGGACGACGGCCTGTCGGCGGAACACGCCGTCGCGGGAGAGCGCGGCGTGGCCGAGCACGGCGAAGGTGAACAGGTTGACCGCGTAGGAGTAGCCGATGAAGCCGAGCAGGGCGGGCGTCGGCTCGAACATCAGGACGCGGTAGCCGCCGGCGTCGGCGAGGACCGGATCGGCGTAGAACAGGGGATCGACGCCGAGCGTCAAGACGGCGACCGCGACCGCGACGGGGACGACCCAGAGGAGCGCGAAGCGACGGCGATCGAGCCACGCGGTCCAGTCGACGTACGAGAGGACGAAGGCGGGCCACGCGACCGCCAGCCCGGCGGAGCCGAGCCAGACGAACCGGTTGAAGAACAGCGTTGTGCCGAGCGTGGCCGACGACAGCTGGCCCGCGTACGCCAGCGACCAGACGCCGGCGGTGCCCGCGACGCCGACGAAGCTCCACAGCAGGCCGTGGCCGCGGCGGGACCGGTTGGCGAACGCGTACGCGGCGAAGCCGAACGACGCGACGGCCGCGACGAGCAACGGAGCCGTGTACGGCGTCGGTTGCCACGCCATCGATACCGGTAGGATGCGAGTAGCCGGTAAAAAGGGACCGAATCCTCTAACAGGTTCGAGCGGCGTCGATCCGTATGCTCGACCCCGGCGACGACGCCCCCGAGATCACGCTCACCGACCACCGCGGCGAGACGGTCACCGTCGATCCGTCCGCCGCCAGCCATACGGTGGTGTACTTCTACCCCCGCGCCGACACCCCCGGCTGTACCGCCGAGGCGTGCGGTTTCCGGGACGAGTGGGGCGCCTTCGAGGACGCGGACGTCGCCGTCGTCGGGATCAGCGACGATCCGGTCGCGGACCTCGAACCGTTCGCGGAGAAGTACGACCTCCCGTTCACGCTGCTCTCCGACCCGGACGGCGCGGTCGCGAGCGCCTACGACTCCTACGGCGAGAAGTCGATGTTCGGAAACACCTTCGACGGCGTGTTCCGGAACACGTACGTCCTCGACGAGGAGGGCGCCGTCGTCTTAGCCTACGAGGGCGTCTCGCCCGAGGACCACGCCGTCGAGATACTCGACGACATCCGCGCGCTCGACGACTGAGGACCGGCGGGTCGTCGGCCCGCGATGGCCGAGACCGGACCGGTCGTCGGCGAGATTGGAGAGCCCCGTCGATGGTCACCCGGTAGTATTATTACGCGACAGGAAACACATGAAACGATGCCCTCCAAGCGAACGTTCGCGAAGCGCCTAGCGGCGCTCGCGGCGACCGGGCTGGGAGTCGGCGGACCGATCGAGGCCCTGACGGCCGAACCGCCGCCCGACGCGACCCTCGGGATCGAGCCGACCGCGACCCGCGGCGGCGCGACCGACGGCGAGCCGGCGAGCGGCGGCGCAGCCCCGGAATCCGACGAGCCGCGGTCGGCGGTCGCCGCCGGGACCTACGATCCGGCCGCGGAAGCGTCGAACGCCGTCGACACCGTCGTCACCGGACGACTCGACCCCGCAGTCCTGACCGCGACCGGCCTCCCGAGCGGGGTCGGCGGCCGGCTCCGACAACTGCTCGACCGGTACGAGAGCGTGTCGCTCGCCGCGATGCGGCGGGCGACGGGCGGCGCCGCGCTCACCGCGGACGGCCCGGAGGGGTGCGCCGTGGCGGTCGGCGACGTCGACGCGGCCGCGCTGGCCGCCGAACTGGACGCCGACCCCGAGGTGACTCGCGAGGCGGACGAGGGGAGCGGGTTCGCCCGGTTCCGGGCGCGGAGCCTCGGCTCCGCGGTCGCCGTGGCGCCCGGCGAACTCGTCGCCGCGTACGGCCCGACCGCCGCCGTCGCCGCCGCGCACCGCGACGCCGGAGTCGGCGACGGAGCCGGCGACGGAACGCGACGGCGGGCGGGAGCGACCGCGAGCTACGGCCCGCTCCCCTCGCTGCTCGGCGGCGACGCAACAGTGTGCGTCGACCTCGGGCCGGACGCACGCGATCACCTCCGGAGCGCGCTCGCCGACGCGCCGGACGAACTCCGCACCGCGCTCGACGCCGCGGGCGCGGTCGGGGCGGCGCTGCGCGTGACCGACGGGAACTCGGAGGAGGGCGGCACGGCCGGAGCGTCCGACGGGCCGAGCGTCGCGCTGCGGTACGGCGCGGTCGCGGACCCGCGGCGCCTCGACAGGGAGACGGCGAAGGCGATCGCCCGGGCCGCCAGGGAGGGAGAGACCTCGCTTTCCGACGCGACGGTCACTCGACACGGGCGGACCGTGATCGTCGACGCCGCCGCCGACGGCGACCTCTTCGCCGCCCACGCCTCGCTGTTCGGAACGACCGTCGGCGACCGGATCGGAGTGGCGAACGCGTGAGCGACGCCGCCACCGCCGGAGCGCCCGACGTGGGCGAACAGTCGAACGTATCGAGCGGAGACCGACGCGCGAGCGAACACACGATGACGACGACAGACCACACGCCACGACAGCGGTATCGAACGAGGACGGCCGGATGAGCTCCGAAGACCCGCCTTCGGAACCGCCGGACGAATCGACGGACGAGCCAATAGACGAACCGACGGACGACGGCGATCCGACGACCCCAACGGGATCGTCGGCCCCCGCGGATCGGTCGGCGCCGACGGCCGAGCGAACGGCAGCGACCGACCGACCGACAGCGACCGACCGACCGACGGCGACAGACCCGTCCGCGTCGGTCCTCGACCGGATCGGGACCCGACACGCCGTCGGCGTCGCGGCAGTCCTCGCGGTCGCCGCGGGGCTGCTCGTCGCGCCCGGCGTGTACGGCGCCGTGACCGGGCCCGACGGGACGGTCGCCGTGATCGAGATCGACGGGACGATCGACTCCGGGACCGCCCAGCACGTCGAGGACAACCTCCGCGACGCCCGCATGAACGACTCGATCGAGGCGGTCGTGCTGGAGGTCGACAGCGGGGGCGGCCTCCCGGCGCAGAGCGAGCGGATGTACGCCGCGGTCGACCGCACCGCGTCCGTGATGCCGGTGTACGCCGCGGTCGACACGCTCGGCGCGTCCGGCGCCTACCTCGCGATCGCGCCGGCCGACCGGATCTACGTCGCGCCCTCGGCGCAGGCGGTCGGCAGCGTCGGCGTCGCCGGCACCGCGCCGGCCCCGAGCGGCCCCAACGCGGGGACGACCGGGCCGGACAAGCGGGGGAGCGACCCCGACACGCAGCGCGAGCGGCGACAGACGCTCGCGAACCTCTTCATCGAGAACGTGATCGAGCAGCGCGGCGACGAGATCGAACTCGACCGCGAGGCGATCGCTCACGCCGACGCCTACCTCGGCACCGAGGCGGTCGCGAACGGCTTCGCGGACCGGTTCGGCTTCGTCGACGGCGCGGTCGCCGACGCCGCCGCGGAGGCGGGGATGGAAGACTACGCGGTCGACACGCGCCGCACGGAGAGCCCCGTGCCCGCCGGCATTCCGCTGCTGGAACGCGACGACGGGACGATCGTCGTCGCCGACGGGGGCGAGGAGGAACTCGGCGACGGGCTCGTCCTCGCGGTCGCGCCGGAGGCGTGGGACGAGACCGTCGGCGACGACGTGGTGATGACGAGCTACACCGGGCGACTGCCCGCGGACGGCGCCGCCGCGGAGACGACGAGCGACGAGGATTCGGCCGCGACGAACGGGGGTGAGGGCGCGTGAGCGTCGACCTCCGAACGACGGTCGGCGCGTTCGCGCTCGTCTTCCTCGCCGTGGTCGGCGTCGCCGCCGTCGGCGGCGTCGTCCTCGACGGCGGGCCGCCGGAGACCGACGCGGTCGCGGACGACCACTGGCAGCTGGATTCGGTCGAGCCCGAGACGGTCAGCGAGGGCGGCGCGGTCGAGATGGAGAGCACCGAGCCGTCGAACGTCGTCGTCGTCCACCTCGGCGGCGGGACCACGGGACTCGGCGGCGGCACGTCGATCCTCCCGATCGAGGACGGCGACGCGCCCGCGGAAGCGGACATCGGAACCCTCGGTGGCGTCCGGCGCGGCGTCACGCCGCTCACCGCCGCGCTCATCGAGAACGGACACGAGGTGCGGTTCTACGGCGGCATCACGAGCGGCGAGACGCTGCCGTCGATGCTCTCGGACGCGGACGCGTTCGTCACCACCAGTCCCGGCGCCCTGTCCGCGACCGACGCCGACGCCGTGGAGTCGTTCGTCGACGCCGGCGGCCGGACGCTGGTGACGAGCGATCCGGGCGGTGCGGGCGCGCTCACCGACTTCGGCTCGCCGTTCGGCGTCTACGGCGAGGCGGGCTACGTGTACGACATGGAGAACAACGACGCGAACTACCTCAGCGTCCTCGTCGAGCCGACCGAGACGGGGTCGCTGACCGAGGGCGTCGAGCGGGTCGTCTTCCGCGGCGCCGCACCCGTGGGGGTCGCGGACGGCTCGGCGACGCTCGCCACCGCGGAGACGTCGCGGCTGTCGACGACCCGCGAGGCCGGCTCGTACGGCGTCGCGGTCCGCAGCGACTCGCTCGCGGTGATAGGCGATTCGAGCTTCCTCGAACCGGAGAACGCCGGCCGCGCCGACAACGGCGTCCTGATCGGAAACGTCGCGGACTTCCTCGTGACGGGCGAGGCGCCGGACGTGTCGTTCGGGCCGGGCGGCGCGGTCCCGCCGGGGGGAGCGGTCCCGCCGGGCGGGGCGACGCCGCCGCCCGAACCGACCGAGCCGTCCGGGAACGCGACCGCCTAGCCGGCGCCGACCCGTAACGGCGCGTCGCCGCGCGGCCGATGTTTTCTACCCGGGGAACCGGATCCCGGCGGCCGCGTCGGCGATCTCGCGGCGCTTCAGCAGTCCGAACCCGAGGACGATGACGACGAAGCCGGCGACGGTGAACGCCGTCACCGGCTCGGCGAGCAGGAGGGCGCCCGCGACGGTCGCCACGATCGGTACGACGTAGGAGACGAGGTTGATCTCGAAGGGACCGAGCCGGTCGAGCAGCGTGAAGTAGATCGTGTACGCCACCGCCGACGAGAGCAGTCCGAGGAACCCGAGCGCGAGGAGCGCCCGCGGCGCCGTGGCCGGCAGCCGCTGGCTCTCGCCAATCCCGAGGCTGAGCGCGTGGATGGCGAGCGCGCCGAACCCCATCGCCCATCCGGTGAGCGCGACGCTGGAAAAGGACGTCTCGACGGTCCGAAGGCCGACGCTGCCGACCGCGACGGCGATCACGCCGACCGCGATCAGCCCGACGCCGACCGCGACGCCGCCGCCGAGGTTCGCGGGGTCGGGCTGCGCGACGAGCCCGACGCCGAGGAATGCTAAGACGACCCCGACCGCGCCGCGCGCGTCGAGGTCCGCCCCGCCGATCCACAGGGCGGCGACCGCCGCGGTCGCGATGGGGACGAGGCTGTAGGTGATCGAGGCGATACCGCTGGTCGTGTACTGCTGCCCGACGAACAGCAGGCTGTTGTTCGCGGCCACCGACAGCCCGCCGCTGAACCCGATCGCGGCGAGGTCGCCGCGAGTCCGCGGGAACGGCTCCTCCTGCGTGAGCAGCACGTACGAGATCAGCGCCAGCGCCGCCACGTAGAACCGGTACGCGGCGTACAACACCGGCGGGTAGTAGTCGAGGCCGACCTCGATGGCGACGAAGGAGCCGCCCCACAGCAGGGCGAGGGTGAAAAACAGGAGGACGTCTCGGTACCGTGACACGGTCGACCGAACGAGAGCCGGGGGTAAAGCGGTGTTCGTCGCGGCCCGGACGGCCGGTATCCTCCCGTCGCGTCCCGGACCGCCGGTGTCCGCCCGTCGCGGTTCGGGCTACGGTGTCGGCGTCGCGAACCCGCCCGTCGCCGGGGGTCGCGGAGGGGCCGTTCAGTAGCCGCGGACGATGAGGTAGTCCGCGAGGTCTTCGAGCAGGCTACGGGAGCCGCTCTCGGGGAGGAGTTCCAAGTGCTCCTTCGACCGCGCGGTGAGGTCCTCGGCGGTCTCGCGGGCGTACTCGATCGAGCCGACCTCCTCTAGGGCGGCGACCGCGTCGTCGATCGCCGCCTCCGTCACCTCCGCGGGCGTGTCGGCGTCGACGAGCCCGTCGACGTCGACCCCCTGCTGGCGGGCGTGGAGCGTGATGAGCGTCTCCTTCCCCTCGACGAGGTCGGAGCCGCGCTGCTTGCCGAGGTCCGCCGACGGGACGGTCAGATCGAGCACGTCGTCCTGTATCTGGAACGCGCGCCCGGAGTCGATCCCGTACCGGTAGAGGGCGTCGACCACCTCGTCGTCCGCGCCGAGCAGCAACGCGGGGGTCGCGGCCGAGGCGCCGTACAGCACCGCGGTCTTCAGCTCGACCATCTCCAAGTACTCGTCCGGGAGGATGTCGTCGCGGCTCTCGAAGGCGACGTCGAGCGCCTGCCCCTCGCAGATCTCGGTACAGGTCGACGCGAGCATCCGCATCGCTTCGAGCCCGTGTTGCGGGTCCGCGCCCGTCTCGGTCATGAACTCGAACGCCTTCGAGTAGAGCGTGTCGCCCGCGAGGATCGCCGTCGAGACGTCGTACGCCTCGTGGACCGCGGGAACGCCCCGGCGCAGGTCGTCCTCGTCCATGATGTCGTCGTGGATCAGCGTGAACGACTGGATCACCTCGATGGCGACCGCCGCCCGCATCACGTCGACGTCGTCGCCGCCGAGAGACGGGAACGAACGGAAGTCGGCGCCCATCGGCTCGGTGCCGGTGACGGCCTCCGCGGCCAGCGTCGTCACCGTCGGGCGGAGCCGCTTCCCGCCCGCTTCGAGGATGTAGCGGGTCGCCTCGTACAGCCGCTCGGGCTCTTGGACCGGCAGCTCCTCGTCGATAGCGGCGTTGACCAGCTCGCGCCGCTCGCGGATGGCGTCGAGCACCCGCGCCTCCTTCGTCTCGCTCGTCATTCGACGAGCTGGATGGTGGATCCGTTCTGCGTGACGTGCACGTCACGTCCGAGCTTGTACCCCTGCGACTTCGCGAGGTCGACGTACGGCGAGCGGCCCTTCAGCGTCTGGTGCGCCGGAATGAGGTGCTGAGGCTGGAGCGCCTGCAGCATCTCGTAGTGGCCCTCCTCGCGGAGGTGGCCGGAGACGTGGATGTCGTCGTACAGGCGCGCGCCCTGCATCCGAAGCAGCTGTTCGGACTGGTAGCGCTGCCCCTCGTTGGTGGGCTCCGGGATGACGCTCGCGCTGAAGACGACCTTGTCGCCGTCGTCGATTTCGTACGGCGTCTCGCCGCGGCCCATGCGGGTCAACATCGCGCGCGGCTCGCCCTGGTGGCCCGTCACGATGGGGAGGAAGTTCCCCTTCCCCTCCTTCATGATGCGCTTGAACGCGCGGTCGACGGACTTCCGGTGGCCGTACATGCCGACGTCGCCCTGGAAGTCGACGAAGTCGAGCCGCTCGGCCGTGCCCGAGTACTTCTCCATCGAGCGCCCGAGGAGGACCGGCTGGCGGCCGATCTCGCGGGCGTACTCGACGAGGGTCTTCACGCGGGCGATGTGGGAGGAGAAGGTGGTCGCGATGATGCCGCCCGAGTAGTCCTCCATCGATTTGAGCGTGTCCTCGACGTGCTTCTTCGCGTACGACTCGGAGGGCGTCCGGCCCTTCTTCCCGGCGTTCGTACAGTCCTCGATGTACGCGAGGACGCCCTCGTCCTGACGGCCGATCTCGCGGAACCGCTCCATGTCGATCGGGTCGCCGATGACGGGGTCGTGGTCGAGTCGCTTGTCGAGACCGTAGACGACCGCGCCCTCGGGCGTGTGGAGGACCGGGTTGATCGCGTCGATGATCGAGTGGGTGACGTTGACGAACTCGAGTTCGACCTGCTCGGAGTCGCCGATCGCCATCGAGGCGCCCGGCTTCATCTTCACGAGGTCGTTGTCGACCTGGAACTTCCCCTCGTCTTCGATCTGCTGGCGGACCAGCTCGATCGTGTACGGCGCGGAGACGATGGGCGCGTCGTAGCGGTGGGCGAGCTTCGGGATGCCCGCGATGTGGTCGAGGTGACCGTGGGTGGGGACGATCGCCTGAACGTCGCCCTCCAGTTCGCTCATCACCCGATCGTCCGGGATCGCTCCCATGTCGATCAGGTCGAGACTGTGCATGCTCTCGGTCTCCACGTTGTCGTGGATGAGGACCTTACTGAGGTTCAGGCCCATGTCGAAGATGACGATGTCGTCGCCCGCGCGAACCGCCGTCATCTGTCGACCGACCTCTTCGTAACCGCCGAGTGTCGCAATTTCGATTTCCATGGTGTTGTCGTGTCTGACGCCGTGGTCGGCGTCGGTCACTGAAACCCCGCAAGGAGCCGTCAGCGCTGCGTCCTACCGCGCGTCGTTGAAGGCCCCGCTACGGCCGAGCCACCGCGACTCACCGTGTCCCGCGGGAGTGTGGTACCTCGGCGTACTCCCGCGCACGTTAAAAACTCCCGGGTTCGGTCCCGGAGCGGCGTCCGAACCGAACGCCGAGGGGCCGAGGCGCGGCGTTTCCCACAAAGCGTTTCCCGCTCTCGGCCGAATCGCCGCCGATGGGAGACGTTCCCCGCCGCCGAGCCCTCCTCGCGGCCGCGTCAGGTCTCGCCGCCCTCGCCGGCTGCTCGGGCAGCGACTCCGCGTCGAACAGCTACCCGAGCAGCGACGAACGACGGATCGACGACTACGAACTGGAGAAGGCGCGCGACGAGCGCGGCGGCGCGCTGGTCGCCGAGGGCGACGAGCTCCCGTCGCTGTCGACGGACGAGCGCGCGGTCCAACGTCGCAGCACGCGGCGCGTGTTGGTCACGGCGACGGATATCGACGAACTCACGTTCGCCGGGACGGGCGCGGGCGAGCGGCTCCGGACGTTCCTCGCTGCCACCGACTTCGAGTCGGCGTCGGCGTACCTCCTCGCGATGCCCGTGCGGGCGTGTCGGGAGATCCGGTTCCGGTCCGTGTCCGTCGAGCCCGACGAGCTCGCGAACGGTGACCTCCACCCCCACGCCGACTTCTGTCAGGCGTACCGCCCGGCGGACGTCGATTGCGACGCGGACGCGATCCACACCGTCGGGTTCGCGATCCGCCTCCCCGTCGCCGCCGACCGCTCGACCGGGAGCGGCAGCGGGATGAGCGGGTCCTGTCGGCGAGGAGAGCCGCCGACCGTGTTCAACGCGTCGGCCGCGGCCGGCTCCGGCGGTGGTGACGCGTGACCCGCGAGTCCGAGTCGCATCGCGAGTCCGAGCCGCGTCGCGAATCGCGGTCGCGTCGCGGGTTCCTCGCCGGGATCGCGGCGGCCGGCGCCGCGGCGACGGCGGGGTGTTCGGGGGTCCCGTTCGCCGGCGGCGAGGAGCGTCGGGAGGCGCCCGCGTCGCTCCCGTCCGACGCCGTCGGCCCGGTCGAGTGGCCGGCGTCGCCGTTCCCCGTGACCGTTCCCGAGTCGCTCGCATCGACGCACGAGTCGCGGACCCGCGAGCTGCTCGACGCCGTCCCGGCCGAGGCGTCGATCCCGAACGAGGCGGTCGCCGCGGCGATCGGCGACGACCGCGAGCGGGCGAGTCGGCGCGCGAACGCCGAGATACCCGACGGCTGGCCGGTCGACGACCTCTCCGCGTGGCGTCACCGTCGAGAAGACGCCGCGGCGGTCCGCGGCGCGCACCGGGCCGCCACCGGAACCGACGACGGCGTGGACCTCGCCGCCCGGCGCCGCGCGGTCCGCGACGACCGCGGGGCGCTCGCGTCGGGACTGGAGTACCGGGCCGAGTCGCCCGCGGCGGCGGTGTTGGCGTACGAGCCGGTCGAGTCGCTGCTCGCGGAGTGCGCGAGACACGTCGAGCCGCGGGTGACGTATCCGGACGACCCGATCGCCGAGCCCTTCCGAGCCGGCGAGGTCGTCGGTCACGTCGAGCGCGCACGGGCAGCCGCGAGCGACGCCGAGGGACTCCGAGACGCGTACCTCGACGGGCGCGACGGAGCGACCTCGCAGTGGGCGTCGCTGGTCGCGGCGGCCGGGCAGTTACGGGGGTCGGTGAGCCGGACGCGCGCGGCCGTTCGGCGGCGGACTAACGACGGAACGCCGTCGGGAGACGAGGACCTGAGCGGAACGGTCGCACAGGAGCTGCTCGCCGTGAGCGGGCGACGGGCCGAGTCGGCGGTGACGGACGCGGAGCGGGCGGCCGACGCCGGCGAACACGCGACCGCCGTGATCGAGGCCGGCACCGGCCTGGCCGACATCGAGGCGCGCCGCCGGGCGGTCGCCGAGATCGGCGACGGGCGGTTCCGGGAAGTACCCTCGGAGTCGTCAGTCCGATCGGCCGCGGAGCGGGCGCACACGGCGGTTCGCGACGCGGTCGAGAGGGGCGGGCCGCTCGCGAGGCGGCTCGTCCGACCCGGGGTGGAGACGCTCGCGTACGTCGCCGACCGCATCGAAGAGGGGTACGCCTCGCCGCGTCGGACGCAGGCGGAGTTGGCGTACGTCGACCTGTACGCGGGCGCCGTTCCGGCGACGACGGCGTTCGTGCGCGAGCGGCTGGCGTGAGCGACGGCGACTCGCGGGAGTGAGCGACGGCGACCCGCGGGAGTGAGTCTGCGATCGGTCGGTGTGGGCGGCCGTGACCTCACGGGGCGACTGCGGTCGGTGGCGGCGAGCGCCGTCGGAGTCGTCGTCCCGGTATTTTTATTACCGCGACGGGCGGCGATACGGACAATGAGTGGACGACCCCTCGACGTGCTCGAAGCGTCGCTGGAGGAGCCGGTGACGGTTCACCTGAAGGACGGCACGACCTACTACGGAATCTTGGGCGGCTACGACCAGCACATGAACGTCGTCATCGAGCCCGAAAGCGACGTGGACGACCGCGTCGACGACGACCTCGACGGCGAGTTCGCGGTCGCGATCGAAGACACAACGATTATACGCGGCGATAACGTCGTCACCATCAAAGCATGACCGGAGCAGGTACGCCCTCTCAGGGGAAAAAGAACAAGACGGTTCACGTGAAGTGTCGACGCTGCGGCGAGAAGTCCTACCACGTCAAGAAGGAGCGCTGCTCCTCGTGCGGCTTCGGCGAGTCCGCCTCCCGGCGCGACTACGCGTGGCAGTCGAAGACCGGCGACAACTGAACGGCGTTTTCTCGGAGTTCTTCTCGTTTCCGTTCGCGTAGCAGCGCGTTCGTAATCTGGAGGTCCCGTTCCGCCACGATACCGCCGGGACCCCAACCGTTTCCCGGAGCGGTCGCCGACCGGAGATATGGACCTGTCTGTCGTCGACCTCTCGCCGGTCCCCCGCGGCGGCACCGCGGCGGACGCGTTCGCGAACACCGTCGAGGCCGCGAAACACGCAGAGCGGCTGGGGTACGAGCGGTTCTGGGTCGCCGAACACCACGGGATGGGCGACCGACTCGCGGGCACCACGCCCGAGGTGCTGCTCGGGCGGCTCGCGGGGGCGACCGACTCGATCCGACTCGGGAGCGGGGCCGTGCTGCTCAACCACTACGCGCCGTTCAAGGTGGCCGAGTCGTTCGGCGTCCTCGACGGGCTGGCGCCCGGCCGCGTCGACATCGGGATGGGGCGCGCGAACGGCTCGCCCGCGTCGGACCGCGCGCTCGGCACCGACCGCCGCGTCGAGAACCCGAACGAGGACCACCGCGAGCGGATCACCGCGGTCGTGAACCACCTCCGCGACGACTACCCCGCGGACCACCCGTACGGCGACCTCTCGGTGCCGGGATCGGCCGACGGGCCGGCCGTCCCGTGGGTGCTCGGATCGAGTCCGTCGAGCGGCGAGATCGCGGGGGAGTTGGGACTCCGCTACTGCTTCGCGGGGTTCATCCGCCCGGGGTTCGCCGAGCGCGCGTTCGCGGCCTACCGCGAGGCGTTCGACCCCGAGACCGGGCTCAGCGGCCTCGACGAACCGCGGGGGATGGTGGCGGTCAACGCGGTCGCCGCGGAGACCGACGAGGCGGCGGCTCGGCGGCGCGCGCCCGCCGAGGCGACGTTCCGGCGGATGCAGCGCGGCGAACTCGGCGACGAGACACCGACCGTCGAGGAGGCGGTCGACGAGCTCGGCGGCGCCCCCGAGCCGACGCCCGCGACGCTGGACGCCGACGAGTGGCCGCGCTCGATCTCGGGGAGCCCGGAGACGATCCGCGGGTTGCTGGAGCAGTTGGCCGACCGGGTGGGCGTCGACGAGATGATGATCCAGCACACGGTGCCCGATCACGAGGGCGCCTTGGAGTCGCACGCGCTGCTCGCCGAGGCGATGGATCTGGACGGGCGAGAGTAGGTCGGTTTGGGGGCGGTGGACGTTCTCAATTGCTCAGTTAGGTGGAGAAGTCGACCGACGGTGACGGACACCGCAAAACCCCAGCGGTTTATTTATAAATGGTTGCTGACGGATCGACTGCGAACACCGCCCAAGCCCCAGCCGCGACGGCTCGGTGCGCTCGCGACTGCCCCTTTGAGTCCCGCCCCGCACAGCACCGCAACCGCACCTCACGCCTCCCCAGCCTCGTCGCTCACTCCGTTCGCGACTCCCTCGCGCGTGCTGTCTCGCGGCCGCCCCCGGCGGCCGCTCGCAGGCACGCGCCACCGCGGATTGTTTTATAAACAGTTGTGCGGTCAGGGCCGCACTCGCGCTCCTACTCCACGCGGTCGCGGGCGGCGGCGACGAGCATCGGGAGCATCACCGTCGCGTCGCCGTAGACGGAGGCGTTGCGCGCGTCCTTCTCCAGCTTCCCCCACGAGCGCGCCTCTTCGAGGGTCGCGCCCGAGAGCCCGCCGGTCGCCTCGGGATCCATCGTGATCTGGACGGCGTAGTCGTACGCGCGCGGCGTCACGAGCATCGTCTGGAGCGTGAAGTTCTTCGGGACGCCGCCGCCGACGAGCAGGCAGCCCGCGTCGTCGGCCTCGAACGCGAGGTCGGTCAGCTCCGTCATGTCGGCGAGCGCGTCGAGGGTGAAGTCCGCGGTCTGGGCGTACATCCACGCCTGAAGCCCCAACACGGAGTCTTGGACCGCGGGACAGTAGACCGGCACGTCGCACTCGTAGGCCGCGGCCGCGACGCCCGGCCCCTCCGGGACGCCGTCGCGCTCGTTCACCTCAGCGTTCGCGCGGCCGAGCTCCCGCGTGAGGTCCGCGATGGAGACGGCGTCGGTGCCGTCCGCGTCCGGGTCGGCCTCCAGCGCCGGGAACACCTCCTCGCGGAGGTGGCCCTCGAACTCCGCGAAGTGCTCCTGCGGGAGGTAGACGTTGTAGATGCGGTCGACGCCCTCGTCGCGGAGCCCCTCGTCGTGCTCGCGGAGGCTCTTCTCGGGGTCGTGAGTCCGCCCGTGGTGGTGTTTGCCGCCGATCGCCTCGATGGCGTCGTGCGTGAGGTTCGCCCCGGTGGTCACCAGCGCGTCGACGTAGCCGTCGCGGATCAGGTCGGCGACGATCCGGCGCATCCCCGCGGGCACCATCGCGCCGGCGAGCGAGAGGAACACGGTACAGTCGTCGTTCTCGAACATCTCAGCGAGCACGTCGCCCGCCTCGTTGACGGCGGCGGCGCCGATCCCGGCGTCCCCGTAGCCCTCGACGAGCTCGCTCACCGTCATCCCGGCGGTCGCGCGCGTGTGCCCCACCGGGTCCTCGCCGAACTCCTCGCGGTGCGGCTCGTGGCCGTCGTGCGCGTCGTCGCTGTGGTCGTGGTCGGCGTCGTCCCGCGCCCCATCGTCGCTGTCGGTCATGGCTCCGGATGGGGCCGGCGCGCGTTTGAAACGACCGATCCGGGCGTGAGTCGCCCGCGACGTCGCGGCTCTGCTACCCGCCGCTCACCGGCGGGAACAGCGCCAGCTCGTCGCCGGCCTCCAGCGTCGCGTCGAGCCCGTCGTCGCGGCGGACGCTCTGCCCGTTCCGGAGGACGTTGATGTGGTCCGCGACGGTTCCGTCCTCGATGACGCGCTCCCTGAGGTCGGGATGCGCGTCCAGCAGCGCGTCGAGCGCGTCGCCGACCGTCTCGCCCGGCTCCGCGTCGACGGTCACGACCCGGTCGCCCGCGATCTCGGCGAGGTCGGCGAACAGCTTCCACTCCATGGCGGATCGCCGCGCGCGCGGCTCAAGAGCGTTGCGTCCCGTCGGCGGCGTCCGAGCGGGTCGCTTCGCCGTCGAGGGGGTCGGCTCCCCCGTCGGGGTCGTCCGGATCGCCGTCGCCCGTCGCCGACCGGCCGTCGATGTCCTCCCCTCGCCGGGCCGCGGCGGCCGCCTCGAACGACCGGATCGCGTCCGGGCGCCCGACGAGGTACACCAAGTCGTCGGCGCCGAAGGCGTACGCGCGCGGCGGGATCGGCTGAACGGACCCCCCCGACGGGCGGACCGCGGCGACGACGGCGCCGACCTCACCGACGGTGCTGCCGTCGAGGTCGCTCCCGGCCGAGACTGTCACCGAGGCCATCGTCTCGTCCGCGTTCCGCAGCAGCGAGGCGAACTCTCGGTCCGCCTGCGGCTCCGCGGGAAGCGTCACGACCCGATACCCCTCCTCGTCCGTCAGCCGTTCGGCGTCCGACTCGTCGAGCGCGACGGTGACCGCGTCGCCGGCGACGCCGCGCAGCTCGCCGGTCGCGACGCGCTCCGGCTCCGGCTCGTCGCGCCACAGCTGAACCGTGTCGCCGACGGTGGCGTTGTTCGGCGGGTCGGCCGACACCGCGATCGCCGCCGACCCCGGCGCGAGCGTCGGGCCGAGCCCCGCGGCGCGGGAGCCGACCGCGAAGTAGTCGACGGCTCCGTCCGCGCCGAGGTCGACGTCGACGTAGCCGACGCCGTACTCGTCTTTGAGTCGGCCGACGAGTCGCTCCCGAAGGTCCGCCTCCGAGAGCTTCCGCGGGAACAGCAGCGTCGTCTCCGCGAGCTCGGCCTTCTTCTCCGGCGAGACGGGGTCGTACGTGTCCATGTCGCCGATCTCGTCGGCCGGCGGGAGCGTCACCGCGGTGAACCGTCCGACCGCGCGGACGACGCCGCTCAGTTCCCCTTCGAGCTGCTTGGCGCCGGAGAGGGCGAACACGTCGACCGCGAGGCGATCGCCCGCGTACCGACCGACGGGAGCGAGCACCGCCGCGACGCCGAGCGAGACGAGGTTGAAGAAGACGCTTTCCGGCGCCAACAGCGCCGGGTTGTCGCCGACCGCGACCGACCCCAGCGAGGTCGTGTTGAGGTACAGCGCGACGACCGAAACGCCGAGCAGGCCGGTCACTCCCTCGGGGATCTCCGTCCGGAAGTACCAGCGGTACGCCAGCGCCGCGCCCCCGGCGACGAGGACGGCGACGACCGCGAACGTGAGGAGGGTGACCGCCGCCTGCCGCGGCTGGGCGAAGCCGACGTCGACGGCGGCGAGGACGACGGGGACCGCGTCGACGGCGGTGAAGGAAGCGAGGGCCGCGTCGACGGCGGCGAGGACGGCGAGCGCGGGGGTCACGCCGCCACCTCGGCGAACCGGTCGAGCGCGTCTCGGCTCCCGACGACGAACAGGTCGTCGCCCGCCGACAGGGGCTGCGACCCGTCGGGCGCGACGCGCCACGAGTCGTGACGGGCGGCGAGGACGGCCACGTCGTACGTCTCGCGGACCTCCGCCTCGCCGATCGTGTGGCCGTCCAACGGACCGTCAGCGACGACGGAGACCTTCCTGAACCGCTTCCCGGCCCGCCGCAGGAGGGCCGTGAGCTCGTACTCGCGGCGGGTGCCCCGCGACAGCACCAGCACGCGCCCGCGGTCGGCGCGGAGGAGCGCCGCCGCCTCGGAGCGGTCGAGCGCGAGCGTCACCCGTCCCTCGCCGCCGGTCGTCGTTGGCGCGGTCGCCGCCGGCGGGGCGGCGACCTCGGCCTCGCCGCCGTCGGTCCGAGCGTCCTCGTCCGGGTCCGGAGTCGCGCCGTCGCCGCCGGGAGAGTCGGGCGCGGGCGGCGCGCCGGCGCCCGGCTCCGGCTCTCCGCTCGACCGGGCGGCGATCACGGCGCCCTCCGCGTCGAGGTCGGGCGTGACCACGCGGACGACGTCGCCGCGGGCGATGCCGGTCGGCACGAGCGCCGACACCGACACTGCGCGCTTCCCGGCCGGGACACGCTTCGAGAGCGCACCGGTCGGCGGCGCGGCGGAGACCGTCGCGCGGGCCTGCTCGTCGATCCGGACCGCCACGTCGGCGAGGTCGAGTTCGGTCCGGAGCCGCTCCGCGAAGCGGTCTTCGAGCTCCGCGAGCGGGAGGTCGGCGGGGAACGTCCAGTCGCCGTCGAGGATGGCGCGCCGCGTGTCGGCCGGCAGCGGCGGGTACCCCTCCATGTCGTTCACCTCGCCGGCGACCTCGACGGAGACGCGCCCCCGGCCGCCGACGAGCTCGATCACGTCGGTCGAGAGCGTCCGGTCGCGGAGCTGCTTGAGCGAGATTCGCTTCGGAACGCTGGCGCCGAGCCGGTCGCCCTGCGCGTGGGCGTACATCGAGATCATCAACACCACGACGATCGCCGTGAGGATCGCCGGCGCGCGCTCCGATGACCGTATCGTCTCGTCGTTGAGCGCGAGCAGGCCGCCGTTGACGCCGGCGATCGCGAGCGACAGCACGACCACCCCGAGCCCGGGGATCGTCACGTCGGTCACGTACTTGAACACGAACCCGAGGGTCCCGGCCACCAGCGCGGGGACGATCCCGGTGATGACGCCGAGGTAGACGCCGAAGACGATCTCGACGGGCAGCGACATACCCGTGTCAACCGACGGGTCGGTTAAACGTGTATCGGCGCGAGAGCCGGGCGGCTCGGGGAAGGCCCGGACTCGATCGGCCTCGCGGGGTTTAAGTTCGATCTCGGCGACCCGGGGGTATGGAGCTGACCCGGGACTGGGTGACCGTTCGAGCGTCGATCCTCCTGACGTTCGCGGTCGCGGTGTTGTCGATCCTCGCCGGGCTCGCCCAGATCGGCGGGCTCGGCGTCGACGGGCCGCTCGCCCCGTACGTGCCCGGCGTCGTCCGGCAGACGGTCGGCTTCACGGGGACGATCACCGGCTTCGCGATGTTCGGGAGCGGCTTCGCGCTGCGGAACGGGTACCGCGTCGGGTGGTACTCGGCGGCGGTGTTGCTGCCGCTGACGGCGCTTCAGGGCTTGATGCAGGCGTCGGTCCTGTCGTTCCCGCTCGTGGCGCTGTCCGTCCTGTCCGCGCCGACGCTCGTGATCAACCGCGGGCGGTTCGACCGCTCGTTCAGCCCGTCGCCGACGCAGTTGGCCGCGGGCGCGGCGCTCGTGGGAGCGGTGGCGTACGGGACGGTCGGGTCGTACGCGCTCCGCGACCAGTTCGAGGGGATAGAGACGATCGTCGACGCGTTCTACTTCACCGTCGTCACCGCCTCGACGGTGGGGTACGGGGACGTACACCCGGCGGCCGGCCCGGCCTCCGACATCGCACAGCTGTTCGCGCTCTCCTCGCTCGTGGTGAACGTCGCCGCCTTCGCGGTGGCGCTCGGGGTCCTCCTCACGCCCGCCATCGAGGCGCAGCTCTCCAAGGCGCTCGGAAAGATGACAGACAGACAGATAGACCTCCTCGACGACCACGTCCTCGTGTTAGGCTACGGGGACCTGACGGAACCGATTCTCGAAGAGCTCGCCGCCCGCGACGGCGTCGAGTACGCCGTGGTGACGCCCGACGAGACGGTCGCGCGCCGCCTCGCCGACCGCGATATCCCGGTGTACACCGCGGACCCGAGCGACGTCGAGCCGCTCGAACGAGTGAACCTCGCCGGCGCCAGCGCGGTGGTCGCCGCGACCGAGGACGACGCGCGGGACGCGCTCGCGATCCTCACCGCCCGGCAGCTCAACCCGGACGTGCGGATCGTCGCGGCGGCGACCCAACGGGAGAACGTCGACAAGCTCCGCCGGGCCGGCGCCGACCAAGTGATATCGCCGTCGACGCTCGGCGGCCACATCCTCGTCGACTGCGCGTTCGGCGCCGACAGCAAGGACGCGACCGAGGGAATCCTCGACGACGTCGACCTCGACGACTGAGCGCGGGCGACGCCGAGCGCGGCGGCCCCCGAACCCCACCTCGCCGGTGACGCTCAGCGGCTCCGGCGACCCTTCGTCTGGCGGTAATCTCGGCTCAACACGTTCTCGCGCATGTGATCGCGGAAGGCGTCCGCCTCGTCGTCGCTCATCTCGACCGGCTCTTTCATCGGCACGAGCTCGAACCCGCGGCCGCGGATCGTCGTCGCGTGTTCGGCGTCGACGTCGAACGAGTCCGGCCGGCGCGTCGTGTACTCGACGGCCAGTTCGCGGAGCGGTCGGTCGCCGACCGGCACGATGATCTGCGGGTTTATCATCCGGATCTCCGCGTTGAGGAACGGTTCGCAGGTGTCGACCTCGCGGTCCGTCGGATCGCGGTCGGGATGTCGACAGCGCGTCAGGTTCGTGACGAAGAGGTTCTGTACGTCCGGCTCCGCGGCGTCGGGCGCCGACCGGACGAATCTGAGGTCGGCGAAGATCGACTGGACGCGCTCGCCGCCATCGTCGCCGGTGAAGGGGACGCCGTTGCGCTCGGCGGCCGCCGTCGGCGCGGTCCCCACGACGAGGAACTCGGCGCCGACGTCGCCGTAGCCGTGGACGACGCGGTCGCGGGCGCCGCACAGCTCGTCGCAGTTCTCGCAGTCGGCGTCCATTCCGAACGGGTTCTCGAACTCCGTCTGGTTCGCGTCCACGGTCGGAGTGGACGCCGCGCACCCCTAAACGCTCCGGCGCGCGGCCGGGGGCGAAGAGAGCGGTGGGGAAAGCGAGGAGGACGAAGCGAGCGGGGAGAAGAGCGACGCGCTCGCGTCAGTTGGGGACGTAACAGTCGCCGTCGCAGTCGACGAGCCCCTCGCTGCGGAGGGTTTTCAGGATGCTGTACAGGGAGAGCTTCTTCATCCCGAGCGACTCGCCCATCTCGGAAACGGTCGCGTCGCCGTTCGTCGTCAGGTACAGGTACACCAGCTTGGCGCGGGGCGACTGGAGCTCCCGGGGTAACGCCGGAGCCGCCGCGGACGCGGGTTCCGTCTCGATCATCTTGTCCGATCCGTTGAGTTCGACGATAATAAATCCCCTATTCAACAGTCGTCGAAACACGCCGAACGCGTCGGAGAGAGCAAAACGACGCCGATATAGAGGTTTTCGCACAGGAGACGTCGATCGACGAACGGCGTGTCGACGCGTATCGACGCCATATTTCGACCGTCGTCGGATAAGGAATCGTGAACGATCCGGTGGGACGCGCCGGACCGCGACGCCGCGCGCCGAACCGGCTCAGTACGAGCGGGTCTTCGGCTCGTACGTCTTGTTCTCGCCTTCGAGGACGACCGGCTTGTACCACAGCTCCGGCTCGCCGTCGTTCCACGAGATGAGCGTGTGTTTCAGCCACTCGTCGTCTTTGCGCTCCTGGTGTTTCTTGCGCCAGTGGGCGCCCCGGAACTCCTCGCGGGCGAGCGCGCCCATCGTCAGCGCCTCCGCGATGTCCAAGATGTTACGCGTCTCGATCGTGTGGATGAGGTCGGTGTTGAACGTCCGCGACGGGTCCGACACCGCGACGTCCTTGTACGCCTCGCGCGCCTCGCGGAGGTCTTCGAGGGTCTCCCCGAGCCGGTCCTCCTCGCGGAACACGTTGACGTTGGCCGTCATCGTCTCCTGGACCGCGGAACGGATCTCCGCGTGGTTGCGGCCCTCCCGCGAGAGCAGTTCCTCGACGCGCTCCTTCGCCCGGCCGACGGCGCCGCCGACGACGCTCTCGGCGTCGGTCGCCACGGCGCCGCCGTCGGCCGCGGCGGGGCCCGAGTCGCCGGTCTCGCCGACCTCGACGCCGAACTCGTAGTCGGCGGGCTGCCAGTCGCCGGAGCGGCCGGTCTCGATCTCCGCCTCGCCCATCTCCTCGCCCGCGGCGTGGCGACCGGCGCGCTTGCCGAAGACGATGAGCTCGGGCAGGGCGTTCCCGCCGAGCCGGTTCGCGCCGTGAACGGAGGCGCACGCGCACTCGCCGGCGGCGTACAGCCCGTCGATGACGGTCTCGCCGAACTCGTTCGTCTCGATGCCGCCCATCGCGTAGTGCTGGCCGGGCTTGACCGGCATCGGCTCCGTCAGCCCGTCGGCCCCCTCGAAGTCCTCCGCGAGGTGGAGGATGTTCTCCAGCCGGTCGAGGATCCGCTCCTCGCCGAGGTGCCGCATGTCGAGGTGGACGTACTCGTCCTCGATGCCGCGGCCCTCGTTGACCTCGGTGAGCTCGGCGCGGGAGACCACGTCGCGGGAGGCGAGCTCGCCGTCGTTGTTCGCGTAGCCGTGCTCGAACATGAACCGCTCGCCGTCCTCGTTGTAGAGGATACCACCCTCGCCGCGGACGCCCTCGGAGATGAGGACGCCGGTCGACGGCAGCGTCGTCGGGTGGAACTGGATGAACTCCATGTCCTCCATCGGGACGCCGGCGCGGTACGCCATCGCGACGCCGTCGCCGGTGTTCGCCACCGCGTTGGTGGTGTGGTCGAACACCTGCCCCATCCCGCCGGTCGCGAGGATGACGCCGTCCTCGGCGCGGAACCCGTTGATCTCACCGCTCTGGATGTCGTAGGCGACGACGCCGTGGCAGGTCCGCTCCGCGGGGTCGTCCTCGTCGGTGACGGCGAGATCCATCACGTGCCACTCGTCGTACACCGTAATTCCTCGTTTGACCACCTGCTCGTACATCGTGTGGAGCATCTGGTGGCCGGTCTCGGCGCCCGCGTACGTCGTGCGCGGGAACGAGAGGCCGCCGAACGGCCGCTGGGAGACGCGTCCGTCGTCCTCGCGGGAGAACGGCATCCCCCAGTGTTCGAGGCGGATGACCTCCTCGGGGCTCTCCTGACAGAGCGCCTCGACCGCGGGCGCGTCGCCGAGGTAGTCGGACCCCTTCATCGTGTCGTACGCGTGGTCCTCCCAGGAGTCGGCGTCGCGCAGCGCCGCGTTGATACCGCCCTCTGCCGCGCCCGTGTGCGACCGGACGGGATGGAGCTTCGACACCATCGCCACGTCCGCGCCCGCTTCCTGTGCCGCGATCGCCGCCCGGAGTCCGGCCCCGCCGGCCCCGACGACGACGACGTCGTGTTCGTACATTGTTGGGATGTAATTTCGTAGGTTCCGGAGTCCCTTGATACTGTCTGTCGGGATTACCAGAACTTCAGGTTGTTTTTGACCGCCTCGCGCTTCAGCTCCTGGATGTGCTCGGTGAGGGGGATGTCCTTCGGACACACCTCCGTACAGGAGAACTGGGTCTGGCACCGCCAGACGCCGTGCTCCTGCTCGATGATCTCCAGCCGCTTCTGTTTCATCTCCTCGCCCTCGCGCTCGTCCATCGCGAACCGGTACGCCTTGTTGATCGCGGCCGGCCCGAGGTACTCGTTGTCGCCCGCGGCGATGTTACACGAGGACATACACGCGCCACACCAGATACAGCGCGTGGACATCTTGATCTTCTCGCGGTTCTCCCGGTCCTGTCGCTGCTCTTCGAGTTCGCCGTCCGGGTACTCGTTCGTCTGGAAGTACGGCTCGACGGCCTCCATCTGGTCGTAGAAGTGCTCCATGTCGACGACGAGGTCCTTCGTCACCTCGGCGTGGGGGAGCGGTTCGACGCGGACCGGCTGTTGGAGGTCCGAGATCTGCGTCTTACACGCCAGCTTCTGGCCGCCGTTGACGAACATGGCGTCGGACCCGCACACCGCCTGCCGGCAGGAGTGCCGGAACGTGAGCGAGGAGTCGTACGTGTCGCGCGCGTACATCAGCGCGTCGAGGACGGTCATCCCCTTCGTGAACGGGACGTGGAACGTGTCGAACCGCGGCTCCTGTTTCCCCTCGACCTGCGGGTCGTAGCGGAACACCTTCAGCTCGACCGTACTCTCGTCGGCGGCCGCCTTCTCGGCCTCCTCCTCCTGCCGCTGTTCGCGGCGCTCGGCCGCGCGGCGCCGCTTCTCGGCGCGGCGCTCGTCGCCCTTCGAGGCGGGCTCCGTCTCGGCGTCGGTCTCGGTCGATTCCTCGGTCTGTTTCGGAATTTGCGTGCTCATGGTCGGTTCAGTAGAGTCCGATGCCCGCCCACGCGTTCGCGGTGCGGATTCCCTGCGCGATCAGCACGACGCTCGCGGCGACGAGCGTCCACTTGATCACGGTGCGTTTCGTGCCGGTGAGCCCCTGGTTCACCAAGGCGTTGTAGACGCCGTTGACCCCGTGGAACGTCGCGGTCACGAGGAAGAGGATCATCAGCGAGTAGTAGCTCAGCTGCTCCATCCGCGCCGAGCTGGCGAGGAACGACACCTCGTCGGCGTGGTGGACGAAGTGGAGCAGGAAGAAGTGGAACGCCAGGACGACCAGCAGGAAGACCGCCGTGACCCGCTGGAGGAACCACATCCGGCCGCCGGACTGGAACGAGGAGTAGCGCTCGGCCATCTCAGAACGCCCCCGCGATGAACGTCGGCACGGACGCGACGGTGATCGCTCCGGTCAAGATCAGCGACGCGTAGAAGCTCTTGTCCTGTGCGTCCAGCCCGACGCCGAGGTCGGTGAGGAGGAGTCGGGTCCCGTTGAGCATGTGGAAGACCGCCACCGCGAGCAGGCCGACCTCGAGGAGGCGAACGAGCAGCAGTCCCTCCAAGGAGACGATCGTCTGGGTGTACACGTCGTTTCCCGCAGCGATCGCCGCCTCGCCGGCACCGGCCGCCGGGATCCCCGTGCTCAACACGGCGATGTGCGTGAACAGGTACCCGATGAGCACCCATCCGGTGAACTTGTGGAAGATCCACGCCCACATCCCCGCCTCGAACTCCCGCCAACGGCCGAAGTCCTCGATGAGGCCTCGATTGTACGACTGACTCATACCTAACGGTTCTGAACCGGGGTCGTATAGTAGTTACTAACACGGCGGCGCTCGCTCCCACGTCCGGGAACTCGGCGGCGGCTCGCGACCGAGACGAGTCGTTCCGGAGCCGCATCGTGGGTCGCTCCAGAGCCGCGCCGTGGGGTCGCTCCAGAGCCGCGCCGTGGGGTCGCTCCAGAGCCGCGCCGTGGGGTCGCCCCAGAGCCGCCCCGTGAGACGTGGTTCCACGCCGCGAGTCGTCGCGGAAGCCTTATATGTGCCAGTCACGCTTCTTCGGTCGCAATGGCGAAAGGCGAAGTTGACTTCTTCAACGACACTGGCGGCTACGGTTTCATTTCGACTGACGACGCGGACGAGGACGTGTTCTTCCACATGGAGGACGTCGGCGGCCCGGACCTCGAAGAGGGTCAGGAAGTCGAGTTCGACATCGAGGAGGCGGACAAGGGTCCGCGCGCGTCGAACGTCACCCGTCTGTAAGTCGGCGACGGCACCCGAGGCGAATCGGCTTTTCGACTGTTCTCGTTCCCCGAGCGGCGGCGCCGAACCGCGTTCCGCCGTAAGCGACGGACCGCGTCGGCGACGGTCGGACGCGCCGTCGAGCGACCCGACCGATAGGGATTTACCGCTCGTTGACTGACCGGTCAGTCAATGAGCGACTCGCCGAGCGCGGCAGCGGAGATCATGGACGGGGTGTACAGCGCCCTCCGCGCTCACGGCTACGCCGACCTGACGATGCAGGACATCGCCGACGAGTGTTCGAAGAGCAAGTCGCTGCTCCACTACCACTACGACACGAAGGAGGGCCTGCTCGTCGCCTTCATGGAGTACATCGTCTCCGACTCCGAGGAGCGGATCGCGGCCCGCGCCGACGACCCGCCCGTCGAGCGGCTGGTCCAGTTCATCGGGTGGTTCGTCTTCGCCCCCGACGAGACCGACCTTGAGGCGTTCCACATCGCGTTACAGGAGCTTCGGACACAGGGGCCGTTCAACGAGCGGATCCGCGAGCAGCTGGCGCGCAGCGACCGGCTGCTCCGGGGGACCGTCGCCGACATCCTCGCGGACGGCATCGAGGCCGGCGTCTTCCGCGAGGTCGACGTCGAGGAGACGGCGGCGATGATCGTGGCGACGCTCGACGGCGCGCGAACTCGGCAGATCACGCTCGCCGACTCCGTGCGCGACGACGGGGACGACGGCTACACCCGCACCGTGGCCGAGGCGACCCTGCGGCGGATCGTCGAGCCGCTGCTCGTCGAGGGAGTGGAGCTACCACCGCTCGACGCGTCGATCGAGGCGCTCCGGCGGGATCCGGACTCGGACGCGAACGGAGGCGCGGACGCCACCGAATGAGCCGCCTCGGGTTCGAGCGGCCGCCGCCGGTGCTGCTCGCGGTGATCGCGAGCACCTTCTTCGTCGGCTTCGGCGGGGGCGTCGTCTTCCCGATCCTCCCGAATCTCGGCGCCGTCCTCGGCATCTCGGCGTTCATGGTCGGCGTGATACTCTCGGCGAACCGGTGGGTGCGGCTCGTCGCGAACGCGCCCGCCGGCGCCCTCGTCGACCGGTACGGGACGCGGACGCCGTTCGTCGTCGGCCTATTCGTCGAGGGGGTCGCCACGCTCGGCTACGTCGTCGCGCTCGCCGTCCCGGCGGGGATCGCGCCCGAGGTCTGGTTCCTGCTCGCGCGGGTCCTCTGGGGGTTGGGGTCGGCGGCCGTGTTCGCGACCGCCTACACCATCGCGGCCGACCTCTCGGACAGCGGCGATCGCGGGACGAACATGGGGATCGTCCGCGGCGGGATCACGATGGGGTTCCCGGCCGGGCTGGTCCTCGGCGGCGTCGTCTCCGCGGTCGCGGGCAACGTCGCCGCGTTCGCCGTCGCCGCCGCCTTCGCGCTGACCGCGAGCGTCGTCGCGTACCGGTACGTGCCGGAGACGCACGTCACGGGCGACCGCTCCGGCGACTCGATCAAGCCGTGGGAGGTCGACACCGCCGTCCCCGCCGTGACGGTCGGGCTGGTCAACTTCGGGCTGATGTTCGCGTACATCGGCGCGCTGTTCTCGACGCTCGTGCTGTTCCTCGGCGCGAACGACATCTCGCTGTTCGGGCTCGCCCCGCAGGGCACCTCGGGGCTGTTCATGGCCGGCACGGTCCTCTCGGCGGCGTTCTTCATGCTCGTCGGCGGGCGGATCTCCGACACCCGGGAGTCGCGGACGCCGATCCTCGTGACGTTCCTCGTCGTCTCGTTCGTCGGGTTCCTGCTGCTCGCGCGGGCCGGCTCGGTCCTCTCTCTGGGGCTCGCCTGCGTCTTCATCGGCGCCGGGCAGGGCGGGACGAGCGGTCCGATGATGGCGCTGCTCGCGGACCTCACGCCCGACGAGCGGATGGGGCGCGCGTCGGGGACGAACAACGTCCTCGGCGACGTGGGCGGCGGCCTCGGGCCCATGGTGTCGCTCCCGCTGATCGAGGCGATCGGATTCACGCCGATCTACGCCGCCTGCGCCGCCCTCCCGCTCTTGGCCGGTGTCGTCCTCCTCTTCGGCGTCCGTCGGGAGACCGGCACGTTCCTCCCCGGGCGCGTCGCGGACGAGACCGCCCCGAACCAGCGGTCGAACGCGGCGGATCCGTAGACGCGACGATGGCCCTTATAAATAGACGGCGGTGCGTGCCTGTGAGCGGTCGCCCCCGGCGACCGCGAACAGCACCGCGCGAGGGAGTCGGCCGACCGGAGGGAGGCCGACGAGGTTGGGGAGGTGTGAGGTGCCGTGCGGGGCGGGACTCGAAGGGGCAGTCACCGGCGGCTTCGCAGCCGGTTGCCCGTGGCGCTATCCGACAACCCGTCCTTATAAATCGTCACTCCGCTCGACGACCGCGACGCGACCCAGTTCGGAGGTGTGCGAATCGCTGACTCCCCCTACCCGAAAGAACAACCGTTAAAAGTCGGCAACGGGTTTGTACGGACATGGCTGGAACTATCGAAGCGCTCGTCCCCGGCGGGCAGGCCAACCCCGGCCCGCCGCTCGGTCCCGAGCTCGGACCGACGCCGGTGGACGTTCAGGACGTCGTCGCGGAGATCAACGATGAGACCGCCGCCTTCGACGGCATGGAGGTACCCGTCACCGTCGAGTACGACGACGACGGCTCCTTCACCATCGAGGTCGGTGTGCCGCCCACCGCGGAGCTCATCAAGGACGAGGCCGGCTTCGAGACCGGCTCCGGCGAGCCCCAAGAGAACTTCGTCGCCGACATGTCCATCGAACAGGTGAAGACGGTCGCCGAGCAGAAGTCGAGCGACCTGCTCGCGTACGACACGAAGGCCGCCGCCAAGGAGGTCGGCGGCACCTGCGCCTCCCTCGGCGTCACCATCGAGGGCGAGGACGCCCGGACGTTCGACGACCGCGTCGACGCCGGCGAGTACGACGACGTCCTCGACGAGTAACGCTCCGTTCCGCGGTTCTCCGCTTTTTCAGCGTCGCTTTCGATTCCGACCGGTTACACCGCGGGCCGCTCAGCGGGCTCCGGCTCGGGCGGCTCCGCACCGACCGGCCGCACGTCGGCCCACGTCCAGCCGACGATCGCCGCCGCGGCGACGAGCGCGTAGAACTGGACGAACACGCCCGCTATCGTCCCGAGTACCGGGACCACCGAGAGGACGCCGATGGCGAGCGCGCCGGCGAGGACGACCACCGCCGCGGTGAGCCACCCCGTCGCGTACGCCCGCTTCGTGACGACGCCCCAGAGCGCGCCGAGCGCGAAGCCGTCGCCGACCCGCCCCGAGTCCGCCACCGCGGCCAGCGCCGCGGGCGTCACGTAGAGGCCGACGAGCGAGACGAGGAGGGCGACCAGCCCGGCGACGAGGACGAACGCGCCGACGACGAACGTGCCGAGGAAGGTCCCCGCGCCGCCGTCGCCGGTCCCGGGCACCACGACGAACGCGCTGAGGCTCACTACCGCGGCGGCAGCGGCGACCGCGAGCGGCAGCAGCGAGTAGACGAACGCGACGGCGAACGCCTTCAGCCCGTCGACGAACAGGTCGCCCCACGCGGAGAAGGTCGGCGGGTCGTCGTCGCCGTCGGCGGTCCGCCGCAGGACCCGCGTCAGGTAGCCGAAGACGAGGATCGAGGGGATGACGAGCGGGCTCGCTAACAGCAGGAGCCCGCCGATGACGGCGGTCGTGACGGCGTCGTCGCCGTCGCGGAGGTAGGTGAGCGATGCTTCTATCATGGTGATTCTCACGCTCTCCACGCGGCGTGCGCTATTAAAGTAGTACGACGGCGATCCGCGACAACCGTCGGTGACCGCGGTTCGGTCGCGGCCCGCGACGGGCGGAGCCGACGGCTTTTATCCGACTCGGTCCGACACGACGGTATGCCGGATCTACATCCGATCGCGAAGCGGATCCACAACGTCCAACCGCGGCCGGTGCGGCTCGAACTCGACGGCGGCGAGACCGGCGTCTTCGAGTTCTCGTCGACGGAGTTCTTCCAGCGGGAGTTCCGCGGCGAGGGCGTTCGGACCGACGCCGACCCGGACGCCGAGTTCCGACTGATCAGCTCCGAGGATTACGAGACGATCCTGCTCGGCCGGTCCGGTCCCGACGAGGAGGGCTGGTCGATGGTCGGCGAGGTGGTCGCGGCCGAGCGCGCCGAGGAGTAGCCGGGTCGCGTCGCCGCCGGAGGAGGGCTCAACGGACGACCGTGACGGGCATCTCGGCGCGGCGGACGACGCCCTCCGCGACGCTGCCGAGGAGCACGCGCGAGAGCCCGGTCCGCCCGCGGCTGCCGACGACGACGTGGTCGAACGGGGCGGGGTCGGCGGGCTGGTCGCGGTCCGTGGTCGGCTCCGCCTCCCCCGCGGCGACGTCGATGATCGTCCTCGTCGGGCGGCCGACCTCCATGCGCGTGTCGATCTCGCGGTCGAGTGACTTCGCCGCCTCGCGTAAGATTCGCTCGCCGCGCGCGGTCGCGCCCTCGTACCACTGGTCCGCGGCGCCGGGGAATCCCCCCTCCGCGCCGGTGGTCGAGTCCGCCGGGTTGACCACGTACAGGGCCGTCAGGTCGGCGTCGGGCCACTCGTTTGCGGCGAACGAGAGCGCTTCGGCGGCCTCCGCCGAGCCGTCGACCGCGACGAGGATTCGCTTGCTCATACGCCGCGGTTCGCCCGCCGGGGTAAAAATGCCGACGACGGCTCCGGCCGGGTGGTAATCCGCCGGACGCGCCGTGAATTTGCTCGCCGCCGGTCAGTCATGGCGCGTCACGCACTCCGAGAGCCCGATCAGTTCGACGGGCTCGGAGTTGTCCGGCGAGTAGACGACCATCTGACCCTTCTCCATGTACGGGACCTTCCCGGCGAGGTTCGCGGGGATGTTGACGCTGGAGATCGCGTCCTCGTCGCCGAGGTTCAACACGATCTTCGTATTCACCTGTTTGAACACCGACTCGGCCACGTCTTGGGGGTCCTGCGTGATGAGGAACAGGCCCAGCCGTTCCTTGCGGCCCTGCTTGGCGGCCTCCGTGAACTTCTGGACCACCTTCTGCGCCTGAACGTTGTCGGCGTCGGCGAGGAAGTTGTGCGCCTCGTCCATCCCGACCAGAAGCGGCGTCTCCTTGATCCGGTCGCTCTCCGGGTCGTTCGAGAGCTTGTCGTCGACGAGCAGCCCCGCGACCGCGAGGACGACGATCTCCTTCTGCCGGGAGGTCGGCAGGTGGTAGGTCGGGATCACGGAGAGTCCGCCCGGGCGGACGAGGGTGTGGTCGAGCTCCGTGATCGGCTTCGCGTCCTGGTCGAACACGCCGCTCGGGACGCCCCGGACGCGTCGCTTGACGGCGTCGAAGGTCGCCTCGTGGATCCGACCGCTCTCGTGGAGCTCCTCTTTCAGCGCCGGGTCGTCGAGGAACGAGAGGAACTGGCTGTAGGTGCCCGAGTCGCCGTAATCGTCGAAGAACCGGTTGATGAGCGTCAGCAGCGCGGGGTACTGGTTGTCGTTGAGGCCGGACCCCGCCACGAGCCACGGCATCTCCCGCGCCAGCGAGAAGGGGATCGTGAACTCGACGCGCTCGGCGCGGTGGCCCTCCCCGGGGTACGTCGCGTTCGCGACCCGGGGGACCAGGGCGACGGTGTCGTCGTGGCCGCCGTGGGCGATCCCCTCGCGCTCCAACCGCCGGGCGAACGCGTCGTCGAGGTCGTCGTTGTCGTCGTGCATCTGCGCGTACTCGTCCTGCGGGTCGAACTGGACGACCGCCATCCGCGACTCGCGGCCGTCGCCCATCGGGTACGTCCGGTCGGAATCGAGGTACTGCCGGAGGACGTTCTTCGAGGCGTGGGTCTTCCCGGAGCCGGTGCCGCCGGCGACGAGCGTGTGGCGGAAGGCGAGGGGGTCGCCGTCGGCGTAGTCGTCCTTCACCCGGTAGTCAACCGTGGGGGGCTCCGCCGCGGTCCGGACCTTCTCGCCGCCGACGGAGAGGTGCCCGAGGAAGACGCCGTCGTCGGGGATCTTCAGCCCCGTCTTGATCTCGGCGTCGTCGGCCGCCTCCTCGACGACGGCGCCGGGCTTCGGCACCCGGTCCGTCATCCGGCGTTTCATCTCGTCGCCCTCGCCGTAGACGACGGACATCGGTTCGAGGTCGGCGACGAACTTGTAGTCGCGCTCGGCGAACTCGTCGCGACGCATCTGCCGGCGGGCGTGGATCTCGGTCGCGTCGTCCGACTGGAACTCCTGTGCGTACTCCAACCCCGTGATCCGGCAGAACAGCCGCTCGCCGTCGGGGTACGGGATCAGGAGGTACTTCCCGAGCCGCACCGACTCGCGGTTCCCGGTGGTGACGAACGCCTTCAGCGACGTCTCGTCTTCCTCCTCGGCGACGCGGAGCCCCTGCGAGACCGACACGACGCCGAGACCCGAATCCGTGCCCGCCGGCGTCGCCTCGTAGTCGGCGAACGCGTCGTCCTCGGCGTCGCGTTCGGCCGTCTCGGCCGGGACCTCGGCCGCGCTCCCGCCGTCGGCCGCGGACTCGCCCGCGTGCTCGGCGGGGTCGACCTCGTCCGGGGCGGCGGCGTCATCGCCCTCATCCGCGGCGTCACCGTCACCGGTATATTCGGTGAAATCCTCCAGCGTCATGGCCTACTCACCGGTCGCCGGGCCGAAAGCGTTTGCCCTCGCGGCGCGGGCGATTCCCGACCCCGACTCGACGGTCGCGGCGCCCTTATCCCGCTCGACACCGTACCCGTGGCATGATACTCGTTCGCGGCAGCGGCGGCGGGACGGACCTCACCGGAACGGTGTTCGAGCGCGGCGAGGAGCCCCCCGCGTACAAGGGCGCGCCGGACGAGGACGCGCCGTACGTGTGGGTGTGCGACTCGTTCTACGAGGTCGAGAGCGGGGGGTCGCCGCTCGTCGTCGACGGCGAGGAGATCCGCGTCGCCTTCGAGGAGCCGATGCCCCGCGGGTTCGACACCCGTGAGCAGGCGGTCGAGGCGGCCCGCGAACACGTCCGGACCCAGTTCGCCCGGATCGGCGTCGACCCCGACGACGTCGACGTCGAGGTGACCGCGGCGGACCCGGCCTGAGCGCCCGCGGAACCCCCTCGTGGTTTTACCAGCCTCGCCACGGTACGGGGTCGTATGACAGATCCGTCGGAGGAGTTCGACCCCGGGTCGCGCGAGGAGCGCGAGGTCGCCGCCGAGGCCGCGACCGACCGCTCCGACTTCCTCTCGCTGATGGCCCACACCTACCGCGGCGAACTCGGCCGGACGAGCTCGTGGCGGACCCGCATCGACCGGACGACCAACTGGGCGGTGGTGGTGACCGCGTCGCTGCTCACGTGGACCTTCTCCAGCGAGTCGCGGCCGCACTACGTGTTGCTCATCGGACTCGTCATGCTCAGCGTCTTCCTCGGGATCGAGACGCGCCGGTACCGCACCTTCGACGTCTGGCGGTCGCGGGTGCGGCTCTTAGAGGAGAACGTGTTCGCGAACGCGCTCGACCCGGAGGGCGTCGAGCAGTCGAACTGGCGCGGACTCCTGAGCGAGGACCTCCGCGAGCCCACAATCAAGATGCCGACCGTCGAGGCGGTGTCCCGGCGTCTTCGCCGGGTGTACGCCCCGCTCTTCGCCGTCCTCGTCGCCGCGTGGGTCGTCAGGCTCACCGTGTTCACGCCCTCCGGGAACGGCGTCGTCGCGACCGCGGCGGTCGGCGCGGTCCCCGGCGCGCTCGTGCTCGCGGGAGTCGCCGCGTTCTCCCTCGTCGCGCTGGCGCTGACGCTCCGGCGGGCCCCGCGGCGGGCCAAAGGCGAGATGCAGGCCGCCGAGACCGCGGACGAGTGGAAGTGACCAGACGGTCGTCCCCTCGAAGCGCGACGCGGCGACCCGCGACTCCCGCAACCCCTTTTCGCTCCCGGCCCGACCGGACCGTATGACCGAGCTACCGGACCGCGTCGCCGGCGACGCGCGGACGAGCGACTTCGGGTGGGACCTCCTCACAGACCTGACCGACATCGGGAACCGCATGGCGGGGTCGACCGGCGAGCGCCGCGGCGCCGAGCGCGTCGTTGAGGCGTTCGAGGCGGCCGGCCTGCGGAACGCCGGCCTCGACGAGTTCGAGATCCCCGGCTGGTGGCGCGGCGAGTCGTCGCTGTCGGTGTCGGGCGCCGTGGAGCGGCACCACGAGGACTCTCACGAGGTGATCGCGCTGCCCGGGACGCCGAGCGGCGAGGTGACGGCGCCGCTCGTCGACGTCGGCGACGGCACGGACGAGGAGTTCGCGGCCGCGGGCGACACGCTGGAGGGGGCGGTCGCGATGGCATCCTCGCGCACGCCGGAGAGCCGCGACCGCTGGATCCACCGGATGGAGAAGTACGTCGCGGCGTCGGAGCGCGGCGCGGTCGGCTTCGTCTTCCGGAACCACATCGAGGGGGCGCTCCCGCCGACCGGCGAGATCGGCTACCACAACCGACCGGGCCCGATCCCCGCGGTCGGGGTCTCGAAGGAGGTCGGCGACCGCCTCGCGCGGCTGGCCGAGGCCGCCGACGCTGACGGCCTCGCGGAGGGCGACGGCCCGACCGTCTCGCTCGACGTCGACTGCCGGAACGAGCCGACGACCTCGGTGAACGCGGTCGCGGAGGTCGGTCCCGACACCGACGAGGCGGTGTACCTCACCGCGCACGTCGACGCGCACGACGTGAGCGACGGCGCCAACGACAACGGCGCCGGGTCGGCGCTCGTCGCCGAGGTCGGCCGCCTGCTCGCGACGGTCGAGGGCGACCTCGACACGCGGGTCCGGCTCGTCACGTTCGGCTCCGAGGAGATCGGGCTGTGGGGGGCGTACCACGCCGCGGAGACGACGCCGCGGGAGGAGATCGCCTGCGTGGTCAACCTCGACGGCGCGTGTAGCTCGCGGACCCTCCGCGTCGGGACGAACGGCTTCGACGGGATGCGCGCGGTCTTCGAGGACGTGGCGGACACGTTCGACGCCCCGATCACGACGAGCGAGACGATCTCGCCGCACGGCGACCAGTGGGCGTTCGTTCAGGAGGGGATCCCGGCGGTGATGGCTTCGACGACGAGCGACCAGTCCGGGCGCGGCTGGGGCCACACCCACGCCGACACCCTCGACAAGCTCGACTCGCGTGACCTCCGCGAGGTGGCGACGCTCGTCGCGGCCGCGGTGTACCGGTTCGCGACCGGAGAGACAGAGCCGGAACACCGGTCGCGGGAGTCGATCCGCGACGCCATCGACGAGGGGTACGTCGAGGAGCTGAAGACGGGCGGGCGGTGGCCCTACGAGGAGTGATCGCGGCGCGGTAGGGCGGTCGCGGACTGACTGTCCGTAGGACGGGCGAAAGCGTAGCTATTACAGACGCGTCTCTCGTCGACGGACACCGTGAATCCGTCAACCCGCCACTGTGTGGCATCAGTTGCGGCGTACGTGTACCGGTCCCCGCTTGCCGAACGATGAACTCCAACCGATCGCTCGAAATCCTCGTCGTGGGGATTCTCTACATCTCCGTGTTCGTGGCGGTAGTCGGACCGACGCTCGAATCGCTCACTGGTTTGGAAACGCTCTCCGTGGAAACCACGAGAGGCGTTGAACGCACGTGGGACTTGGTTTCGAATCCACAGGGCTGGTTGCTCTGTCTCGGCTACGTCCCGGTTCACTTCGCGTACCTGTTCGTCCGCGCACGGCTCGCTGGGGAATCGGTCGACTCCTACTGGGAGTAGCGATTCCCGACGTTTCACCGAGATCCGCGGTGCCGCAGTCGACGGGTCGACTGCCCTCCGTGTTCGGCAAGCGGTTCGTACCAGAATTCGAAGAAACTGCGAGACCGATCGACTCCGACGGCGTCGCGCCCGGCGGCTCACCGGCGACTCGCCGGCGCGCCCCGAGCCGACGCCGCCTCACTCCTCGTCGGAGCCGTCGCAGACGCCGAGCGGGAGCGACTCGGGGACGTCGCCGTCGGCGTCGAGGCCGGCGTACGCGTCGTCGATGAGCCGGGCCAGTTGCGTCTCGGGGCTCACGCCGCGGGCGGCGGCGAGGGCCGCCAGCCGCTCGTACTGCTCGTCCGGCACGGACACCGTTCCCTCGTCCATGCGCGGCGCTCCGTCCCCAAGCTACAAAAGCGTTGGTCTGCGTCGGGTTAGGTCGGCTCCGTCGGGTTCACGACCGGTCTGTCTCGCGCGCGGGGCCGACCGGCTCTCCCTCGGCGAACCGGTCGAACAGCGCGTTCATCACCGCCGACTCGGCGCGCGAGAGGTGCTCCCACACGGTCGTCGAGCCGAGCCCCAGCTCGGCCGCGACCTCCTCGACGCCGACGCCGCCGCCGTGGTCGTAGTAGCCCGCGGCGATCGCGGTCGCAAGGACCTCCCGCTGCCTGTCGGTGAGGCCGTCGAGGAGCCCCGAGGCGGGGAGCTACGGGGAGCGCTCGATCGACGCGAGCTCCACGTTCCGGGCCAGCTCGACGTCGTTGCCGCCGCGTTCGAGCTCGCTCATCACCGCCGAGAGGTCGTCGTCGTCCTCCAGGTACGCCGTCCAGCGCTCGACCCCGCCGGAGATGGTCGTCCCCGTTCGGTAGTGGATCCCCATCCGCGAGAACCGCTCCCCGATCCCGTCCCAGTCGGCCGCCGACGCGTCGATCGTCAGGGCGACGTACGCGTGGGTGCCCTCGATCGGCGCGAGCGGCTCCGCGGAGACGATCAGGTCGAACTCGCGGAACTCCTCGACGAACGCGTCGATCTCCGCCGGCGGTCCGGTGAGCTCCGCGATCCGCTTGCGCTCGGGGCCGCTCCCGGTCATCGAGGAGACCGACCGGTACCGCACCTCCGGGTGGCGCGCGCTCACCTCGCACTCCGGCTCCCCCGCGTGGTGGATCCGGAACGTCACTTCCCGCATGGAAGAAACGGAGGGCGCCGAGGTTCAAACGGGTTCCGGACCCGTCGCGAGCGATTTATACCCGGGACCGTGCTACCGTCGGCGTGGTGGCGATGACGAGTCGGTTACCCCCACTGAGCCCCTTGTGACGACGGGTTTCCACCGAGCCACCGTTTCGACGCCCGCCAGCCTCGGGGCCGCCGCTCGCGGTTGCGTCCGGAGCGCGGTGAAAGTGGTTTCAGGCAGTCTTGAGGCGTCGCTGTCGTGCGGTTTCGACGCGAAATCGGAGGGTCGGTCGTCGGGGATCGCGGTCGTCGCGAGCCCGGGGTGGTCGCCGCTCAGTACGAGGCCGCGCGCTTGTCGAGCCCGGCGGCCTCGATGTCGTCGCCGTCGACGGAAGTGCGGAGGACGTCCATCCCGTCGTCGCGGTCGACGTCGAAGTTGCGGGCGTACAGCTCTTCGAGGCGGTCGTACTCGGCGTCGGAGATCGGCGGCACGTCGGCGGCGGCGCTCCACTCGGCGATGTCGTCGCCGTCGCGGAACGTCGGCGTGACCGAGGCGACCTCGTCGTGCGCGAGCAGCCACCGGATCGCGGCCTGCCCCATCGTGCGCGTGCCCTCGACTCCGTCCGGGTCTTCGAGGAAGCGGATCGCCTCGACCTTCTCCCAGCCCGTCTCGTACCACTCCTTCGGCCGGTGCGAGCGGTGGTCGCCGTCTTCGAGGACCGTGTCGGGCGTCACCTGCTCGTTGAGCAGGCCGGAGGAGTGCGGGACGCGAGCGATGACGGAGGTGTCCGAGTCGCGCTCGCGGATCGTCTCGACGAAGTGTCGGCCCGGCTCCTGCTCGAAGAGGTTGAAGACGGTCTGGACCGCGTCGAACTCCTCGTACTCGACGGCGGCGTCGCCCTCGGCGAGCCAGCCGATCGAGGGGCCGAGCGCCCAGCCGAGCGCGCGGACGCGGCCGTCGGCCTTCCACTCGCGGAGGAGGTCGCGCACCTCGGGGGTGACCTCGTCGACGTTGGCGTTGTGCAGCTGGAGCACGTCGACGTAGTCGGTGTCGAGCCGGTCGAGCGAGGCCTCGAACGCCTCGGTGAGGTACTCGCGGTTCAGCTCCTTCGGCAGTTCGCCGTGGCCGGCCTGCGGGTTGTCGTAGAAGTCGTAGCCGATCTTCGTCGACAGCGTCACCTCGTCGCGGCGGCCGTCGATCGCCTTCCCGATTATCTCCTCGCTGTCGCCGTGGCCGTACACGTCGCCGGTGTCGACGTAGGTGACGCCCGCGTCGAGCGCGTCCTCGACCATCCCGACCGCCTGTTCGTCCGAGCGGTCGCCCCACCAGTCGGTGCCGACGACCCACGCGCCGAAGCCGATCTCCGAGACCTCGACGCCAGAGTTACCGAGTTCGCGGTGTTGCATGCCCGTCGGTTGGCGGTCCGGGCACTTATCGGGCGCGGTCGCTCTCGGACCGGTGGAATCGACGGGGTCCGGGCCGCGACCGACCGCGGCGCCGCGTCACGGCCCACATCGGTGGATATTACTCGCCAGTGGGGCATCAGACGGGCATGGACGACGCCCTCCGCCGCCGTCTCGACGCGGTCGTCGCGCTGCTCACGGTCATCGCCGCCGTCGCCCTCACGGCGCTTTTCATCTCGTTCGGCGCCGGCGCGGTCGTGGTGGTCGGCGTGATCCTGTTCGTCGGCGTGGTCGCCGGGATATTCGTCTCCGCCGGGCTGGACTGAGCGGCGCCCGCGCGTCGCGTTCGCACAACCGAATCCCTTTGAGGGACGGCGACGAAAGGCGGCCGATGACAAAGCGACACGTGTCCCTGCCCGACGGCGCCGAGGCCGGGGTCCGAGGGTTCATCGACGAGGTGGACGAGCGCCTCTCCTCGGACGAGGACACCTGCGAGGTCGTCCGCGACGTGCTGGTCGACCTCCACGGCGACCGCGAGGCGTGGGAGGCGTGGCAGAACGGCGAGTCGGTGTCGCGCGCCGAGCGCGTCCGCCTCCAAGGGTACGACCCGTGTAACGCGACGCTGGAGTCGGAGTACTACGCCGAGAAGGACGAGGAGCGCTTCCAGCGCTCGAAACATCTCCAGTGGCTCTGGCGGCAGTTCGACGCCACCCCGATGGCCGACAACGTCGAGTTCGCGCTCCGCTTCCGCCAGATGCTCGGCAACCACCTCTTCGCCGAGTGCGGGGACGGCTGCCGCTTTTTCAAGGGAATCTCCGTCACCTACGGCCACAACATCGAGGTCGGCGACAACGTCGTGATCCACGACGACGTCCACCTCGACGACCGCGGGAAGCTGACGATCGGCGACCGCGCGTCGATCTCCGACGGCGTCCACCTCTACAGCCACGACCACGACATCGTCGACCAGACCGAGGTCCGGAACTTCCACACGATCGTCGAGGACGACGCGCGCGTTACCTACGACGCGATGGTCAGGGCGGGCTGCCGGGTCGGCGAGAACAGCGTCGTCGGCGCGCGCTCCGTGGTTCAGGGCGACGTGCCCGACCACCACGTCGTCGTCGGCTCGCCGGCGCGCTCCGTCCGGGTGAAGCCGGGGTGGGAGTCCGCGGCCGAGGAGCTGGAGGACGGGCGGCTCCCCGACAATCAGGACGACCGCGAGATCGAGTACGAGCTACCGGACGACTTGGAGCAGTTCGACGAGTTCCAGCGGGACCTGCGACCCCCGGACGTCGAGAACCCCTCGCCGCCCTCGTCGGAGCGGTGAGACGAGCTCTCCGGTTTCGGGACCGCTGACTGCGGTCGGCGTGTCGCGTCCGTCGCCGAACCGTCGGCCGTTCGGCGCTACGTAGTTACGGCGTGGGTCGCGACCGCCGGAGCCCCAGCCGCTTACTACAACGCGACTCGCTTCGAGAACACGACCGCCTCGCGGCTGCCCCTTCGAGTCCCACTCCGCACAGCACCGCCCCGCCCTCACGCCTCCCCAACCTCGCGGCTCCCTCCGGTCGCCGCTCCCTCGCACGCGCTCCTCGGCCGCGGTGCGGCCTCGGAGGCGCGCGCCGCCGCGAACCGCGGCCGAGGTCGATTGTCGCGGATAGCTCGTGGTATGTCACCGCTCGCCAGTATCGTTATGCGATTGCGACACGTACGACCACGCGGTGTCGTACACATGACAGGACAACGGATACTGATGATCGTCGGCGACTTCGGCGAGGATTACGAGATAATGGTGCCGTTCCAGGCGCTCCAAGCGGTCGGCCACGAGGTCCACGCGGTGTGCCCGGAGCGAGAGGGCGGCGAGACGGTCAAGACCGCGATCCACGACTTCCGCGGCGACCAGACGTACTTGGAGGAGCGCGGCCACGACTTCGAGCTCACCCACGGGTTCGACGACGTCGACCCCGCGGACTACGACGCCCTCGTCGTCCCCGGCGGGCGCGCCCCGGAGTACCTCCGCGGGTACGACGAGGTGCTCGACGCGGTCAGACACTTCTTCGAGGCCGACAAGCCGGTCGCGTCGATCTGTCACGGGCCGCAGATCCTCGCCGCGGCGGGCGTGCTCGACGGTTACGAGATCACCGCGTACCCCGCGGTCAGACCCGAGGTCGAGGCCGCCGGCTGCTCGTGGGTCGACGGCGTGACGACCGACGGGAACCTCGTCACCGGGCAGGCGTGGCCCGACCACCCCGAGTGGATCGCGCAGTTCCTCGACCTGCTCGGGACGGAGATCGAACACTAGGGGCCCGCCGCGGCGGCGGACTGACCCGTTCGTGATTCGGTCTCCGTGAGCGACCCCCGCGCCGTCGCGATCAACGTCGCCGCGAACACGAACGAGCCGGGGTTCCGCGGCCCCGTCTTCCCCGACGGCTCCTTCGCGTACGTCCCGATACCCGAGTCGGCCGCGACGCTCCCTCGCGACCGGTTCCCCGCCGACGAGCCGCTGCCGACGTACGCCGACCTCGACCTCCCCTTCGCGGTCCCCGACGACCTGCGTGAGACGCCGGTCCACGCCGACCCCGAGTTCCCCGGCGTCCACGGCCGCGACCGCGCGAGCTACGGCGACCCCCACGGCGTGAAGGCCGGTCGGATAGCTGCGCTCGGGCCGGGCGACTGGCTGCTCTTCTACGCGACGCTGTCGCTGCGACCGCACGCCTGGGCGGGCCCTAGCCAGGGATCGGATGGGGATAAGGGGGGCGTGCGCGCCGACGCCGACCTCGCGCCCGACTGGGGCGCGTACCTCTTCGCCGGGATGCGGGTCGAGCGGGTGCTCTCGGCGGCCGAGGACGGCGACGGCGTCGTCGACCGCGCGGCCGCCGCCGACGCGGCGCCGACGAACGCGCACCTGAAACGCGACCCCTTCGACGCCCGCGTGATCGCGGTCGGGGACGCGGACGCCTCCGGGCTCTTCGACCGCGTCGTCCCGCTGAGCGCGCCCGACGCCGGGACCGAGGCCAACTCGCTGGTGACCGACCTGTCGAGCGACTCCGGAAAGGGACCGTGGTGGCGCCGCCCGATGGCCTTCGACGAGGCGGCGACGAGCCGGGTGCTGGCACGGATCGAGTGGGAGTGAGGAAGCCGAGGGGCTGGCGGGGTCGCCCCGCCACCGCGATTTATGAGGCGCGCCGCCGTTGCGTGCGGTATGAGCGACGAAGACACAGCGACGACCGAAGCGTCGGACGGCGACGGCGGTCGCGGCGCGCCCTCCCGGCTCGGCCGCGTCCTGCTCGGCGTCGGCCTCGCCGCGCAGGCCTCCGAGGACTTCCGCGACATGGACGACACGATCGAGTACGCCGAGTCGGCGGGCGTCCCGCTGCCGGAGCTCGCCGCGCCGTTCGCCTCCGGCATGATGGTGGTCGCCGGGGCCGGGATCGCGCTCTGGCGGCTCCCCCGGATCGCGACAGGGGCCGCGGTCGCGTTCCTGACCGTCGTCACCGGGACGATGCACGACTTCTGGAACGCCGACGAGGACGACAAGAGCGGCGAGCGGCTCGCCTTCTTCGGCAACCTCGCGATGTTGGGCGGCGCGCTGGTGTTCCTGCGCGAGGCGTATAAGAAGTGAACGGGGGCGGGGAGGACGGTTCCGGCGCCGCAGTCGGTTATTTATAAGCCGTTGCGAGCGGAGCGACGACGAACGCCGCCGAAGCCCCAGTCGCTCGGCTGTACAAGGTCGTTTCTGCTTATAAATAGCCGATCGACACGGACACTCCCGAAGCCCCAGTCGCTCGGCTGTACAAGGTCGTTTCTGCTTATAAATAGCCGATCGACACGGACACTCCCGAAGCCCCAGTCGCTCGGCTGTACAAGGTCGTTTCTGCTTATAAATAGCTGATCGACACGAACGCCGCCGAAGCCCCAGCCGTGAGGCGGCCGCACCCTCGTTGCGCGCTTCAGTCGCTCGCGTTGCTCGCTCCTTCCAGTGCTTACGTCGTCTGCGGCCGCCTCACGGCTGCCCCTTCGAGTCCCGCCCCGCACAGCACCGCACCTCACGCCTCCCCAGCCTCGTCGCTGGCGGTCCTCGCTTTGCTCGACCGCCAGCGACTCCCTCGCGCGTGCTGTCTCACGGCGCTTCGCGCCGCTCGCAGGCACGCGCCACCGCCAATCTTTGTTTATAAATTCCCGGCGTCGAGCGGGTCCTCCAGCTGCCCCATCACGGATTCCATGGCGTCGGTCGCGGTGAGCAGCCCGACGACCTCGCCGTCCTCGATGACCAGGGCGAGCTCCTGCGACTCCGCCTGGAACCGGTCGTAGGCGTCGCTGACGCTCGCGTCCGCCGAGATCGTCATCGGCGGGGCCGCGACGTCCGCGAACGTCAGGTCGCCGTCGCGGAGCTCGTCGAAGCGGCTCACGATCGAGGGCGCGTACACGATCCCCTCGAACTCGTTCGGATCGTCGCCGACGAGCGGGAAGCGGCTGTGCGGGGTGTCGCGGATCCGGTCGAGGTTCTCCGCGGCGGTGGCGGTCGTCGACAGCGAGATTATCTCGTCGACCGGGGTCAACACCTCACGGACGGTGAGCTCGTCGACGTCGAGCGCGTTCAGCACCTCCTCGCGGCGCTCCTCGGGAAGCTCGACCTCCTCCATCATCGAGCCGAGGCGGTTCCGGAGCTCCGCGCGCGTCTCCAACACCTCCTCTTCGGCCTCGGTCCACGAGCCGGTCATCTCGACGCCGAAGAGCCCGAGCGTCGCCTTCGCCACCCAGTCGCCCACCTTGATCAGCGGCGAGATGAGCCACGCGAACCAGTAGAGGGGTCGAGCGCCGTACGCGGCGACCTGCTTCGAGCGCTCGACGCCGAGGTACGTCGGCGTCTGCTCGCCGTGCGTCAGGTGGACCATGTTGATGAGGAAGAAGCCGAGCAGCGAGCCGGCGCCCGCGGACGCGAGCGCCGTGTTCTCGAAGAGCGGGGCGAAAAGCGCCGCGAGCCCCGGCTCCGCGACGATACCGAGCGCGATCGACGTCCCGGAGATCCACACCTGACAGGTGGTGAGGTAGAACTCCAGGTCGTCGGTCATCTCCCACGCGCGCCGCAGTCCGGGGGTGTCCATCTCCGACTCCGGGTACTGCCGGAGGCGCGTCAGGCCGAACTCGATCGCCACGAAGTAGGCGTTGATCAGGATGAGGCCGACGCCCGCGGCCACGCGGAGGGCGACCTCGGTCGGAGGCATCGCCGTCGAAAGCGGGATCATCGTTCCCAGCGTCCCGGCGCGCGACTGAAAAGCGTTGAGGGATCGGCGGGCGGTCAGACGGAGGGAAGGGGTCGGAGGTCGCTACTCGTAGTCCTCGTACGTCGGCAGCCCCGATTCAGGCGGGAACTCCTCGACCGGGACCGTCGTCTCGTCGCCGCTCGCCATGTCCTTCACGGTGTACTCGCCGTTCTCCAAGTCGCGCTCGCCGACGACGACGACCGTCTCGGCGTTGATCGAGTCGGCGTAGCCGAGCTGCGCGCCGAACGAGCGGTCGGAGACGTCCTGCTCGACGACCACGTCGTCGCCGAGCGCACGGAGATCGCTCGCGAGCGCGGCCGCCTCGCTCCGCGTGTCGCCGACCGAGAGGACGTAGTAGTCGGTCGAGAGCTTCTCGTCCGGCCAGACGCCGGCGCGCTGACAGAGCAGCTTGAGCGTCGCGTGCCCAGGCGCGACCCCGACCGCGGGGGTGGGCTGGCCGCCGAAGCTCTCGATGAGGTCGTCGTAGCGCCCGCCGCCGAAGACGGAGCGGGACACCTCTCCGGTGGAGTCGAAACACTCGAAGACGACGCCGGTGTAGTAGTCGAGCCCGCGGGCGGTCGTCAGCGACACCTCACAGAACTCGCCCGCGCCGAAGTCGTCGGCCGCCGCGAGCACGTTCCGGAGGTTCTCGACGGCGGCCTCGACGTCCTCGTCGCCCGCCTCGGCGACCGCGTCGAGGTCGTCGACCGTCTCCACGTCGGCGATGAGGTCGTCGAACTCGCGGGCGGTGTCGCGCGCGAGGCCCGCGTCGGAGAGCAGCCCGACGTACTCGCCGTCGTCGACCTTCGCGCGCTTGTCGACCGCGCGGATCGCGGCGGCCGTGTCGACCGCGTCGGGGTCGGCCGCGAGCGACCGGACGAGGCCGCCGAGGATGTCGCGGTGCGAGACGCGGAACTCGAAGTCGTCGCCGGTGAGACCGAGATCCGTCAGGGCGTCGGCGGCGACCGCGAGCACCTCGGCGTCAGCCTCGGGCGCCGACGAGCCGAACACGTCGATGTTCGTCTGGTAGAACTCGCGGAACCGGCCCTGCTGAACCTGCTCGTAGCGCCAGAACGGGCGGGTGGACACCCACTTGATCGGCTTCGACAGCTCCTGTCCCTTCGCGACGACCATCCGGGCGACCGTCGGCGTGAGTTCGGGCGTCATCGCGACGCCGCGGCCGCCCTTGTCCTCGAAGGCGTACAGCTCCTCGACGATCTCCTCGCCCGACTTGTCGACGTACATCTCCGTCCGCTCTAAGGCGGGCGTCGCGATCTCGCGGAAGCCGTGTCCGGCCGCCGCGTCCTCGATCGCGTCGGTCACCTCGCGGCGGGCGGACTGCTCGCCGGGGTAGAAGTCGCGGAATCCCTTGAGGCCGTCGTACATGCGTGTCGCTTCGACGAGCCCCCGCTTGAAAGCATCCTTTCGGGGCGGAGATCGAGGGCTCGACGCGCAGCGACGGTTGCGGGCTCGACGCGCAGCGGCGGTCGAGGGGAGGCGACCCTTCGACCCGCTCAGTCGCGCTGGTATTCCTTCTGGAACCCGCGGAACTCGGTCCGGTGGGCCTCCTCGTCGGAGAGCAGCGTCACGGCGAGGTCCTCGGTGACCGGGTCGTCGGCCGCCTCGGCGGCGTCGATGAGGTCTCGGTACGTCGCGATCGCGTCCTCCTCGGCGTCGAGCACGCCGTTGATGACGGCCAACACGTCCGTCGAGTCCTCGGGCGGCTGGAGCGACTCCTGTCCGGCGGTGAACTCGGCGGACCCGGGCGGCCGCGCGTCGAGCTGTTTGAGCCGCTGTCCGAGCTGTTCGGCGTGGCCGAGCTCCTCTTGGACGTCCTGTTTGAGGCTCTCTTTGATCTCCTCGGCGCGGACGCCGTCGAGGACGATCGCGTTGGTCTGGTAGTTCATCACGGTCTCGATCTCGTCGGCGTACGCCGTTCGGAGCAGCTCGACGACGCGGTCGGATGACATGCCCGGTGCTACGCCCCCGGGGTCGAAAGGCGTTCCGGCGGCGCCCGGTCAGTCGGTCCGGCCGTGAACGTACGTCTGGTCGTGGTCGGGGAACACGTCGCCGACGGTCGCGTCGCCGTACTCGTCGGCGATGAGCGTTCGGAGCTCGTCCTCGTAGTCCGCCTTCGGGACCTCCTCGCTGGGCCCCTGCTGAACGTCGAAGGTGGCGTCGACGAGCTGGTCGACGGCGTGGCGACCGAACCCGGAGAGCGGGGAGATGTAGTCGACGCCGTTGCGGTCTTCGAGGCTCTGCGCCTGCGCCCGCGACACCGTCGGAACGCGGTCGTCGCGGCGGGTGCCGTCCGCGATGGCGTCGACGTCGAGCGCGGCGATCGTCTCTAGGGCGTGCTCGTGGACGCGCTGGATCCCGTTCCGCGGGTAGCCGTCCGCGACCATCGTTTCGGCCGCGCTCTCTGCCACCTCGCGGTCGAGCTCGACGCGCTCGAACGGGAACCCGAGTTCGGCGGCCGCGCGCTCGGCGTGTTCCCAGTCGTCCGTGAGCCCGAAGCTCCCGGTGACACAGCGGACGTCGTAGAACCGGTCGAGCAGGTGGGCGGCGAGCGAGGAGTCTTTCCCCCCGCTGTACAGCAGCGCGAGCTCCATCTACCGCCGCCGGATGTCGAAGCTCTTCTGTTCGGGCTGGAGCTCTTTGAGCAGGTCTCGCATCTGGTCTTCGTCGATCTGGCCCTGAATCCGGCCGCTCTGTGCCAGCGCGGCGACCTGTTTTTTCACCTTCTCGCCGAACTGGGGCTTAGACATCTCGACCGCGTTGAGCCGCTGGCGCGCGCCGTCGGTGAGGTACTGTTTCAACACCGCCTCCTGCTGGGCCTCGGCGCGCTCTTGGGCCTCCTGTTGGGCCTCGGCGGCGTCGCCCTCGCCGCCCTGTCGCTCGCGGAGCTCCTCCATCTTCTGTTCGCGCAGTTCCTCGAGCCGTTCGTCGTCGGGGTTGCCGCTCATACCCGCCCGTTCTCGGTCCGCGCGAAAAACCATTTCGGAGGTCGGGACCCGCGCGGAGCGGCCGGACGAGGTCTCACGCCCGCCGACGTCGACGGGACGGTCCGCGCCGTTTAAACGGATCCTCGGCGTAGCGGCGGCCAATGAGCGATTCGCGGGAGTTCTGTCCGCGCTGCGGCGACCCGGTCCCCGAGCGGCGCGACCCCCTTCCGGGCGAGCCGCGCGGGCGAGACGCGCTGCTCTGTGACGACTGCTACTTCGAGGACTTCGACTTAGTCGACGCGCCCGACCGGATCGAGGTGCTGGTCTGTTCCGGCTGCGGCGCCGTCAGGCGCGGCGAGTCGTGGCGCGACGTCGGCGCGCGCGACTACACCGACGTCGCGGTCGACGAGGTCGCGGAGGCGCTCGGGGTCCACGTCGACGCCGAGGACGTCGAGTGGGGCGTCGAGCCCGAGCAGGTCGACGAGAACACGGTCCGGATGCACTGCCGCTTCTCCGGCGTGGTGCGCGGCACCCTCCGCTCCGCCGAGGTGACGGTCCCCGTGAAGATATCGCGGGGGACCTGCGACCGCTGCGGACGCATCGCCGGCGGCTACTACGCCGGGATCGTTCAGGTCCGCGCCGACGAGCGCGACCTCACCCCGGCGGAGCGCGCCGAGGCGCTCGACATCGCGGAGTCGTACGTGGCCGACCAAGAGGCCGACGGCGACCGGGAGGCGTTCATCACGGAGGTCAAAGAGACCGACGACGGCCCGGACGTCAAGCTCTCCTCGAACCGCCTCGCGCAGAACGTCGCGACGCGGATCACGGAGTCGCTCGGCGGGAGCTTCGAGTCGTACCCGACCTTGGTCACGGAGGACGGCGACGGCAACGAGGTGTACCGCGTCACGTTCGCGGTTCGGCTCCCGAAGTACGCGGAGGGCGAGATCGTCGACCCCGAGGACGGCGACGGGCCGGTCCTCGTCACCGGCGTCTCCGGCCGCCTCCAAGGGGTGCGCCTCGCGAGCGGCGCGCCGTACGCGTCCGCGTTCGCGGACGGCGAGGCGCCCGACGCGACCCGGCTCGGCACCCGCGCGGACGCGGCAGAGACGACCGTGGTGACGGTCGAAGACGAGAACGCGATCCAGGTGCTCGACCCAGTCACCTACGAGGCGAAGACCGTGCCGAACCCCGCCTTCGTCGACGACGACGCCGACTCGGTCCTCGCGTTCGAACACGGCGGTGACGTCCACCTCGTGCCGGAGGCGGGAACGGACCCGACCGTGGCGGCGTCGGAACAGCGGGACTGACGGCACTCCGCGTCCGAGGCGGACCGTTCGAAGGACGGCGGGGCGGAAAGAAAGGCGGGAGACTGTGAGATAGAGAGGAGGGAACCAGAGGGACGGAGGAGCTGACGGGCGGAGGAGCTGACGGGCGGAGGAACTGATCGTTCGTCGGAAAGCGTCAGCGGAAAGGGGTTACACCTCAGTCGGCGCGAGCGGGCTGTTCGCGGCCGAGCGCCGCGGCGCGTTCGGACTCGGTTACCTCGATGCCGCGGCGTTCGAGTTGATCGATGAATTCGGCTTCGCTGAGCCCCGCCTGTGCGGCCGCCTGCGACAGTGTCAGGGTTCGCGCACCGTACAGCGTCAGCGCACTCGACAGCCCGTTCGTGGCCATACATCCAGTAGGCGCGTGAGGGATTATGAAGGTTACTACTTCATTCAGGGGCCTGATACACCTTATACGATATATATTGACGGATGATCGGTGCGGGGGAGATAATATGAGCCGCACGCGATCCGCGCTCGCCCGCAGGAGTTATACCGCTCTGTAGTCGACACGCCGACATGGACAGACAACAGCTCATGGCGCTGTTCTTCGCGTTTCTCATGGTGAGTTCCATGGTCGCGTACGGCGTCTCGCTGCTGTGACGGCCGCGGCGCGATAGCTCCTCGTCAGCCGTCGCCCCACACGTCCGACAGCGGGTGGTTCTGTCGTTGCTCCGCGTCCCGCTCGGAGCGCGTCTGAACCGACTCGTCGCCGGTCGGTCCGCTGTCGGCGCTCGCGTCGCCGGTGTCGCGACCGGCGGAACCGCGATCCGACCGGTCCGCCGCGCTTTCCGAGCCGTCCGAGCGACGGCTCCGTCGGCGTCCGGCCCCCGCGCCGCTCGGCGGCGACGCGTCGATCCCCGCGAGCGCGGCCTCGGGGTCGACCGCCGGCAGCGACGGGACCGTCATCGCGTCGACCTGATCCCGGAACCACGAGGGCGTGTCCGCCTTCGCGCGCTCGAAGAGGTCGAGCAGGGAGTCGTCCGCGAGGTACGTCGCACCGTAGTCGTCTGGCGCGCGGACGACCCGCCCGCAGGCCTGAATCACGGTGCGCAGCGCCGTCCGATGGTACCACGCCCACTGGCCGTCTTCGAGGCGGCGCGCGACCCGCGAGTCGTTCGTGTTCCGGTACGGCGCCTTACACACCACCTGCCAGCGGCACAGGTCGCCCTTCAGGTCCAGCGCCTCCTCCATCTTCACGGAGACGAACACCTCCGGGTCCGGGCTCGCCTTCCACGCCTCCAGCTCGGCGTCGCGGTTCCGTCGGTCGTGGCGCCTGACGCGCGCGGCGACGCCGAACTCGCCGAGGCGCTCGGTGAGCCGCTCCGCGATGTCGTACGAGTGCGCGTGGATCAGCCCCTTCTCGTCGGGGTGTTCGGCCATCAGTCGGACGATCAGTCGGGCGATCTTCGGCACCGTCTCGTCGCGGTGTTCGTAGGTCATCGACCCCTGCGTCACGTCGTACAGCGGGCGGTTCGCGAGCGGGAACGTGTGTTCGACGTCGACGAGGGCGACGTCGGCGGGGTCGAGGCCGACGCCGCGACAGAACGCCTCCTTCGAGAGGATCGTGGCGGACAGCAGCGCGAACCGGTTCCCGCGGTCCCACACGGTGTGTTTGAGATACCGCGCCGGGTCGAGCGGCTTGACGTCGAGCGCCGACCCCTCGCCGCCCGGCTGGTCGACGACCCACGTGGTCGGCGACTCCGGGTCGCGGTAGTCTTCGAGGAACCAGCCGAGCTCGCTTATCAGCTCTTGGAGCCGGTCGCGGCGGGCGACCTCCTCGCGGTCGAGTTCCGGGCGTCCCACCAGCTCGTCTTTCGCTCGGTTCGCGGCGTCGCGGAGCGTCTCGACGAACCGCGCGGTCCGGTCGAGCGCGTCCTCCTCGGGCCCGGCGTCGGCCGCCACGTCCGGGACGCCGACGTCGTCCCACACCGGGACGCGCTCGGGCGAGATCTCGATGGTGGCGTACATCTCGGCCCACTCCGCGAGCCCGTGCGCCTCGTCGATCACGACGACGTCGCGCTTCCGGAACACCTCGGAGCCGGCGGTGCGCATGAAGTACGCGAGCGTCATGGCGGCGAAGCGGTTGCCGGAGGCGATGGCGCGGTCGGAGAAGTACGGACAGCGGTGCCGGATCGAGCAGTCGAACCCCTGCTGGCGGGCGCAGGGGGCGCGGTTTACGGGCGTGTCGTGTTCTCCCGGGAGGACGCAGTCGTAGTTCGACTTCCCGCGGATCACCGCGAGATCGTCGAGCAGGTCGTCGGCCTCCACGTCGTCGATCTGCGACACCTGCGGGGTCGTGTAGTAGGCGCCGGTCGCCTCGCTGGGGGCGGTCTCGTCCACCGTCGCGGCCGCGCCCATGATCGCGCGGGCGAGCAGCGACTTCCCGCTGCCCGTCGGCGCGCGCACCAGCACGACCCGGTTGCCCGCCGCGAACGCGTCGCGGATGTCGTCGAGGGCCTGCGCTTGCGCCCCGCGGAAGCTCGGCGCGGGGAACTCGGCGGGGATCCGGCTCGGGTCCACACGACGCCCTCGCGCGCTGGCGGAATTAAACCCTCGCTTGGGCGGCGGTGTCGCGCTCGGAGCGCCCGACCCCGCCAGCTATTGGTAGCCCGAGCCGGAAGAGAGCCCCAAGCGATGAGCGACGACGGCATTCTCGGCTCGCTGTCCGCCGTCGGCCTGCTGAGCCTCTGTTGTATCGGGTTCGGCGGGCTAGCGGGCGGCGCGGCGGTGATCGGCGGCTCCGCCTCGGCGAGCGCGTTCGCGACCGGGGCGACGAGCGCCCGCGGCGCGCTCGTCTCCGGCGCCGTCACGTTCGGGACGGTTCTCGTCGCCGCCGCGGTCGTCCGCTGGCGGCTGGGCCGGTGAGGACACCGATCGTCGGCGCGGGCGCGTCCGGCGCGGACCTCACTCCTGCCCGTGCGTTTCGATGTTCTCCCAGACGATCGCCATCAGCTCGCCGGTCTTCGCCACGAGGTCCTCGACGGCGTCCTCGTCGACCCCGGCCGCCGACGCACAGCCGAGGTCGCGGATCGCCTTCGTCGCCGACACGTGGTGGACGTGGACCCGCTGGTCGCCGTCGCGCTCGTACACGACGGTGGTACACGGGAGCATGCCGGCGAGCGTCGGGTCGATCCGCAGGGCGTCGTACGCGATCTCCGGGTGACAGACGACGATGAGCGCCGTCCGGCCGACGTCGTCGTGGCCGAGCATCCCCTCGATCATCTCGTCGAGCCGCGTGACGCGCACCGTTTCGAAGTCGGCGAGCTCGTGTTCGAGCTGGACGAACGGCACCGCGTCCTCGAAGGGGAGGTCGACGGTCGTGTGGAGCGCCTCGTCGGCGGTCGGCGCGGGGAAGGTCGCGTCGCTCATGCGAACAGGTATCACGATTTTAGGTAAAGTACGTTCCGCCGTCTCAACTGAAGCGGTAGCGCGGAGTCCCCTTCCTCAAGGAGCGACCGAAGGGAGCGAGTAGGGAGAGGAGTAGCGCGTTCGTATCTGTCGCAACCACCAGATTATAAATAGCCACCAATACACATTGAATACGTGGCAGACGACTACGTGCGTCGGACGGCAATCACTCGCCTCTCGGTAGACGATGAGCAACGCGAGTTGCTTGAGGAGACCATCTCCGAGTGGAAGCGTGGGTGCCAACTTGCCACGGACATGGCGTGGGGGAAGTGTAACGCCAAGAGCGACGTACAACCCCTCGCTTACGACGACGTGCGCGAACAAACCGACCTCGGTAGTCAGCACGCGATTCTCGCCACCCACCAAGCCGCACAAGCCATCACCGGCTGTCTCGAACGCCACTCGAACGGCAAGCAGGCCAGTAAACCCACGTTCACCGCACCCACGGTAACGTACGACACTCGAACAATGACGCTGTTCGATGACGATACAGTATCACTCTCCACGACGGAGAGCCGCGTCCGATGTGAACTTGCGCTCCCTGAAGCCGAGGATGGCTACCAACGGCAGTACCTCGACGCCGATGAGTGGAGCGTCACGGAAAGCACACTCACCGCTCGTGACGGCGACTACTTTTTACACATCGGCTTCCGCCGACCCAAGACCGACACTGAGCAAGATACCGCCGAGGACGGAACGGTTCTCGGGGTTGATCTCGGTATTGAAAACCTCGCCGTCACCAGCACAGCACGATTCATCAGTGGGCGCGAACTCTCACACAACCTCCGCGAGTTCGAGAAAGTCCGTGCGGGACTCCAACAGACAGGCACGCGAAGCGCCCACAGAACGCTCGAACAATCAAGTGGACGCGAACGACGATACGTTCGTGACGTGGTTCACCAAGCGTCGAACGCAATTGTGGATGAAGCACTTCGATACGAGTGCGACGTGATCGCGTTCGAGGACTTGACTGACATCCGCGACCGAACGGGTGCGTCGTGGGGGCACAAGTGGGCGTTCCGAACGCTGTACGAGCAAGTGGCGTACAAAGCCGAAGCAGTCGGCATCTCCGTGAAGCAAGTGGGTTCGGCGTACACGTCGCAACGGTGCGCCGAGTGTGGATTCACGGCAGACGAGAATCGCCGAACTCGCACGGACTTCCGGTGCGTGAAGTGTGAATCGGAAGCGAACGCGGATTACAATGCGGCGAAGAACATCGGGATGCGGTACGTCCGTCGAGGCCAACAGTCGTCTCGGCGGACGGGCGACAGTCAACTCGCCCTCAAGTCTGGAACAGTGACGCCAAGTGGCGGATTCACCGCCCACCCAGACGGGTTCGAGGCTGAGCTCACGGACAAGCCCCTCCCTCAACGAGCGAACCCATCAGGGTGAGCGAAGTAGGGTGGGGTTGTTGACCACCTGCCGCTACCGCTGACGCGAAGCGATTCCCGACGAGTGGCCGGGCGGACCGGTGACGAGACCCTCGCCGAGACGGACTTATGCGGCGCCCGTCCGTTGTCGACGTATGATCGAGTTCGCTCGGGAGGCCTACGACGACGTGGTCCGCCGCGCCGGCGCGGGCGGCGCCGAGGAGGTCTGCGGCGTGCTGGCCGGGAGCCGCGGCGACGGCGACGAGCCGAGCGTGGTCGCGCGCGCCCACGAGGCGGAGAACGTCGCCGACGCGCCGGAGGTCCGGTACCGGATCGACCCGGAGGAGCAGCTCGAACTGTTCGAGGCGATCGAGGCCGACGGCCGCGACGTGGTCGGGTTCTACCACTCGCACCCCGCGGGGCCGACGCGACCGAGCGAGACGGACGCCGCGCGGGCGACGTGGCCCGGATACTCGTACGTCGTCTGCGCGCTGGACGGCTGTCCGTTCGTCGGGTCGTGGCGCTGGCGCGGGGACGAAGAGGGGTTCGAGCAGGAGACGGTCGCGGTGCGGAGCGAGCGGTAGCGCGGTCGTCCCGCCGGCGCTCCGGCGCGCGAACTCCTCACTCCGTCGAGACCACGTCGACGTCGGTGAACTCGAACCGAGCCCCGCCCTCGGACCCCTCGGTCAGCGACACGTCCCAGTCGTGCCCGTCCGCGATCCGGTCGACGATCTTCAGCCCGAACCCGGTTCCGCCCGCCGAAGAGGAGTGCCCGACCTCGAACACCGACTCCCGCTCGTCTTCGGGGACCCCCGATCCGGTGTCCTCGACGTAGAAGCCGTCTGGCAGGGCGCCGACGGTGAGCGTCACCTCCCCGTCGTTGTGTTCGACCGCGTTCCGGTAGAGGTTCTCCAGTAACCGCCGCAGCCGGTTCCGGTCCGCGCGGACCGTCTGTTCCGTCTCGACGTCGAGCGCGGCGGACGGCGTGTCGACGGTCTCGTAACACCGCTGCGCGACCGCGTCGACCGCGACCGGCTCCTCGTCGGTGGCCGCCGCGCCGCTCCGCGCGAGCGCCAGCACGTCGTCGATGAGCGACTGGCTCCGGTCGAGGGCGTCCGCGACCTTCTCCAGCCTGTCGGTCCGCCCGCTCTCCATCGCCAGCCGCAGCTGTCCCTGCGCCACGCTCAACGGGTTGCGGAGGTCGTGAGAGACGACGCGGGCGAAACGCTCCAACCGCTCATTCTTGCGCTCTAAGTCGGTCTCACGGCGGCGGCGCTCGGTGACGTTGTGGGCGATGAAGAACCCGCCCAGCACGTCGCCGTCCGGCCCCCGGAACGGCGCCGACCGGACCTCGAACGCCTCGCCTTCGAACCGGAGCGTCTCGCACCGCCGCGCGCCCTCGATCGTGTCGGTCATGACCGACTCGAGGTCGGCTGCGGTCTCCGCCGGGTACGGCTCGACCTCGTCGACGGTCCGGCCCTCGAGATCCTCCGGCGAGGTCTCGATCGCGTCGAACCCCCCGCCGGCGACGTACCGGTACCGGAGGTCCCGGTCAAAGTAGTGGACGCCGCCGTTCGGGAACTGTTCGGCCAGCGCCCGGAAGCGCGCCTCGGCCCGTTCGAGCTCCGCCTCGCGCTCCTTGCGGTCGGTGACGTCCTGAACCGCGCCGCGGACCGCGGCGACGACGTCGTCCTCGACGACGGGCTCGCCCCGGATCTGGAGCCATCTAACCTCGCCGCCGGTCCGCTCGAACCGGGCGTCGAGTCCGAACGGCTCGGCCGCGTCCCGGGCGGTCTCGATCGCGGCGGCCACGTCTTCCCTGTCGGGGTCGAGGTACGCGTCCAGCGCCTCCGCCAACGTCGGCGGGCGGTCGTCGTCGACCTCGAATATCTCGAAGAGGTGGTCGGTCCAGTACAGCGCCTCGGTGTCGGCGTCGAGCTCCCACCCCCCGACGTCGGCGATCCGCTCCGTCTGCGCGAGGAGTCGCTTCGCCCGTTCGAGCTCGCGCGACCGCTCGTCGCGGTCGCGGGCGTCGGCGCGCCGGGACTGGACCGCGTCGACGATCCGGTCCGCCAGAGCGGAGTGCCGCCGCCCGTCGGGAGCCGCGCGGAGGTAGTCCGTGACGCCCGCCGAGACGGCGTCGCTCGCGACCGCCTCGCTCCCCCGTCGCGCGTGGAGGATGAACGGAACGTCGGGGTCGTCTGCGCGGACGGATTCGAGGAGTTCGACGCCCGTCGACGCCGGCAGTTCGTACCCGGACACGACGCAGTCGACGTCGCCGTCGGCGAGCCGGGAGGCTCCCTCGCTCGCGGTCGTGGCGGTGGTCACAGTCAGGCGGTCGCGCTCGCGTTCGAGGCGATCGGCGCTGCGTTCCGCTGCGTCCGGGTCGCCGTCGACGCGGAGGACGTGAATCGAGTCAGTCGAGATGGCGATCGCACCTCATCCGAATATCAATTGATTGTGAGACGGATAGATAAGTCCGGTGAAATGTCACGGAAGGATCGTCGTGGAGCGAGGTCGTGCGGGCCGTCCACACGGTTCTAGGCGGTTGCGCGCTCGCGATGCGACTCCGGAGGATCGGTTCCGGACGACCGGCCGAGCGACTCCGCTACGCGCCGGAGGGCGCGTCCGCCGCGGGTAATCGGACGGCGGCGGGATAGCCGCGACTCACCGACCAGCGAGTCGCTACGGGAGTTGCGAGAAGGTGTTGGAAGAGAAATGCTCCGGCTGGGATTTGAACCCAGGTCCTTGCCGTGAGAGGGCAAGATGATTGGCCGGACTACACCACCAGAGCACGTCCGTTCGTCGCAATCTACGGTAGGAAAGACGATAGTAAAACAGTTCCGTTTCGACGCCGCCGTGCCCCGGTTTGTCGTGGCGAGCCGCACTTAGACGTCGACGGCGAACGGCTCCGGTCCGGCCGCGAAATCGCCCGCCGCGGCGCCGATCGCCGCGAGGAGGTCGGCGACGGCGTCGAGGTCGGTCGTGTCGATCACCTCGACCGGCGTGTGCATGTACCGGTTCGGGATCGAGACGTTGAGCGCGGGTACGCCGCCGCGGACCGTGTAGAACGCGTCCGCGTCGGTTCCGGTTCGGCTGCCGGCCGCCTGAAGCTGGACGTCGAGACCGGCCTCGTCGGCCGCGTCGCGCGCGAGGTCGACGAGAACGGGGTGGTTCGCGCTGCCGCGGCCGATCACCGGGCCGGCTCCGAGCTCAATCGGGCCGCGGCGCTCGCGGTCGACGTCCGGGTTGTCGGTGGCGTGCGTGACGTCGACCGCGACGAACGCGTCGACATCGTCGAGGTCGACGCCGACCATCCGGGCGCCCTGAAGCCCGACCTCCTCCTGAACGGTCGAGACCGCGTACACCGTGGCGTCGACGTCGCTCTCGGCGGCGCGACGGAGTCCCTCCGCGGCCGCCCACGCGCCGGCGCGGTTGTCGACGCCGCGGGCGGCGATCCGGTCGCCGACGAGGTCGCGGCGGCCAGTCGAGAACGTGACGGGGTCGCCGACCTCGACGTGTTCGCGCGCCTCGTCGGCGTCCTCGGCGCCGATGTCGACGAACTGGCCGGTCACGTCCTCGTACTCGTCGTCGCCGCCGTCGCGGAGGTGGATCGCGGTCTGCCCGATGACGCCCTGAACGGGCTCGTCGGCGTGGACCGTGACGTGCTGGCCCTTGGAGACGGTTCGGTCGGACCCGCCGATCCGCCCGATCTGGAGGAAGCCGTCGTCGAGCACGTCGCGGACGATGAAGCCGATCTCGTCGGCGTGCCCGGTGACCGCGATCGTCGGCGCGTCCGAGTCTCCCTCGTGAACCGCGACGGCGTTGCCGTAGGCGTCGGTCTCGACCCGGTCGGCGAACTCGCGGGCGTAGCCGGTCCAGACCCGCTGTGACGCCGTCTCGAAGCCCGAGGGGCTCGGCGTCGCGAGGAGGTCGTCGAGGAACGCGCGGCGCGTGTCGTCCATGCGCGAGGGTGTGCGGCGGCAGGCAAGAAAACGTCGGTTTGAGGGGTTGCCGCCGGGATCTCGGTGACTCCGACGGCGTTCGGACCGGTCGACGCAAGCGCTTTGGGTCGCCCGCCCGTCCGATCCGCATGGACATCCTCCGAAGCGTCCGGGCCGTCGCCGAGGCCGACGGCCCCGGCGTCGTCGACTGGGACCGGGCCGCCGCGGCCGCAAAGGCCGCGACGGACCCCGGATCGATCGCGCTCACCGACGCGGAGCGCGCGGGCTACGCCGCCGACGTCCGCGACGCCCGCTCGCGGCTGGCCGCGGTCGCGGGGATCGAGTTCGACGTGCCGGACACCGTCGAGGTCCAGAACCGCCACCACTGGATCGACGCGAGCGTCGGGACCTTCCGGCGCGTGATGGACCCGATCGAGGCGGCCGCAGAGGGCGCGGAAGGGTCCGACTCGCTCGCGGTCGTCGACGGCTCGACCCCCGGGCCGACCGGCCCCGCGCCGGGGGCGGCGATCGCGCGGGACCTCTCTCGGGTCGCCAACACGGGGTCGATGGCGTTCGCGCTGGGCTTCCTCGCGCGCAACGTCCTCGGCCAGTACGACCCGCTCCTGCTCGCCGACGAGCCCGACGCCGACCACGGGCTCTACTTCGTCCACCCGAACATCGTCGCGGTCGCGAACGCGCTCGACGTCGACTACCCCCGGTTCCGCCGGTGGATCGCGTTCCACGAGGTGACCCACGCCGCCGAGTTCGGCGCGGCGCCGTGGCTCCCGGAGTACCTCGAATCGCGCGTCGAGCGCGGGATCGAGGGGATGGTCGGTGGGGGCGGCTCGGGCGGCGCGGCCCGCGGACTGGACCCCGACGCGTTCGCCGAGCTTCAGACCGCGATGACCGCGGTCGAGGGGTACGCCGAGGTGCTGATGGACCGCGCGTTCGACGGCGAGTACGCGGACCTCCGGGCGAAGCTCGACGAGCGCCGGGGCGGGGGAGGCCCGGTGCGCCGGCTCGCGCAACGCCTCCTCGGACTGGGGCTCAAGCGCCGGCAGTACGAGCGCGGCGCCGCCTTCTTCCGGCACGTCGCCGACGCGCGGGGGATCGAGGCCGCGGGCGCCGTCTGGGAGCGCGCCGAGAACCTCCCGACCGCCGGGGAGATCGACGACCCCGAGGCGTGGCTCGTCCGCGTCGACCCCTGAGCGCTGCGAACCGAGCCCGAGCGCTGCGGGGCGACTCACTCCAATTCGATGTCGCGCTCTCGGCTCCCCTCACCGCGGGCGGACTCGACTCGGTCGAAGCGCTCGTCGAGGTCCTCGGTCGCCAGCAGGCGGTCGAGCTTCCGCTCGAACTCCGCCTCGTCGATCTCGCCGTTCGCGTACCGGTCGCGCAGCGCCGCCACCGGGCGCTCGGCGGTGGCGGACGCCGACGCGGCGTCCGTTCCGTTGGCGGCGACGAGGGGGAAGTCCTCGCCGAGCACCAACACCAGCGGGATGAGGATGAAGAACCCGGTGATGAACAGGGCCGGCCCGAGCGTCACCAGCGGACCCGGGAGGAGGACGGCGGACAGCGACGTGAGCCCGAACGACAGGATCGCGATGAGCCCGATGAGCCGCTTCTTCTCGAAGGTGGGGAGGGACATACGTCACGGATCCCGTCGCGTTGACAAAAGGATACTGCCGAGGAGCCGCCGCCCGGAGAGCGGTCCGCCGACGCCCGCCTGCGACCGACGGCTATTCGTCGCGCGCGCACCCACGGCGATCCGTGCTCAGGTACGTGACGACGAACCCGGGGAAGGTGCGCGAGGCGGAGCGGTACCTCCCGGACGGCTCGGTGGAGCGGCTCGACTTCGACTACACGGAGATTCAGGCCGACGAGCTCGGCCCGATCGCGGCGCGGGGGGCGCGCGAGGCGTACCGCCACGCGGACGCGCCCGTCCTCGTCGACGACGCGGGCCTGTTCGTGGAGGGACTCGACGGGTTCCCGGGACCGTACTCGTCGTACGTCGAGGAGACGCTCGGGGTCGAGCGCGTCCACGAGATCGCCGCCGAACTCGACGACCGCCGCGCCGCGTTCCGCTGCGTCCTCGGCTACTGCGACGGCGATGGGTTCGCCGCGAGCCCGGACCCCGTCGACCGCGGCGACCGCGACGCGGCCGCGGCGGCGGGGCCGGACGGGGACGGCGAGGGAGGCGATCCCGACGAGTCCGACCCGCTCCCGGTGAAACTGTTCGAGGGGTACGTCCCGGGGCGGATCGTCGCGCCGCGGGGCGACGGCGGGTTCGGCTACGACCCGATCTTCGAACACGACGGCGAGACGTTCGCCGAGATGGACACCGAGCGGAAGAACGCGGTGTCGCACCGCGGGCGGGCGTTGGAGAAGTTCGCGGAGTGGTACGCGGACCGGTGAGGGCCGCTGGCTCGGGCGTGGTCCCGGGCCGCGGCCGACGGCTCAGGCCGCGTCGGCGACGGCCGCGGTCAGGAGATCGGCGCCGAGGTCGATCTCGCGTTCGGTGACGTCGAGCGGCGGGAGGATGCGGAGCACCGTGTGGCCGCACGCGAGCGTCAGGAGGCCCCGGGAGAACGCGTTCTTCACGACGGCGTCACGGCGCTCTTTGGTGTCGAACTCGACCGCGAGCAGCAGCCCCTTCCCGCGCACGTCTTCGACGGGAGCGAGGTCGGCGTCGCGCAGCGTCTCCGTGAACTGCCGACCGCGGGCGACGGCGTTGGCCATGAGGTCGGCCTCCTCGATGGCGTCGAGCGTGAGCGCGCCCTGCGCCGAGGCGATCAGGTCGCCGGCGCCCCACGTCGAGGAGAGGCGACCGGTCTCCTCGGGGAACACGTCGCTCCGCGAGACCGTCGCGCCCACGCGGAGCCCCTTCGCGCTCGCGATCACGTCCGGCTCGTACGCGTAGTGGTCCGAGCCCCACATCTCGCCGGTGCGACCGACGCCGGTCTGGATCTCGTCGGCGATCAGGGTGATCTCGTGCTCCTCGGCGAGCGCCGCGATCTCGTCGGTGAACGCCTCGGAGGGGAACCGGTAGCCGCCCTCGCCCTGGATCGGTTCCATGATGAGATAGGCCACGTCGTCCGGGTGGACGTTCCCGCGCTCCGGGTCGAGCTTCTTCCGGAGCCGCGAGACGCCGTCGGCGAAGAAGCCACAGGAGCAGCTCTCCGGCGAGCAGGTGCGATCATCGCAGAACGGAACCTCCGTCACGCCGCTGATCTCCGGGAAGTCGCGGCGGTACACCGATTTCGAGCGGTTGAGCGAGAGCGCGCCGAGCGTGCGGCCGTGGAACGCCCCGTCGAACGTGATCGCGTACTTCGCGCCGTCCGACTCGTCGTAGGCGATCTTGATGGCGTTCTCGACCGCCTCGGCCCCGGAGTTCGAGAGGAAGACGGTGTCCATGTCGTAGTGGCTCGTGAGATCCGTGAGGCGGTCCATCAGCCCGGACGAGCCCGGGATCCCGTCGTCCGGCGTCGGCCCGCCCGCGGCGTAGAAGTCCTGCCCGGCGATCTTCAGCGGGTCGACGAGGTCGAACTCCGCGAGCCGGTCCATGACGAGGGGGTTGTTGTAGCCGAGCGGCGCGGCGGCGACGTGGCTGGTGAAGTCCATGAGGACGTTGCCGTCGACGTCGGTACAGAACGGGCCCTCGGCGGGGGCGGTGCGGTCCCAGACGAACTCGTAGACGTACGTGCTCGGCGCGGCCGACTCGTGGTGGTACTCGACCCACTCGCGGGCGCGCTCGCCGGGGAGGTCCGAGACGGCGGGCGTGGCGGTGTCGCGATCCATGCGTTCCGGTGGCACGCTGGTAAAATAAGTTCAGGGCGATCGGACAGACGTTGAATATTTCTCCAACGTTGAATCGATACGTCCGATCTCGTTGCCGGACGGCGCCGATTCGGTCAGACGCCGACGTACACGAGGCACGCCCCGAACAGAACGAACCCGTATCCGACGTATTTGGTGTACCGGCGTTGTTTTCGCGCGGCTCGGTCCGGGTCTCGCTGCCACTCGCTCGCCCCGACGAAGTTACGGACCGTTCCGTTCCCCGGGACGGCGACGTTGAGCGCTCCCCAAGCTACGAACGCCACACCGGCCGTGAGGAGCGCGAGGTTCGCCATCGATGAACCCGATTGTCGGCGGATCGAATTAATCCCTGTGTCGGTCGAACTCCCGGCCCGAGCCGGAGGCCGGTGGTTTCGACCCCGCCGTCGGATTCCGCGGCCGGGTGGGTGAGTTCTCGTCCGAGCGAACGCCCTCGCGCGTCGTCATCCGGGCGCGGTTCGACCCAGCACGACTTTCACCCTCGGCCGCCACCGAGGGACATGAACCGCGAGGAGTTCGCCGCCAGCATCGACCACACCGTCCTCGGCCCCGAGACGACATGGGCCGACACGCGGACCGTTCTCGACGAGGCCGCCGCCCATGGGATGAACGCGTGTATCCCCCCGTGTTACGTCGCCGAGGCGGCCGAGTACGAGGCCGATCCCGAGGCGATCGCCACCGTCGTCGGGTTCCCGCACGGGCAGCACGCCCCCGAGGTGAAACGCGACGAGGCGGTCGCGGCGTGGGAGGACGGCGCCGACGAGGTCGACGTCGTGATCAACGTCGGCCGGCTGAAGGCGGGCGACGACGGCGCGGTCGCGGACGAGCTGTCCGACGTCGTCGCCGCCGTCCCGGTGCCGGTGAAGGTGATCATCGAGACCGCCCTCCTCGACGACGCCGAGAAGCGTCGCGCCTGCGAGGCCGCCGTCGCCGCCGACGCCGACATGGTGAAGACCTCGACCGGCTTCGCCGACGGCGGGGCGACCGTCCCGGACGTCGAGCTGATGAGCGAGTACCTCCCGGTGAAGGCGTCCGGCGGCGTCGGCTCCTACGAGGAGGCCGAGGCGATGCTCGACGCCGGAGCGGTCCGCATCGGCGCCTCCTCGGGAGTCGCCATCGTTGAGGGGTGCCCGGATGCCGGCGGAGAGGGCGAGTGAGCCGGTTAGGACCCGTTCTCGCCGACCGAACCTGACTCGTCGCTGTCGGTAGACTGTGAGTCGTCACCGTCCGCCGGCGGGTCCCGACCGTCGCCGTCGGTGGCGAGGCCGGTTCCCCGCGTCGGGTCGTCGTCCGCCTCCGAGGTCGCGTCGCTCGCGGCGTCCGCTCCGGCGCCACCGGCCCCCGCCGCGTCGCCGTCCGCCGCGCCCGCTATCTCCTCGGGGTCCACGTCGACCTCGAACGCCGAGACCGACTCCGAGAGCGACTCGGCCTGGTCGCGGAGCCGGGTCGCGTTCTCCGCGATCGTCGTGACGGTCGCGGTCTGCTCCTCGGCGGCCGCGGACACCTGCTCGGAGCCGGTCGCGACCTCGCCGCTCACCTCGGCGACGTCCTCGACCCCCTCGACGGCGCGCTGGGTCGACCGGGCCTGGTCCTCGGCGGCCTCGCTGATCTCCTGGACGCCGTGGTTCGTCTCCTCGACCGCGTCGACGACCGCGTCGAGCGACGAGGACGCCTCGCGGACGGTGTCCGACCCCTCGTCGATCCGAGCGTTCGTCTCGCGGATGTCCGCGACCGTCTCGTCGGCCTCCTCGCGGACCGCCTCGATCTGCGTCTCGATCTCGGCCGCGGCCGACTGGGTCTCCTCCGCGAGGTCCTTCACCTCGTTCGCGACGACCGCGAAGCCCTCGCCGGCCTCCCCGGCGCGGGCGGCCTCGATCGAGGCGTTCAGCGCGAGGATGTTCGTCTGCTCGGCCACGTCCGTGATGAACTCGACGACCTCGTCGATCTCGTCCATGCGCTCGTCGAGCGCCTCCATCTGGTCGACCGCGGCCGCGGAGCGGGCCTCGATCGCGTCCATCTCGTCGAGCGCCTCGGCGGCCGCCTCCCGCCCCTCGGCGCCGCGCTCGGAGGCCGCCTCGGCGGTCTCGGCGACGGACGCCGCCGAGGACGCGACCTCCTCGATGCTCGCCGAGAGGTCGCTCATCTCGTCGCTGACCGCGTCGAGGCGCTCGTCCTGTCTGACCGCGCCGTCCGCGATCTCCTGGATCTGCTCGCTGACGGTCCCGCTCGCGGTCTCCACCTCGTCGGCGCCGTCCGCGAGCTCCGCGCTCGCGGCGTCGACCTCGCCGGCGAAGGCGGCGACCCGCGCGGTCGTCCGCTCTAGCTGCGCCACCATGTCGTTGAACTCCTCGGCGATCTCGCGCATCGCCTCGCGGTCCGCGTCGGGGTCCATCCGACGCGTGAGGTCGCCGTCTGCGACCGCGCCCATCACCTCGCTGTAGTCGGCCGCGCGCGACGCCATGTCGCTGGTGACGGCCTCGGCCTCCTCGCGGGCCGCCTCCGCCTCGTCGGCGGCGGTCTCCGCCTCGGCGATCCGCTCGCGGAGCGCGTCGCGCATCTCGGCGAAACTGGTGAACAGCCGGCCGATCTCGTCGACGCGACCGGTCGACAGGTCGACGTCGAGGTCGCCGGACTCGATCCGCTCGGCGCGGTCGCGCAGCCGCGCGAGGGGGACGACCGTGCGCCCGCCGAGCACGAACCCGACGACCGCGAGCGACGCGAGCGTGAGGAGGAGCAACAGCAGCACCGAGTCTCCCACGTCGTCGCGCACGGCGAACGCCGTCGACTGCGCGACGCTCGTCACCGCCACCCAGTCGGTGCCGGGCACGGCGGCGTACGCGTGGACCGCGCCGTCGCCGATCCGCGTCGTGGTCGTGGCGTTGCCGTCGCGGACCGCAGCGACCCCCTCGGCGTGGCGGTCGTCGTCGACCGCGCCGTCGACGTCGAGCACGGTCTCGCCGGCGGCGTTGAGGATCGTCGTCTCCTCGCCGGTGTCGGTGTTCTGGATCCGTTCGAGCTGCGGCTGGATCCGCGTCACCACGACGAGATACCGGCCGTCGGCCCGCGGCACGGAGCTGGCGAACGCCATCACGGGGCGGTCGTTGAGCACGGGCGAGCGGTACGACCGGGCGGAGCGCCAGACGCGGTCGTCCTCGCCGACGCCCTCGGGCACGTCGGCGTCGCTCCACGGCGCGTTCAGGTCGCTCGGCGCGCGCCCCTCCAGGGGTCGCTCCGTGCTCGCGACGACCCGGTCTTGGGCCGCGTCGACGAGGTGGATGCTGACGATGTCCTCGGAGAGCAGCTGGTCTTCCAACAGGACGTACGCCGGCGCGCGCCGGTCCGACCGGAGCTCGTCGGCCGCGGACATCGACCGGGTCTGCGTCGTCATCCGCTCGGTCCACGAGCCGATCGCGTCGGCCTGAAGCCCGCTGGTCTCGGCCAGCTGGGTCGTCGCGTCGGCCTCCACCGTCTGCTCGGTCTGGAGGTAGGTGAACGCCCCGCCGGCCGCGACGGCCGCGGCGACGACGAGGAACGCGAGCGCGAACTTGGCGGCGTACCGCCGGCGGACGGCGTCCGGGAGGACCCGACCGACGGCCCGGGCCAGCCGTTCGAGGAGACCGGCGCTCATTGACCGACCGCCTCCGGTTTCGAGGGGACGGAGAGGTCGCCGTCGACGATCCGCTCGCCGGACGCGGCGATCGCGGCCCGCACGTCGTCGGGGATCACCGGCCCGAGCGTGGTGCCGTACACGAGCGCGACGCCGTCCTCGGCGAGCCCGAGCGCCGTCGTCGACCCGGTCCGAAGCGCGTCCTCGATCGTGCGCTCGGCGGCGTCGTACACCGCCGTCCCGACCCGTTTCACCATCGACGCCAGGATCGCGTCCGCGTACCGCGGGTTGCTCCGCGACTGGTCGGAGTCGACGCCGATCGCGTACCGGCCGTACTCCTGAGCGGCCTGAAACACGCCGAGGCCGCTCCCGCCGGCCGCGTGGTACACCACGTCGGCGCCCGCCTCGTACATCTCCGCCGCGGCCGCGTACCCCGCCTCGGGGTCGTCGAAGGCGCCGACGTACGTCGACAGCACCGACGCCTCGGTGGCGGCGTGCCCGACGCCCGCGCGGTAGCCCGCCTCGAACTTGCGGACGAGCGACGAGTCGACGCCGCCGACGAAGCCGACGGTCCGCTCGTCGGGGCGGGTCGACCCCGCGCCCACGGAGAGGTCGCGCGCCGTCACCAGCCCGGCGAGGTGTCCGGCTTGGAACGACCCCTCGTGCTCGCGGAACACGTAGCTCGCGACGTTGTCGCGGTCGACGACGGAGTCGACGAGCGCGTACTGCTGGTCCGGGTACTCGCCCGCGACCGTCGAGAGCGCGTCCGCCTGGAGGAAACCGATACAGCAGATCAGGTCGTAGTCCGGCCGCTCGGAGGCCGACAGCGCCGCCTGCGTGGTCTGAAAGTCCGCGATCGAGCTCGGCTCCTCGTTCGTGAACGCCACGTCGCGGTCGAGGCGCGCCCGCTGGATCCCCCGGTTGGCGGCGTCGTTGAACGAGCGGTCGTCGAGGCCGCCGAGCGCGTACACCATGCCGACCGTCGCGCTCGCGTCGGCCGAGACGGCGGCATCGTCGCCGCCGTCGGTCGTCCCGCCGCTCCCATCGTCTATCGACGCCGTCCCGCTCGAATCGGTTCCGAGACACCCGGCGACGGCGCCCGCGACGCCCGTTCCGAGGGCGGCCGCGAACCGCCGACGCGAGTGCGTGATGCCTCTCGTGTCGGTCATCACGCGTCATCGACGAAGGGGGTGTAAAAACTCCGCGAGCAAATTATCAGTCGCAATAGAGGTGAATGAAAGATAATCACACACGCGGCACGGGCGTTCCTCCGCCGTGGGAATCACGCTAGGTGCGTTTATACGTGGCCGCCGTAGATCGGGGTATGAGCCATCGACAGGGATCACCGCGTTTCGACCTCGACGCGGCGTTCAAGGCGTTCGGTGCGGTCGGAATCGCCATCTCCGCCGCGCTCATCGTCGGCGTGTTCGCGCTGACCGACCCGTTCGGCGAGTACGTCACCGCGTCGCCCGCGGTCTTCGGCACGCTGCTGTCGGCCGTCCTCGTCGTCGCGGTGGGCTACACGACGCACGCGCTCCGGCGGCGGTAGGCGGGCCGCGGCCGCGTCGCTTCGCCGCGACGCCGAGAGGCATAAACCGCTCGCGAGCGGAGCGGTCGGTATGACCGACGAGACGACCGGCGAGGCGGTGGAACGGTTCCTCGACCGAGCGGCGGCCGCGCTCGACGACTACGACGAGGGGTACGCCGACGCGGACGCGACGCTGGCGACGCTGCGCACCCACGTCGACGAACTGTCGGCGAGCGTCGAAGAGAGCGAGGAGTAGCCCGGCCCGGAAGCGCCGACGAGGTTCACCGACCGGCGCCGATCAGCTCCCGCACGCGACCGACGTGCTCCGCGAACGCCGCGTCGCCGCGCTCGCGGGGGCGCTCGACGTCGACGTCGACGACCTCCCGGACGCGGCCCGGCTCCGCGGCCATCACGACGATCCGGTCCGCGAGCGTCACCGCCTCCGCGACGTCGTGCGTGACGAAGAGGACCGTCTTGCCGGTCGACTCCCACACGTCGAGCAGCTCCCGCTGGAGCATCTCGCGGGTCTGTGCGTCGACCGCGCCGAACGGCTCGTCCATCAGGAGGAGGTCCGGGTCGACCGCGAGCGACCGCGCGATGGCGACGCGCTGTTTCATACCGCCCGACAGCGACTTGGGGTAGGCGTCGCGGAACTCCGTCAGCCCGACGAGATCGAGCATCTCGTCGACGCGCGCCTCGCGCTCGGCGGGCGAGCGGTCGCTCCGTTCGAGGCCGAACCCGACGTTCTCCGCGACGGTGAGCCACGGGAACAGGTGGTACTCCTGAAACACCACGCCCATGTCGGTCGTCGGACCCGTGACCTCGGTGCCGTCGAGCAGGACGCGGCCGTCGGTCGCTTCGGTGAGCCCGGCCACGATCCGGAACAGCGTGGTCTTCCCGCAGCCCGACGGGCCGACCAGACAGACGAACTCGCCGTCCGCGACCGAGAAGGAGACGTCGTCGAGCGCGCGGACGGAGCCGCCGTCGCCGTCGCCGGGGTACGTCTTGCCGACGCCGTCGAGCGCGACGCTCGCCGCCTCGGGCGCCTCGTCGGGTCGGGCGGGCGGGTCCCGTCCGTTGCGCTCGGCGGCGTCGGCCGGGTCGCCGTTCACGCCCGCCACGACAACGCCCTCCGTTCGACCGCGCGGAACGCCACGTCGACGAGCAGGTACATCAGGCTCAACACGAGGATGTACGCGATCGCCCGGTCGACGCGGAGGTTGTTGCTGGCGCGGATGATCTCGCGGCCGACCCCGGGAACGCCGAAGATCTCCGAGGCGACGACGAGCATCCAGCACCGTCCCAGTCCAGTCCGGATCCCGGTCATGATCCCCGGCAGCGACGCCGGCAGGACGATCGACCGGACCGCGTCGAGGTCGCCGCGGACGCCGAGGGTCCGGCCCACGTCGAGGAGGTCCTCGCTCACGCCCTCGACCGCGCCGTACGCCGCGTAGAAGTTGATCCAGAACGCGCCGACCGCGATGATGAAGGCGGCGCCCCAGTCGTTGATCCCGAACCACGCGATCGCGAACCCGATGAGCGCGAGCGGCGGGACCGGTCGCAGCGTCCGGACGAGCGGCGCCGTCAGGTCGTCGAGCAGGCGGCTCCACCCGAACGCGACGCCCGCGGCCACCCCGAGACCGGTCCCGGCGACGGTGCCGGGGAGCCAGTGCCAGAAGCTCTGGAAGAGCGCCGTCGTCATGTCGCCCGAGGCGAACTCGCTCCCGAACGCCCCGGCGACCGCGATCGGGGAGGGGAGCACGAACGGCTCCTGCGTGAGCGAGACGGCGTGCCAGACGAGGAGGAACCCGGCGACGCCGACGGCCCCTCGGAGCAGTCGGCGTCCGTCGCCGAGCCCGAGGCCCGCGGACACGCCGCCCTCGTCGACGCGCGATGCGGTTTCAGTCGCCATCAGAGCGAGTCGTACACCGACAGGTCGAAGATCGCGTCGTTCGACAGCTGCTCGTCGGTCTGGCCGTTCCCGGCCGCGAACTCGGCGAACACCTGCGTCGCGTCCGTGATCGCGTTCGGGTCGGTGATGAAGTTCGACAGCGGCGAGTCGAGCGCGTCGCGGGCGCGGTCGGCCGGCATCCCGATCCCCTCCTCGACGTGGCCCGCGGTCGCGTCCGGGTTCTCGTCGATGAACTCGGTGGCGCGGACGTGCTGTTCGAGGAACTGCGCCGCGAGCGGCGAGTCCCGAACCGCGTCGCTCATCAGCGTGACCGCGGCGGGCTGGCCGGGAAGGATCTCCGCGGCGGTGCGGAGCATCGTCACCGACGAACCCTCCGCCTGCGCGATGGTCGGCACCGGCTCCATGATCGAGGTGCCGTCGATCTCGTCGTTGGCTATCGCCTGCCAGACCGAACTCGCGCCGCTGATCTCGATGATCTCGACGCTGTCGTTCGCCGCGGGGTCGACGCCGACGTCGCGGAGCCAGTAGCGCAAGAGGACGTCGGGAACGCTCCCCTGCGGGAACGTGCCGAATGTGAACGGCTCGCCCTGCTCCTCCTGCCACGTCGCGAACGCGTCCGCTCCCTCCCGCTCGAAGGTCTCGTGGAACGACGACTCGGCCATGATCCCCATTGGTTCCTGGATGTTCGCCGCGGTGACCCGGGCGGCGATCCCCCGGTCGATCGCGATCATCGCGGGAACGATCCCGAACATCGCGATGTCGATGTCGCTCCCGCCGAGCGCCTGAACGATGTCCGGGCCGTTGCCGAACTCCTGACCCGTGATCTCGGCGTCAATCTCCGAGAAGTACCCCTCGCCCTCCATCACGTACCACTGGAGGTCCGGGTAGATCGGCATGTGCGCGACCGTCAGCTCGTCGAGTCCGCCGCTTCCGCCGCCCATACAGCCGGCGAGGCCGACCGTCGCGGTTCCGCCCGCGGCCGCGAGAAACGACCGCCGCGAGGCTGTCCGCGTTTGTTCGTACATACGTACGGAAGCGGCTCCGGAGGCAACACCCTCGCGCCACCAGCAACGGAAGCGCGTTCCGGTGACAAACAGATACCCCTCGAAGAAGCCTTAGAAGCGCATTTTTCTGCCGTTTAGCGTCTCATGCCGGTTTGGATGCGTCACCGAACAACGCAACTGTTGCCGACACTCGTGTCCGGCTCGGGTGGCGCCCGCGGCGGTCGGCCGCGTCCGCCTTGCTCACGCCTCCTCGACAGCCTGCTCGTCGAACAGTCCTAGGTCCTCGGCGACGAGGTCGGCGAGGCGCTCTTTGATCGCCGGGTCGACCTCCGCGACGGCGTCGCCGTCGTGTTTCTGGTCGTTGTGCCTGTCGAGCGCGTCCGCGAGGTCGTCGAGCGGCACGCGGGTCTCCGTCTCGCACTCGTCGCAGACGATCGGGACGGACGGCTCCTCGGTAGACATTACCCGACCATCGCCCGTGGCGGATATATGCCTTCGGGCGTCGCGACGGAGACTGCGGCGTCAGGCGCGCGGTCGACGGCCGAAGCCGCCGCGGTCGGGGGCGGCGCTCCGAACGGTCGCAGTCGGGGGCGGCGCTCCGAACTGCCGCCGTCGGGGGCGACGCTCCGAACCGCCACGGTCTACTCGCCGCGCCGCGAACCGCCGCCATGGACGTGCTCGTGACCGGGGCGGCGGGCGGGATCGGCGGCGGCGTCGCCCGCTCGCTCGCGGCCGCCGACCACCGCGTACTCGGCGTCGACCGCGACGCGGACGGGCTCGCTGACCTGCCCGACGCGGTCGAGACCGCCGTCGTCGACCTCCGCGACGAGTCGGCCGTCCGAGAGCTGCTCGCGGACCGACCCCTCGACGCCGTCGTCTCCTGCGTCGGCGGTTACGAGATCGCGTCGGTCGAGGACACCTCGGCCGAGGCGTTCCGGCGGCAGGTGGAGACGAACCTGACCGCGGTCCACGTGACCGTCTCCGCGGCGCTCCCGACGCTGCGCGAGCGCAGCGGACGGGTCGTGATCGTGGGGTCGATGGTCGGCTCCGTGGCGCTGCCGTACCACGGCGCGTACAGCGCCGCAAAGGCCGGGCTCGGCGGCTACGCCGACGCCCTGCGCCGCGAGGTCGGCCCGCTTGGCGTCGACGTCGCGCTCGTCGAGCCCGGCCCCGTCCGGACCGGGTTCAACGAGCGGGCGGCCGCCGCGGTCGAGGCCGCCGACGGCGAGGGACCGTACGCCGACGCGTACCGCGCGTTCGAGGGGTACTCCCCGGCCGCCACCGACGTCGAGACCGTCGTCGAGCGCGTGGTGACCGCGACGACCGCGGACCGCCCGCGGGCGCGCTACCGGGTGAGCCGGCGGGCGCGGTGGCTCCCGCGGCTCGCGCGGGTCCTCCCCGACCGGGTGTACGACCGGCTCGTCCGCGCCGGGCTGCCCGGCGGGCTCCTGTGGCGGCTGTTCGACCGGTGACGACTCGGTCCGTCGAGGGACGCGTCGAGGGTCAGTCGTCCGCCGCGCCGGAGGAGGTTCCCTCGGACTCCTCCGCGTCGGCGGCGTCCGTGCCGTCCGCCTCGGCAGCGTAGAACTCCTCCGGCGAGGCGTCGATCCGTTCGAACTCGCCGAAGTCGCGCTCGTGGTGCCGGATCATCTGTTCGACGATCCACGCGCTGTACCGCTCCGAGTACGCCCAGTCGGCGTCGGCGTCGTCGACCTCGAACCGGTCGTCGGTGGCGAGCGCGGCGTACAGGTGGTAGAAGCCGAGGACGACGTCGCCGAACTCGCTCGCCTCGCCACCGATCGCACGGCGCTTCTCCGCCAGCTCCTCGCGGCCCGCGTCGGTGAGCGCGAAGTACTTCCGGTCGGGCTCGTCGGCGCGTTCGACGCGCTCGGCGACCCCCTCCTCCTCGAACTTGTAGAGGATCGGGTAGACGGAGCCGTAGGAGGGCTCCCAGTGGCCGCCGCTGATTTCGGTTATCTCGCCGAGCAGCTCGTAGCCGTACCGGGGCCGCTCGTCGAGCAGCTCCAACACGAGGTACGAGATCAGTCCCTTCGGCGGGCCGCTTTTCCGCATTGTCCCCATCTTTCGGGGTCGCGTCGAAAGGGTTTCGGTCACGGCGACGACCGACGCGAGCCGCGACGAGAGACGGGCCGGACGTGTCGATGAGACGGGCAAGTACGGTCGGAGCGTGCCTCCGAGGCCGCGAAGCGGCCGAGGAGCGCGCGCGAGGGAGTCGGCCGCGGCGAGGGCGACCGAAGGGAGCCCGACGGACGCGGCCGACGAGGCTGGGGAGGCGTGAGGTGCTGTGCGGTGTGGGGCGGGACTCGAAGGGGCAGTCGCGAGGCGGGCGTAGACGACGCAAGGACCGCAGCGAGTGTACGCCCGCCTCGCGACTGGGGCTTCGGAAGTGGTCGTGTCGATCGGAATTTCATAAATGACTGGATCTGTTGAAATTCACTATTTCAGGCATATCATCGCCTGAAACAGCCGGTAGATAAAGCGTGCGAACTAATCATACCAGTGTTGAGAAAAGCTAGAAGTATTCCTCAACGATGAGCGCTCCAGCAATCCCGAGGAGCCCTCCAACGAATAGTCGCCCTCCATGAGGCAGGCTATTCTGCATATGGCCGAGCAGCGACCGTTCTACTCCAGCACCAGACACAAAGAGGTTAGTTACGGTTACTCCAAGAATTGCGTTCCCGATGATAAAGACGATTCCTCCGATGAGGAATCCTATAACGACGCTTCCCGGTGTGTGCTCTCCCCTCGTCAGATAATATGCGATCACTGCACAAGCAAGGGGAATCCCAACAGAAAATACGAATCCGCCAACAGTCATGATCGGTTGCGACCACGTATCTATGTAGACGTTGCTTGCCGTTGACGACATCAGTTCTTGCGGAACAACAAAGAGCAAGATAGTGGTGAGCAGAAGGAACAACGCGCCGAATACTCCGATACCGACACCAATTTTGACGGGGTTTTGTCGATACATAGGTGGTAGTTGAAGCTACTGCGTGATGAACGATAGGTCTAGCCTATCTGTTTTGATAATGCTCAAACCGCTAGTACTGGTCTGTGAACCTACTGTATTGACCGCAACCGGGGCAGAATACATCCTCTGCTGAGGATTTCAACGGGGCCGACTGGCTAGTACAGCGCCGTCCAGTCTCGCGTCTAGGGCTTCGGATCTCTCGGAACCGTCACCGAGTCCACCGCCGACCGTCCCACGGACTACCACGTCTCGGGACGACCCGCAAACCCCTAAGTCGCGGGGCCCGAACCCGGCGTATGGTCGAGGCTCCACAGACCGCCGAAGGGTGGTTCTCGCTACACGACTTCCGCTCGATCGACTGGGACGCGTGGCGCGAGGCGCCCGAGTCCGAGCGGGAGCGAGCGATCGAGGAAGGGGAGGCGTTCCTGAAACACCGCGAGCTCGTCGCCGACGCCGACGACGGCGAGTCGGCGCTGTTCTCGGTGCTCGGACACAAGGCCGACCTCCTCTTCTTACACTTCCGGCCGTCGCTCGACGACCTATCCGCGATCGAGCGCCGGTTCGAGGACACCGCGCTCGCGAAGTTCACCGAGCGGGAGACCTCCTACGTCTCCGTCACCGAGGTGTCCGGCTACGTCTCCGACGACTACTTCGAGGAGGGCGCCGACGCAGTCGACGAGGGGCTGCGTCGGTACATCGAGGGGAAGCTGAAACCGGAGATTCCGGACGAGGAGTACGTCAGCTTCTACCCGATGAGCAAGCGCCGCGGCGAAGAACACAACTGGTACGACCTCGACTTCGAGGAGCGCGCCGAGCTGATGGCGGGCCACGGCGAGGTCGGCAAGGAGTACGCGGGGAAGATCAAGCAGGTGATCGCCTCCTCCGTCGGCTTCGACGACCACGAGTGGGGGGTCACGCTGTTCGGCGCGGACCCGACCGACATCAAGGACATCGTCTACGAGATGCGGTTCGACCCCGCCTCCTCGCGGTACGGCGAGTTCGGCGACTTCTACGTCGGCCGCCGGTTCCCGCCGCGCGACCTCGACGCGTTCCTCGGCGGCGAGTCGGTGCCGACCGGTCGCGTTCCCGAGCAGGACAGCGCCGGGCACCCGCACGACGAGAGGGGACACCACGGCGAAGGCGGCCAACACAGCGAAGGCGGCCACCACGGCGACGACGCGCACGGCCGCGGCGAGGGCCACGACCGCTCGGGCGCGGGCGGCGGCTCCGCGCACGGCGACCACCCCCACGGCGACGACGCCGGCGGCGAGGGCGACCACCCCCACGGCGACGACGCCGGCGGCGACGGCCCGTCGGACGAGGACATCCGCGGCGAGCTGGCCGACCTCGACATCTACGCCGGGAAGCCGCACGGCGAGGACGTGTACGCCACGGTGCTGTACAGCGAGGCCGACGTCGACGAACTGTTCGACGAGGTCGAGGGGCTGCGCGGCAACTTCGACCACTACGGCACCCACGTGAAGACCGCGGTGTACGAGGGGCGCCACACCGACCGCGCCGCGGTCGTCTCGGTCTGGGACACCGCGTCGGCGGCCGAGACCGCCGCGGGCTTCCTCTCGGAGCTACCCGACATCGTCGCCCGCGCCGGCGAGGAGTCCGGCTTCGGCACGATGGGCATGTTCTACACCGTCAAGCCCGACTACCAGTCGGAGTTCGTCGAGACGTTCGACGACGTGGGCGAGCTGTTGGGGGAGATGGACGGCCACGTCGAGACCGACCTGATGGTGAACGTCGAAGACGAGAACGACATGTTCATCGCCAGCCAGTGGAACGCGAAGGAGGACGCGATGGCCTTCTTCCGCTCCGACGAGTTCTCCGAGACCGTCCAGTGGGGCCGCGACGTGCTCGCCGACCGCCCGCGGCACGTGTTCTTGGCGTAGCGCGTTCGAACGCGCGGAATTTCTGTAACTAGTCGGCATCGAATCCGCTGCGAAGACCGCAGGCGTCTCAGGCGCTCGGTTATGAATAGACGTCGACAGGTCGGCGTTGAGAACCGCCAACTCCCCAGCCGCTTACTTATAAATAATCGACAAGGGATCACCGGCGGGTACCTCCAAAGCCCCAGCCGGGAGGACTCGCGCGCCTCGCTGCGCAACTCGCTCGCTACGCTCGCTCCGGTGCTTGCGTCGTCGGGCTTCGCCCTCCCGGCTGCCCCTTTGAGTCCCACCCCGCACAGCGACCGCGCCTCGCGCCTCCCCAGCCTCGTCGGCGGTCCTCCGCTTCGCTCCGTACCGCCGACTCCCTCGCGCGGTGCCGTTCGCGGCCGCCGGTGGGCGGCCGCTCACGGGCACGCGCCGCCTCCAATCCGGCTGATTATAAATCGGGTCGACGCCGTGTTACGACCGCACCCCTCCCCCGACCGCCGGGTTTTAGGTATCGTTGCGGCGAACGGGTGGTCATGTTCGACACCATCGTGGTCGCGACCGACGGCACCGACAGCGTCCGCCGGGCCGTCTCGGTCGCGGTCGATATCGCGGCGCGGTTCGACGCCGAGGTCCACGCGGTGTACGTCGTCGACGCCGGCGAGGTGGAGTCGTCGCCGGACACGGTCCGCGAGGACCTCCGAGACGCGCTCGACGACGAGGGGCGCGACGCGCTCGACCGCGTCTCGGACGCCGCCCGCGACCGCGACGGCGACCTCGACGTCACGATCGAGGTCCGCGAGGGGCGCCCGGCCTCGGAGATCGACGCGTACGCTCGGTCGGTCGACGCCGACCTCGTCGCGATGGGAACTCGGGGGCGCCACGGCGAGAACCGATTCCTCATCGGGTCTGTCGCCGAGCGCGTCGTCCGGACCTGTCCGGTCCCGGTGTTGACCGTGCGGCAGCTGACCGACGAGGACCCGCGCCGGACGACGATCTGAGGGACCCCGCGGCGCGACCGTCCGACGTCACCGCGATCGTCCGACGCGCTCGCGACCGCCCGACGCCCTCGCGACCGTCCGAGAGCGGCGGAGTTTTCCGGCTGCCGCCCGCCTCGACGGTATGGACGACGACCTCATCGACGCCGGGGACGCGCCCCGGTCGCGGTACACCAAGCTGCCGGGAAAGGGCTTCTTCTACCCCGACTCGCTGGACGACGAGCGCGCGGAGCGGCGAGCCCGGGAGGCGATCGAGGGCAGCGAGGCGGTCGTGATCGCCGACGGCGACGCCGACGGCCTCGCCTGCGCGGCGATGATCCGCGAGGCGTACGACGCCGCGCTCGACGTCGAACCCTTCGAGGACGCCATCGCCGCGCGGCTGGCTGACGACGGCACCGATCCGGGCGACGCGGGAGAGGACGACGGCGACGAGGCGGGGACGGAGGGCGACGAGACGGAGACCGAAGGCGACGACGACCCCCTCGCCGACGCCCACGCCGAGTCGCCGGTCGGGCTGCTCTCGGCGGGTCCGTACTCGATCGACACCGCGCTCGAACGCGTCGACGCCTACGCCGACGACGGCATCGACCTGTTCGTCTGTGACCTCTGCCCCGACGACTACGAGTGGATCGCCGAGCCGCTGGCGGCGCTCGCGGACTCGACGGACTCGATCCGCTGGTTCGACCACCACCAGTGGGACGACGACACCGCGGCCGCGGTCCGCGAGGCGGGCGTCGACCTCGTCGTCGGCGACTCCGACGAGGAGTGTACCGCCGACGTGACGCTCCGCTCGCTCGATCATGAGTTCGACGACCGCTGGGCCGAGCTCGCCGAGGTCACCCGCGACCACGACCTCTGGATCAAGGAGGACCCCCGGTCTGACGACCTCGCCGACTACTCCTACTGGGCGGGCGCCGAGGAGTACGCGGCCGTGGTCGGCGCCTACGGCGTCGACCTCCCCGAGGCGGTCCGGTCGTTCGTCGCGGAGCGCCGCGTCGAGAAGGAGGCCCGCATCGACCTCGCCGTCGACCGCGCGGTCACCCACGAGGTCGGCGACTGGCGCGTCGCGGTCACCTACGGCCGCTGCTCGCAGAACGAGGTCGCGGAGCGGCTCCGCGAGGCGGGCGCCGACGCCGCCGTGATCGTCAAGCCCGCCGGGTCGGCGTCGATCCGCGGCTCCGAGGACTTCCGGCACGCCCACGAGGTCGCCGGCCGCGTGAACGGCGGCGGCCACCCGCAGGCGGCCGGCTGTAAGCCCGACATCTACGACGACATGCTCGACTACGCTCACCACTGGAGCACCGAGGGGCAGGCGTGTAAGCGCGTCATCCTCGCGGCGTTCGAGGCGGTCGCCGAGGAAGTCGATGCCGCCGAGGAGGTTGCCGGCGAGGGGAGCGACGACGACGCGGGCGAGACGGCCGAGTAAACCGATGGCGGACGTCTTCGTCGCCGGAGAGACCCTCGTCGACTTCGTGCCCGACGCGGGAGAGACGCTGCGCGAGGTCGACGGGTACAGCCACCGCCCCGGCGGCGCGCCCGCCAACGTCGCGGTCGGGCTCGCGCGCCTCGACACGCCGCCCGCGTTCTGGACGCGCCTCGGCGACGACGCGTTCGGCGACTTCCTCGCCGAGACGCTCGCGGCCGAGGGAATCCCGGAGACACACGTCGAGCGCGTCGACGGGAAGACGACGCTCGCGGTCGTCTCACCGCCCGGCACCGACGGACCGCGGTTCGGCTTCTACGGCTCGCGCCACGCGACGTTCGGGTTCGATCCGGAGGGGGTACCGACCGAGGCGTTGACGTCGACTGACGCCGCGGAGTCGGCCGGGAGACCGAGCGCGCCGCCGTGGCTCTACCTCGGCGGCGTGGCGCTGACGCACCCGCGGGGCCGCGCGGCGACCCGCGAACTGCTCTCGGCGGCGACCGCCGCCGGCAGTCCGGTCGCGTTCGACGTGAACTACCGGTCCGACCTCGTCCCCGACGGCGACGCGGAGGCGGTGTCGACCGCGGTCCGGGAGGCGGTCGCCGCGAGCGACGTCGCGTTCTGTAGCGACGAGGACGTCGCGGCCGCGGGGCTGTCGACGAACGAGTGCGCCGAGCTGGCCCGCGACCTGCTCGGGCTCGGGCCGCACACCGCGGTCGTCACGCTGGGGAGCGAGGGCGCGCTCGCGGTCAGTACCGACGCCGCCCCGTGGGGCGCCGCGACGGTCCGGCACGGCGGGTTCTCGGTCGACGCGGTGGACGCGACCGGGGCGGGCGACGCGTTCACGGCGGGGGCGATCTCGCGGTTCGCCGCGGCGTCGAGAGACGATTCGGGCGACGACGCGAGCGTCCTCCGCGACGCGCTCGCGTTCGGCAACGCGACCGCCGCGCTGTCGGTCGGGTCGGTCGGCGGGATGGGGTCGATCCCGTCGAAAGAAGAGGTGGCGGCGTTCCTCGCCGAACGGGAGTGAGCGGGGAGAAAACTGCGGGCGCCGCCTACGAGGAGGAGGGCGACATCTCGATGTTGAGGCTCTTCTGGACCAGCTGCGTGAACGCCATCGAGCAGAGGAAGTACCAGAGGATCCACATCTGGATCGGGCCGACGATCCCCGTGTCCCAGGTGACGCTCCCGGCCAGCGGGACGACGAGCTCCTGAGCGGCGACGGCCGGGTACGCGGCCTCGGACCCGCGGTAGCCGATCACCCAGAACATCCAGAGGAACGCCGGGATGGTGAGGAACATGATCCACACCATCGGGCGGAACTGCTCTTTGAACATGCCGAGCTGGTCGCCCATCGCCTCCATCTGCTCTTCTTGGATCTCGTCGAGCGCCTCGTCGTCGTCGCGCTTCTCGGCCTCCTTCCGGCGCTCTTGGATGTCTTTCATCCGGTCCTGGTACATGCTCATCTTCTCCATGTCCATGAGGCCGGCGCGAAGCAGGGTCGAGTACAGCCCCGTCCCGAGCGCGATGACCATGATGACGACGTAGAACGGGACGACGTTCAGCAGCGGGCCGAGGACCACGTCGATCCCCCCGGCAATCGCGTTACGCACCGGGCCGACCGCGTAGCCGACGAACGCGCCGACGGTCGCCAGTGCCGCGAGCTTGTCCCACTTCGACCACGTAGTCGTCTCGGGCGTCTCCACGTCGTTCCCGCCCGAGTCCTCCTCCATGCCAGCCTCGATCCCGTCGCGGTCGGCCAGCGCGAACCCCTCCTCGCCGTCGACGAGGATCTCCTTCTCGATGAGCCGGCCCCACTGCCCGCTAGTGATCTCGTCGCGGACGTCGACCCAGCGGACCTCGCCGCCGCTGGCGTTGTCGAGGACGGTTTCGATGGCGTCCCGCATCTCGCCGTCCTCGCGGACCAGCGAGCGGACTCGCCGTTCGACTTTGCTCATTAGCGGCCGATTAGCGGTCGACGGTTAAGAACCTTGTAGGATCGTCGGCCGCGCGTCCGGCCCGTCAGTTCTCGACGACGTCGCGGATCCGGCCGAAGACCTCGTCCGGGGTCGCCTCGCCGTCGACCTCGACGAGGACGCCCTCGTCGCGGAAGTGGTCGATCACGGGCTCGGTGTTGTCGTAGAACACTTCGAGGCGCTCGCGGGCGGTCTCCTCCGTGTCGTCCTCGCGCTGGATCAGCTCGCCGCCGCACTCGTCGCAGACGCCCGCCTCTTCCGGCGGCTGGAAGTCGACGTGGTAGTTCGCGCCGCAGTCGTCGCAGACCCGGCGGCCGGTGAGGCGGTCGACGAGCACCTCCTCGTCGACGTCGAGGAGGATCACGGCGTCCAGATCCGTGATCGAAGAGAGGTACTCCGCCTGGTCGAGGTTGCGCGGGTAACCGTCGAGGACGAACCCGTCGGCGTCGTCGAGCGCGGCCTCGACGATCTCGTTGACGACCGGGTCCGGCACCAGCTCGCCCGCGTCCATGAACGACTTGGGCGTCCCGTACTCCGTCTCCATCTCCTTGTTCGCGCGGAGCGCGTCGCCGGTCGTGACGTGCTCGACGCCGTACTCGTCGGCCAGCTTCTTGCTCTGCGTCCCCTTCCCGGCTCCGGGCGCTCCCAACAGCAGAATTCGGTGACTCATACCGGAGCGGTCGCGGGCCGCGCCTAAAGGCTTGAAGATTCCGGCCAACACTACTCGTCGGCGTTCCGCGGCAGGGCGGTGGCCGGCGCCCCGCGGCAGAACGGCTACTCGTCGGTCTCCGCGTCGCCGTCCGGGCCGGCGTCCGCGCGCAGCCGCAGCCCCATCTCCAGTTCGAAGCTCTCGGCGTCGGAGGTCTCGAAGCCGATCTTCTTGTACAGCGAGACCGCGGCGCGGTTCCACCGCTCGACGGTGAGCCACACCTTCTCGACGCCGTTCGCCTGCCCGTGACCGAGCAGCCCGCGGATGAGGTGCGTCCCGATCCCCGCGCGCTGATACTCCTGATGGACGAAGATCGCCAGCTCGTATGCGTCGCCGTCGGGGACGAGCGTCGCGTGTCCGGCGACCTCGTCGCCGCACCACGCGATCACGTTGTAGCAGTCGCCGCCGAGGATGGCGTCGAGCCACTCGCGGATGCGCTCCTCGCCGCCCGGCGGGATCCCCTGCGCGCGGTCGGCCGGGTCGAAGGCGTCGTACATCTCGACGAGCGCCTCTCGGGACGCCGCGTCGCCCTCGTACGGTCGGATCTCGAGCTCGCGGTCCTCGCGGTCGGTGAACGCCGTCGGCGGCGGCGGGAACTCGTCGGCCACGGCGTCTGGGTAGCCTCGGTCGCTCATCTGACCAGCGTGACCGTCGTCTTCGCGTTCAACAGGACGAACTCCGCGATCGACCCGATCGTGATCTTCCCCATCGGGCTCGTGTGGCCGCCGCCCAAGACGATCTCCTCGAACTCCTCCGTCTCGGCGATCTCGATCAGCCGGCTCCCCGGGTCACCCTCGACGCGCCGCACCTCGGCGTCGATCGCCGCCTCCGCGACCGCCGCCTCGGCGCGCTCGACGACCTCGTCGGGCGACACCGAGGAGTCCTCGTTGTCCACCACCGCGATCGTCAGGTCGTCGTTCGCGACCGCCGCGCGCTCCACCGTCCGGTCGAGCGCGCGGAACGAGTCGTCGCTGCCCCCGATCCCGCAGAGCACCTTCATGCCCCACCCCTCCACGCGACGGTACAAAAGTGGATCTCCGAGCGACCGACCGCCGACGGGAGACATCCGACGGACGGTCACCGACAAGGCTTTTGTCCGCCCGCGAGGTTTCAGGAGTATGAGCGATCACACCGGTCCGACGGCCGACTCGGCCAGCGAGACCGGCGACGACGCCGCGGACCGGTCCCCCTCGGATGACGATGTGGATCCCGATCCTCGGCCGGCCGACGAGACGGACGGGGGAACCACGGACGCAGAGGCGGATTCGACCGAGACCGACGGACAAGAGACGACCGAGGCCGACGACGAATCGGACCCCGCCGGCGGAGAGACCGACGACGAATCGGACCCGGTCGACGACGACCGAGACGCCCCCGACGACGTGCCCCGAGACGTCCGCAAGTACGAGCGGTTCAAGAAGATGGACGGGGCGCGCTACGAGCGCGTCAACGAGTTCCTCCGCGATCGGACGTACATCACGGCCCGGGAGTGGGCGATCGCGCGGCTCTGTGCCGACTTCCGCACCGAGACCGGCGTCGAGATGACGAAGATCGGCGAGAACCTCCCCGAACTGGTCCCCTTCATGACGGACACGTACACGCCGCAGGCGGTGAATCAGGCGCGCTACTCGTTCGAGGAGAAGGTGACGAAGGCGGGTGCGACGTTCCTCTACGGCGCGATGTCCGGCTTCTTCACCGCCGAGGACCTAGACGAGATGATGTACGAGGTGACGGAGGTCGCGAAGTTCCTCCTCGAAGTCGAGGGCGTCGACCTCGCGGTCGCCGACGAGTTGGAGGCGGAAGACAAGATCAGCGAGGTGATGCGCGACGTGCGCGCCTCCTCGGCGGACCTCCGCGGCGAGGAGGTGCGGTGTCCGGAGTGCGGTCACGTCCACGAACCCGCGGAGGAATGACCATGGACCGCTTCCCGGGAGCGATCGACGCGACGCCCGACCCGACCATCGTCGTCGACGGCGACGGCGTCGTCCACGCCGGCACGCCGAGCGTCGAGGCGGTGTTCGGGCTCGACCCGGACGACCTCGAGGGCCGGTCGATCGGCGACGTGTTCGAGGACCCGACCGAGCTGGAGTGGGGCGGCGGCGGGTCGACGACGCCCGGCGAGGCCGACCCCGACGGCGACGGAGGCGCCGCCTCCAACGACCGCGGATCGAGCGAAGCGCGGGGGTCCCGCCACGACGTGACGGCGCTGATCGAGACGACGCGCGCCGGCGAGACGCGGTCGATGACCGATGGGTTCGAACTGGCCGTTCGCCGCGGCGACGGCGTCCTCGTCCCGGTTCGGGTCAGCGTCGGCCCGTTCGAGCTCGACGGCGACCCGTACGCGGTCGTCACGGCGATCGACGTCTCGAACGAGCGGACGCGGCGGCTGGCGCTCCAGCGGCGCACGGAGACGCTCGAATCGCTCCACGCGGCGACCCGAGAGCTGCTGAAAACGACCGACCGGGAGGCGGCCGCCGAGGCGGCGGTGTCGTACGTCGACAACGTGTTGGGGCACCCGATCGCCGCGATCTGGCTGTACGACGAGGGGAGCGACGTGCTCGAACCGATCGTCTGGACCGACACCGCCGACGAGGTCGTCGGCGATCACCCGACGTTTGGGGCCGACGAGCCGAGCATCACCTGGGACGTGTTCGAGAGCGGCGAGCCGACGTACGTGGCCGACGTCGGCGACGACCCCGACCGCTACAGCGACGACGCGACGATCCGCAGCGAGCTCGTCGTCCCGCTCGGCCGGTACGGTGTATTGAACGTCGGCGCGACCGTTCCCGACGCCTTCGACGACTCGGACCTCGCGGTGGCGCGCATCTGGGCGGCGACGGTGACGATGGTCCTCGTCCGGATCGAGCGGGAACACCAGCTGCGCCGGCGCGAGGCCGAGGTCGCCCGCGAGCGCGACCGGCTGGAGGAGTTCGCCAGCCTCGTCTCTCATGACCTGCGCAGCCCGCTCAACGTCGCCGCGGGTAACCTCAAAATCGTCACCGACCGGCTCTCGGAGGAGTCGATAGACCTCGGGGAGCTGGGCGCGGTGAAGCGCTCGCTCGACCGGATGGACGCGCTCATCGAGGACCTGCTCGCGCTGGCGCGGCAGGGGTCCGGGATCGACGAGACCGAACCCGTCCCGCTGGCCGACCTCGCCGCGGAGTGCTGGGAGACCGTCGACACCGAGTCCGCGACGCTCGCCGTCGAGACGGACGCCGTCGTCGCCGCGGACCGCAGCCGGCTTCGGCAGGCGCTGGAGAACCTCTTCGGCAACGCGGTCGAGCACGGGGGGTCCGGCGTCACCGTCACGGTCGGCGCGCTCGAAGACCGCGACGGCTTCTACGTCGAGGACGACGGCCCCGGGATCGATCCCGAAGACCGCGAAGAGGTGTTCGAGGCGGGCGTGACGACCGATCCCGACGGCACCGGCTTCGGGCTGAAGATCGTCGCCGAGGTCGCGGAGGCGCACGGGTGGACCGTCGACTTGGTCGACGGCGAGGACGGGGGCGCCCGGTTCGAGTTCCGCGGGGTCGACGTCGAATCAGAGGCCGTCGCCGAGTAGCGCCTCGGTCGCGGCCGGAGGCACGGTCAGTCGTCGGCCGTCGCGCGGTCTCCCGCGTCGAGGACGCGGTGCGTCACGGCCTCGACGCCGGACTCCGCGGTGTCCAGGGTCGCGACCCGGAACGCGTCGTCGGCGCCGTCGACGGGGATGGGGAGCCCCCCGGGATTCACGCGGACGGTGCCGTCGCGCGCCTCGACGCCGTGCGCGTGGGTGTGGCCGTGGAGCACGTAGTCGTAGTCGCCGCAGTCGACGAGCGCGTCGACGACGAGTTCGCTCGTCCCGTGGGCGACCGCGATCTCGACACCGTCGAACGAGAGCGCGGCGGCCTCGCCGTGATAGGTCCCGAACGAGTCGACCGTCGACTCGACCGCCCACTCGCCGTCGTTGTTCCCGCGGACGGCGTGGAAGTCGAAGCCCGCGTCGAACGGGGTCACGGAGAAGGGCGCGACGAAGTCGCCGCAGTGGACGACGGCGTCGACGCCCTCGCGCTCGAACAGCGAGACGGCCGCCTCGACGGCGGCGAGGTCGTCGTGCGTGTCGGAGACGATGCCGATGCGCATACCGACCGGACTCCGGCGCGGCACTTCAACCTCCGGCCGCTACTCGACGACCGGTCGCGTCCCCCGCGTCACTCCCCGGTCAACGCCTCGCTCGCGGGCGCGAAGTCGATCGTCTGCCCGCGCCCCTTCTCGCTCGCGCGCTCGTACAGCATGTGTGCGGCGGCGACCGTCTCGACGCCGGTCCCGCCCGAGTCGAAGACGGTCACCTCCTCGTCGCTCGTCCGGCCGGGGTGGTCGCCCGCGACGACCTCGCCGAGGTCGGCCGCGATCCCCTCGCCCGCCTCGATCAGGCCGGCGTCGACCGCGGCGAGGTACGAGCCGGCGTCCTGCGTCGCGCGCTCGCGGAGGTCGGGGACGTACGTCGCCCGCGCGACGAGCTCGGGGGGCAGCTCGTTCTTCTTCGGGTGGTACTGTCCCATCGCGGTGACGTGCGTCCCCGGCTCCACGTCGGCGTCGTCGATCACGGGCTCGCTCGCGGTCGTCGCGGTGATCACCACGTCGGCGTCCGAAAGCGCCGCACTCGCGCTCTCGACCGCCGACACGTCGGCGTCGAGTCGCTCGTCGAAGTCCGTCGCGAACGCCTCGCGGTTCTCCGCGGTCGGCGAGAAGACGCGGACCGCCTCGAACTCGCGGACGGTCGCGGTCGTCGCGAGCTGTCCGCGCGCCTGCGCGCCGCTGCCGATCACGGCGAGCTCGGTCGCGTCCTCGCGGGCGAGCCCGTCGACCGCGACCGCGCCCGCGGCGCCGGTCTTGAACGGGTTCATCGACGCGCCGTCGAGCAGCGCGAGCGGCTCGCCCGACGCGGCGTCGAACAGCGGCGTCATGAACCACGCGTCGCCCGCGCCGAACCCCGCGGAGTAGGTGTACCCGCCCATCGCGCCCGTCTCCGGGAGGAGCGCGGCGTAGGTGGTGAGCATTCCCGGCGGCTCGCGGTTGAACAGCTTCGTCCGCGGCTCCGCCGGCGCGCCCTCGCCCACCTGTCGGTACGCGTCGCGCACGGCGGCGACGTAGTCGGCCGGCTCCGCGAGGTCGTCGACGTCGCCGCTCGTCAGGAACAGAGTGTCGGTCATACCCGCCCACTCGGGGCGGGGGAACTAAACGGTACAGGACGCGGCGAACGGCGGCGCGTCACGCGGACGACCGCCCGCCCGGTCCGCCCTCGCCGCGGCCGGGACGCGAAGCGTCCGCCGGCGCGTCGGCGGTGACTGGGGCCCTGACAAACATCGCGTGCGCCACGATGGCGGCAGCGGCCGCCGCGCCCGCGGGCAGCGCCGCCGTCAACGTCAGCCCGACATGGGTGAGGAAGGCGGTCACGCCGATCAGTACTGCCGGGATGAGCCCGAGGACGTAGTCGTAGTATCCAGCCATGCTATCGGTGAACACTAGTCGAAAATCGATATTAAATCTTTTCCGTGGTTCTTCGACAGTTTTGCTATGAACACGCAGATACAACGCATAACTTATGAGCCGATCCGAACACCGGCCCGCGGATCGGGGTGTGACGAGAACGGTGAAAGCGGCGATCCGGCGCCGAAATCGGGCCGAGAAGCGCTACCGCAGCCGGAAGTACAGCGCCCGCCAGCCGCCGAGCGCGACCGATCCCAGCACGAGCATGACGGCCGCGAACGTGAGCTCGGCGCCGCCGCGGAAGACGAACGCGCGGAGCGCGAGCCCGACGACCGCCGCGGGGATCCACGACCGGACGACGAGCGGCACCGACGACTTCGCGGTCTCGACCGCCCCGGCCGAGTACGCGCCCACGAGCGGGGCCACCACGGCCCAGCCGATCAGGAAGGGCGCGTATACCCCGGGGAGGTAGAGCGGGTTCGCGGTCAGGAACTCGACGGACTGGTGGTTGAGCGTCCCGACGGTCAAGAGGAGGATCAACGCGATCACGTCCCCGACGACGAGCGGCACGGCACCGCGGTCGAGGCGGTCGGCGAGAAACGGCGGAGCGTCCATATCGACCCGTGCGGGCCGCCCCCACTTTTACGCACGGATTCGTCGGCGCGGCCGTCGACGCGTTCTCTCGGCTCGGTGCGACGCAGCTACTCGTACAGCGGGTGCGCCTCGCAGAGCTCGACGACGCGCTCGCCGACCTCGTAGATGACGTCGTCGCTGTCGACGTTGTCGACGACGCGGTAGATCAGGTCGCCGACCTCCTCGATCGCCGCCTCGTCGAAGCCGCGGGTGGTGAGCCCGGCGGTGCCCGCCCGGATCCCCGACGGGTCGAACGGCGACCGCGTCTCGCCGGGGACGGTGTTCCCGTTGAGGACGATGTTCGCGGCCGCGAGCGCGTCCTCCGCGTCCCCGCCGGAGAGGTCCGGGTGCGAGTCGCGCAGGTCAGCCAGCAGCAGGTGGTTGTCGGTCCCGCCGGAGACCAGGGAGAGCCCGTGTCCCTGAAGCGTCTCCGCGAGCACCTCGGCGTTGTCGACGACCCGCTGCGCGTACTCCTCGAAGGAGGGGTCCAGCGCCTCCTTGAAGCCGACCGCCTTGCCGGCGACGTTGTGCATCAGCGGGCCGCCCTGCCCGCCGGGGAAGACGGCCGAGTCGACGTCGTCCGCGAACTCCGCGTCGCACATCACGATCCCGCCGCGACCGGCGCGGATCGTCTTGTGGGTCGAGCCCGTGACGAAGTCGGCGACGCCGACCGGCGAGGGGTGGACGCCGGCGGCGACGAGGCCGGTGATGTGCGCGATGTCGGCGAGGTGGTAGGCGTCGACCGCGTCGGCGGCGGCCTGGATCTCCTCCCAGTCGACGGTGCGGGGGTACGCCGAGTAGCCCGAGACGATGATGTCCGGGTCGAACGACTCGGCCGTGTCGCGCAGCCCCTCGTAGTCGATGTACCCCGTCTCGGGGTCGACCTCGTACTGCTCGACGTCGTACAGCTGCCCCGTGAAGTTCGCGGGGTGGCCGTGCGAGAGGTGGCCGCCGTGGTTCAGTTCGAGCGAGAGGATCCTGTCGCCCGGTTCGAGGACGGAGTAGTACACCGCTTGGTTCGCCTGCGTCCCGGAGTGCGGCTGGACGTTGACGTGGTCGGCACCCCACAGCTCCTTCGCGCGCTCGATCGCCAGCTCCTCGACCTCGTCGGCGTACTCACAGCCCGCGTAGTAGCGCGATCCGGGGTACCCCTCGGCGTACTTGTTGGTGAGGACGCTGCCCTGCGCCTCCAAGACGGCCTCGCTCACGTGGTTCTCGCTCGCGATCATCGCGAGCGTCTGCTCCTGTCTGTCGCGTTCGCCCGCCAGCGCGTCGGCGACCGCCGGGTCGACCTCCCGGACGTGCTCGGTGTCCATGTGCCAACGCGGGCGCGACCGCGCATTAATCCTTCCGTCGGCGTCGGAACGCCGCCGGTGCGACGGCGGTACGGGCGCGCATCTGTTCCTGACTTCGGCGCGCACCCGTACCCGACTTCGGCGCGCACCCGTACCCGACTCCGGCTCGGACGCGCCGGTCGGCCCAACACCGATCGACGATTCGACGAATCCGCCGAATTCAGGCTCTTGAGGCCCGCTACGCGAGTTGTCCGATCCGTAAACCCCGTTAATATTAAATAGACAACCGGATTTTATACGGAGAGATAAATGGTGTCGAATTTACTGGCCGCCGACGTCGAGGCGGCGCTCGAAGCGGCCTTCGCGGAGGACGACGACGAGCTGCTCGTCGTCGACCCCTCCGCGGAGACGATCGTATCGCTGGTCGAGACCGCCGTCGGGCGCGACGACCTCCCGACGCTATCGGTTCTCGCCGACGAGCGCACCCTCAAGGACGTGATGGACGACTTCGTCGTCGCGTCTCGGGCGGCCGACCTCGTCGCCGACGGCGCCTTGGACCTCCGGGTGCTGGACGGCGACGTCGACAACGCGCTGTTCGTCTCCCCCTCTCGGGTCGTCGCCTTGGTCACGGCGGGCGACGACGTCGCCGCGCTCTCGACCGACGACGGCGAGTTCGTCGGCGAGGTGTACGAGACCCACCGCGACGCGTTCGACGACGCGGAGCCGTACACGCTCCGCACGCCGGCGATCAGTCGAGTCCGCGAGACGATGGAGTCAGAGATCGGCGAGGAGGCCCGCGCCGACTTCGACGCCGTCCTCGCCGCGACCGAGGGCGACGACGGCGCAGAGCTCGACGAGGTGACCGTCTCGCTGCTCGTCGCGGCGAAGAACGACGTGCTCCTCTACGACATCTCGAAGTGGGGCGAGGACGTCGGCATCGCCTCGAAGGCGACCTTCTCCCGGACGAAGACGCGCCTCGAAGATCTCGGGGTCATCGACACCGAGAAGGTCCCGATCGACGTCGGGCGACCCCGCCTCCGCCTGAAGCTCGGGGACGAGCGCCTGGAGGGCGTCGATGCCGGAGAGCTGGCCGTCGAGGCAGCGGAGATGATGGCCGCGACGCCCGCCTGAGCGCGCCGCACTCACACCACCGCGGACCCTCGGCTTTTTTTCGTCGCCTCGCGTCGACCGCGTATGGACATCGGACTTGTCGGCGACGGCCCCGCGGTCGAGGCCGCCGCGGCCGCGCTCGGCGACGTCGACGTGAACGCGATGCCGGTCGAGGCCGACCTACTCGACGGGTTCGACCTCGCCGTCGTCGTCGACACCGCGGGGTCGTCGGCGTTCGCGACCGCGAACGAGCTGCTCGACCGGTGGGTCGCCGTCGAAGTGGGCGGCCTCGGCGGCGTCCCGTTCGCGGACCTCGACGCCGCGGTGACCGTCTTCGACGACGCCTGCTACGACTGCCTGCGCGCCCGCGTCGAGAGCGGCGGGGCGGAGCCCGCCGACGCGCCGACCGGACGCCGGTCCGCCGTGCGCTACGCGGGCGCGGTGGCGGGGCGACGGACGATCCGACTCCTCGCGGGCGACCCGGTCGCGGACGCGGTCGTCGAGGTGCCGGGCGGCGAGCGGACGCTGCTGCCCGCGCCGGGGTGCGGCTGCGGCGCCGACCCGGACGACGCGCTCCCGCGGGACCACGCGGACCGGGGGCTCGACGACGCGATCGACCGCGCGGAGCGGGCCGTCGACCCCCGGATCGGCGCCCTGAGCGAGGTCGGCGAACAGGAGTCGTTCCCGCTGCCGTACTACGTCGCGCGGGTCGCGGACACGACGCCCTTCTCCGACGCGGACGCGGCCGACTTCGGCGGCGGCGCGGCCGCCGACTGGGACGTCGCGTTCATGAAGGCGCTCGGGGAGGGGTTAGAGCGGTACGCGGCCGGCGTCTACCGCGAGGCCGAGTTCACGCGCGCACCGGCCGCGAACGTCCCGAACCCCGTCACGCCGGGCGCGTTCGTCCGTCCCGACGGGGCCGAGCCGTACGACCGCGACGACCGGCTCCCGTGGGTGCGCGGCGAGGCGCTCGCGACCGGCGAGCCGGCGAGCCTCCCGGCGGAGTTCGTGGGGTTCCCGCCGCCGGAGCGACGGTACCGGCCGCCGATCACGACCGGCCTCGGGCTCGGCAGTTCGGGGCCCGACGCCGCGCTCTCGGGGCTGTACGAGGCGATCGAGCGCGACGCGACGATGACCAGCTGGTACTCGACGACGGAGCCGCTCGGACTCGACGTCGACGACCCCGGATTCGTCGAGCTGGAGAAGCGGGCGCGCGCGGAGTCGCTGTCGGTCACGGCGCTGCTGGTCACGACCGACGTCGACGTCCCGGTCGTCGCGGTCGGCGTGAGTCGGGAGGGGGACTGGCCGCGGTTCGCCGCGGGGTCGGGCGCCGACCTCGACCCGGCGGCGGCGGCGCGGAGCGCGCTCGCGGAGGCGCTCCAGAACTGGACCGAACTCCGCTCGATGGGGCGGGAGACGGCCGACGAGCAGGGCGCCGCGATCGGCCACCACGCCGACCTGCCCGCCGAGACGGCCGCATTCTTCGACCCGGACGCGACCGTCTCGACCGAGGGGCTCGGCGAGCCGGAACTGACGGGGGGCGAGGAGCTCGACGCCGTCGTCGACCGCGTCGAGGCCGTCGGGCTCGACCCCTACGTCGGGCGGGTGACGACGCGCGATCTCGCCGCGCTCGGCTTCGAGGCCGTCCGCGTGCTGGTCCCGGGGGCGCAGCCGCTGTTCACCGGCGATCCGTTCTTCGGCGAGCGCGCCCGCGAGGTGCCGCGGTCGATGGGGTTCGAGCCCGCGCTCGACCGCCCGTATCACCCGTTCCCGTGAGAGATTGCGGTCTCTCGTTCCCGCGGATTTAGGTGCCCCCGGACCGCCCGAACGGGTATGGACGTCGTACCCGACGCGGACGTGGAAGCGGTCGAGGCCGTCGACGGCGCGTTCCTCACGCAGGGCGCCGTCGGCGAGGAGACGAGCATCCAGCGGTTCGAGATCGAGCCGGGCGAGGGAGTGCCGGAACACGACCACCCGCACGAGCAGATCGGCGTGATCACGGCCGGGACGCTGACGTTCCTTGTCGACGGCGAGGAGCGCGTCGTCGGCCCCGGCGACACCTATCTGATCCCCGGCGACGAGCCGCACGCGGCCGAGAACCGCACCGACGAGCCGGTCGTCGGCTACGACATCTTCGCGCCGCCGCGGGCGAACCCGGACTGGGGAGAGTAACGCCGCTCGCGGCGGCGAATCGGTCAGTTTCGCGCGTCAACGATACCCGCAAGACGTACCGGACCGAAGGGGTAGTGTTCAGATAAGCTGATTCCATGCGAAGGCGAACGATCTCAGCCACTCGTCAGCAGTTTCTGCTTCGGCGTTGCTGAAACAGTTTGAGAAACTGATAGTTCTGCGTTTTACCTCACGAAAAACACGTTCGACGCTGTTACGATTTCCATGCTGTTCGTATCTGAAATCGAGGTCATGTTTGTCACAGGCTCGCTGAAGTGGAACCGCTCCATCAACGAGAAAGACCGCATCATCTACATCGTGTTTGTCGCGGAGCTCCGCGACAAACTGATCTGCGATCACGTTCGTTCTTGTCGGTTCAAGCTTTGTATGGAGTAAATCGTTTGAATCAGGATCGACAGCAGCGTACAGCCAATACTGTTCGTCGTCAAGTTGAATCACGGTCTCATCAATCGCAACGTGATTCGGATTCTGACCGGATTCCGGCTGTAGATCAGCCTTGTGAACCCAATTGTGAACGGTAGATCGAACCCGATCAACACCAAATACCTCAAGAAATGAAACAGTATTCGAAAGCGATAATCCAGCCAAATGAAGCTGAATACTGAGCTTCATCAACAACTTCGGTGTTGCCTCTCGCTCCACAAACTCTAAGTTGATCTCGTCTATACAGCCGTTGAGGCGGTCGTTTTCGGGCATAGATTACTTTGAAAACGTACCGCCTCACGCTTCAATCCTTATCTGAACACCGCCACCGAAGGTGTGTTAGTGTTCGGGACCCCATAACGGGTAATGGGAGTCCACGAACAGTACCCGTTCGACGTGGAGGCGCTCCGCGCCGACTTCCCGATCCTCGATCGGAAGGTGGGCGGGGACCCGGAGACGCCGAGAGAGGGCGAGGGCGACGACACGCCGCTCGTCTACCTCGACAACGCGGCGACCTCGCACACGCCCGACCCCGTCGTCGACGCCATCTCGGACTACTACCGGAGCTACAACGCGAACGTCCACCGCGGGATCCACCAGCTGAGCCAAGAAGCCTCCGTCGCCTACGAGGAGGCACACGACGCGGTCGCCGACTTCATCGGCGCCGACGGTCGCGAGGAGATCGTCTTCACGAAGAACACGACCGAGGCGATGAACCTCGTGGCGTACGCGTGGGGGCTCGAAGCCCTCGGTCCGGGCGACAACGTCGTCCTCTCCGAGATGGAACACCACGCCTCGCTCGTCACCTGGCAGCAGATTGGCAAGCGCACGGGCGCCGACGTGCGCTTCATCGACGTCACCGACGAGGGGCGGCTCGACATGGACCACGCCGCCGAGCTGATCGACGACGACACCGGGATGGTGTCGGTCGTCCACGTGTCGAACACGCTCGGCACGGTGAACCCGATCCGCGAGCTGGCCGACATGGCCCACGACCGCGACGCGTACGTCTTCGCCGACGCCGCGCAGTCGGTGCCGACGCGTCCGGTCGACGTCGATGAGCTGGACGTCGACTTCCTCGCCTTCTCCGGCCACAAGATGTGCGGCCCGACCGGGATCGGCGCGCTGTACGGCCGCGAGGAGATCCTAGAGGGGATGCAGCCGTACCTCTACGGCGGCGACATGATCCGGCGCGTCTCCTTCGAGGACTCCACGTGGGAGGAGCTCCCGTGGAAGTTCGAGGCCGGGACGCCCTCGATCGCGCAGGGGATCGGTCTCGCGGCGGCGATCGAGTACCTCGAGGAGGTCGGGATGGACCGGATCGAGGCCCACGAGGACCTGCTGGCCGAGTACGCCTACGACGAGCTCGACGCGCTCGGCGGCGTCGACATCTACGGCCCGCCCGGCGACGACCGCGGCGGCCTCGTCGCGTTCAACGTCGACGGCGTCCACGCCCACGACCTCTCCAGCATCCTCAACGACTACGGCGTCGCGATCCGCGCCGGCGACCACTGTACCCAACCCCTCCACGACGAGATGGGCGTCGCCGCCTCCGCGCGCGCCTCCTTCTACTTCTACAACACCGTCGAAGAGGTCGACGCCCTGATCGACGCGGTCCGCGAGGCGCGCGACCTGTTCGCCTGAACGGCCGTTTCCGCGGTTCCTCCTCCCGCTCGGGGGGGGGCGTTCGCGCGAACGCCCACCGGCCCGACTCCCGTCCGGTGTTTTTCACGGTAATACTACCGAATAGTCGGGTCTAAGGGGCGTGACAACGGTGATCGCGGTATTATTATTACGTCCCCGCGGGGACTACGTACGAAGAAAAATAACTACCGTCGTAATTAGTTGCCTTCCGCCGAGTCGTCGCCCGCCACACAACACATGACCGATCACACCACACCGCCGTTCGACGCGTCCGCAGCCGCGAACGCAGCCGACCGAAACGAGCCGACCGCAGACGGAGCCGAGAGAGACCGCGGAGCGCAGATCACCGTCCTCCAAGTCGAGGCCGACGAGCGTTCCGCCGAGCTGCTGGAGGTGTTCGCGGCGCGGCTCACCGACCGCGTGCGAGTTCGCTCCGTGGAGCGTCTTTCGGACGCGCTCGACGCGCTCGACGCGGGCGCCGAAATCGACGGCGAGGAGGTCGCTATCGACTGCGTCGTGACCGAACAGCTGCTCCCCGACGGCCGCGGCGTCGAACTGACAAAACGACTGCGCGAGGCGAACGGGGAGCTACCGGTCGTCTTCCACACGACGTGTCCGAGCGACGAGGGCGAGGCGGCGGCGTTCGGCGCCGGCGCGGACGCCTACTTCGAGAAGGGGGCCGACCGCGGTCGGTTCGACGCGATCCTCAACCGGGTCCGCGCGCTCGTCGACGAGCGTCGCGGGCGGGCGAGAGGCGCCGAGCGCGCGGACGCACCGACGCCGCGAACGCTCGGCTCGCCGGCGAGGTCGCTGCGTTCCGAGGAGTGAGATTAGCGGCACGGACGGAGGGGCCGCCGATGCGCGCCAAAATCGCCGAGGGGTCCGCTATCGTTCCAGTTCTACCGTGAGGTCCGTCGCGATCCACGCGTCGGTGTTGCCCTGTTCGGCGAAGACGGTCCGTTCCTGCGAACAGCGGGTCGCGGCGACGGCCGGCCGCTCGTCGGCCGCCGCGTCGACGTCCCGCTCGATCCGGTCTCCCGTTGTCATTGGCAGACGGTCAGGGGCCGGCGGTGTTATAGATTTCGGTCGGCCTAAACCATCGGCGGCGATCCGGACGGGCGATCGGAGGGACTTACCTCGCGGCGGCCGTTGACCGATCCGTGACCGATACGCTGTTCACACCGCTTTCGCTCCGCGACACCGAGTTCAGAAACCGCGTGATGCTGTCGCCGATGTGCCAGTACTCCGCCGAGGACGGCTTGGCGAACGACTGGCACCGGGTCCACCTCGGCGCCCGCGCCGCCGGGGGCGCGGGGGTCGTGATGACCGAGGCGACCGCCGTCGAGTCCCGCGGCCGCATCACGCCGAACTGCCTCGGGATCTGGTCCGACGAGCACGCGGAGGCGATCGAACCGATCGTCGAGTTCGTCCGCTCGCAGGGCGCGACGCCGGGGATCCAGCTGGCGCACGCCGGTCGGAAGGGCTCGCACCGACCGCCCGCGGAGGGGGGAGAACCCATCCCGGCCGACGAACCGGAGGGGTGGGAGACCGTCTCCGCGAGCGACGAGCCGTACCCGCACCCAGAGGTCGACGACGCCGAGCTGGCCGACACCCACCGGTTGGACGGGGAGGAGATCGGCGCGGTGATCGACGCGTTCGCGGCCGCCGCCGAGCGCGCGAACGAGGTCGGCTTCGAGGTGGCGGAGGTTCACGCGGCCCACGGCTACCTCCTCCACCAGTTCCTGTCGCCGGTCACTAACGACCGCGACGACGCGTACGGCGGGAGCTTCGAGGACCGAACGCGGCTCCTCCGCGAGGTAGTCGCCGCCGTCCGCGCGGTCTGGCCCGACGACAACCCCGTCTTCGTCCGGATCTCCGCGACCGACTGGCTCCCCGACCGCGACTCGTGGGACGTGGACGACTCGGTGCGGCTGGCGCCGCTGCTCGCGGAGGCCGGGGCCGACCTGATCGACGTCTCCGGCGGCGGAATCCACCCCGGCCAACAGATCCCGAACACCGGGTCGGGCTATCAGGTCCCGTACGCCGAGGCGATCCGCAAGGGGACCGACCTGCCCGTCGCCGCGGTCGGCGGGATCACGGAGCCGACCCACGCCGACGCGCTCGTGCGGAACGAGCGGACCGACCTCGTCGCGCTCGGCCGCGAACTGCTCCGGCATCCCCACTGGCCGCTTGAGGCCGCCCACGAGCTCGGCGAAGAGGTTGAGTGGCCGGTCCAGTACCAGCGCGGCCGGTTCGACTGAGACGCACCGGCTGCCAGTTCGACTGAGGCTGGCCGCGCTGCCGGGCTTTTTATCCGCGCGCGCCGTAGCGGGCGACATGAGTTCCCGCGATCGACGCGACGACGACCTCGAGGAGCGGCTCGACGAGCTCGAGGACGTGCTGAGCGAGCTCCGCGCCGACCTCCGCGATACCGAGCGCGACCGCCGCGGTCCCCCGCGTCCGCCCCGGCTCTCGGAGCTGGTGCGGTTCACCGAGCAGTACACCATCCCGACGGTGATCGCCCTCCTAGAGACGACGATCAAGTCCCTCGAACTGCTTCAGGGGACCCTCCGGCTCGCCGACCCCGGTCGGAGCGTCGCCGAGGGCGCGGAGGGCGCCGGCGACCGCCTCGCCGACGTCCGCGACGGCGCGACCGCCGGCCTCTCGCGGTCGCTCTCGGAGCTGCGGACCGCGCTCTCGGAGGCCGACCTCCCCGAGGACGCCGCCTCCCGGTCGATCATCGCCGACGCCCGCGACCTCACCGCGGAGATCGAGGCCCGGATCGACGAGGGGCGCCGGGAAGCCGACGCGGCCCGAGACCGACGGCTCGGTCGAGACCGCGATCGGGACCGAGGCGACGGTGACCGACGGCGAGACGAGGACGGAGCCGAGCGAGTCGACGACGACGGTCTGGTTCAGATCGACGTGACCGAACCCGGCGAGAGCGGCGACGCCGCCACCGGGGAAGACGAGGCGTCCGGCGACGCCGACGACCCGCCCGAGGTCGACGTCGAGTCCGAGTTGGAGTCGATAAAGCGCCAGATCGACGGCGACGAGGTCGACGCGGACGCCGCCGGAGACGCTGACGGGAAGGATGCGGACGAGGGCGACGACGCGGACGGCGGTGACCCGGACTCGGACGCGGAGGACGCGGACGCCGAAGAACCGGACGATCGGGCGAACTGAGCCGCCGTTTTTAAAAAGACACGCCGAGCCGGTCAGCGACGCGCTCGGCGGAGTCGACGAGGAGCGCCTCGTCGTCGGTGAACACCTCCAGCGCGACGGTCCCGTCGAACCCGGCGAGCTCGGACGCGACGAGGTCGTAGTCGACCTCGCCGGCCCCCACCGGGAGGTGCGTGTCGCCGCGGCGGCGGACGTCGTGACAGTGGAGGTGCGATATCCGGTCGCCGTGGCTCCTGAGGAACCGCTTTATCGCCTTGTTTCCGCCCTCCATGTAGGCGTGGCCGAGGTCGAAACAGACTGGCGTGTCCGTCTCCCGTGCGAGGTCGCCGAGGACGGAGAGCTGGAGCCCCGCGTGCTGGTGGCCGACGTTCTCGACGACGACCTCGACGCCCGCCTCGCGGCCCGCGTCGGCGACCCGCCGGAGCTGGTCCGCGGCCGTCTCGCGGAACTCGACGTCGTCGCGGTCGGCGGAGGTGGCGTGGAGGACCGCCTTCTCCGCGCCGAGGTCGCCGGCCGCGTTTAAAAGCCGACGCTGGTAGTCGACGATGGCGTCGTTGACCTCCGGGACGTACGTCGCCAGTCGCTGGCTGTACGGCAGGTGGACGAGCAGGTCGCGCCCGGCGAGCGCGTCCGCGAGTCGGTCCGGGTCGATATCGCCCGGGACGAGCGTCGGCTCGCCGACGCCGAGCTCGCAGAAGGCGAACCGCGCCGGCGACGCCGCGAGGCGGTCGAGGTCGTCGCCGACGGTGAGGCCGATGTCCATGGCGGCGGTGGGTGCGGCGGCTTTGTATAGGTGATGCCGTCGGGGGGTGGCGCCGTTGCGATCCGATCGATCGCGGTCGGGACCTCGATCGCTCAGTACAGGGAGAGAGTCAAGCGATCTGCGGTGCGGTGGCGCGCGCCTGCGAGCGGCCGCCCCGGCGGCCGCGAGTCAGCGCCGCGCGAGGGAGTCGCGACCGAAGGGAGCGACGAGGCTGGGGAGGTGTGAGGCTGCGGTGCTGTGCGGTGCGGGGCGGGACTCGAAGGGGCAGCCGCGCGGACGCCGCAGGCGACGGAAGCACCGCAGGAACGAGCGCAGCGAGTGACGAGGAGCGCAACGAGCGTGCGGCGTCCGCGCGGCTGGGGCTTCGGCGGTGTTCGTGTCGATCGGTGATTTATAAACCACGTACAGCCGAGCGGCTGGGGATTCGGCGGTGTTCGCGTCGCTCAGCGATTTATAAGCAGTGACAACATCGTACAGCCGAGCGGCTGGGGATTTGGAAGTGTTCACCACACCAGCATCGAGCCCGTTCGTACTACCAACAGTAGCCACAAAATAACCGTCTTATAAGCAGGGGCGTTCCAGCGGTTGTCTCAGTAGAGCTCGGTTGAAAGAAAACGCCGACAGCGCCGATTCAGTCGTCGAGCGGGTTATCGAGGTCGATCTCGCCGGAATCGATCTCGGCTTCGACCTCGCGGACCGCGGTGACCATGTTCTCGGTCTTGCCGTACGCGATGTCGCGGGGGAGGAGCTTCAGCCCGCAGTCGGGCGATATCGTGAGCTTCTCCGGCGGCACGACGCGGAGGCCCTGTCGGATGTTCGCTTTGATCTCCTCGACCGGCTCGATTTCGGCGGTGTGAGCGTCGACGACGCCGAGCGCGAGGTCCGGCTCGAACTCGGGGTCGGTGAACGTCGGGATCTGCTCGTACTCGCCGTTACACAGCTCCACGTCGAACTCGTCGATCGGGTAGTCGTTGATCTCGGGGTAGATCCGCGAGTAGTCCCCGTAACAGACGTGGAGGCCGATCCGGACGTCGTCGTCGATACCCGAGACGATGCGTTCGAGCGCCTCGCCGACGATGGCGTGGTCCTCCGGCGTCGTCGCCAGCGCGGGCTCGTCGATCTGGATGTAGCGCGCGCCCGCCTCCACGAGCTTCTCGACCTCCTCGTTGACGAGGTCCGCGAGGTCGTAGACGAGCTCCTCGGTGGAGGGGTACGCCTCGTTGAACGCCCAGAAGCCGAGCGTGTACGGCCCCGTGATCGGGACCTTCACCGGGCGCTCCGCGACGTTCGAGGTGAACTCGAACTCGTCGACGAGCCACGGCTCGTCGTACTCGACCTCCTCGACGACCGACGGCTTGTCGAAGTAGTTGTGACCCCACACCTTCACCGGGCCGTTGAACTCGTAGCCGTCGATGCGGTCGGCGAAGAACTCCACCATCTCGTTGCGGCGCATCTCGCCGTCGACGACCGTGTCGAGCCCGGCGCGCTCGTGTTCGTGCGTGATGAGCCGGCAGGCGTCGTCGTGAGCCTCTTCGAGGTCGGCGGCGTCGAACTTCGAGTCCGGGTCGTCGACGAGCTCGTCGGCGCGGTTGAGCCACTTCGGCTTCGGGTACGAGCCGACGACGGTCGTGAGCAGGAACGCGTCGTTCGGGTGGTCGGTCGGACGGAACTGGTCGCGGTTGGCGGACGGGTTTCGGACCATTAGTCGAGCACCTCCGCGGCGGCGGCGAGCGTGTTCAGCTTCGCGCGGTACTTGTTCGTCGGCAGGTAGAACAGCTCGGTGTTCGGCGTGAGGTAGGTCCGGTCGAACCCCTCCAGCGGGATCTGCGACTCGAACCACTCGACGCGCTCCGCGACCGTCTCCGGCTCCTCGACGAGCGTGTTCTGCCCGTCGACGAGCCCGAGCGACAGCGAGTCGGTGGAGCCGAACTCCTGGACGTTGTAGACGGTGTCGTCGCGGTCGCCCGCGACGAGGTCGAGGCCGAGCGCGTCGGCGCCAGCCTCGTCGACGAGGTGCGCGTACAGCTTCTCGCCGAGCGCGCCGTAGAACGTCTGGACGACCACGTCGGCGTCGGTGGCGTCGGCGACCGTCGCGATCGCCTCGGTCGCGCGCCCCTCGTTGCCCTCCGCGGGCGGGTTCGTGACGAGCGACGGTTCGAGGAGGAACAGCGTCTCGTGGGCCGGGAACGCCTCGACCTCGCCCGCGAGGAACTCCGCGATCGCGGCCTGGAACTCGGCCTCGTCGCCGTAGTGCTCGTCGGTGGCGAGGTCGGCCAGCGAGTACGGACCGGGGAGCGTCGCCGCGAGGGAGGCGTCTGCGGCGCCGTCCGCGTCGGCGAGCAGGTCCCCCGCCGTCTCTAACTCGGCGGCCACGTCGCCCGAGAAGTCGAGGTCGTCGACGACGCGCGGGTCGCGGTAGAAGTTGTTGTTGTCGTAGTACCGGACGATACCGCCGGTCTCGACGGCGTCGCTGACGGTCAGCGGGTGCGCGATCATGTCGTCCCAGCGACCCTGCCCCTCGGAGATCAGGCCGAGGCCGGCGTCCAGCTGGTCGTCGACGTACTCGGCGCGAACCTCGTCGTACGCCGTCACGATCGCCTCGCCCTCGTCGCCGCTCAGGAGGTCACCCTTCTGGTGGCCCTTCAGGTCGGAGAGCGTCCCTTTCGCCCGGTCCGGGAGCGGATACAGCCCCGGCGTCGCCGCGACTCGTTCGGTCATTACCGAGCTTTGGCTATGCCGTGGTATAATATTTGCTAATACGTTTGATGCCTTTGAGTTATTTTACGGGCAACTCACTCCCGGCGCAGCGCCAGCACGGTGAGCGTCTCGAACGGGAACGACTCCTCGACGACGACCTCGTGGGCGAACCGCGCGTCTTCGACGAGGGCGAGCACCTCGTCGTAGCCGGTGAGCGAGGAGACGAGCAGGAGGACGACCCCGTCGGGCGCGAGGACGCGACCCACGTCCGCGAGGAATGGCTCGATGAGTTCGCGCCCCGACTCGCCGCCCGAGAGCGCGTGCTCCATCCAGTCGTCCCACTCGTTTTCTGGGTCGGTCGGCAGGTACGGCGGGTTGAAACACACCGTGTCGAAGGCGTCCGCGCGGAACGGCGAGCAGAGGTCGGCGACGACGGCCTCGACGCCGCGGTCGCGGGCCTGCCGCGCGGCGTGCGGGTTGAGGTCGCTACCGACCACGTCGAGGTCGCGCTCGGTCGCCACCCGTTCCGCGACCCACCCCGATCCCGTGCCGACTTCCAGCACGCGACCCTGCGCCTCGGCGACCGCCGCCTCCGCGAGCAGGCCGGAGTCCTCGGCCGGCTGGTAGACGGTGACCTCGTCGAGACCGCGACGCGACGCGAGACCGCCGTCGTCCTTGCCCGTGTTCCGGTCGTCCTCGCCTCCAGTCCCGCTCATTGTTCGCTTCCCTCCGAGTCGCCGCTCTCTGCGTCGCCGCTCTCCGCGTCGCCCTCGCCGGAGTTTTCTGACCCGCCGCGCGTCGCCGCACGGTCCTCGACCGCCGCGTCCAGCTGCGGTCCGGAGGCGCCCTCCGACCGGGCGGAGAGCGTCTGCTGCGGGAACGGGATGACGATCCCCTCGTCTTCGAGCGCGCCCTTCATCGCGTTCATCGCGGCTGTCTGGGTCCGCCAGCGCTTCCGCATACTGGGGTTCCGGATCCAGTAGCGGAGCCCCAACACGACCGCGGAGTCGCCGAACCGCTTCGTCACGGCGTTCGGCTCGGGCATCTCGGCGACGTCCTCAACGCCGGCGACCGCCGCCTCGACCACCTCGGCCGCGCGCTCGACGTCGGTGTCGTAGTCGACGCCGACCTCGACTTCGATCCGCAGCCGGTTCCGGCGCGAGCGGTCGACGATCGAGCCGGCGCGCACGTCGTCGTTCGGCATCGTGATTACCTCGCCGTCGAACGACCGCAGCCGCGTGCTCATGATCGATATCTCCGTCACCGTCCCCTCGTGGTCGCCGATCTCGACCCAGTCACCGACCTCGAACGGTCGGGAGAACATCAGCACGAAGCCCGCGAGGATCGCGCCGAGCGTCTGCCGCGCCGCCATCCCGACGACGATCCCGAGGAACCCCGCGCCGACGAGGAGGCTGCCCACGTTGTCGGTGAACAGCCCGACGACGGCGAGTATCGCCGACGTGTAGACGGTCAGCTGCGTGATCCGGAGGATGACCTCCTGCTGGTGTTGGGAGATAGACGCGCTCTCGGCGCCGATCTCGCGGACGACGCCCCCGAGGAAGTCCGTCAGCGCGTACGCGATCGCGAGGAGGATCACCGCGAGAACGACGTTCGACAGCTGGTTCGCGCTCAGGGCCGACCGAGCCGTCTCGAACAGGGCGCCGCTCTGGTCCCACACCGCGATCAGCGCGATCGCGCCCAGCGCGGTCGCGCCGCCGACCCCTGCCGACAGCAGGAGCCGCTGCGTGGAGGAGAGGTCCCGATCGCCGCGCCGCAGCCGCCGCGTGAGGAGCCGCACCCCCAGCACGGCGACGAGGACGCCGACGGAGGCCGCGAACCGCCCGAGGTTGCCCGCGAGCGCGCGCTGAAGCTCCGTCGCGAGGCCGATCCAGCCGGTCATCGTCACGCCTCCGTCGGGGCGCCCCGCTCGCGGGCCAGTTCCGCCAGCGCGGCGAACGCCGCCGGTTCCAGCGTTCCGGGGCGGCTGGCGAGCAGCTCCTCGTCAGCGGCGTCGACGACCGCCTCGGGGTCGTCGAGTCCGGAGATGTGCGCCGTGTTCCGCACCGCGTTCCGCACCGTCTTGCGCCGCTGGGTGAAAAGCGCCTTCACGAACCGGAGGAAGAACGCCTCGTCGCCGACGGCGTAGTCGGGGTCGCGCGGCGTACAGCGAACGACCGCGCTCTCGACGGCTGGCTGGGGGTCGAACGCCTCCTTCGGGACGCGCTCGACGATCTCGACGTCGGCGTAGTGTTGGGCCGACACGGAGAGTCGCCCGTACTCGGACTCCCCGGCGGACGCGACCATCCGGTCGGCGAACTCCGCCTGGAACATCAACACGAGCGGCTTCTTCGCCGGGAGCAGCCGGAACGCGATCTCCGAGGAGACGCCGTACGGGAGGTTGGCGACGCAGGCGGTGAACGGGGGGAGATCGACGTCGAGCGCGTCGCCCTCGACCACGTCGAGCAGGCCGTCCGCGACCGCCGCCGCGAACTCCTCGCGGAGGAACTCGGCGAAGGTCTCGTCGCGCTCGACCACGGTCAGGCGACCGGGTACAGCGTCCGGGTTGTCGGGCGCGGCGTCGCCGTCGCGCCCGGACGTGAGCGTCGCCAGCAGCCGATCCGTGAGCGCGCCCGCGCCACCGCCGATCTCGAGGAGGTGGCTGCGGTCGGCGTCCTCGGGGAGGTATCCGGGGATCCGATCGAGGACCCGGTCGTCGACGAGGAAGTGCTGGTCGCGGTCGGGGTCGGCGCGCGAACCGGCCCGCCTCGCGAGCGCGTCGGGGTCGCGGCTCCCGTACGCGGCGCCCTCACCCGCCGATGAGTCGGTCATGGCCGGGGTACACGCGGTGTTCGGGTAAAAGTCTCGTTTCGGGGCGGCGGGGACGGTTCGCGACCGAAGCCGATCCGACCGCCGCGGCCGGAGCCGATCCGACCGCCGCGACCGGCCCAACTCACTCCTCGCGGCCGACGAACGTCCGGTACTTCAGGTCGGGCTCGCGGATCTCCTCGACGATCCGTTCCAAGATCACCTCTCGCGGGCGGTGGAGCCCGGAGATGCGCTCCTCGACGTCCGCGAAGCTCTCGAACGGGCCGCGCTTCCGCTCGTCGAGGAGGTCGTTCCGCAGCTTCTTGCCGATTCCGGGCAGCAGGTTCAGCTGGTGGAGCCGGAGCGTGATCGGCCCCGCCTCGTTGTAGAAGTCGACGAAGCGCTCCTCGTCGGCCTCGACGATCGCCTCGACCGCGTACTCCACCTCCGCGGCCGCGTTCCGCGTGAGATCGTCGAACGACACCTCGCGGTAGCGGCCGACGTGCGGCCCGTCCAGCGCGATCCGAGCCCCCACCGAGACGTCCGCGCCGTCCGCGAGCGTCAGCTCGTACAGCCCGAACGAGCCGGCGCCGAGCCCGTACGCCACCGGCGATTTCCGGGACTGCGGGCGGTCGTCGTCCGGCCGCCCGTTCGGCAGCACGTCGAGCAGGACCGCGGTCGGGCCGGCGTCGTCGCCCTCCGTCTCGCCAGCGGTGTCGGGTTCCTCCCCCTGTCCGGCGGCGTCGCTTCCCCCGTCCGCCTCCTCCCCGACGTTTGCGGCGGCGCCACCGCGGTTCCGGTCGTCGCTCGGCGTCCCGTCGCCGTCGGCGTGGTTCATGTATCGTGTATCGCTCCGAGCGGTGAAAAAACCGCTGGCGAGGAGGACGTTTCGACGAAACCGCGGACGGGTCGAGAAGGAAATGCGGGGGGTCGAGACGCGGTATCGAGCGGGATGTCGTGCGGATCTTCGCGCTTCGCGATCAGGCGTACTTCGCGACGACATTGAGGATCTCGTCGAGCTCCTCGCCGTCGAGCGAGTAGCGCTCCTGGGCGAACACCGAGCGGAGCTCGGTGCGGTCCTCGGGGAGCAGATCGGTGATCTTCACGGCGGTCGGCAGGTCGATCTGGTCGAGTTCGGTGAGCTCTTCGACGAGCTCTCGGGACTCATCGGCGTCCAGCTCCGCGAACCGGTTGACGTGCTCGATCGCGCGGGCGAGCTCGTAGCGGAGATCGCGGTCCTCGTCGGCCGCGCGCTCCGCTTCGATCTCCACGAGGATCTCCTTCGCCTCGGAGGTGGTGACGTACTCCTCGTCGAGCTTCTCTTTGAAGATCGTCATCTCAGTTCTGCTGGGCCCGCATGTGGGCGGCGGTGACGATGAGCGTCTTCGTCTTGCCGCCGTCCGGAATCTCGACTTTGAACGCCGACCCCTGCTTGCCGACGACGGTGCCGGTCCGGCCGTCGAAGCGCGGGTGGAAGCGCCCCTTGGGAACGCTCGGGTCGATCTTGAGGTGGACCTGCGACCCCTCCTCGAACTCCTGGATCGCTCGCTGCGGCGGGGAGGTGCCGCGGTTGCGGGGTTTGTTCGAGAGCTTGTCGCGAGTCGCCTTCTGCGGCCCATTGGAACTCGGCATGGTCTTGGGATACCTTCCGCTGCCGCCGTTATAAATCGTGCGTTACGACCCGCAGGACGTGGGCTCGTCACACACGGAGAGACCACCGGTTCGCGCCTAGTTCGTCCGCCTCGCGCGGCCGGGTCGCACGCGCGCGACTACCAGACGCACCTCCCCCTTCCGAAAGGGCTAATCCCGGGAGTCCCCATCATCTTTCCAATGAGTCATCAGCTACCGGACGTACAGGCGTCGGCGCCCGACGTCACGGTCGGACTCTCGCAGGTCGGCGTCACCGGCGTGGAGAAACTCGTAAAGCTGGCGCGCGGCGACAAGCGCCCCATCGTCCTCATGGCGGAGTTCGAGGTGTTCGTCGATCTCCCGAGCGGGCGGAAGGGGATCGACATGTCGCGGAACCTTACGACCGTCGACGAGATCCTCGAAGATATCACCCGCGAGGAGGCGTACCGCGTCGAGGACGTCTGCGGCGACGCCGCCGAGCGCCTGCTGGAGAAACACGACTACACCACCACCGCCGAGGTGTCGATGTCGGCGGAGCTGGTCACCCGCGAGAACACGCCGGCGTCCGACATCGAGACCCAGAGCACGGCGACGATCGTCGCCAGCGCGACCGCCACCGAGGAGGGCACCCGCGAGGAGATCGGCGCCGAGGTCACCGGGATGACCGTCTGCCCCTGCTCGCAGGGGATGAGCGAGTCGCGGGCCCGCGACAAGCTCGCGGAGCTCGGCGTCGACGAGGAGACGACCGAGGAGTTCCTCGACGCTGTGCCGCAGCCGGGCCACTCCCAGCGCGGGCACGCCACCCTGACGATCACGACCGACGGCCACCCCGACATCGACCTCCGGGACGTGATCGACGTCGCCCGCGACTCGATGAGCGCGCGCATCTACAACATGGCGAAGCGGCCGGACGAGGACCACATGACCTACGAGGCCCACGCCGACGCGAAGTTCGTCGAGGACTGCGTCCGCGCGCTCGCCGAGGGCACCGTCGAGGAGTTCCCGCACCTCTCGGACGACGCCGTGATCCACATGAAGCAGTCGAACGACGAGTCGATCCACCAGCACAACGCCCACGCCGAGCGCGAGGTCCGGCTGGGCGACCTCCGCGACGAACTCGACCGATAGGAGCGTCTCGTTGCGGCTACTGGGAATTTTTAAATAAATGTGGGTGTCGCCGACGGATATTTGTAAATAGTTAGCGGCGCGGTCGTGATCGCTCCCGAAGCCCCAGCCGATCGTTTATAAATAGCTGCGAACAGATTGGCGGCGAACACCGCCAAAGCCCCAGCCGCGAGGCGGGCGCACGCTCGCTGCGGTTCTCGGTTGGTCGCTCGTTTCACTCGCTCCCGCCCTGTGGTCCTTGCTTCGCCTGCGTCCGCCTCGCGGCTGCCCCTTTGAATCCCCCCCCACAGCACCGCAACCGCAACCTCACGCCTCCCCAGCCTCGCCGCTCGCTCCTGCGGTCGCTCGCGGCGTCCCTCGCGCGTGCTCCTCGTAGCCGCCTGCGGCGGCCACCCGGAGGCACGCGCCACCGCATCGTCATTTGTAAGCAGTCGTCGGCAGTCGCTCACCCGAACGTCAGCGGCTCCGCCTCCGCCCACCGCGGCTCGAACTGCTCTTTCACGCTCGTCGCGAAGTCGATGTCCTTCACGTCGATCATCGCGAACGGCTCGTCCGCCGACAGCGGGTGCGGCACCTCGATGCACACCTCGATCTCGTCGAACACGTTGAACGTCCCGTCCACGTTCGGGGACGTCCGGACCTCGAAGCCGTCCACCTCGGCCAGCTCCGACGTGTACCGTCGGCCGACGCTCCGGGGAAGCTCGTCGACCGTCGCCGGCGACAGCAGCACCCGTATCTCCACGCCGCGGTCGAGCGCGGACTCCAGCTCGGCGGTGACGCGCTCGCCGATCGTGCCGAGGTCGAAGCCGGTCGCGGGCGCGCCGGCGACCACGACGACCCGTCGCTCCGCGGCGGCGATCCGCTCTAAGAGGAGGTCCGTCGCCTCCTCCGCGCCGACGGCGGCGGTCCAGAACTGGCCGTCGACCGGCTCGCCGGCGTCGAGTTCGGCGGAGAGGTCGTCGACGACCGACTCGTACTGCTCGGCCTGCGTCTCCAGCTCCTGTTTCTTCTCGTCGAGCAGGCGGTCGAGCGCGGCGTCCGGCTCGACCGCGACGTACTTCTTCGGGCGGCTGGCGGCCTGACTGCGGACGAGGCTGTGCTGCTCCAAGCTGTTGAGCACGTCGTAGATCCGCCCCATCGGGACCTCGCTGGCCCGCGAGAGGTCCTTCGCCGTCGTCGGGCCGGTCCGGAGGAGCGCGCGGTACGCCCGGGCCTCGTACTCGGAGAGGCCCAGATCGCGGAGAGATGCCATACCCGAGGATGCCGCGGCACCCGTATAAACGCGTCGTCCGTTTACAATTCGGACCGCTCGATCGGGCGTGCTCGACGACGCCGGGGCAACACGGCGTGTTCCATCCGACCTGTCGGCGAGGCTTACGCCAAGACGTCGCCGACGCGGTCCATCAACTCGTCCGGCGTTTCCGCCGGCTCGGAGCTCTCGTCGCCGGCGAGGACGACCGCCGTCCCCGCCGGAACCGTCCGCGGCGCGGGCGCGTCGGTCTCGTGGGCGTTCGGGGCGACCACCTTCTCGTGGTCGGCGACCCGCCACGCCGCGCGGTGGAGGTCGCTCCCGGGCTCGGTCCCGACCGCGATGACGGTCGTGTCGCGCCGAATTCGGGCGGCGAGGCTCCCGTAGGCGGCGACCTGAACGCTCAGCCGCTCGGTGGCGCCGGCGAACGCCTCGGCCGTCTCGCGCGCGACCTCGCGGTAGCGGTCGTTCCCGGTGAGCGCCGCCAGATCGAGCAGCGAGGACGCCATCTCGACGTTGGCGTCGAGCGGGCGGAACGACCGGTCGAGCAGCCCGGGCCCCGAGCGCGGCCCGTCGACGAACGAGCCGTCGACGTGGAGGCGGTCTATCGCGCGGTCCGCGACCGCGCGGGCGACCTCGGCGCCCTCGCCGCGCACGCCGGCCGCGCGGACGTACGCCCCGACGACGCGGGCGGCGTCCTCCAGCAGGTCGGACTCGCCGGCCTCGTCGCTGCCGCGATAGCGGGTCACCTCGCCGCTCTCGGCGTCGATCAGGTCTCGTTCGAGCCCGTCGAGGATCCGGTCGGCGTACTGGCGGGCGCGCTCGTCGTCCGTGTAGCCCGCCACGGCGAACAGCGCGTCCGCGGCGAGCGCGTTGCCGCCGGCGAAGGTCGTCAGGTCGCGGCGCGGCTCGTCGAGGTCCGCTCGGTCTTCGGCGGGCGCCGCGTAGTACGCCCGGCCGAGTCCGGGCCCGACGCTGCCGCCGACGCCGTAGCCGGTCCAGAGGTCGTCGGTGAGGAAGCCGACGGCGTCGAGCGCGGGGTCGAGGTACGCGTCGTCTCCGGTGTAGAGGAAGGCGTTCGCGAACACGCGGGTCACGGCCGCGTTCGTGTCGAGCGGCTTCTCGTAGGCGACATCGCCCCAGTCTCGCGTCCCCGCGTACCGGAAGAACCCGCCGTCGACGTCGTCCGCGAGGTGGTCGCGGACCGCGTCGAGCGACCGGAGCGCGCGACCCCGGTCGCGCTTCAGGGCGAACTCGACGGTCCGCGGAAGCGGGAACTTCGCGTCGGTGCCCCAGCCCGCGTGCTCGTCGTCGTACTTCACCTCCAGCTGGCCCGCCAGGTGACTCTCGATCCCGTCCGTCAGCTCACCGCGGGGCGGCAGATCGGCGTCGAGCGCGCGCGGGACGCGCCCGGCCTCGCGGCCCTTGTCGGTCCACATCTGTCGGACCGATTCGAGGACCTGCCGCATCCCGTCGACGTCGAGGTAGCCCGCGCCCGTCAGCAGTTTCCCTTCGGGCGTGAGGAAGGCGGTCGTCGGAAACCCGCCCATGTTGTACCGCTCGCGCACCCGCGGATGGCGGTCCACGTCGACGCGGACGGGGACGAACCCCTCGTTGACGTTGGCGGCGATCCGCGGCTCCGCGTAGGTGATCGCGTCCATCTCGTGACAGCCCTCGCACCACGTGGCCGACAGCGAGAGCAGCACCGGGCGGTCGCGCTCGTCGGCCTCGGCGAACGCCTCGGGGCCCCAGTCGCGCCACTCGACGCGGGTCTCGTCGGTCATACGCGCAGTCGGACCGGGGCGGGGGTAAGCGCTTCGAGAGCGGAAGGCCGGAGCGGAAAGCGGAACCCCGTAGAACGAGGCCGAGCGAAGAGAGAGCGGGAGGTCGAGGGGAACGGAGGGCGAAAGCCGAGCGAACGGAGGGCGGGAGGGCGAGCGCCGGTGTCCACGCGACGCGTCGGCGGTCGGACGGGCGGTTCGGGTCGGCTCTCGGTGACCGGGCGGCGTCGAGTTCAGCGCTTGTAGTCGTGACCGAGGGCGAGCGCGAGGGCGTTCGCGAACAGGAGGGCGACGAACAGCCGCCCGGTGCCGCCGTCGAGCCCCGAGTACAGCAGGACGGGGTAGGCGGCCGGGATGGCGATGGCCGCCCAGAAGGCGGCGGCCTTGACGGTGCCGGTCATCAGCCCGGCGAGCCGTTCGCCGGAGGCGATCTGGGTGGGAGCGGGGGTTGACATGGACACTTCTCCGTACGACGGGGGACCACATATACCCCGACGAGGGTTCGACGAATTTTACCACATTTCTCGGCCGGTTCGGACGTTTTAAAACCGTCGCAGAGACATTTTAACAGTTCATACCGGCCGCTAATCCTTTGTTTCTGGTTCGAACCGGATCCGGCCGTTTCGAGCCGATCCGGTCGCCGCGGACCGACGACACCGGAACCGGACTGCCGCGGCACCAACCGCTTTGTCCGTCGGGGAGCGAGGTGGGGTATGCCAGAAAGCGATCGCCGCGACCGACGCGAGGACCGGAGGGATCGACACGGCGCTGCCGCGCGCGCCGACGGCGGCCGCCCGGAGGTGGCGGTCGTCGCCTGCGGCGGCACCATCGCCTCGGAGCCGGGCGACGACGGGGCGGCCCCCGAGAAGACCGGCGACGACCTCGTGGCGGCGGTGCCGGCCGTGAGCGACCACGCGCGGGTGACGACCAGCGAGGTGTGCTCGCAGCCCGGGTTCGACGTCCGGTGGCGGGACGTGCTCGCGACCGCGGCCGCAGTGCGCGACGCGGTGGGGGAGAGCCCGGACGAGGCGAGCGGGAGCGCAGAGGGGGCGGCCGACGGCGTCGTCGTCACCCACGGGACGGACACCCTCGCGGACACCGCGTTCGCGCTCGACCTGCTCACCGACCTCGACGCGCCGGTCGTCGTGACGGGCGCGCAGCGCCGATTGGACGAACCGTCCAGCGACGCGCCCGCGAACCTCGCGCTCGCGGTCAGGGCCGCCGCGGACCGCCGGTTCGCCCCGGGGGTCCACGTCGCGTTCGACGACGAGCTCCACGCCGCCCGCGACGTCGTGAAGGGCCACAGCAACGCCCTGTCGACGATGACCTCGCCGGGGGCGGGCCCGGTCGCGACCTTCACTCGCGCCGCCTCGCGGCTCGTCCGCGCCCCGGAGCGTGGCGTCCCCGTCGAACCCCTCGCGGACGCGATCGGGAGCGCGGAAGACGTGCCCGAGGTCCCGGTGATCCACTCGGGGACCGGCGTCGGCGCGGGCGCGCTCGAACGCGCGCTCGACGCGGGGGTCGGCGGCGTCGTCGTCGAGGGGACCGGCCTCGGAAACGTCACGGGGGCGCTCGGCGACGCGATCGGGGAGGCGGTCGACTCCGTGCCGGTCGTCGTCGCCGGCCGCCCGCCGGCCGGGCCGACGGAGCCGGTGTACGGGACGCCGGGCGGCGCCGTCACGCTCGCGGACCGCGGGGCGACGTTCGCCGGCGACCTCCCGGCGGCGAAGGCGCGCGTCGCGCTCGCGCTCGGCCTCGCCGCCGGCCTCGACCGCGAGGGGATCGAGGCGCTGTTCGCGCCGCCGGCGTAGGCCGGACGAAACGCCTCGGCCGCTCGGTCGCGGAGCGGGTGGGTGGACGCGCGTTCGTCGAGGAGAAGAATAAAAAAGGAGGCGGCTACGGGCGACGCCTCAGGCCCGGACCTCGATCAGCAGGTCCGTCTCGGGCGACTCGCCCAGCTGCTCCCGCACGCGCTCCCACGAGAGGTCGGTGCGCGCCGTCACCGACTCGGTCGCGATCGCGCCGCAGGCGTTGCCGACCAGGACCGGCACCTGGTAGTCGCGCGGGTCGTGCGAGAAGCCGTCGCCGGTGATCTCCGGCTCGCGCAGCGCGGCCGCGAGGAACCCGGCCGCGAAGGCGTCGCCCGCGCCGGTCGTGTCGACCGGGTCGACGTCGAACCCCGGGTGCGAGACGCTACCGTGGGGCGTCCGGACCGTCGCCCCCTCGTCGCCGAGCTTGATCGCGACGACGCGGTCGTCCGGCTCCCACGGGTCGAGGTCGGTCGCCGCCGCGAGCGCGTCCGCCTCCCGGTCGTTCAAGAAGAGCACGTCGGTCGCGTGGAGCGCGGCGTCGAACTCGCGGTCGGCCACGCGACGACCGGGGTCGAAGCTCCGCGTCGCGCCCGCCTCCGCCGCCGCCGTCGCGAGCGCCGCGGCGGTCTCGGGCTGCTGGCCGGTGAGGTGGAGGTGGTCGGCCGCCGACAGCGTGTCGCGGTCGAGTCCGGCCGCCGAGAACGACTCGTTGGCGCCGTCGTTGGCTAACATTAGCAGCTCCCCGCTCCCGTCGACGATGACGTACTTCACGGAGGTCGGCTCGCTCGCGTCGACGAGCACCTGCCCGGGGTCGACGCCCGCGCTGGCGAGCTCGCGCAGCGCCAGCGCGCCCGACTCGTCGCCGCCGACGCTCCCGTAGACGACCGACTGCCCGCCGAGGTCGACGAGCCCGACCGCGACGTTCGCGGCGCTCCCCCCGCCCGACTGTTCGAGCCGCTCGATCCGCGTCTCGCCGTCCGGCTCGGGCAGGCTGTCGACGTGGATCGTCACGTCCCAGTTGATGTGGCCCGCCGAGACGACCTTCGGCACGCGGTCGCCGTCGTCCGGGGGCAGGTCGGGGTCGCGGTCGACCGCGGGATCGACGTCCCCTGCGCCGTCGGCGGTCCCGTTCTCGGGGGTCGCGTCCTCCCACTCGTCGACCTCCTGGTCCCACTCCGCGACGGTCTCGTCCCAGTCGTCGACACCCTCGGCGGGTTCAGAGCCGTCGTCGGGCCGTTCGCCGTCGCCCGAAGCGTCGTCCCCCGGAGCGCCGTCGCGTCCGCTCATGGCTCCGCCCACGGCTCGGCGGCGCCCTCGCCGAACAGTTCCCGCATCAGCGTCACGATGCTCTCCGGAGGGAACTGTCCCTGCTCGGTGACGATCGCGTCCATGTACCGCGGCGGGGTCACGTCGAACGCGGGGTTCTCGACCGCGATCTCGCCGATCGCCTCGCGGGACTCGGCGTCGATCACCTCGGTCTCGTCGCGCATCTCGATCTCGACGGTGTGGCCCGTCAGCGTCTCCGGGTGGAGCTTGATCGTCTGCGCGGCGGTCATGATCGGGACGCCGCGCTCGCGGGCGTTGACGGCGAGCCCCGAGGTGCCGATCTTGTTGATGACGCCGCCGTCGGCGGCGATCGAGTCGGCGCCGACGACGACGTGGTCGACCTCGTCGAGGTAGCGCCGCGCCGCGGAGTCGACGATGAGCGTGACCGGGACGCCCGCGTCGCGGAGCTGTTCGGCCGTGATGTGGCCCTGCTGGCGCGGACGCGTCTCCTTGACGACCGCGGAGATCGACTTCCCCTGCTCGACGGCCGCCTCGATACACGCCAAGGCGTCGGTGGAGTGGCAGTGAGTCATCACCGTGTCGCCGTCGGCGAGGCGGTTCGCGCCGACCTGTCCGAGGTCCTCCTGCGCGCGGTCGAGCTGGTCGACGAACGCCTCGCTCGCGTCGACGACGCTCCGCCGGAGCCGATCGACCGAGTCGCCCTCCATCCGCTGGAGGACGTACCGGAGGGCGTTCGGCAGCGACACCGCGGTCGGACGCGTCTCGCGGAGGGTCCGGGCGGCGGCGCGCATCGACGCGCGGAACGCCGCGGGGTCGCTCGCGGTCGCGTCCGTCTCGGCCGCCGCCTCCGCCTGCTCGGCGAGCGCCTCGGCGGCGGCGGAGGCGATGGTGGCCGCGCCGCGGATCTCCATCGTCGCGATCGACTCGGCGGTCTCGCGGACCGCCGGCGCCGGCTCCGTGTCTGTCATACCGATCCGGTAGCCGCCCGCGTATTTATAAAACCGGCTCCGCGACCGCCGGCGGCTCCGGCCCCGCTCGCGGCGGACCGCGTCGCCCCCCGTCGGGCCGACCTACTCGGCGTCCGGCTGCTGGCCGTAGCTCTCGAACCGCTCCTCGACGGTCGCCATCTGCTCGTCGGTGAGGACGTGCGGCTCGCCGACGGCAGACGCGCGCAGGTAGAGCCGGCAGATGTCCTCGACGTGGTGGGTGTTCTCGACGGCGGTCTCGACGTCCGGGCCGGTCACCACGAGCCCGTGGTTCGCGAGGATCGCGGCGTCGGAGTCGGCCTCGGCCATCGCGGCGACGACGTTCGCCGCCAGCTCCTCGGTGCCGTACGGCGCGTAGTCCGCCAGCGGCACCTCCCGGCCCACGGCGGCGATCATGTAGTGGATCGGGGGGAGCTTCCGGTGAAGCGTCGCCATCGTCGTCGCCCACGGCGAGTGGGTGTGGACGATCGCGCCCGGCCGGTCGTGCTTATAGATGCCCGTGTGCATCGGTACCTCGCTCGACGGGGCCATCCGTCCCGCGAGCCGCTCCCCGTCGAGCGACACCACGGGCACGTCGACGGCGTCGAAGGAGTCGTAGGGGACGCCGGTGGGTGTGACCGCGACGCGGTCGCCCTCGCGGACGCTCAGGTTCCCGGTCCGGCCGGGGGTCAGGTCGGCGAGCGCCGGCGCGTACTCGACGACCGCCTCGCGCGCATCGCGGAGGAGGTCGGGGTTCGCGTCCGGATGCGTGTCGGAGTCGGGCGCTCCCCCGGAGCCGTCGCGGGTCACGCCGCCACCTCCGTCAGGTCGGCGAACGCGTCGAGCCGGTGGTCCGGCCGCTGCTGTTCCGGGAGGTCCGCGCCGGCCGGCGCGTCGCCGTCGGCGACGAACAGCGCCGAGTCGAGCCCGACGGCGTTCGCGCCCGCGACGTCGGTGTCGACGTTGTCGCCGACCGCCAGCGCCTCGCTCGGGCGACAGTCGAGCTCGGCGAGCGCGGTCGTGAACGGGAGCGCGCTCGGCTTCTCGCGGCCGACCTCCTCGGAGGTGACGAGCAGGTCGATCCGGTCGTCGAGCCCCAGTCTGACGAGCTTGCGCAGCTGGACCCGGGTCGTGAGGTTCGTCACGACGGCGACGTCGGTGCCGGCCGCGTCGAGCGCGTCGAGGACGGCCTCGACGCCGTCGCAGAGCGACATCGCCGCGAGGTAGCCGTTCCAGTAGGCGTCGCCGGCCGCCAGCGCGCTCGCGACGTCCGGCTCGCCGACGCGTCGGTCCAGCCCGCGCTTGAAATAGATGTGGCGGTCGTGGGAGGCCGCCGTGGTGCGCGTCTCGCGTTTGGCCTCCCGACGCCCCGCCGCGTACAGGTCGTCGAACGCCCCGCGGTCCAGCTCGTACCCGCGCTCGCGGAGGGCGTCGAGCGCGGCCCGCTTGCCCGCCTCGTTACAGGGGGCGTACGGGTACAGCGTGTTGTCGAGGTCGAATAACACCGCCTCGTAGCTCATGGACCGACTCGGAGGGGGACCGACTTAAGCGTGGTTCGACGCAGTGGCGGGGAGTCACGGTTCGGAGTCGGCGCGCGGGACGCGAGTCCCGCTACTGCTCGTTCATCGCCTCGCTGGCGATGTTGCGGCCGCGGGAGTTGAGCGCGACCTCGCGGCGGATCCGCACCTCCTCGACCACTTCGAGGTCGACGAGCCGCTCGAACGTCTCCTCGACGTCGTCGACGTCCATCCCGAGGAACGAGGGGATCTCGAACGGCGAGACGCCGGAGTACAGCGCCATCAGCACCTCTCGGTCGCGGCTGGAGAGGTCGACGTTCGTCGAGCTACGCTCTTCGCCCTTCCGCAGCCACGACTCGACGAACCGCATCCGGCTGGGGTCACCCGCGACGTGCGTCTCGATGCTCGTCCCCTCGTCGTCCGTGTGCGACACCTCGATGACGGGCTTCTTCTCGCCGTTCACCGTGCGCTTCGCGGCGTCGAGCCCGCTGATGTCGTCGAGGTCGAACTTCACGAACGCGCCGCGCTCCAAGGCGGCGTTGAGCCCGTTCTCGTCGATCTTCACGCGGGCCTGTTCCCACCCCGTGTCCTGAACGACGCCCCCCTCGATCGCGGGGTGTTTCGCCATCACCGTCTTCTGGTCGAGCAGCGCGCGGTAGACGTCGCGCTCGAACGGCTCGTGGTCCTTCGCGGCGACGAGCAGCACCTGCTCGCCGAGGTCGAAGCTCACGTAGTTGGAGACGCGCGCGACCGACTGGTTCGCGTCGTGCCGACCGCCGAGGCGCTCCAGCTTCGACAGCGGGACCGTCCGCTTCCCGTCGTTGCCCGCGAGGATCAGGCGACGGTTGGAGAGGAGGACGCGGCCGGGCGTCCACGAGACGTCGCTCACCTTCCGGCCCTCGCGGACCGCGACCGCGAACTTCGCCTGCGTGTCGGTGATCTTGTACTCGTCTCCTTGTTGCGCCATTTAAGGGCCCCCCGCGCGGAGCTTCGAGACGGCCGAGAACACGCGCTTTCTCACGGCCTGACTGTCGTCGTCGGCGTACTCTTCGAGGCGGTTCAGCGTCTCCTGGCCGCCGATCTGTCCGAGGACGAACACCGCCTTCGCGCGGGCGTCCTCCGGGTTCTCGGGGCTGAGCTTGTCGAGCAGACGGTCCTCGACGACCGGGCCGCCGAGGCTCTTGAGGCTCGTGGCCGCGAACTGCGCGGTCTGGGGGTCGTCGTCCGCGAGCGCGTCCGCGAGCGCCTCCACCGCCAGCGACGCGTCCGGGTCCGCCACCCGGCCGAGGATCCACGCCGCGTTCCGCCGCTGGCGGGACTGCTGGCCGTCGGTGAGGATCTCGACGAGCGGCTCGACGACGGTGGCGTCGTCGGCCGCCTTCAGCTCCGAGACCACCTGATCGCGGACAGCGTGGCTCTGCTGGGTCGGAACATTCGAGAGCAGCTCGATCACCGAGTACACCGCCGCGTTGCGCACGACCGCGCTCTCGTCGCCGAGCGCCCGGGCGAGCGGTTCGACTGGCTCCGGGGTGCTCGCCTTCCCGAGCGCGCCGGCCGCGATCCGCCGGATCGACTCGTCGCCGTCGTCGAGCAGGTCCAGGAGCGGCGACAGCGCCTCGTCGGTCCCGATCGTGCCCAGCGCGTTCGCCGCGGCGCGTCGCACGCGCGGCTCCTCGTCGCCGAGCCGCTCGCGGAGCCCGGGGACCGCCCGGGGGTCCGCGAAGGTCCCGCAGGCCTGCGCCGCGCGGAGCCGGACGCGGGCGTCCTCGTCGTCGAGCGCGCCGACTAGGGGTTGGAGGCCGCTCGCGTCGTCGAGGCGACCGAGCGCGTTCGCCGCCGCCATCCGGAGCTCGGGCCGGTCGGTCTGGAGCGCCCGCGCGAACTTCTGCGCGGTGACCCACTCGGCCTCGGAGTCCCCGCCGCCGCCGGTGAGCTCTTCGAGGAGCTGTTCGAGCGCCGCCTCGCCGATCTCGTCGAGGGCGTCGACCGCCGCGCCGCGGACCTCCGGGTCGTCGTCCGTCGTCGCGGTGCGGAGCAGCCCGTCGATCGTGGGCTGGTCGCCCTCCTCGCCGATCTCGCCGAGGAACTCCGCCGCACGTCGCCTGACCGCCGCGCTGTCGCTACCGAGCGCGTCCCGGAGGCGCTCCGCGTTCCCGTCCCGGGCGTGCTGGTACAGCGACATCAGCGCCTCCCGAACACCCGCCGCCGCTTGTCGATCGGTTCGTAGCGGTCGCTCCGGTCCGGGGGGACGCTCTCGGTCATTCCCAACACGAGGACGCCGTCCTCCGCCAGCGACGCCTCCAGCGTGTCGAACAGCGCCGCCTTGTGGTCGACGTCGATGTAGATCAGCAGGTTCCGGCACAACACCACGTCGAAGGGGTCGCGGGCGCCGTCACGGATCAGGTCGTGCGTCTCGAACTCGACGAGCCGCTTGACCGCCGGACGCACCCGGAAGGTGTCCTCGTCGCGCTCGACGTAGCGGTCGGGGTCGGAGAGCGGCTCCAGCTCCTCGGCGATGTCCGTCGTCCGCGTCGTGTGGTAGACGCCCTCGCGGGCGTTTTCGAGCGCCTCCTCGCTGATGTCGGAGCCGAGCACCTCGACGCGCGACTCGTCGATCTCGGGGTCGTCGCAGGCCAACATCGCGACGGAGTACGGCTCGCGGCCGTCGGCCGACGGCGCCGACCAGACGCGGACGCGCCGCTGGTTCGCGGTCCGGTCGCGCAACACGTCCCGGAGGACGTCCCACATCTCCGGGTTGCGGAAGAACTCCGTCACGTTGATCGTGAGCGCGTCCATCAGCGCCTGCCGCTCCTCGGCGTCCTCGCGGAGGATGCGCTCGTACTCGGCGTGCGACTCCGTGTCTCGGCGCCGCATCCGCGCCGTGATCCGGCGGTCGAGGTACGACTCGTTGTAGTACCCCGGCTCGAACGGGACCGTGTCGTCGATCTGCCGGAGGACGCCCTCGAACGCCGTCTCGCCGTCGTCTGCCGATCCGCTCATAGGCTCACCACGTCGAGCACGGCCACGACGTCCCCGTCGCCGAGGACCGCCGTGCCGCTGAGGCCGGGCGTCCCCGAGAGCGGGCCGTCGAGGGGTTTGACGACCACCTCCTCCTGGTCTAACACCGCGTCGCAGTGGAGCGCGACCTGTCGCGTCTCCTCGCGGATACGGACGAGCATCCCGTGGTCGGTCTCGCCCGCACCGCCCGCGGCGTCGGTCCCCGGGCCGGCGGGGTCGCTCCCCTCGGCGCCCCCGGAGCCGTCGACCGCGACGCCGCCGTCGGCGGCGGGCGTCTCGTTCGCGGCCGCCGACGCCTCCGGCGCGCCCGAGCCGATCTCGCCGAGGCGCTCGTTCAGCCGGATCACCGGGTAGAGGTCGTCCTCGTGTCTGACGACCTCGTCGCCGTGGACCTCCTCGACGTCGTCGGCGCGGGCGACCTCGGCGATCGACTTGATCGGGATCCCGTACTCCGTGCCGCCCACGTCGACGAACATCACCTTCACGATGGCGACGGTGACGGGGAGCCGGAATCGGACCGTGGTCCCCTCGCCGGGCTCGCTCTCCACGGAGACGGAGCCGTCGAGGTCGCGGGCGGTCGTGCGGACCACGTCCATCCCGACCCCGCGGCCGGAGACGTCGGTGACCTCCTCCGCGGTGGAGAAGCCGGGGTGGAAGACGAGGTCGTACACCTCGTCGTCCTCCATCGCCTCGACCGCCTCGCGGCTCTTGACCCCCTCTTCGACCGCCTTCTCGCGGAGCTGGTCGGGGTCGAGCCCGCCGCCGTCGTCCGCGACCTCGATTATCACGTGGTCGCGCTCGCGCTCGGCCGTGAGCTCCACGTGGCCGGTCGGGTCCTTCCCCGCGGCCTCGCGCTCTTCTGGCGACTCGATCCCGTGGTCGACCGCGTTCCGGAGGACGTGCACGAGCGGGTCGCGCATCTCCGTGAGGATGGTGCGGTCGAGCTCGACGTCGTCGCCCTCGATCTCGAAGTCGATCCGCTTGTCGAGGTCCCGCGAGATGTCGCGGACGAGCCGCGGGAACGAGTCGGACACCTGCGAGAACGGGATGAGCCGCATGTCCATCGCCGTGTCTTGAAGGCTGGAGGCGAGCTTGTCGAGCTCGTCGAGGGCGTCGGACTCCGCCTCCGTCCCCTCGATCTCCCGGCGGAGCTTGATCCGGCTCGTCACCAGCTGCTCGACGAGCCCGTACAGCTCGTCGACCTGGTCGACGTCGACCCGGATCGATTTGATCTCGTCACCGGACTTGGAGTCGGACTTCGAGCCGGCGTCGTCCGGGGACGATTCGGAGTCGCCGTCGCCGCCGTCGTCGGCCTCGGCGGGCGAGTCCGGTTCAGCGTCGGCCTCGGACTCCGGATCGGCCTCGACTTCGGCTTCCGCATCCGCGTCGGGTTCCGGATCGGCCTCGACTTCGGATTCGGCGTCGGCGTCGCCCTCGGATTCGCCGGCCTCGGCGGCGGCCTCGGATCCCGCGTCGGCGTCGGCCGCGTCCGACTCCGCGTCGTCGCCGTCGACCGCGACCGCCGTCACCGCCTCGACCTGCGTGAGCGCCCGGAGCCCCTCGGCGACGACCTCGGGCCCGGCGCCGCCGACGAAGGCGTCGAACCCCTCGTCGTACTCGCCGCCCTCCAGCGCCTCCGGGGCGGGGTCGGTCGCGTGCCCGTCGAACTGCTCGTCGAGCGCCTGGAGGACGAGCGCCGCGTCGACGCCCGGCATCTGCGCGTCGCCGATCGTCACGTCCGCGTAGGCGACCGGGTCCGCGAGGTCGGCCGCGGGCGGCTCCGGCACCGAGACGTCGGGTGCGGTCTCGTCCGCACCGTCCTCCTCCGGCTCGCCCCCCGCCGCATCGGCCTCGCTATCGGCGTCGACGGCCCCGTTGGTCTCGCCGTCGTCGCCGCCCGCTTCGTCGCCACCGGCACCGCCGCTTTCGCCGTCGTCGCCGCCCCCGACGGTGCCGTGTTCCTCCATCTCGCGCAGCCGCGATTCGAGGTCCGAGGGGTCGGTCGACACCTCGCCGGTGTCGGCGATCTCCTCGACCATCGCCTCGACGGTGTCGACGCCCTCGAAGAGGAGGTCCATCAGCTCGGGGTTCACGTCCCGGTCGCCCTGCCGGACCGCGTCCAGCAGGTCCTCCAGCGCGTGGCCGAAGTCGGAGACGTCCTCGTACCCCATCGCCGCGGCGTTCCCCTTCAGGGTGTGCGCGACGCGGAACACGTCGTCCATCGCCTCGGCGTCCTCGGGGTCGGCCTCGAGGGCGAGCAGGGCGTTGTTGAGGTCCGTGATTCCGTCCTCGGCCTCGGCGACGAACGCGGCGCGGTGGGAGTCCATCAGGCCTCACCCCCGACTATCGCGCCGGCGACGTCGTCGAGGTCGTACACCGCGTCGACCCCGCCCGTCTCGACCGCGCGCTTCGGCATCCCGTAGATGACGCAGGTGTCCTCGCTCTGCGCCATCGTGCGCGCCCCGGCGTCGGCCATCGCGCGGATCCCCTCGGCGGCGTCCGAGCCCATCCCGGTCAACACGACGCCGACGAGCGGGTCGTCGATCACCTCGGCCGCCGACCGCATCGTCACGTCGGCCGCGGGCGTGACGGTGTGGGAGTCGTCGTCCTCGTCGAGCTTCACCCGGAGCCGCCCCGAGCGGTAGCTGTCGATCACGGTGTGGCTACCGCCGCGGGCGACGAGCACCTCGCCGGCGCCGATCCGCGCGCCGTCGCTCGCCTCCCGCACGTCGTACGCGGAGGCCGCGTCGAGTCGGTCGGCGAACCGCGAGGTGAACGCCTCCGGCATGTGCTGGACAACCACCACGCGGCAGTCCGCCATCGGCAGCGCCGACAGGACGCGCTCGACCGCGTTCGGGCCGCCGGTCGACGCCGCGATCACGACCGTCAGCGGCGCGTCGATATCCGCCGCGTCGGCCCCTGCCCCGGCGTCGGCGCCGGAGCCGGTCGACCGCGAGGCCGCGACGGTCGGGTCGTCGCGCTCGCGGGTCGCGGCGTCGAGGTCGGCGTCGGCGACCGACCGCACCGCGTCGACGAGCCGGTCGGACTCGCGCGAGACGCCGGTGGAGACCTCTCCCCCGGGCTTCGCGAAGAAGTCGACCGCGCCGCGGTCGAGCGCCTCGAAGGTGACCTCCGCGCCCTCGTCGGTGTGGGCCGACAGCATCAACACCGGCGTCGGCGTCTCCTCCATCAGCCGCTCGACGGCTTCGAGTCCGCCCATCCCGGGCATTTCGACGTCCATCGTCACGACGTCGGGGCGCGTCTCGGCCACCACCGAGAGCGCCTCCTCCCCGTCCCCAGCCTCGCCCACGACCGCGACCCCGGCGTCGGCCAAGAGGTCGCTTATCAGTCCCCGCATGAACGGAGAGTCGTCGACGACCACCACCCGCGGCGACCCGTCCCGACCGCCGCGCCGATCCGTCGTCCTGCTCATGTTCCACAGCGGGCCCAGAATCAGCATAAATCCACGGACCCAGTAATCACCCCTGATAATTCAGGGATCACGGTTATTTGTCGGTTGACCGCAGGGACGGGTATGGCAGCCACAGAGGCGGACGCCGAACCGACGAAGGTGCTGGAGTTCGGCCTGGGCGACGGGACGTACTGTCTGGACATCGGGGTCATCGACGAGATCGTCGACGCGGGCGAGCTCACCCGGATTCCCAACTCTCCCGACCACGTCGAGGGCGTGATGGACCTCCGCGGCCGGACGACGACGATCGTCGACCCGAAGACGCTGTTCGACATCGACGAGGACGGCCCGCGCGAGCGGATCGTCGTCTTTGACGACGCGGAGGTCGACGAGGGCGGCACCGTCGGGTGGATGGTCGACGAGGTGTTCCAGGTCCGCGACGTCTCGCCCGAGGACGTCGACCAGAGCACCACCGTCGAAGACGAGGGCGTCCGCGGGATCGTCAAGTCGGACGACCGGTTCGTCGTGTGGGTCTCGCCGGACGTCGACGAGGCCCTCGCGGCCGACCTCGACGACGTCGAGACCGCGGAGGCGTAGCCGGGTCGCGGCGTCGTCGACCCGCGACGGCCCATGTAGCCGGACTGCGACGGCGACGACTCTATCGTCGCCCCGCACCGACCGGTTCTCACCCGTGAGAACCGGGAGCCAACGCTTATCAGCGGTCCGACGGGTTCGGTACGTATGCGCGTGTCAAGCGGCGTCCCGGGGTTCGACGATCTCGCCGACGGCGGATTCCCCGAGAGCCGCCTCTACGTTGTCAGCGGTCCGCCCGGGAGCGGAAAGACGACATTCTGCTCGCAGTTCGCGGCCCAGGGCGCCCGGAACGGCGAGGACGTCCTGTACATCAGCATGCACGAGACCAAAGAGGGGATCCGCGAGGACATGAGCGGCTACGACTTCGGGTTCGACCGCGCGCTCGACTCCGATCGCGTCACTTTCCTCGACTCCTTCTCCTCGGACGGTCGGCGCTTCTTCGGCCTCCCCGGCGACCGCCGCGACCGCTCGGGCGTCACGAACCGCCTGACGGGGTTCATCAACTCCCGCGACATCGACCGCGTCGTCTTCGACTCCACGATGCTGTTGCGGTTCCTCCTCGACGACGACGAGGACACGATGATCCAGCTGCTCTCGTCGCTGAAGCGGACCGACGCCACCACCCTCCTGATCTCCGAGATGACCGACCCGAGCGCCTACTCGGAGGAGCACTACCTCGCACACGGCGTCGTCTTCATGCACAACTACCTCGAAGACGAGGGGATGCGCCGCGGGGTCCAAGTGCTGAAGATGCGGGGGACGAACGTCGACACGGACATCCAAGACGTCGAATTCACCGACAGCGGTCTCCGGGTGGGCCCGGCGACGACGGTGACCCACTGATGTACGAGCGCACGTTCGGCACGGGGTGGGACGACCTCTCTCGGGAGGAGGCCGTCGAGCGCGCCTTCGCGCTGGGCGTCGCGGCCGGCGTCGACAGCCCCCGTCCCGACGAGCTCGACCGCGTGCTGGAGGCGTTCCCGGGGGCCTACGACCAGAGCATCGTGGAGTTGGCGTACGACGAGGGGCGGACGAAGGCGCTGGAGGCGAGAGCGGAGCGAGACGACTCCGACGACGAGGCTGTCTGGCGGTCGCTCGTCGACGGCGTCGGGACGCCGCGCGAGTCGCCGGTGCCCGCCGCGCTCCCCGGTGCGATACGCGAACTGACACTGACCGACGGACCGCGGGAGGGGCCGCCGTCGTCGCTCGACCTCCCCTCCATGCTCCGAAAGTGACCCCTCGGAAGGGTTTTATCCGACACTCTCTCACGTCTTCACCATGACCGCGCTTCCCGACGCTGTCCGCGGTGCCGACAGCGTCCTCATCAGCGGTCCCCCGATGAGCGGGAAGTACGACCTGTTCAACCGGCTGCTCGCGGCGTGGTCCGACGGCCCGGTCGTGATCTCGACCGGACGGACCGCGGAGAAGGTCCGCGATGACTACGAGGAGCTGACGGGAGAGAGCGGCGACGACGTGGTCGTCATCGACTGCGTCACCCACGAGCAGGGCGACAAGCGCGAGGACACGCCGACGACGAAGTACGTCGCCAGCGCCGGCAACCTCACCGACATCGGGATCAAGTTCACCGACGTCGTCGAGTCCTCGGCCGGCCGCGACCGCGCCGTCGGGATCTACTCGCTGTCGCAGCTGCTGATGTACTGGGACCCGGAACGCATCTACCGGTTCACCCGCGTGATGACCTCGCAGACCTCCGGCGAGGGCTGGCCGTTCGTCGGCGTCGTCGGCTCGACCGCGCACGACGAGCAGGTCGTCCACACCCTCCACGAGCCGTTCGAGATCGTCGTCGAGACGCGCGTCGAGGACGACGAACGGGAGTTCCGCGTCCGCGGCCGCGTCGGCAAGCCCTCCGAGTGGCAGCCGTTCTGATCGGGTTCCGTAGCGCCGGAGTGTGCCCTCACCCCACCAGCTCGAACGCCGCGCCGATCGGCGGCGCGTCGACGAGCCCCCAGTAGACGAACCGGTACGTCCCCGGGCCGAGCGGCGGACAGACGTCGAGGTCGACGCCGTCGACCGCGTCGGCGATCCCGGTCTCCGTCAGGGTGATGTCCCAAGAGTACGCCGAACTCGTGTCGAGCGACGCTTCGTTGCGGGGGAGTTCGACCGGCTCGCCGGTCGTCGCCCCGCGGACGTCGAGCCACCCCGCACCCGTCTCGCGCTGGAGCGAGTAGGCGGCCTCGCCGAGCGTGGCGGCGGGGGCGTCGCCGGTGTTCCGGAGGACGAGCCGGAGCGACTGGCCGTACGTCTCGGTCGTCCCCTCGCTGGAGAGCTCGACGGTCGTCTCGGGCGTCTCGGCGATCGTCTCGGTGACCGACGCCTCGAACGGCTGATCGAGGCGGACGAACCCGTCGTCCTCGCAGGTCAGCGTTTCGGGCGTCCCCTCGGGTCCCTGCGGTCCGTCGCCCGCCGCGAAGTCGAGACAGCCCGCCGTCGCGACCGAGAGCGCGAGCGCGCTTCCGACGAGCGCGTCGCGTCGCGTGTGGTCCATACCGAGCGAACGGGCGCCACCGGCATGAACCGCACGCGTCGTCCGGGAGCCGAGCGTCGGGGTGTCCGCCGACCGACACGTGCCCGTCCGAGCGGTTCGGAACCGCTTTCCCGTCGGCCGGCGCATTGCCTCGCATGGAGCTGTTCGGATCGAGCGGCATCCGCGGGGTCGCGCTGCGGTACCTCACGCCCGCGCTCGTCCTCGACATCGCGAAGGCGGCCGGGACGGTCTGGGACGCCGACCGGGTCGCCGTCGCGTGCGACACCCGGACCACCGGCGAGCTGTTCGCGAACGCGGCCGCGAGCGGGCTGGCCGCGGTCGGCTGCGACGTCGACCGCCTCGGCGTGGTGCCCACGCCCGCGGTGGGGAACTACTGCGAGTCGGCGGGGGTCCCCGCCGTCCTCGTCACCGCCTCGCACAACCCGCCGGAGTTCAACGGGATCAAGCTCGTCGGCGACGACGGCGTCGAGCTGTCGGTCGACGTGTTAGAGCGGATCGAACGGCGCGTTCTCGACGACGAGTACGACCGCGCCGACTGGCGGTCGGCCGGCGCGACGACCGCGATCGAGGGCGTCGTCGACGACTACGTCGACCAGCTGACCGCCGCGGTCGACGGCGAGGCGATCGCCGACGCCGACCTCACGGTCGCGGTCGACCCCGGTCACGGCGCGGCCTCGGTCGCGTCCCCGCGGATCTACCGCGAACTCGGCTGTGAGGTGCTGACCGTCAACGCGACCCCGGACGGTCACTTCCCCGGGCGCGACTCCGAGCCGGTCCCGGAGAACCTCGCGGACCTCTCGCGGCTGGTGGCGACCTCCGACGCAGACGTGGGGATCGCGCACGACGGCGACGCGGACCGGGCGGTCTTCGTCGACGAGACCGGAGCGTTCGTCGACGGCGACACCTCCTTCGCGGCGATGGCGGACGACTGCCTCGCGCCCGGCGACGCGGTGGTCAGCGCGGTCAACGTCTCCCAGCGGCTCGTCGACGTCTGCGCCGACAACGACGCGGACCTCGAACTGACGCCCATCGGTGCCACGAACATCATCACCCGCACCCGCGAGCTCCACGACGAGGGAGTGAACGTCCCCGTCGCGGGCGAGGGGAACGGGGGGATCTTCTTCCCGCCGTACCGGCTCTCCCGCGACGGGGCGTACATCGGCGCGCGCTTCCTCGAACTGCTCGCCGGCGCGGGTGGCGCGCCCGTCAGCGAGGTGGTCGCGCCGTACAGCGACTACCACTTCGTGCGGGAGAACGTCGGGTACGCGGACGACGACGAGCGCGACGAGATGCTCTCTGCCGCCCGCGCCTACGTCGAGACGGCCGAGGCCGAGCCGAACACGACCGACGGCTACCGCCTCGACTACGGCGACGCGTGGGTGCTCGTCCGCCCCTCCGGCACCGAGCCGAAGATCCGGATCTACGCCGAGTCCGCCGACGCCGACCGCGCCGAGAAGCTCGCCGAGGACATGCGCGTCGCCGTCGAGAGCGGTCGATAGCGACGGTTCGTTTTTCCGTGGACCTTCGCCCCTCGCTGGAGTCAGCCGGCCGATAGCGACATCGTCGTCCGGCCGAGGGGCTGAGGCTTCGGAGGTGTTGCCCGCACACCCGCCGGCGATGGGTGATAAACGACGCAGGTCGGCGTCGCGAAGCCGGTCCCGCCGCAACCAACGCCAAGAACAGACATACTTCTAACGTTTTCCGGTAGTAATATGTTTACTCAGTCTGTAGTAACGTTTGAGATGACCACCGCGAACCCGGCCCGCACGTCCCGTCCCGCCTCGTCGGAGACCGACCCGTCGCCCGAGCTGTTGAACGCGCTCGAAAGCGACACGCAGACCCTCACCGGCGCCGTCGCCGACGGAACCGTGACGCTGGAGGAAGTCGATCGGTTCGCCCGCCGCGCGGAGTGCGGCGACGTCGACTGTCACGAGAGCGTCGACGAGGTCGTTCGGATCGTCTGTGCCCTGTTGCGCGACGAGCCGGGCTGGGCCGAGATGGAGCCCGCCGGATCGCCGGTCCGGGTCTGACGCCGACCCCGCTGGAAGCCGGTCGCTACGCTGCGGGCTCCCTTCGCCGGTCGCTACTGACGTGCGGTCGCAGTTCGCCGGTCGCTTCTCGGTACGCGGTCGCTCCGCGTCGTCACCGTTCGAGCGCCGCAAGCGCCTCGGCCGCCTCGCGGGCCGCTTCGAGGTGATCGCGGGCGCGTCGCGGGTCGTCCGTCTCCTCGGCCGCGCGGGCGAACCGCGTCAGCGTGCGCGTCAGCGACGCGCGAGCGGCGTCGACGCCGCCGGCGTCGTCGGCCGACTGCGACGGCGTCGACTGCCGGGACGCGGGTGGTTGCGGCTCGGACCGCTGCGGCGGCGCGGCTCCCTGAGAGGGCGACGAGCTCTGCGAGGATACCGACTCCTGCGAAGGCGCAGGGGTCGGCGGCGACGACGGTGACTGTGCGGTCTCGGTCGGGGCGGCGTCCACCACGCCGGCGTCCGTCGGGTCGGGGGCGACGGTGTCGGCGGAGCCGGCGTCGATCGAGCCGTTCTCCGCGGCGGCGCCGTCCGCCGCGGCTGCGTCCGCGTCGGCCGCCGTCCCGTCCGCGTCGGCCGCGGTCTCAGTCGTCTCGCCCGTCCCTCCCCCGACCTCGTTCCCGCAGGTGGGGCAGAACTCGCGGCCGTCGTGGCGGAATATCGGGTCACCGCACGCGTCGCAGTGGCGATTCGTCATCGTCGCGCCCTTCAGGAGGAGCTCGGACATCCGCTGGGTGTGCTCGCGCTTCTGTTCGTCGTCCGCGAGCTTCTCGCGGAGCTTCTCGCGTTCCGCCTCTTTGTCGAAGCCGTCGCTCATGGACGAACGAACGTGGTTCGCGGGCAAAAGTTCCGTGGGCTCGGGCCGGAGGAGAGGCCTCCCGCGCGAGAGGCCGGCTACTCCTCGGTGATCGTGCGGTCGTCGGGGTCGAGCTCGCCGCGGTGGATCTTCGCGCCGTCCTGCGCGACCTGTCGTCCCAACACCGCGCACTTCACGCGCATCGGGGAGATGTCGACGCCGAGCATCTCGGTGACGTCGTCGGTGTCGAGCGCGTCCAGCTCCTCGACGTCCATCCCGTGGAGCCGCTCCGAGAGCATGCTCGCGGAGGCCATCGAGATGGCGCAGCCGTCGCCGGTGAACCGCACCGCCTCGATCGTCTCCCCGTCGTCGTCGAGGTCGACGTCCATCCGGATCGTGTCGCCACAGGAGGGGTTCTCGCCGACGTGCGTGAAGTCCGGATCCTCGATCTCCCCGTAGTTTCGCGGGTTCTTGTAGTGGTCGAGGATCTGCTGCCGGTACATGTCCGAGCCCAGTCCCATACTGGCTCCGAGTAGGCCGCTCCGGCTCAAAAGGGTTCCGTCGAACGCGGTCGTTTAATAAGCGAAACCACCACGTGCGGCGGCGCGTGCCTGCGAGCGGCCGCCCTCGGCGGCCGCGAGGAGCACGCGCGAGGGAGTCGGTGGTCCGGAGCGAAGCGGAGGACCACCGACGAGGCTGGGGAGGGGTGAGGTGCGGTCGCGGTGCGGGGTGGGACTCGAAGGGGCAGTCGCGAGGCGGGCGCAGGCGAAGGCAGGACCGCAGCGAGTGAGCGGAGCGAACGAGCGAGGACCGCTCCGAGCGTGCGCCCGCCTCGCGGCTGGGGCTTCGGAGCGGTCCGTGTGGCTTAGCGATTTATAAATGAAATCGTCGTACGGCCGAGCGGCTGGGGTTTCGGTGGTCGTCGTCGCGGCGAACTCCCGGAACGAGTCCAGACCGACACAGCGCTATCGATCAGGCCGCGTGTTCCTCGACCCACGCCGTCAGCTCGTCGCCCGGGATGAAACCGTCGGCGCGGCGCGCCACCGGCTCGCCGTCGACGAAGAGGACGAACAGCGGGACGCTCCGCACGTCGAACCGCTCGACCAGCGGCGGGTCGTCGCGGGGGTTCACCAGCCCGACTGCGAGGTCGGTCTCGACGCCCCGGGCGACGTTCCCGATCACCGGCTCCATGCTCGCGCAGATCCCGCAGCCGTCGGTGTAAAACTCCACGAGCGCGGCGTCGGCGTCCGCGACGAAGGCGTCGAGCTCCGCCTCGTCAGCCAGCGAAACCGGGCGGTCCCCGCCGTCGGCCGCCTCGGCGTCGGCCGCGTCGGCGTCGGCCGCGTCGGCCCCGTTCGACACAGTATTGGATTCCATACACACTATTGCGGTCGAGGGGTGATAACTGCTTCTGTCGGCGAAATCGACTTCGCGGATGGATCGGGAAGCGAGAAGAGGATGAAAGTCGGAGACCGCCTCGCTACGCCGGCTCGTCGCCCTCGGGCTCGGTCCGCCAGCCGCCCTTCAGCGTGACGTACCACACCGAGAGGCCGGCGAGGACGAACACCCCGGCCATGTACGGGATCAGCGGCAGCTCGATCCCAATGAAATCGAGGACGGTCCGCATCTCGTAGACGATCACGCCGAAGACGGCGAGCGTCACGAGCAGCCCGCCGCGGGAGATGTCGACGCTCATCGGACCACCTCGGCGAGCGAGGCCGACGCGTCGGCGACCGCGCCGACGAGCGGCGCGGCCGCGTCCGCGAGCGCGTCGAACAGCGGCGCGAGCCACACCGGATAGGTGCCGACGCCGGGGCCGAGCAGGCCGCCGCGCTGGACGATCGCCGCCAGCGGGAGCGCGTACGCGAGGACGACGAGCGTGAGCGCGATACCGACCCACAGCCGGAGGTTATCCAGCACTTTCGGCGAATCGTCGGGACCGGATAAGGCGGGCGGCAGCGGGTCCGCGAGCCCGGAGACCTTCGGGTTCCCCATCGTGAGCAGGAGGTTCCCGATGAACAGGACCGTCGAGACGAACAGCAGCGTCCCGCCGATCGCGATCTGAATGTTCAGCTCCTCGAACCCGCCGAACATCGTCGGGTAGTCGAAGCCGGTGTACTCCGGTTCGGCAGTCCGGCGCGGGACGCCCATGATCCCCTGCGCGTGCATCGCGTTCGACATCAGCGCCATCCCGACGAACCAGACCACGACCTGGACCAGTCCGATGGTCCGGCTGTAGATCGGCTTGTTGCTGATCTGCGGCCAGATCCAGTACGTGGCGGCCATGAACGTGAGCGCGACGGCGGTCCCGACGGTGAGGTGGAAGTGGCCCGGAACCCAGATCGTGTTGTGGATCATGTAGTTGATGTTCATCCCGGCGTTCACCATCCCGGAGAAGCCGCCGGCGGCGAACATCAGTCCCGCGAGCATCATCCCCGTGAACGCCGGATCGCGCCACGGGAGGTCGGTGAGCCAGCCGAGGAGCCCGCCGCCGCCGCGCTGGCGGGCGCCGTACTCGACGCTCGCGACGACCGTGAACGCGGTGAGCAGGCTCGGCAGCAGGAGGAACAGCGTGTTCGTCATCGAGATGAACTTGAACCCCTCCGCGATCCCCGGATCGAGGTACTGGTGGTGGATCCCGACGGGAGTCGAAAGCAGGAGGAACAGCACGAACACGACCCGAGCCAGCGGGTCGCTGAACAGCCGCCCGCCGGCGATCTTCGGCAGCACGGTGTACCACAGCAGGTACGCCGGCATCAGCCAGAAGTACACCACCGGGTGGCCGAAGAACCAGAACAGCGTCCGGGTCAGCGTCGGGTTCACCTGATCGATCAGCCCGAGCGACCACGGCAGCAGGAAGATCAGCACCGACGCCGCCACCGCCGAGGACGCGATGTACCACATCGCCATCGTCGTCAACACCATGAACGTCTGGAGCGGGATCCGCTCGTCGGGGTGCTCGCGCTTCCACGCGAGCCACGTGCGGAAGTAGTCAGCGCCGGCAATCCACGAGCCGACGATGAAGACGGCGAGCCCGGCGTAGAACATCGGGTGGGCTTGGAGGGGCGCGTAGAACGTGAACAGCACGTCCGCGCTCATGTCGACCGCGTCGACGAACCCCGCGAGGATCGAGACGCCGGTCATCGTCATCCCGACCGCCATGAGCCCGTACCACGTCCACGTGATCTTGGTGTTGAGAAGCGGCCGGTCGAGGCTCCGCACGACCGCCCACGTGAACAGCCCGACGAGGAAGAATGTCGTGAAGCTGATCGCGAGGAACACCCCGTGCGCGGTCAGCACCGTGTAGTAGTCCGTCGACGGGATGATCCGGGCCACGTCGGTGCGGTGGAGCGTCTGAATGATCCCGAGTATCGCCCCGATCACCAGCGCGAGGAAGGAGCTGAGGAGCGCTGCGCGGACGATGCGGGCCTCCTCCGGGTACTTGTCGGCGAAGGTCCGGTCCCCTTCGAGCGCCTCGCTCATTCGCCGTCACCCCCGCTGGTCCGCTCCTCGAAGGCCGCCTGACTGACGACGTTCACCTTCCCCTCCATCACGTGGTGGCCGGCGCCGCAGTACTCGTTACAGATGAGGCCGTACTCCTGGGGCTCCTCGACCCTGACGGTTATCTCGGAGACCTCGCCGGGGACGACCATCGTGTTGGCGTTCGTCCCGGCGACCTCGAACCCGTGTATCACGTCCGCGGACGTGATGTAGAACGTCACCGTGCTGTTCGCCGGTAAGACGATCGGATCGGGCTGGAACCCGAACTGTCGCGCGACGACGTACGCCGCGTACTCGTTCTCGCCGACCTGTTCGACCCGCGGCTCGGAGAATCGCTCGTCCTCGTCGAGCGCGCCGGCGTCGATCGTCGGCTCGGTGTCGCTCACCATCGCGACGCCGGGGCCGACGGCGCCGTAGGTGACCGAGCCGAGGAGGAACAAGATTAGCAGCACCGACGTTGCCAGCCAGATCTTCTCGTAGGCGTGAATGTGCATCTCGTGATCACCCCACGACGACCAGATCGCGGCCGAGGAACTCGATGTAGTAGATGTACACCCACGACAGCACCAAGATGACGAAGTATATCCCGATGAGCGTCAGCGTCCCGATCGGGTCGAATTCTTCGGTGTCGCCGCCCACGTCGTCCGCGGGAGCGTGTGCGGTCTCGTTTTGCGCCATGGGCCGCGGTTGTCGGTAGCGGAATATATATGATACAGCGGTTTTCGAACCGTGAGAACACGGGCGGTATATATCTTCAGGGAGTCGTACATCGCGGTATGGGGCTCTCGATCCAACAGGCCGTACTGCTGGTCCTCGGCGGGCTCGTCCCCGCCGCGGTGTTTATCGCGGACCGATCGGAGGTTTTCGTCGCGGTCACACTGGTGAACGTCCTGCTCATCTGGGCGAGCCTCCGGATCGCGACCGGGGGGAGCTTCCCGGGAGTGGGAGACGACGCGACCGATCCGGAACGGGCGTAACCGCTCGAACGCGTCGGTCTGACCGACGCACGGCGGACGCGACGCGAGAAGATCGACGGAAACGGGACCGCGCCGCCCGGCGGAACGACGAACACCACCACGCATGTCACGCTGTACGCTCTGTGACCTCCCGACCGGGGACGACCCGCACACGGCCCCCGACGTCGACGGCGAGTTCTGTTGTCGGGGCTGCCTGACCGTCGCGCGCTCGCTCGACGACGTCGATGACCTCGACGACCTCGACGAGCGCCGGCCGGACGCGACGCCGGACGACGAGTTCGACGGCGAGACGACGTTTCTCCACGTCGACGGGATGCACTGCGCGACCTGCGAGTCATTCCTGGAGATGACGGCCGGCGAGCAGGAGGGAGTCGCGGCCGCAGAGGCGAGCTACGCCACGGACACGATCCGGGTCGACTACGACCCGGACGCCGTGAGCGCCGCGGAACTCCCCGACCGGCTCTCGGTCGCGGGCTACTCGGCGAGCGACCGGGCGGACCCGGACGCGGAGGACAACGACGCGGTCGTGCGGTTCCTGATCGGCGGCGGCTTCTTCGGGATGATGGCGATGCTGTGGTACGTCCTCTTCTTATACCCGACCTACTTCGGGTACGATCCCATCGTCGACCTCGGCGGCGTCTCCGGAACCTACCTCTTCGCACAGATCTGGCTGTTCGCCTCCATCGTGTTGTTTTACACCGGCTACCCGATCCTGCGCGGCGCGTACGTGAGCCTCCGGGCGAGACAGCCGAACATGGACCTGCTCGTGTCGCTCGCGGCGACGAGCTCGTACGCGTACAGCACGCTCGCGCTGCTCGTCGGCCGGACAGACCTCTACTTCGACGTGACCATCGCCGTCGTCCTCGTCGTCACCGCGGGCAACCACTACGAGTCGATCATCAAGCGGCGGGCGACGGGAATGCTCGCCGACCTGACGGCGACGGAGGACCGGACCGTCCGGACCGAGGCGGGCGAGACCGTCGCGGCCGACGCGGTCGACCCCGGCGACCGCCTGCTCGTCCGGCCGGGCGAGCGCGTGCCCTTCGATGGCACCGTCGCCGAGGGGACCGCGGCGGTCGACGAGGCGCTCGTCACCGGGGAGTCGCTCCCGGTGACGAAGCGCGCGGGCGACCCGGTCCGCGGCGGCACCGTCGTCACCGACTCCCCGGTCGTCGTCGAGGTTGGGGCGGACGCGGCGAACACCCTCGACACGCTCGTGCGCCTGCTGTGGGAGATCCAGAGCTCGCGGTCCGGGATCCAGCGCCTCGTCGACCGGCTGGCGACCGCCTTCGTTCCCCTCGTCGTCGCGGTCGCGGCCGTCGGCGCCGCGGCCACGCTAGCGCTCGGGTCGGCGCCGATCGACGCCGCGCTCGTGGGACTGACGGTGCTCATCGTCTCGTGTCCGTGTGCGCTCGGGCTCGCGACGCCGCTCGCGGTCGCGGCCGGGATCCGCGACGCCGCGAGGCGGGGGATCGTCGTCGTCTCCGACGCCGTCTTCGAGTCGGCCGACGACGTCGACACCGTCGTCCTCGACAAGACCGGGACGCTCACCGACGGCGAGATGCGGCTGCTCGACGCGACCGCGGCCGAGGGGACCTCGGTCGAGCGCGTCCGAGAGCGCGCGGCCGCCGTCGAGCGCGCCTCTATCCACCCGATCGCCGAGGCGATCGTCGCGGGCGTGAGCGGCGGGTCGGACGACGGTGCTGGCGAGCGATCCGGCGACCGGGCCGCGACCGACGGCGGTACCGTCAGTGCGTCCGCGAACGGCGGGGCCGCCGCCACTGACGTCGACGTCTTCGACCGCGGGGTGGCGGGGCGCGTCGACGGCGACGAGGTCGTCGTCGGACACCGCGACCTCTTCGCCGAGCGCGACTGGCCGACCCCGGACCGACTCCGCGAGGCGGGGGCGGCCGCCCGCGACCGCGGGAACGTCCCCGTCTACGTCGGCTGGGCGGGTCGCGTCCGCGGCGTCCTGACCGTCGGCGACGAGGTGCGCGACGGCTGGGAGTCGGTCGTCGCCGACCTCGACGCGGACGGCCGCCGCGTCGTCGTGCTCACCGGCGACGCGCCGGCCGCGGCGCGGCGGTTCGCGGAGCATCCCGCGATCGACGAGGTGTTCGCCGAGGTACCGCCGGAGGCGAAGGCCGAGACGGTGCGGCGGCTCGGCGCCGACGGGTCGGTCGCGATGGTGGGCGACGGGAGCAACGACGCCCCGGCGCTCGCCGCCGCCGACCTCGGGGTCTCGATCGCCTCCGGCACCGACCTCGCGGCGGACGCCGCGGACGCGGTCCTGCTGGAGGATCGACTCTCCGCGGTCCCGGAGCTGTTCGCCGTCACTCGCGGGACGAACCGGCGGCTGAAGCAGAACCTCGGCTGGGCGTTCGTCTACAACGCGGTCGCGATTCCGTTGGCGCTCTCGGGCCTCCTCAACCCCCTGCTCGCCGCGCTCGCGATGGCGTCGAGCAGCATCCTCGTGGTGACGAACTCCGCGCGCGCCGTTTATAACGAAAACTGACGGGGACCCGATTCGACTCGAAAGCAAGCGGTGGCGCGTGCCTGCGAGGCCGCCTCGCGGCCGAGCAGCACGCGCGAGGGAGCGGTGAGCGCTCGGAGAGCGCGAACCGCGAGGCTGGGGAGGCGTGAGGTGCGGTTGCGGTGCTGTGCGGGGGGACTCGAAGGGGCAGTCGCGAAGCAGGCGCAGGCGAAGCAAGCACCGCAACGAGGGAGCGAACGCAGTGAGCGACCGAGTGAGGCGCACAGCGAGCGTGCGCCTGCTTCGCGACTGGGGCTTCGGCAGTGAACACCGCCGATTCAGAAGCAGCTAGTTATAAGCGAGCGATTGGGGCTTCGGCGGCGCTCCTCGTCGATCCGTCCGAAGCCATTTATAAATAAACGACCGAGCCTTACGCCGTCGCGCCGACGTACGGCCTGACCGCGCGGACGATGGCGTCGACGTCGTACTCGTCTTCGGTCTTGTCGAAGACGACCTCGTCGTCGGCGCGGACGACGAACACGCCGTCGTCGCCGGTCACCAGCGCGACCTCGTCGATCCCCTCGCCGAACTGTTTCAGGATCGCCTCGGAGACGTCCTGCGCGCGGTTCAACATGCCACAGGGGACGCAGTACTCGACTTCGACGCGTGTCATACCACGAGGTAGGACGCGCAACCGATTAAAACGGGCGGTCGCGGCGGTCGCCGACTCGCCCCCGACGAATACGCGAGGCGCTGCGACGAACACGCGAGGCGCCGCGACGAACTCCGGGGCGCCGCGACGACGCCGACCCTCTCACACCACCAGCGCGTCGAAGACGACCGCGAACAGCAGCAGGCCGAGGTAGGCGTTCGACGCGTGGAACGCGCGGAACGCGGCGTCCTCGGTCTGCTCGTAGTGCAGCCGGACGACGGCCCAGAGGAAGACCGCGCCGACGCCGACGCCGACGACCGCGTACAGCGCGCCGAGCGGGTCGGCGGCCGCGGCGAGCGCGACCGCGGCGACGAGCGTCGCGCCGAGGTACCAGAGGATGTGCCGGCGCGTCGCCGTCTCGCCGCGGACAACGGGCATCATGGGGAACCCGCCGCGCTCGTAGTCGTCCTTGTACGCTAACGCGAGGTTGTAGAAGTGCGCCGGCGTCCACAGGAAGATGACCGCGGCGAGCAGCAGCCCGCCGCCGCCGACCTCGCCCGTCACCGCGGCCCAGCCGATGAGCGCCGGGAGCGCGCCGGCCGCGCCGCCGATGACCGTGTTCTGGACCGTGTTCGGCTTGAGGACGAGCGTGTACACGACGCTGTAAAACACGATCGCGACCAGCCCGAGCGCGGCCGTCAGCGGGTTCACGCTCCAGAACAGCCCGAGCGAGACGAGCGTCAGCAGCCCGCCGAACGCGAGGGCGTTCGGGACGGGCACGAGGTCGGTCGCGAGCGGGCGGTCGCTGGTCCGCTGCATCCGCTTGTCCACGTCGCGTTCGAGGACGTGGTTGAACGTGCCGGAGGCGCCGATCGAGAGCGCGCCGCCGGCCAGCGTCGCCGCCACGACGCCGGGCGTGAACCCGGACCCGCCCGCGAGCGCCATCGCGGCCGCGGCGACGAGACAGAGCAGCCACATCAGGCGCGGCTTCATCAGCCGGAAGTACGCGGCCGCCGTCGCCCGCAGCCGGGGAAGCGTCGCCGTCGGAATCTCCGGCTCCGGCGCCTCCTCGACCGGCGGGAGGTGGTCCGTCCCGGGCTCGAAGTCGTCGGGGGCGTCGTCCGGGTGCCCCGTCTCGGCCTCCAGCCACCACGCGAGCGCCGCGAGGACGGCGCCGAAGATGCCGACCCCGAGGAGGAGGTGGGCGGAGCCGAGCGCGGCCGGCAGGTCGCCGAGCGCGACGAGCGCCCCGACGCCGGCCTGCGCGGGGTAGACGACGAGCGCGAGCGCGAGCGCGAGCCGGACTCGACGGTCGGCGCCGTCCCGCCACGCGAGGGCGGCCGAGAGCGCGACGAGGAGACCGACGGCGACCGCGAGGGCGCGGTGGCCGAGGGCGATCCACCCCTCGGTCGCCGTCGGCAGGGCGGCGCCGCTCCCGCAGGCGGGCCAGCCGCCGCAGGCGGTCGCCGCCTCCGTGAGGGAAGTGGTCGCGCCGACGACGACGAGGAGGTACACGCCCATCGCGGCCGCGGCCAACACCGCGGGGAACTTGTCGGGAACGTTCACTCACCTCGATTTAGGAGCCAGTCCATTTAGATGCCGCGCTTCCGCCCCCCGTCCGAGCCCGTCCATCGGGTCATCGGGGCGTCTGTCGTTCACCGGGCCGTCCGTCGTTCACGAGAGCGTCCGTCGTCTACGCGGCCGTCCGTCGTTCACCGGCCCGTGACGCCCGACTCGTCGCCGCGCTCGCGCAAGATCCGATCGACGATGTCGCCGCTGGAGAGCAGTTCGTCCTCGTACTTCGGCTCGCGGCCGGACGCGCGCTCGACCCGGCAGTCGATCCCGCGGGCGTCGAGCGCGGCCGCGATGTCGGCCTCGTCGTGGTGCTGGTCGAACCCTAACACGATCACGTCGGGGTCGAGCCGCTCGATGGGGACGAACACGTCCTCGGGGTCGCCGAGATGGGCCTCGTCGACCGCGTCGAGCGCTTCGACCATGTCCCGTCGCTGGCGGGCACACAGCACGGGTGCGGGCTTGTGCGTGACGTTGGTGCGGCGGGCGACGATGGCGTGGAGCTCGTCGCCGTACGTCGCCGCGTCCTCCAGGTAGTGAACGTGGCCGGGGTGGAGCAGGTCGAACGTCCCCTGCGCGACGACCCGCGTCATCGGAACCACGAGAGGAAGCCGCCGTCGTCTCGGTCCTCCAGCTCCCGGTCGATGTCCGCCTGCGTGAAATCGAAGAAGTGCTCGTCCGGCACCTCAACGTCGAGCACGTCGAGGGTGGTCTGTCGCCCCTCGTTGTCGAACGCCTTCCAGTCGCCCCAGCCGTAGGGGGCGCCCGCGATGATGTGGACCTTCCCCTGTCCGAACGTCGCGAGGTCGGCGTCGCTCGGCCGGAGCGCGCCGTTCGGGTGCGAGTGGACCGAGCCGACCGCGCGCATGTCGTTCGGCTTCATGTTGGTGCGGACGGTGGCGCTCGTCGGGCTCGACTCCGTGCCCGGGATGACGAGCACGTCGGTTATCACCTGTCCGTCCCGGTCGAGGTCCAGCTTCCGGGCGTCGTCCGCGCGGAGGAACCCCATGTACTCGTTGGGGTGCGTCTCCTCGCTCGCCTCGAGCACGAACTCCAGGGTCTCTCGGGCGATGCCGAGGAGCTCGTCCGAGCGGAACAGTCGCATGAACGAGATAAGTCGCCGTCGCCTCATAGGGGTTCCGGACCGCGTGACGTGGGGGGCGTTTCCGCCGGCCGACGGGCGCGGCTCGACGCCGCGAGACCCGAGAGAACAGGCTTAACACCGGCCGTTCCCGAGGAGGAACCACATGAGCGAAAACACTGCCGGGGATTCCGGCACGCGGGGCGATTCGAGCCCCGAACCCGACGCCGACGAGGCGGAGGGGGCGGCCGACGACCGGCCGGAGAGCGCGACCGACGACCGGCCGGAGAGCGCGACCGACGACCGGCCGACCGTCTACGACCTGGCGCCGGACTGTACCCTCGAAGACGCCGCGGTCGACAAGCTGTACCACGCCGAGGTCAACGGCGTCGTCGACTACGGCGTGTTCGTCGACCTCTCCGACGCCGTCAGCGGGCTCGTCCACGAGTCGAACCTCGACGACGACTACGCCGTCGGCGACCGGCTGATCGTCCGGCTCACCGAGGTGAAGGAGAACGGCGACGTCGCCTTCGACGACGTCGACCTCGCCGATTACCGCACCGAGACCGTCGCCCACGAGCCGACCGTCTCGCGGGTCCGCGGACTCTCCCCCGGCGACGAGGCGACCGTCGAGGGCGAGGTCGTCCAGGCGAAACAGACGGGCGGCCCGACGGTGTTCGCGGTCGCCGACGCCTCCGGTGTCGTCTCCTGTGCCGCCTTCGAGTCCGCCGGCGTCCGGGCGTACCCCGAGGTCGAGGTCGGCGACATGGTCCACGTCTCCGGGACGATCGAGACCCGCGAGAACGCGCTCCAACTGGAGGTCGACTCCCTGAAGCGGCTCCCCGACGACCGCGCCGCCGAGGCGCGCGAGCGCTACGAGTCTGCCCTCGACGAGCGCGCGTCGCCCGCCGACGTCGACCAGCTCGTCGAGTGGGAGGCGTTCGAGCCGATCCACGACGACCTCCGCGAACTCGCCGGGCTGATCCGGCGGACCGTCCTCGCCGGGCGCCCGATCCGCGTCCGACACCACGCCGACGGTGACGGGATGTGCGCCGCGATTCCGGTCCAACTCGCCGTGGAGAACCTGATCGAGGAGGTCCACGGCGACCCCGACTCGCCGCGGCACCTCTTCAAGCGGCTCCCGAGCAAGGCCCCCTACTACGAGATGGAGGACGTCACCCGCGACCTCAACTTCGCCTTGGAGGGCCGCGCACGGCACGGGCAGAAGCTCCCCTTCCTCCTAATGTTGGACAACGGCTCGACCGAAGAGGACGTGCCCGCCTACGAGAACCTCGCGCACTACGACATCCCCATCGCGGCCGTCGACCACCACCACCCCGACCCCGAGGCGGTCGAGTCCCTGCTCAACGCCCACGTGAACCCCTATCTCCACGGCGAGGACTACCGGATCACCACGGGGATGATGTGCGTCGAACTCGCCCGGCTGATCGACCCCTCGCTCACCGAAGAGCTCGAACACGTGCCGGCGGTGGCCGGTCTCTCCGACCGCTCGAAGGCCGAGACCATGGACGACTACGTCGCGCTCGCCGAGGGCGCGGGCTACGACGAGTCCGACCTCCTCGACATCGGGGAGGCGCTCGACTACGCCGCCCACTGGCTCCGCTACTCCGAGGGGAAGACGCTCGTCAACGACGCCCTCAACGTCGGCTGCGACGACGAAGCGCGCCACGAGGAGCTCGTCGAGTTCCTCTCGGATCGCGCCGAGCGCGACGTGGAACGCCAGCTCGACGCCGTCGACGACCACGTGGAACACGAGCGGCTCGCCTCCGGCGCGCACCTCTACCGCATCGATCTCGACGAGTACGCCCACCGGTTCACCTACCCCGCGCCGGGGAAGACCACCGGCGAGCTCCACGACGCGAAGGTAACGGAGACCGGCGACCCCGTCATCACCATCGGCTACGGCCCCGACTTCTGCGTCCTCCGCTCGGACGGCGTCCGGCTCGACATCCCGAACATGGTGACCGAGCTGAACGAAGAGCTGCCCGAGGCCGGCGTCTCCGGCGGCGGCCACCTCGTCGTCGGCTCCATCAAGTTCGTGAAGGGGCGCCGGAGCGAGGTGATCGAGGCGCTCGTCGAGAAGATGGCCGGCGCGGAGATCGACGAGGCGCTCTCGTCGACCATCGCGCTCGACGACTGAGCCGGCCGCCGCGGCCGGTCGGACCGAATCCGGTTCGCATCTGAACTCGGTCCCGATCCGAACCCGGTACTCATCGAATCCGATTCCCACCCGAGCCCGGTTCTCACCCGAACGCGATCTCCCGTCGAGCGACGGCGCCGGCGCCCGCGAGCGCGACGCCGAGCCCGGCGGCGAAGCCGATCGGAAGCTGGACGCCGCCGCCGCGCCAGTCGGCGGCGTACGCCCGAGCGTAGAACTCCGCGACCGACTCGTTCTCGACCGCGACCAACACCTCCCTGTTGTTGGTCTCCGCGCTCGGATTCCAGTTGAGACTCCCGACGACCGCTGTGTCGTCGACGACGAGCCCCTTCGCGTGGACCTTCCCGAACCGGCCGCGCGGCTCGGCGAGGTCGACGGCGATCGGCTCGTCCGCGAGCCGCTCCGAGAGGTTCCGGTTCGTCTCGCGGTCGTACCACGCGTCCGAGAGCAGCAGATGGACGTCGACCCCGCGGTCGGCCGCACGCCGGAGCGCGCGGACGATCCGGTCGTCTGGACCGCCCACGCGCGGCACGACCGCGAGCACGCGCTCGTCGGCGGCGTCGATCCGCGCGACGATCCGGTCTGCGGCGTTGCCGGGCGCTGTCAGCACGGTCACGTTCGCCGTCGCCGGCTCCGCGGGCGCGTCGAAGCGCGTCGGGTAGGTGCCGTTCGCGCGCCCGCCGTCGTGGAACTCGGCGTCGGCGCGGAAGGCGCGCCACGGTCGCGCGTCGCGGGCCTCGAAGTCGGCGACGAACAGCGCGGCGAGGTCGTCCGCGACGGTCGCGTCGGGGGCGGGCTCACCCCCGTCTCCGGCGTCCGTCTCACCCTCGGCGCGGCGGTCGCCCCCGACGACCACGCCCCAGCCGCGGTTACTCCGGCCCCCGGTGCCGGACCGCTTCCAGTTCTCCGTGAGGACGACGGCGCGGCCGTCCGCGACCGCGTACTTGGGGTGATGGAAGCGGAAGCGCTCGACCTCGGCGTCGAGGATACGGACCTCGACGCCGGCCGCCGTCAGCCGGTCGAGCAGTTCCGCGCTGCGCGTCGAGAATCCGCCGACCGGCGAGCCTTCGAGCAGCACGCGAACGCGAACCTCGCGGTCGGCGGCCGCGACGAGGGCGTCCGCGACCCGCTCCGAGGTCAGCGTGTAACCGGCGACGAACAGCCGGTCGTCCGCGGTCCGAAGCGGCTCGATCGGCAGTCCGGGACTGTCGGGAAGCACGAACGGCGTCACGGCCGCGTCCGCGGTCCGCTCCGGCGAGCGGGCGTCGTAACCCCGCGGGCGCCACTCCCCCCAGTCGGCGCGCCAGCGGTACCCCTCGCGGGCGCGGTCGTACGCCACCACGGCGACGGTCGTCCCGTTCCGGCGGAGCTCGACCCGGTCGCCCGACGCGGCGAGCGGGAAGTGATCGTCGAGCGCGCGGAGCGTCGGGTCGCCGGTGCCGCCGGTGCCGGCGACCGCGGTCTCGTCGGCGAGCAGCGGCGTCGCGTTCGCGGGGTCCATCGAGAGGGCGACGACGCCGCTTGCGTTCGCCGGGATTTCCGCCTCGTGGTAGCCGTCCGAGAGCGACCAGTTCCCGCGCTCCGGGAGCCGGACGACGAGGTACTCGCCGCGGTTCTCCGCGGCCGCCGGGTTCGGGAACAGCTCGACGATCCGCGGCGTCGTCGAGACGAGCGTCGGGTTTGCCGCGCTCTCGTTCGCCGCTGCGGCGGCACCGCCGGGATCGACGCCGACGGCCGGCGAGCCGGCTCCGGCGTCGACCGCGGCCGCAACCGGGGCGAGGGTCGTGAAGACGAGCAGCCCGAGCGCGACGGCCGCGACGCTCGCGGTCGCGTTGCCCGCGGAGTGGAAGGGAGTAGACGACACGCCGGGGTCTCTCCCCGGCTTCCGATAAGAAGGGTCGGCCGGACGGCGCCCGCGTCAGGCCGTCGCCGCGGGTTCGGGCTCGTCGTCGAGCGCGTCGCGCGCCTTCTCGCCCTCGGTGGAGACGACGAAGGAGCGCTCGTCGGCATACTCGGCGACGGCCTCGAGCGCCTCGCGGGTGCCGATCTGGCGGAGCGCCCAGCCGGCGGCCGCGCGGACGTCGTCGGACGGGTGCGCGTCGAGCGCGTCGGCGAGCGGCTTGACGGCGCGCGTGTCGCCGATCAGCCCGAGCGCGCGGGCGGCGTGGGGACGGACGAGCTCGTCGGTGTCGCCGTCCGGGTCGAGCTGGTTCGCGAGCGGCTGGACGGCCTCCGGGGCGCCGATCTCTCCGAGCGCCTTGAACACGGCCTTCTGGAGCTGCGGGTTCGAATCCTCGTCAACGTACTCGACGAGCGTCTCCGTCGCCTCCTCGGCCGCCATCTTCCCGAGGATTCGGATCGCGGGCTGGTCGCGCTTCTCGGCCCGGCCGAGGATCTCCTCGACGGAGGCCTCGGTCTTGCCCCGTTTGCCCATCCGCTCGAACGCCTCCAGACAGTGACGCTCCATGAACTCGGACTGGAGGGAGTCGAGCGCGAGCAGGATCATGTCGACGTTGCCGCGCGCCTCGTGTTCCTTCAGCGCGGCCCACTCGACGGGGAAGTCCTTGTAGTGGCCGAGCACGTCGTAGTACCCCTGCGCGCGGAGCTGCTCGTGGGTCTCTAGGTCGTCCCATTCCTCGGCCTCGTCGAGGCCGGTCTCGAGCTCGTCGGTCGCCGCCAGCAGCGCGGCGATCACGTCCGCGTCGTCGTCCGCGTCGAAGTCGGCGTCGGCGACGGCGGCCGCGACGGCGTCGAGCGCCGCGACGAGCTGATCGGTGGAGACCGGCTCCGCGGCGGCGTCCTCCTCGCTGTCCGCGTCGTCGGCTTCCGCGAGGAGCGCTTCGGGGTCCTCGTCGGCCTCGTCGATCGCGGCGGGGGCCGCGTCGTCGATGGCGTCGGCCGCCTCGTCGACGAACGACGTGACGGCGGCCGCGACGTCGTCGTGTCCGGCCTCGGTCCACTCCGTGCCCTCGACCGTCGAGGCGGCGGCCTCGACCGCGTCGACGACGTCCTCACCGTACGGGCCGCGGGCGTCCTCGACGCCGTCTCGGAGCTCCGAGACGCGGGCTTCGAGGTCGGCGCGGGGGTCGTCCGCGTCCTCGTCGTCCTCGTCCGGCTCGGGGAGGTCCGCCTCCTCGATGCCGCTCTCCGCGTCGTCCAGCAGCGCCGCGACGTCGTCGAGGTCGGCCTCGGTCTCCGCGGCGTCGAGGCGATCGGCGATCTCGTCAAGGTACTCGTTCAGGGACTCCTCCGTCGGGTCGTCGGGGAGCGTCGGAGCGGCCGTCTCCGTCGGCTCGCCGGCGTCTCCGCCGTCGTCCGCGGCGTCGGCCTCGTCGGCGTCGGCCGGGTCGTCGTCGCCGTTGCTCATATACCACGACCTCCGTGTGTAGTCCATTAAGAGGTTTCCCTTCGCGGCGGCTCCGCGCAGCCCGGACGCGGTCGGTTCGCGCCATCGTCCCGCGGAAACCGAGGGATCGGCCGACGCGGCGAGCGTTTCAGCACCAGTATACTTTTAATTTCCCAACACTACGTCGAAACGATCCGATGTTCGACGTCGACCGCGAGGCGATCACCGACGGGCCGGTCGGGCGGGCGCTGCTCGTCCTCGCCGCGCCGCTCGTCGCGCAGAACCTCGTCTACGTCGCGAACGCGCTGGTCGACACGTTCTGGCTCGGGCGGGTGGGCGAGGACGCGGTCGCGGCCGTCGGCCTCAGCCTCCCGATCCAGTCGCTGCTCGGCGCGACGGTCGTGATCGGCGCGGTCGGCACCCAGATCCTCGTCGCGCAGCGCGCCGGCGACGGCGACGAGGCGGGCGCGCGCAGCGCCGCGGTCAACGGCGCGCTCGTCGCGCTCGCGGTCACCGCGGCGGTCGCGCTCCCGGTCGCCGTCTACGCCGAGGAGGTTGTGGCGCTGCTCGGCGCCGACCCCGCGCTCGCGGGGACGACCGCGACGTACCTCGCGATCGTGACCGCCGTCCTCCCCGTCGGCGCGGTCGGCGACACCGTCGAGAACTGCTTTACGGCGTACGGCGACACCCGCGCGGTGTTCCACGTGAGCCTCGTCGGCGTCCTCGTCAACCTCGTGGCCGCACCCGTCCTCATCTTCGGCGTGGGACCGGTCCCGCGCCTCGGCGTCGCGGGCGCCGCGCTCGGCACCGCGCTCGCCGGGGTCGCCGGCCTCCTGTGGGTGTTCGGGTACGCTGCGGGGATCGGCCGCGACACCTTCCGGCTCACCCGCGAGGCGTTCGCGCTCGACCTCGCGACCGTCCGAGAAGTGGTCTCGGTCGGCCTCCCGCTCGGCGGCCAGCGCGGCGTGAGCGAGCTCGTCAGGGTACTCGTGGTCGGACTGGTCGCGGTCGCGGGCGGCGCGGCGGGCGTCGCGGCGTACACGGTCGGCGCGCGGGTGGCGACGCTCGCGGTCGTCCCGGCGCTCGGGATACAACAGGCCGCGCAGTCGATGATCGGACAGAACCTCGGCGCGGACGCCCCCGAGCGCGCCCGCCGGATGACGACCGTCGGGACGGGGATGGTCGTCGGCGGGTTCCTCGCGCTCGGCGCCCTCCAATTCCTCTTCGCCGGCGGGATCGCGGACCTCCTCGCGCCCGATCTCACGGCGACGGGCCGGGGCCTCGCGGTGACGTACCTCCGCCTGCTCGCGGCGAGCTACTGGGCGCTCGGCGGCACGTACACCCTGCTGGCCGGGTTCAACGGCGCCTCTCGCACGCGTACCTCGTTCGTCGCCGACCTGATCAAGTACTGGGCGGTCCGGTTCCCGATCGCGGTCGCGGCCGTGCCGGTCGCGACGACGTTCGGCGCGTTCGGCGTCGCGGTGACGCCGGGGCTGGGCTGGGGTGTCGAGGCCGTCTTCTGGGCGGTCGCGGCCTCGAACGTCGTCGGCTTCCTCGGACTGGGCGCGTACTTCCTGTACACGACGCGGCGCGGGATGTTCGCGAACGCGGCCGAACGGGCGAGCGGGGGCGGCAGCGAGGGCGGAGCGGAGGCGGCCGACGACGACTGAGCGGGGAGTCGGCGACGCGTAGTCAGGGAGTTCTCGGTCAGTCCGCGAGCAGGTCGGCGCCCTCAACGACCGTCGCGAACTCGCCGTTCAGGTGCGCGAGCGCGACGCGGTGGGAGGTCTCCGGGTCGATCCGCTCGCCGTCGGGCGCCTCGCGGGCGTGCGTCGCGGTCGCGTCGGCGACGACGCGGACGTCGTACCCCCGGTTCTCCGCCTCCCGCGTCGTCGTCGAGACGCAGTGGTCGGTGGTGAGCCCGCAGACGACGAGCGACTCGTAACCCGCCTCGCGGAGCCACGCGTCGAGCCCCGAGTCGAGGAACGCGCCGTTGACCGACTTCTCGAACGTCGGCTCGCCGTCGACCGGGGTCGTCTCCGGCTTCCACGCGAAACCGGGGGCGTCGGGGCGCAGCGGCGAGTCCGGCTCCGTCGAGGCGTGGCGGACGTGCGCGACGGGGCGGTCGGTCTCGCGCCAGCGGTCGAGGAGTGCGGCCGCGACCGACTCGGCCTCGGGGTTGTTGCGCTCGCCCCAGCCCGGCCCGTCGAAGCCGGTCTGGAAGTCGACGAGGAGGAGGACGGCGTCGTCAGTCATCGCCGAGCCCCGCGGTGAGGGAGGCGTCGCGGTCGCCCGGGTCCGCGTCGTCGTCGAACGCTCGCCACGCGCCGGGTTCGAGGAGCTCGGCCGGTGCCTTCGGGTGGTCGCGCGTCGGGTCGAGCGGACAGGCGTCTGGACTGGCGGCGTCGTCCTCGCGGAACAGGTACTGCGTCCACTCCCGGTCGCCCTCGACGCCCCAGTCGCCGAGGTCGGCGTGGGGGCAGACGCCGTCGTAGTCGCCCATCCGGTCGCGGATGACCTCGCGGGCGCGCTCGCCGGCCTCGGTGTCGGCGGTGATCCCCTCGAAGACGGCCCGAGGCTGGAACGTGATCTCCAGTCCGACCGGCGAGTACCGGCTCTTGCGCTCCTCGTAGAAGGGGGCCCGCGAGGTCGGGAACAGGGGCTCGCCGCCGAAGCAGAACTCCCAGCGCGGGGTGTCCGGGTCGGTCGGGATGTCGTCGGGCCACGGCTCGGGATCGTGGACGTGGAGGAACTCCAGGGCGTGCCAGAGCCGCTCGTGGTAGTGGGCCTCCCCGCGGTCGCCCTCCGGAGGTTTGAAAAAGACCGCCAGCGGGGCTCGGTCGGCGTGGTCGGGGTACGCGTCGAGGTATTCGACGAGGACGTCGCGCAGCCGCAACAGCGCGGCCGGGTCCGTCGTCGACTCGCAGGCGGCGTACAGGAGGTCGCCCTCGCGCTCGACCTCGATCCCGAAGTAGCAGGGGAACGGCGACCCGTCGCGCTCGCCGAGCATCGACTCGCGGAACGTGCGGTAATGCTCGCGCAGCCAGTCCGGGGCGTCGTCCAGCCGGTCGTGGAGGGTCGCTTGGTCCAACAGCACGCCCTCGGTACCGGGCTCGTTCATACGAGTCATAGCCCGGAACGGCTCTTTTGACTTTCGCCGATGCCCGACCGCTCGGAGCGCCGTCCCGGCCGCTCGGAGCGTCGCAATCACCGGCGCGGATCGCCGGCGTTCAGATGAAGAATCCCTTGAACGCGTTGATCACCGTCCACTTGACGCCCTCGAAGAACCGCCCGTCCTCACCGCTGATCACGATGTCGTCGTTCGCGACCGCGCTCCGGAAGGCCGCCGCGGGGTTGTCCGCCGCGGCGATGGTTTCGAGCGTCTCGCGGTCGGTCGTGATCTTCCGGACCGCGTCGTCGCTGCGGCTGTCGTCGAGCGCGGTGATCCGGTTGCGCTCGTCCATGGTGATCGAGTACGTCACCTCGCCGTCGCCGTCCTCGATGTAGATGTTGGTCGTTCCGGCGAGGTTGATCGGCCCGAGGTCGACGGCGTCGGCGTTCTCGTTGTACACCGGAACCATCTCTTCGAGCGACTCGTACAGGTCGTCGCCGTCGTCCGTCTGCGCGACCGCACCCCCGGCCAGCGCGCTCGCGAGCAGCACGGAAACGACGAGGAGTAGGGAAAGGCGTCTCATTGTGATTCCACTTATAAATGATCGCCTGAGTATAAAAATAGACGTGTGCGGAGTGAAATCGGTTCGCACTGCCCATCCGATCAGTCGCTCCGCGGGTGCGGGCGGCGGTCGGTGGAAGCAACCGCCGCGGTCGATCAGTCTCCGGCCACCGCGAACCGGGAGGCGTCGCCCTCGTCGGTCGCCGCGGTGAGCAGCGAGACGCCCACCGTGAGCGCGCCGGACAGGACCATCAGCCCGAGGGCGACGTCCCAGCCGCCGAACACGGTCCGCGGGAGCGTCGGGACGGCGCCGACGACCGCCGACAGCACCACCGCGAGGTACGCGACCTGCGGGACCGCGACGCCCGCGATCATCCCCGTCCGCGTCGTCCGCGGCCAGTAGAGCGCGCAGATCACCGGGAGCGCGAGCAGCGCGAACCCGGAGAACGCGGTGTCGCCCACCTCGATCAGCGTCCCGGGCCGGAACAGGCTCGCGACGAACGAAAGCGTCGCGAACGCCGCCACGCCGATCCGCGCGATCCACGCCTCGCGCCGCTCGGAGGCGTTCGCGTCGATCAGCGGTCGGTAGAGGTCGCGGGTAAAGTACGACGACCCCGACAGCAGCATCGAGTCCGAGGAGGACATCATCGCGGCCATCGCGCCCGCGACGACGAGCGCCGTGAACCACGCCGGCGCGTACTCGCCGAGGATCACCGGCAACACGTTCGCGCCGTCCGGCACCTCGATCGGCGTCCCGGCCGCCCACGCGCCGAGCATGAACGCGGGGAGGAACAACAGGAGGACGAGGACAGGCCACAGCGCGAACGACCGCTTCAGCGTCGTCGCCGACTTCGCGACGAAGAACCGCTGGTTGATCTGCGGGAACATCGTCACGCCGAACGCGATGGTGATCGCCGTCGAGACGATAAATCCGGGCGTGTACGTCCCGCCGCCGAAGCTCCCGAACTCGGGGCGGGCGGCCAGCATCCCCTCGGTCGCGGCGCCGACGCCGCCGAGCGACGAGACGACCCACGCCGCCGCGATCCAGACGACGGAGAGCATAAAGAGCCCCTGGAGCGTGTCCGTCCACGCCACGCCGCGGAGCCCCGCGACGGCGACGTAGAGGATCATGAACCCGGTGATGAGCGCCGCGCCGCCCCAGTAGGGGACCGCGCCGCCCGTCAGCCCGACGAGCGCCTCGCCGGCGCCCATCTGCTGGAGCATCACGTACGGGAACAGCCACAGGAGGCTTACCCCCGCGACGAGCGCGCGAAGCCCGGTCGAACCGAACCGGTCGCCGAGCATCTCGCCGAGCGTCACGTAGCCGTTGCGGGCGCCGATCAGCCACTGCTTGTAGCCGATCACGTACCACAGCACCGCGAACAGGACGCCGTCCAGCGTCCCCATCACGATCAGCCACTCCGGCCCGGCGGCGTACGCGAGGTTCGGGCCGCCGAAGAAGGTGAACGCGGACAGCAGCGTCGCGAACGTCGTGAACAACAGGACGAGCGTCCCGATCGACCGATTCGCGAGGTAGTAGTCCTCGGCGGTCGTCTCCGAGACGCGGTACGCGACGAGGCCGAGCCCGAGCGCGACGACGAGGTAGCCGACGACGATCCCGAGCGAGAGGCCGAGCGTCATCAGCGGTCCCCCTCCGTGTCGGCGGTCGGGGTCGCGCTCTCCTCGACGGTCCCCGCGTCGGCGACCGCGGTCGGGCGCTGTCCCATCCCGCGCTCCCACGCGCCGCTCCGGACGAACAGCGCGAACAGGGTCGCACACAGCCCGAGCCACGCTACGTGCCACCAGATCCACACCGGCAGCCCCGCGACGACGCGGTCGACGCCCCACAGGGGCCACGGGACCGCGAACGCCACGAGGATCGCGAACGTCGGTATCCACACGATATCGCTCCGTGAACGCGTCATGTGAGTCAACGGTACATCTATAGGAACTAAGAACTAACGAACGAGTTCGAACATAGTTATCGGAGAAAAATTCTCTTCAACATCGGTCGCCGGAGGAGCGTGGCGATAGCTATTTTCCGCGAGGAACGCAACGATACACGGGCGGGCGCTACCGCCCGTAATCACCATTCACCACTCATGAAAGACACAGAGAAATACCTGATACACGCCACCATCGCGGCCGACGGCGTCGTCGAGCGGAGCGACGTGGTCGGCGCGGTGTTCGGCCAGACGGAGGGGTTGCTCGGCGACGAGTTGGACCTCCGGGACCTCCAAGAGTCCTCGCGCGTCGGTCGGATCGACGTCTCCGTCGAGTCCGAGAACGGGCAGTCGTTCGGCGAGGTCACCGTCGCGTCGAGCCTGGACAAGGTCGAGACCGCGATCCTCGCGGCCGCGCTGGAGACGATCGACCGCATCGGTCCCTGTCACGCCTCCGTCGAAGTGACGAGCATCGAGGACGTCCGCGCGGCCAAGCGCCGCGAGGTCGTCGAGCGGGCGAAGGAGCTGATCGCCGGCGGGTTCGAGGAGACGAGCCTCGCGAGCAGCGACGTGTTAGACGAGGTCCGCGACGCCGCCCGCGTCGAGGGCATCGTCGACTACGAGGGACTCCCGGCGGGGCCCCGCGTCGGCGACTCCGACGCCGTCATCGTCGTCGAGGGGCGCGCGGACGTGCTGACGCTGCTCGACTGCGGGATCAAAAACGCCGTCGCCGTCGAGGGGACGAACGTCCCCGACGCGGTCGCCGACCTGACCGCCGACCGGACCGTCACCGCGTTCCTCGACGGCGACCGCGGCGGCGAGCTCATCCTCCGCGAGCTCTCGCAGGTGGGCGACGTCGACTACGTCGCGTTCGCGCCCCCCGGCGAGTCCGTCGAGGACCTCGGCCGCGACGCCGTCTTCGAGGCGCTCCGGGGGAAGGTCCCGTACGCGAGCCTCGCGGACGCCGCCGACCTCCGGGCGGCCGCCAGCGACGAGGGGGCGACCGAGAGCGACCCCGGTAACGGGGGCGTCGTCAACGGCGGCGAGAGAACGAACAGCGACGAGCGAGCCGACGGCGACGCCTCCGGCTTTGTCGCCCGCGTCGGGGACGGGGGCGCGGTACGGAGCGACACATCGGGGGACGGATCGACCGAGCCGGCCGACGCCGACGCGGCGGCCGAAATCCGCGATCCGACCCCGACCGGCGGAGCGGACGACTCGCCGACTGCGACGACCGACGACGGCGAGTCGCAGGCGAGCGTCGGTCCCGGCGCGGACGGTGACGACGCCCCCGACGCGGACTCCGGGGGCAACGGCGACGCCGATCCGGCCGACGAGACCGACGAAGCCGATACCGATCCGGTCGACGAGTCCGTCGACACCGACGCCGATCCGGCCGACGAGTCCGTCGACACCGACGAACCGGACTCGATAGCGGCCCACGTCGGCGAGGTCGTCGACGACGAAACCGGCCGCGCGCGGCTCCTCGACGAGGGATTCGACGTGCTCGACGAGGTCGACGCCGGAGACGCGTTCGACGCGGTCGAGGGCGCCGAGACCGCGCCGCACGCGGTCGTCGTCGACGGGACCGTCGACCAGCGGCTGCTCGACGTGTCGGCCCAGCGCGGAGTCGGTGACCTCGTCGGCCGCGACCTCGGCGAGTTCGTGAAGCGTCCGGTCGGGACGCGGGTGTTGACTGCGGCCGACCTCCGCGCCGGAAGCTGACGATACGGCGCGGTCATCGCCTTTTGTTTATAAATGGCCGCTCGCGGATCGGCGGCGAACACCGCCAAAGCCCCAGCCGCGACGGCTCGCGCGACTCGCTGCGGTCCTCGTCACTCGCTTCGCTCGCTCCTGCGGTCCTTGCGTCGTCGTGCTTCGCCCTCGCGGCAGCGTGGCGCGACGCGCCACGGGCAGCCGGCGGCGAAGCCGCCGGCGACTGCCCCTTCGAGTCCCGCCCCTCCGGAAGACGGTCCTGCTCGCTTCGCTGCGCGGGCTGCGACTTCCGTGCTCCCGCTCGCTTCGCTCGCGGGAACGCACCGCGACCGCGCCTCACGCCTCCCCAGCCTCGTCGCTGGCGGCTGGCGCCGCCAGCGACTCCCTCGCGCGTGCGACTCGCGCCCTGCGGGCGCTCGTCGGCACACGCCACCGCACCGCTCGGCCATTTATAAATGCGCTCGTCGTCGTTCACTCACACCCACCCGACTGCGCCGAGCGCCGCGAACAGCGCGTCGCCGTACGTCAGCGAGACGACGAGCCCGGCGGCCATCGGGACGACGAACGGCATCCCCGGCGAGACCAGCACGCGGTCCTCGCGGGCGACGACATCGAGGCCGTCGCGGAGCGTCGCGGCGTCGGTGCCGTAGGCGCCGTGGTCGATGTCGTCGAGGAAGCGCGCGGCGGCCCACGGATCGTCGGGGTCGCGGTCGGCGTCGCCCGTCCCGTCGCCCGTACCCCCGGCGTCGACCGCGTCGTCGGCGTCCTCGGGTTCCCGGTCGACCGCGCGCCCACCGTCCGTCCGGGGGCCGACGTGCGTCCCGCCGTCCGTGGGGTCGAACGTCTCGCCGACCGAGTCGGGGTCGCGGAGGGCGTCCGGGTCGCCCCGCAGGTCCGCGAGCGTGAGCCCGCGCCAGCGCAGGTACATCCGGAGCGCGTCCAGATCGACCCCGTTCCGGGTCGGGCCGTCGGCGTCCTCGAACAGCCGGCCGTGTCGGTCGGACAGCGAGTCGGTCTCGACCGGGCGCGCGAAGAACATGGTCGGCGAGGCCTCGCCGCGGACGAGGTTGAGACCGGCGAGGCCGATCGGGTACGCGAGCCCGATGAGGACGGTGTTCGTGAGGATCGTGAGCGAGAACACGCCGAGCTGGGTGTCGACGAGCGGGAGCGTGACCCCGAGGAGCTCGTAGGCCGGGAACGTCGGGAAGATCACCGCGAGCGCGATCATCGCCTTCGCGTCGGCGCCGCCGAACGCGCCGAGGTACCAGAAGGCGTAGCCGAGCGGCGCGACGAACAGCAGGCTGATCGCGCCCCGCACGAGGAAGATCCGCCCGTCGAACCCGGCGAACGGCCACAGCGAGACGGCCTCCCACACGAGGAGCAGCGCGCCGAACAGGTACAGCGGGGGCCAGATCCGGTTCGGGAGGCGCCGGGTCCGGACGTCCCGGATCGCCGCCCACGCGAAGACGGGGACGACGAGCAGTCGGAGGAGGTCCGGCAGCGTCGCAAACATGTCTCCACGGCCGAGGGGAGACCAATTAGGCGTTCGGGTTCGCGTATCGCGATCGATACCGCCGGTCCGCGTCCGAGCCGTCGCGCCGCCTCGGCGTCCCCGATCCGTCGGGACTTTGTGACTCGCCAGCCGACCGGATCGCAATGCGCCGCCGCCTCGGAACCAGCCTGTACGCCGGCCTGCTGTTCGCGGTCTTGGGCCTCGTCGCGTGGGCGACCGGCCGGCCGTTCGTCTTCCCGAGCCTCGGCCCGTCCGCGTTCGTCCTCGCGTTCGACCCGCCGACCGACCGCGACCGCGCCGTCCGCGTCGTCGGGGGCCACCTCCTCGGCGGGCTCGCCGGGCTGGCGGCGTGGGCGGTCGTCGCGGACGGCGCCGCGCTCACGGCGACGCCGCCCGCCTTCTCGCCCGAGGGGTTCCGGCTGACCGCGAGCGCGGTCCTCTCGCTCGTGGCGACCAGCTGGGCGATGATCGCGACCGACTGGGTCCACCCGCCCGCGTGCGCGACGACGCTCATCGCCTCGCTCGGACTCCTCTCGACGCCGCCGGCGGTGGCGATCATCGTCGCGAGCGTGACCGTCCTCGTCGCCGTCCACGCCGGGGCCCTCCTCGCGTTCGAGCGGGTCGGCGGCGACGCGCACTCGCTGTCCGGGTGGGAGGAGACGAGCGACGCGAACGGCTGACGCGGCTCACTTGGTCGATCGATCCGGTCCGGCCTGTCGGTCCGGCCCGGCCTGTCCGTCCGGCCCGGCCTGTCCGTCCGGCCGAGTCGCCCGCCGGTCGAACACGTCGAGTATCGGTTCGGGGTCGGCGAGTCCCGGGATCCGATGCTCGTCGTCCCGGAGTTCGATCACGACGGTCTCGGTTCCCAGCCGGCGGTCGAGCCGCCCCCGCTCCACGCGCAGGTCGGTCTCGTCCCACGGCTCGACGCGCCAGAGCGTCACGCCGGAGAGGCGGTCGCGCGCCGCGAGCGCGTCGCCGCCGGCGCGGTAGGCGACGAGTCCGTGTCGAAGCTCGTGGTCGAGCGCGGCGAGGCCGAGCGGGACGGCGGCGGCGACGCAGAGGAGCAGGGCGACGGCCCCCCACTCGCCGCCGATCGCGAACAGCGCGGCGCCGAGCGCCGGGAGCGAGGCGAGGTACCACAGCCCCGGGTGGCCGAGCGGCGTCGTCAGCGCCCCGGCCAGCCGCGCGCGGACGGGCTGGCGAACGGTGCGGACCGGCTCCGCGAGCGAGCCGTCGACCGGCTCCGCCGCGGGCGGTTCGTGCGAGAAGCCCAGATCGAGCGCCGACGACTCGTCGAACGCCGCGAGGCGGTCGCCGTACAGCCCGGCGAGGTCGAAGGCGAACTTCACCGCGACGATCCCGAGCAGGAGCGGCAGCCCGATCGCGTCCGGGTCGATCGCCGAGATCGGCGCGTCGCCCTCCAGCGTGCTCGCGCCGACGATCGTGACGGTGACCAGCGCGCCGAAGAAGATCGCGGCGCCGCGGGCGAACACGCCCTGAATCGCCGTTTGGGCGCTGTGGTCGCGGTACTCGCCGCGACCGAAGTACTCGACGAGCGTCGTCGCGCCCTCCCCGACGAAGACGGCGAGGACCGCGAGCGTCACGGTGTCGAGCGCCTCGGGCCCCAGCCCGCCGTCGGCGACGACGCCGACGGTGAGCGTGCCGACGACCACCCAGACGACGCCGAGGATCGCCGCGGCGATGGGGAGGACGAGCAGCGACGAGAATCGGATCTCGACGCCGGTCAGCGGGATCGACAGCCCGGCGCGGCGCTCCGCGAGCGGGCCGACGATCAGCCCGTCCCGCTCGATCTCGGACGGTCTGCCGGCGAACAGCGCGCGGACGAGCGCCCAGCCGGACGTGATCCCGAGTTCGAACCAGTACAGCGTCATCAGCGCGGCCGCGTTCCAGCCGAGGGCGACGACGCCGACCAGCGGGAGCAGGTTGGCGACCGCCACCGAGAGCGCGCGGAGGCGACGACCGCGACCGAGCGCGCGAAGCGGTCCGGGGAGTCGGGAGGAGGGCATCCGTCGGTCGTTCCATGCCGTCACACATAAGCGGTCGGGGACGACCGAACTGCGCGGCGTCGGACCGATCCGACGCGAGGCGCGACCGACTCAGCGCGCCGGTCCCGCGTCGCGGTGGAGGTACAGGTACGCGAGCACCGGAACGATCGTGAACAGGAGCGTCGCGAGCGCCCAGAGTATCGCGTAGCGGTTCCCGCGCGCCCTCGCGTCGCGGTAGATCCAGGCCGCGGCCGCGACGACGACGCCGTAGATGACGAGCGTGAGCGGCAGCGACCACGGGAGCGCGAGACCGAAGAGGGTCATCGGTCCCCGCCGGTGAGGTCGGCGCACATCACGAAGTCCGGCTCGCCGGCGACCGGGACGCGGTTGGCGCCGGTGTCGCTCACGTGTTCGACCGTCTCCGGGATCAGCGCGCGCGCCGCGTCGGCGTCCGCTTCGGCCGCGTCGGCGGCGAGCGCGTCGTACAGGACGCCCGCCGCGTCGACGTCACGCCACGCGGCGACGCCGTACGTCGCGGCCCGGGTCGTCTCCCCGTCGACCTCGCGCTCCGTCACGCGCGTCCGGACCGCGAACCCGGCGACCGCGGCCGCGTCGGCGACCGCGATCAGTCGCCCCTCGGCGGCCGCGGCCGCGAGCCGCTCGCGGGTGAGCTGCGAGCAGGCCCACGACTCGCCCGGATCGAGCGCGAGGCCGCGCAGGTGGTCGCGGGCGTCGCTGTCGCTCCAGAACGCCCACGCCGCGTTCGGATCGGGGTCGGCGACGGGGGCGACCGCGTCGCCGTCGGCGGTCGCGGCGTCCGCGTCGCCGTCGAGCGCGTCGGCGTCGGGCTCCGGCTCCGCGAACCGGACCTCCGTCTCGGGCTCGAAGCCGACCGCGCGCGACTGGCCGAGCCCCATGACGTTCCACGAGAACACCATGTTCCGACAGACCGTCGCGCCGCGCTCGCGGGCCCAGCCGAGCGCGGCCTCGGAGAGCGCCGTGCCGACGCCGTGGCCGCGCGCGGCGGGGTCGACGCGGATCCCCTGTCCCCACGCCTCCCACTCGGAGAGCAGCGCGCCCTGGATACAGCCGACCACCGCCTCCGGCTCGCCCGCGTCGGCCGCGCCGGTCCCGTCGCCCTCGACGTGCGTGTCGCCCGACGCTCGGCCGTCGAGGTCGTCGATGCCGTCAGCGTCGACGGCTTCCGGGGGAAGCGTCGCAACGAACGTGCCCCGGTCGGGGTCGTCGGACGCGGCCCAGTCGGGGAACACCCGCGGGATGTAGTCCTCGTGGCGCTCGCCCCACGTGTCCCCGGTGAACGCCGCGACCGCGTCGGCGTCGGCGGGGCGGGCCTCGCGGACGACGACGGTCGTCTCGGGGTCGGCGGTATCGGCGCCCGCGACGCCGTCGCCGCTGTCGCCCTCGCTCATCGCCAGGGCCGCGACTCCTCGGTGAGTTCGCCGGCGAGGTCGCGGCCCATCGCGTCGGCGGGGTCGGCGGTGTTCGCGAGCGCCCACATCAGCTTCACCTTCGCGGTGCCGGGAAGCGTGTCGCCCGCCTCGACGACGCCCGCGTCGAGCAGGTCGCGGCCGGTGTCGTACACGCGGTCGCAGACGCGGCCGGCGAGACACTGACTCGTCATCGCGACGACGGTGCCGCCCTCGACGAGCTCCTCGATCCGCGGGATGAGGTCGGTGTGGACGTGGCCGAGGCCGGTCCCCTCGATAACGACGCCGTCCTTGCCGTCGAGGTACTCCCACGCGGCCGGGTCCATCCCGGGCGTGAACTTGACGAGTTCGACGTCGCCGTCGAGGTCCGGGGCGAGGTCGACGTCGACCGCGCTCTCGTCGCCTCTCTCGCCGCCGCTACGCGGGAGCGGCTCGCGGTGCCACTCGATCGCGGCGTCGGCCGCGTCGCCCTCGCTTCCCGCCTCCGCGGCGGCCTCGTAGTCGATCAGCCCGAGCGGCTCGGCGCCGACCGTCTCGAAGGCGTCCCGCCGCGAGGTGTGGTTCTTCCGGACGCGCGTGCCGCGGTGGAGCGCGCAGGCGTCGTCCGAGGGGCTCGCGTGCATACAGACGAGCGTCTCGGCGTGGTCGGCCTTCGCGGCCTCGACGGCGCACACCGCGTTCATCACGTTGTCCGAGGAGGGCCGGTCCGCCGAGCGCTGGCTCCCCGTGAACACGATCGGGACCGGCGAGTCGAGCATGAAGGAGAGCGCGGACGCGGAGTACTGCATCGTGTCCGTGCCGTGCATCACGACGACGCCGTCGGCGCCCGCCTCGATCTCCTCGGCGACCGCGTCCGCGAGGTCGCGCCAGATGGACGGGTCCATGTTCTCCGAGAGGATGTTCGCGACGACCCGGCCGCGGTAGTTCGCGCGTCCGGCGAGTTCGGGGACCGCGCGGAGGACGTCCTCGGCGTCGAACTGCGCGGTGACGGCGCCGGTCCGGTAGTCGACGGTGGAGGCGATCGTTCCGCCGGTGGAGATCAGCGAGACGGTGGGCAGCCCCTCGTCGAAGGTGATCTCCGAGGTGGCGTCGCCGCCGTCGTCGGCGTCGGCCGCGGGGTCGACCTCGCGGACGCCGGACTCCAACACCTCGGCGTCGGCCTCGTCGCGGTCGATACCGACGTTGTACCCGCCGTCGAGCTTGACGACGAGGTGGTCGCGCGTCGTGGAGGGGAGCAGTACGCCCTCGTTGGTGACGCCCCCGCGCTCGACGCGGACGCGATCTCCCGGTTGCATACGCTCCGGTTCCGCCGGGGCGGACTTGAATCCAACCGTTCGGGACGGCACGGCGGCGGGCCGAGCAGCGGACGAAGAACAGCGGCGAAAGGGAAGAACAGCGGCGGCTTATCGGTCGGGTGGGGGAGCGACGGGCGGCCGCGTCAGTGCTCGATGTACTCGGCTTCCCAATCGGTACGGGCCTCGATCTCGCGGCGCCCGCGGCGGGTCAGCGTGTAGTAGTTGGTGCGGCGGTCGCGCTGGCCCTTCTCGACGAGTCCCTTCTCGACGAGCGTGTCGAGGTTGGGATAGAGGCGGCCGTGGTGGATCTCCTTCTCGTAGTACTCTTCGAGCTCCTCCTTGATGGCCAGCCCGTGCGGCTCGTCGAGCCCCGCGATCACGTAGAGCAGGTCACGCTGAAAACCTGTGAGGTCGTACATACAACTGCTCATACATACCTGTCGAAAATAAATAAATATACCGTTATTTCAGTCCTCGGACGACCGCCCCGCGGCCATTTACCCTCCGTAACCGACGGGCTCGTTGTGTCAACTCCGCAACTGTCTGTCGGAACGAGGTCGCACGTCGGCGGCGCAAACTCGTTTTTACCGTCTGACGTGTCAGCGATTCGGAGTCGGGAGCGCGGTCCGTCCCGGCGGACGTCGGAGTCGGGATACGGAGCGTCTCGAGTTCGTGCGGGACGCTAGTCGAATCAGTTTCCGAAGAAGGCACGCCCGACGCGGAAAAAAGCCGCGTCGGGCCTGCCGATTGGTCCCCGCTGACGCTTCGGCCCTCCAGACGAAGCGTCACGTGGGTGTACTGGGTAGAGCGTCATAAACGTGTCGTACGTCGCTCACATGTGTTCCTCTTCTAACACCCAACCGAGCGCGCGTTTGTAGTGCGTGAACAGTTCCTCGACGCCGCGGTGGCTCATCTCCTCGTCGTCCAACTGCTCGCGGAGGAACTCGTACTGCTCTCTGACCTCCTCTTCGGAGCGCATGCGAACGGGTACGGAGCGGTCCCGGATAGTGTTGTGGCCGAGACGAGGCGGCGACTGCGGCGAACGCTCGCGAAGCGCCGATCGACACGACCACCGCCGAAGCCCTGCCCCTTCGAGTCCCGCCCGGCCCCGCACCTCGCGCCTCCCCAGCCTCGTCGGGCGCGGCCTTCGGACTCCCTCCGGTCGTCCTCCGCGCGCCCGACTCCAGCGAGAGACCCAAGGTTTCTCGCTACTCGCGGCCTGTCGGCCGCTCGCAGGCGCGCGCCACCGCATTGGCATCATTCGTACGCGGACGGCGCCGCGCCCGCTCTTGAACGGCAACGTTGATACGTCGACCGCGGGTAGGGACGGAGAGATGGACGAGCGGACCCGCGAGTACCTCCGGGGGCGGTTCGGCGACTACTACCGGTCGGTGTCGCTGTCGCTCCCGCCCGACGCGAACCTCCGCGAGTGGGGCCACATCCCGTGGACCCCCGGGTCGGGGACGACGATGGTCCGCCACCAGTCGCTGTTCGACCTCGGCGACGTCGACACGTTCTTCGCGGACAACGCGCCCCGCCACGCGTACTTCTCGGCCGCGCGGTACGACGATCCCGGCGCGGCGACCATGGGACAGAAGGGATGGCGGAACGCGGACCTCGTCTTCGATCTGGACGCCGACCACCTCCCCGGCGTCGACCCGGAGACGACCTCGTACCCGGAGATGCTGGCGGCGTGTAAGGACGCCCTCCTGCGGCTGTTGGACTTCATCGACGACGACTTCACGTTCGAGGACGTGACCGTCGTCTTCTCGGGCGGCCGCGGCTACCACGTCCACGTCCGCGACGAGGGCGTCCGGGAGCTGGACAGCGAGGCCAGACGGGAGATCGTCGACTACGTGCGGGCGATCGACCTCGATACCGACGGCCTGATCCGGACCGTCTCCGACCGCGGAACGACGAAGCGCGTCCTCCGGACCGAAGGCGGGTGGGGCGCGCGCGTCCACGACGCCCTGGTCGAGTACGCCGACGACCTCCGCGAGATGGACGACGAGACCGCGCGCGAGCGACTGATGGAGCTCGACGGGATCGGCGAGGGGCGCGCGGAAACGATCCTCGGCGCGTTCGACCGGAACCCGACCGCGGTCCGGGAGGGGAACGTGGAGGCCGGCGGCCCCGGCGTGCGGCGGCTCGTCTCCGCGCTCGCCTCGCGCGTCGCCGCGACCGACGCGGCGCCGATCGACGAGCCGGTGACCACGGACACCCGACGGCTCATCCGGCTTCCCGGGACGCTCCACGGCGGCTCCGCGCTGGTCGTCACGCCGCTCGACCGCGACGAACTCGCCGACTTCGACCCCCTCCGCGACGCGGTCCCCGACCGGTTCGTCGGCCGCGAGATCCGGATCGAGACGGACGCGGATCGGACGGTAGAATTAAACGGTGAGCGCGTCAGAGTTGAATCCGGTAGAAACACCGTGCCCGAGTTCGCGGGAGCCTTCCTGATGGCCCGCGGCGAGGCGCGGAAAGCGCCCGAACGATGACCGACCACAGATGAACCTCGACGAACTCCGGTCCGCGCAGGCGAAGGAGCGACGGAAGGACAGCCTCCAGCACCTGCGGGACTCGTTTTACGACGACGTGGGCGCGTACGTCGCGGACCTCCGCGCCGCGCGCGACCGCCGCGCCGAGCAGGTCGAGAACCCGTTCGCCGACGACGACGTCCGACGGCTCTCCGACGAGGTGGAGACCGCAGAGGAGGTCGCCGAGGCGCTGTACGAGCGCCGCGTCGGCAAGGTCGTCAAGCTCGCCTCCTTCGCCGCGGCCGACATGTCGGTCGACGAGGAGGGGATGACGACCGAGGAGCGCCGGCTGTTCGACGACCTCGTCGAGCGCATCACCGCGAACAAGTCGACGGTGCTCGACGTGCTCGCCGGCGATTCGCCGGTGGCGAGCGGGTCGGCGGCCGACGACTCGCCCGGCGCCGAGTCGCCCGCCGCCGCCGATCCCGCGGAATCGGTCGATTCGGTGCCGGGCGACCGGCGGTCGGACGACTCGGCGGCCGAAGTCGCCGAGTCGTCGGCCGAGGCGTCGTCGACGGATCCGAGTTCCCGACGGGCGGACGCCGACGAAAACGCCGCCGACGCCCTCACCGGCGCGATGGGAGGCAACGGGGGAGAGGCGCCCCTCGGCGCGTCGTCCGAGCCGACCGAGGACGACGCCGCGCCCGATGTCCCGGAGCAGAACGGAGACGCGGCGACCGACGGCGACGACGAGCCGACTCCGGTCCCGCCGGAGCCCGCGCCCCCGGGGGCGGTCGGCGTCGAGGACGACTCCGACGACGCCGTGGACGGCACTCCCGCGGGCGACGCCGTGGACAACGCTCCCGCGAGCGACGCCCCGGACGGCGCTCCCGCGAGCGACGCCGACGAGGGGCCGAGCGCCGAGGCGACGACGGACGGCGGCGCGGTGTCCGGAGGGGCGGCAGGCGGCGATCCGGACGCCGACCCGGGACCGGACGGAGAGACCGAACGGGCGACTGTCCGGATCACCCGCGACGTCGGAGCCATCTTCGGCGTCGACGAGCGGGAGTACGAGCTCGCCAGCGAGGACGTCGTCTCCCTCCCGGTCGAGAACGCGGACCCGCTGGTCCAGCGCGACGCGGCCGAGCGCATCGACTGACCGACGGACACTAACCCCGCCGGCGGTTACGGGCCGTCGATGGAGTTGGAGTTCCTCGGCGGCGCCCGCGAGGTCGGTCGGAGCGCCCTCCTCGTCGACGAGACCCTCATTCTGGACTACGGGCTCATGACCGCCGACCCGCCGCGGTACCCGGTTCGCGATCCCGAGCCGGAGGCCGTCGTCGTCTCGCACGGCCACCTCGACCACGTCGGGGCGGTCCCCGCGCTGCTGAAGGGCGACCGCCGGCCGGCGATCCACTGGACGCCGCCGACCGGCGAGCTCGCGCGCATCCTCGCCGAGGACACCCTGAAGCTCCACGGCAACAGCCCGCTGTGTCCGTTCGGGGCCGAACACGTCGCCCGGCTCGGCGAGGTCGAGCGACGACACGGCTACGAGGAGGCGTTCCCGGTCGCCGGCGGAATCGACGGCGGCGGCTACGAGGTGACCCTGTTCTCGGCGGGGCACATCCCGGGCTCCGCGCACGTCCTCGTCGACGACGGCGACACCCGGCTGCTGTACACCGGCGATTTCCACACCGACGACCAGCGGCTGGTCGCGGGGACGACCGCGCGCCCCGACGCCGACGTCGTGGTCTGTGAGTCCACCTACGCGGACGTGACCCACGAGGACCGCGCCGCGGTGGAGTCGGCGTGGGCGGAGCGCGTCGAGCGGGCGATCTGGGAGGGCGGCACCGTCGTCGCGCCCGCGTTCGCCATCGGCCGGACGCAGGAACTGCTGCTCGTCGCGGCCGCGAACGGACTCACGCCGTACGTCGACGGGATGGGCGTCGAGGTGACGGAGATGCTCGGCCGCTACCCGGCGTTCCTGCGCGACGCGGACGCGTTCGGCGACGCGGTCGGCCGGGCGCGCATCGTCACGGGCCGCGACGGACAGCGGGAGCGGATCGCGGCCGAGAACGCGCCCATCGTCACCACGTCCGGGATGCTCGCGGGCGGGCCGGTCCACACCTACCTCCCGGAGATCCGGACGAACCCCACGAACCTCGTGACGCTGACGGGGTATCAGGTGGAAGGGACGCCGGGCCGAGAGCTTCAGGAGCGCGGGCAGCTGGAGCTGAACGGGCGCGTCCGGCCCGTGAGCGCGCGGGTGGAGTCGTACGACTTCTCCGCGCACGCCGACCGAGAGGGGTTGGAGTCGTTCCTGCGCCCGTACCGAGACGCGCAGGTGCTGGTGAATCACGGCGACCGCTGCGAGGCGTTCGCCGAAGACCTGCGCGCGGACGGGGTCGCGGCGAGCGCGCCCGAAATCGGGGAGCGGACCGAGGTGTGACCGGCTCCCGACGGCGGGAGAGAATGGCGGCTTCCGGTTCGACGCTGACGAGAGAACCGGGAGCGGGGAGGGAGTTCCTTACGCCCCGCCGTCGGTGTACGCCCAGTCGTCGAGCACGCGCTCGGCGACCTGATTCGCCTCCGCCGGAGAGGGACAGGACCCCTCGACGACCTCGGCGGAGAGCTGGCCCGCGAGGTCGTACACCGCGGCCCCGTCCGCGCGTTCGGCCACGCGCTCGAAGGTGGGGCGGTAGCCGGCGGCGGCGCGCTGACCGATCTCGTCGAGCGAGGCGTCGATGGTGTATTCGAGCTGACGGACCGCTTCCTCTGGTTCCATACCCATTCCTGCGGCCGCGACCCACTTAAAGGTACTCAGATTCGGAACCGAGTTAATTTCGACCGCGCGGCGAAGCTTGCCGGGGGCGCCGGGGGCGACAGCGGCGGGGCGCGGAATCGACGTTTATACGCCGCCGGAGCGGCGACGGGGGGCATGACCGACGCAGACGAGCGCGCCGATGACGTCGCCGAGCGCGCGGCCGTCGCGACGCGCGCCGCGGAGGCGGGCGCGGCCGTGGCGCGCGAGGGGTTCCGGAGCGACATCGACGTGGAGACGAAAGGCGAGGACGACGTGGTGACGGAGGCCGACCGCGCCGCCCAGCGCGCGGTCATCGACGAGATCCGCGAGTCGTACCCGGACGACGCCGTCGTCGGCGAGGAAGAAGACGAACGGAAGACCGTGCCCGAGGAGGGCCCCGCGTGGGTGATCGACCCCATCGACGGCACGCACAACTACGTCCGCGACATCCGGGTATGGGCCACCGCGGTCGCGGCCGTCGTCGACGGCGAGCCCGTTGCGGCCGCGATCGTCGCCCCCGCGCTCGGCGACACCTACACCGCCGACGCGACGGGCGCGTACCGCAACGGCGAGCCGATCTCGGTGAGCGACGCCACCGAGCCCCGGCGCGCGACCGTCGACCCGACGATCTGGTGGGCGTACGACGCCCGCGACGAGTACGCCCGCGCCTGCGAGGCGATCGTCACCCGGTTCGGAGATATGCGTCGGCTCGGCGCCGCGCAGGTAGTGCTCCCCACGGTCGCGGCCGGCGGGCTGGAGGGGACGATCACGAACGTCGCCGCGAACCCGTGGGACACGGTGGCGGGCGTCTTCGTGATCCGGCAGGCGGGCGGGCGCGTGACGGACTTGGCTGGAGATCGCTGGCGGCACGACTCGACGGGGCTCGTCGCCTCGAACGATGCCCTCCACGACGAGGTGCTCGCCGCTGCCCGAGCGATCGAGGACCCGAACTGAGCGCGGCTAGTTGTATAACATGCCGACGGCGCGCCGCCGGGCGGCCGCCGAGGGCGGCCGCGAGGGGCCCGCGAGGGAGGCGGCGGTCCGGCGCGAGCGGAGCCGCGCCGGGCCGTCCGCCGAGGCTGGGGAGGCGTGAGGTACTGTGCGGGGTGGGTGGGACTCGAAGGGGCGGTCGCGAGGCGGTCAGAGGCGCTGTAAGCACCGCAGCGAGCAACGCGAGCGAGGAGCGTGGTTCGAGAGAGCTTCGCTCTCTCGTCATCACGAGACGCCGATAGTGATAGTCATAACTTTTGAATAGATAAGAAGCGATCAATCCATGACTTTGCGAAGCTTATCCGATCGGCGTAGTCGTGAAAGATCGAACAGACCAGTTCTCGATACGTTTCAAGATCTGACGCG
>NZ_SGUC01000029.1 GCF_005435165.1 Halorubrum sp. GN11_10-6_MGM | reverse complement strand
TCCGCAGTTTCACGTACAGTCAGTCTGGCTTCAAGCTCGACAAGAAGGGCGGTCAGACTGTCCTCTCACTCTCGAAACTCGCGGACATACCGATTCGGCTTCACCGCGCCATCCCCGACGACGCGACACTCAAGCAGGTCACGGTCAAGAAGGAACCGACGGGCGAGTGGTTCGCCACGTTCGGCATCGAAATGGACCGTGAACCGCCCGAGCCGCCCGAGAATCCCGAACGGTGTGTCGGCATCGACGTAGGGATTCTCAAGTACGCCCACGACACCGACGGCACGGCGATCGGGTCGCTCGACCTCTCAAACGAACGCAACCGCTTGGAGCGCGAGCAACGGAAACTCTCGCGCAAACAGCACGGGTCAAACAACTACGAGAAGCAACGGCGGCGCGTTGCGGAGTCTCACGCCGATCTCCGTCGGAAGCGCGGCGACTTCTTACACAAACTCTCAGCGTACTACGCTCGGAAGTACGACCTCGTAGCAGTCGAAGACCTGAACGTGAAGGGGATAATGGAGTCGCCGTCGAACAGCCGCAACACCGCCTCCGCCGCGTGGCGGACGTTCCTCTCGTTGCTCGAATACAAGTGCGAGCGTGAGGGAACGCACTTCGTCGCGGTCAATCCGAGAGGGACGACTAAGGAATGCGCGTCGTGTGGTGTCTCGACGGAGAAGCCGTTGTGGGTCCGTGAACACTCCTGTCCTGCCTGCGGGTTTGAGGCGGACAGGGACGCGAACGCGGCGTGGAACATCCTTTCTCGGGGTCTACAAGATGTAGGAGTGGGACACTCCGAATCAACGCCTGTGGAGACTGCGCTCCCTGTGGATACGCCTGTATCTGCAAAGCGCGTCGTGGAAACAGGAAGCCCTACCCTCAAGGAGCGAACGGCGTCAGCCGTGAGCGAGTAGGGTAGGGTAGTTCACTAACACGTCCGTGGTACCTGTCTGGGCTCGTTCGAGAGATACACCAGACGACACAAATTCGTACGCAACCGAGAACGGCTATGATCGAGTCACTGTTCCGAATTGACGTCGTACTCTTCGTTCTTATCGGCGTACTGGGCGGCGCACACTGTATCGGGATGTGTGGACCGTTAGTGACGATGTACTCGAAGCAAATGGCGCCGCAGCCTGACGGTGGGACGGTAACAGCCAACGACGGGCGTGCCGGTCATCTCACGACCTATGAGGTTCGCCAGCACTTCCTGTTCAATATCGGTCGGGCGACGACGTACGCGATTCTTGGGGCCCTTTTCGGTGCACTCGGAAGCGTCGTATTCGTCACCGCCGACCAACTGACACCGATCGCTGATCTCCTACGGGGTGCTGTCGGTCTTGCGGTAGGGGGATTCATTGTGGCGACGGGCGTTCGGTACGTCATCGGTGGAAGTGGAGGCGATATTCGTATCCCGGGCGTCCAGCGCGTCACGTCGTGGCTCGCAACGAGAGTTCACCGGCACGTCAACAGCCCGAGTATTGTCGGGCTCGGCGCCGTCCACGCGTTTCTTCCCTGCCCGATGCTGTATCCCGCGTATCTGTTTGCCTTCGCGAGCGGCTCCCCCACCACTGGAGGAATCGCTCTCGGTGCCCTCGGTATCGGGACGATCCCGGCTGTCTTCCTCTATGGAACGATTATCCAGTCGATCGACGTTGCGCACCGGCGTCGCGTCCATCGGCTGCTCGGTGTGGTGTTCGTCGTACTGGGGTACGTCTTGTTCGCGCACGGGCTGATGGCGCTCGGCGTCCACCTCCCACACCCGATGTTTCCCCACTACCAGCCGCTCGGCGGGATGGGGCACTGACACGGCTGCGGGTTGCTCGTCTCCCCCAAGCAAGGTGTTCGACGGCCGTACCAGAATCGTATTTAGCACGTGGCCGAGCGATATTATATGACTCACAGCCCCGGATATAATTCGGGATCGCGTCGACACGCCATTCACGCGATCGGAGTGGGGATCGCGGCGGGTCTCGCCGGCTGTCTCGGTGGGAGCGGCGAGTCGATTCCCGACCCAGTAGACTTGTCGGGACAGAAAACGGACTACCAGGGCGGGATGGTGATCGGAGACCATGGCGGCCCCAACGGACAGATCTTCTACGCCAATGTACACCCGGAACCCAGAAGGGGCCGCCGAAGAATCCGAAGACGCTGCGCACCTCGCATGGTTCCACACGCTTGCGCACGGACTCTTTCCGTACCACTTCGATATGGTAGATGACGGTGCAGAGGCGACCGCGATCTACGTTACGGACTACTCCGGCGTCGACTGGGAGGTTCCTGAGGAAGCGGAACGTAAGAAGATGCCGGCACCGACTGCGCCCGATACCTTCGCCGCTGCGACTGGTCTCACTTACGCCGTCGAAACGGATGTGATGGGCGGAATGGGACCGGACCTGATCCCATTCTCTGAGACTGAGGAAGCCGAAACGTTCGCGGACGAGCACGGCGGGCGAACCATCGAATATGACGATATCGATAGATCACTTGTCGAGGGAATCCAGATGACTGAGATGGAATAGGTTGGTCTCTTTTTCGACGTATTCATCTCAGCAATCGTATGAGTGGTTCTGATAGCATGGCTCCCGGCGAGCATCCACGATCACGCTCTTTGTGCGAAGCGTACCAGCTCGGGATCGCCATCCGAAACGAACTCGAAGGATTAGACCTCGTCACCGTATTCGAGAACCTCGATCATTCGACTGACGCGATTGAAGACGGGTATCCAGCGTGGCATCCTGCGCCGCTCTCCTTTCGCGCGATGGTCCTCTCGTTCGTTTTCATGGAGATATCGGGTGACTCATACGCCGGCTTCTCTCGACGACTCACCCGGCAGCCAGAGGTGGCGACGATCCTCGGATTCAGTCGAGTGCCCGACGAATCAGCGTTCTCGCGGGCGTGGCGAAATCGATTCGACGACGCCGTTCACAAGTACGTCTACGCTGCTGCCCACTTCGTTGTCAAAGAAGTCCACGATCGCGACATCCCAGCGCCTGAAGTTCGTCCAAAGACTGAGATCGTTGACGATACCAAAGAAGACCGAGACTCAGTAGAAGACGAATCCTTCTCACAAGAGGAGATCATCCAGACGACACGCCTCGCGCGTGACCACGCCTTCGATTACTTTGACTCTGGTCGAGCGTCGAACGCCTCTTACGAGGATACGCAATTTTTCGAGTTCCAGACGTTCATGGGGATGGTTCGGTGCGGAACCGCGCAGGGAGCGACTCGCTTCCAGTACCGGCGTGGTGAAGAGTACAGCCCACACGGTGACACCCACCTCCGCACCGTCAAGCAATTCGATTCTGAAGAGCTCGTGAACGGATTCAATGAGACGACAGATCGCTTACTCTCCATGATCGCCTCTGAAGCATCGTTCCGGCGACCAGTCACAGCCGCGATCGATATCACCACGATTCCCTATTACGGAGAGGTCGAAGGAATGCCGATGGTCAGCGGGACCGAGGACAGAGACGGTCGAGCATTCAAATTCGCAACCCTCTCGATCATCGGACAGAACATCCCACTGATCTTGGCTGTCGAGCCGGTCCGAGAGAGCTCTGAGTGGGATGAGAACCCGTCGAATCAGATTCATCGTACTGTGCGACGGTTGGTTCGACGAGCGAAAGAACACGTTCCGATCGAGACAGTGCTGTGTGACCGGGAGTTCGACTCGATACAAGTGTTCCAGACACTCTCAAACCTCGATGTGAATTACCTTATTCCCAAGCGGATCTCCAGCTCTGAGCAGGATGTACTTGAACAAATGGAGGAAGACGACCAAGAGGTGGCTGTTGAGTCGGCTTCTGTCCATGTAGAATCTGGATCGCATCCAGTGCGGCTTCTGTACGTGCCGTCGACGAGTGGGGAGGGAACAGCCGTCTTCGCGACGAATCTACGAGTCGGTCCCGAGGAAGCCGAGACGTTCTGTCAGCGCTACAGCCGCCGGTGGCAAATCGAGAGCGAGTACAAATCGATCAAGGGCGACTTTCTCGCCAAGACCTCCTCAAAAGACTACCGCGTTCGCCTGTTCTACTTCGTGTTCGCGGTACTCTTGTACAATATCTGGCGGCTCACCGACTTCCTGCTGAAAGCGGATGTTGATAATGAGATGGACTACGCACCAGTGTTGACTGCGGGTGAGTGTGTTGAGCTCATTGCCTCGTCGTTGATTCCACACGACTAACCCGCTGAGATCTCGCTGGGTCCGCCGCTCAAGAGTGACAACCGTATCCAGCAGCGCCAAAATCCACGCAATTTCGTACGCTCGTCTGGTAGTTCGAGAGTAATAATTCAAAATTGATCCCAGAACGCTGAAAATCACCACGAATTGATGCTAATTCAACCTGGAACTGACCTATCCTCCGAAACTGTGGGACACGCCGAGTGATGAAAGTTGAGACTACAGTGGGTTTAGAGGGGCTGTGATGCGTGGTTTCGGGCAAATTTTCGAGGCGAAGCTGCTTCGGATGTACTCTCGATAGTCTTCTCGTGTCGTACTACCAACTAGACGGTGAATTTCCAAGATCCACGACAGCGTTGCCACTCAGGAATCCGGATGGCCCCAGACAGAGTATCTCTCTATCCGATTCCGGTCTCCTTCTTCAGCAGCGTGAGCGTATTGTCAGCCGTCACGATGGGTGAGTGTTCGTACTCACCCGTCAGCTCGACTTGGACGAGCAAATCGACCGCTCGCCAAACCGAGTACAAGAGACACGCGAATGCGAAGTAGAAGAACCGAAGCCCAAAATTCTTCAACGTCGTCGCCGCCATGAACCGCTTTATCGACCTGTAGCCGCTCTCGATCTCCCACCGAAACCCGTACTCTGTGAGGTGACCGCTCCCGCAATTCGTCATGAACACCGAGTACTGCCGGTGGTCGTCGTGCTCGGAGTCCTCTTTCCGACGGTAGATCAGTGTCGTCTCGTGCCATTCGTTCTTGCCGAGGTGGAGCTTCCGGTCGGTCTCGTAGCGGTCTTGATCGCGCTGGAGCAACCGCTCGGCCTGGGCTTTTTCACTGGTTTGCATTCGTTTCGGCACGACGTACGACAGCCCGCGCTGGCTGAGCATCTCCAGAACGTGCTGGCTGTCGAACTCGCGGTCCATCAGCACGTTATCAACGTGAACCATCTCCTCAGCTGAATCCAAGAGATCCTCGACGATTTCTAAGCGAGATTCACCCTTCCGAACTGGCCGTGCGTCAAGCACGATCGGGACGGCATTGCCGACTAATTGGACTGTCGCCCACTGGTAGGCATATTCGTCGGTCTTCTCCTTCGTCCCGATAATCTCGTCCTCGTAGCCCGCTCTATCTCCTGTGAAGGGATCTGCTTCAGTGATGTCGATCGCGACGATGCCCGCTCGAAAGAACTGTTCCGTCTCCGCGACCTCGTTCAGCAGTCGATTCACTGCTTGCCGGTACATCTCGCGAACCTGTTCAATCGAGAGATCGCGGATGTGCTCGCGATGGGCGTGACCCAGCGGTGTCCGATCCCGAGTCGACTCGTAGAGGAAACTGCGAGCCCCTTCGTTCGCAGCCAGTCGCTCACGAAGTCCGAGATACGTCTGTAAGTCCCAGTACGCGTTTTCGTGAATCTCACAGCCTTCACCACGGTTCAATGAGAACACCGGGAAGACGACGCGGCTAACGTGATCCGTAATCGGTGCCGCTTCGTCAAGAACAACTTGATTGTCTGAGGCCGATTCGTCCGCTTCGTCATCCTGAGATGGATGATGCCGTTCTGGTTCGCGTGGGACGGCGACATCGGCGTTCTGGGCTTTGATGAGGATAGTCCGCGCAGCTGTCTCGACTGTCTCACGCAATTCGGCACTAAAACGCTTGTTCCAACTGCGCCAGAGCGTCGACTGGTCGGGAACGGAGTCGAACCCGATCGAGCGACGGGTTTCTGAGTGCTGCCGGAGGTATTCGACGAACCCTGTTTCGTGGTCCCAGCCATACACTTCTTTCAGCAAGAACGCCCTGAAGAGCTGTAGCATCTCGTATCGAGTCGGACCCGAATACCGGTCGTGCGGACTGAAATCCACGTAGGACAGTGGGCATTGACAGACAAATGCCTGGATCGAGTCGTGGGCTTGGTGGTCAAACCAGGCTCCAGAAACGGCGCGGATATCTTCGGAGAGTGCCGCCAAGGAGTTCCGCTCGTACAGGGGGGTTGAGTCGTATGCTGGCCAATCGACGTATGGACGCTGAGCGATTCGTCGAAAGACATCACGGCGAGAGGAGTTACTTGAGACCACTTGAGCACCCAGACCCTGACTCTTGTACGGACTCGCCTCCATCGGAAGGTGTTCGGTACTGTCCGAAACGAACCAATCCAAACCTGACCGTCATTTTTCTGTTTTCCGTCGTGATTATCCTCTCGCCCTAGGTTTCAACGGTCGTTACGGTGAATAGCGAGTCGTCGGAGAGAACGCTCTGGACGCGGCCGTGCCACACGTCGGCGAATAGCTCGCGGTCGTCTTCGCTCGCTGTTCCGTCAATGATTTGTTGGAGGTTGCTGAGAGCTGGCCCGCCATTCGGAACGTCGCCGACGTGATAGGTCACCTCGACGGTCTCGTCGGTGTCGGTCCGGCGGAAGCGGAACGTCGGGGCAGCACTATCGGGGTCGAACGCGTCGAACGTCAGCATGTTCGTCCGATCACCGTGACTACCGGCGAGCCCACCGAAACCGTCCTCCTGGGCCGCGCCGGTCACATACGAGATGAGGCGTCCCATCACACCGTAGGTGGCGTGGTCACGCGGACCGCCCGCCAGCACCTCGATGTCGCTGCGGACGGGAACCTCGTCCGGGTACAGTGCGTCCAGCCCGAGCTGGGCGATGCGATACGCGCCCGAAGCGGTCGGACAGGAGTGCCCCGCAGCCTTCACGACGTCCTCGTAGGTCACGATAAACGGCTCGCCGGGTTCGAGGACGGCCAGCGCTTCCGCGACGGGATCACGGATCCGGATCGGTTCGACATCGTATTCAACGGTCCAGTTCGATTCAGTGCGGTTCGTTTCGGTCGGCATCGTGTTCTCTGACATTGGTATGGTTGCGAGTGGATTGGTTGGTGATTCTATTCGTACCGGAGCAGGCGCATGCCGTTGAGGATGACCGCGAGCACGCTGGCCTCGTGGACGAGCATCCCCGCCGCGAGCGTGACGTAGCTCGTCAGCACGCCCGCAAGCAGGACCGTCACCGTCAGCACTGCCGCGCCGACGTTCTCGTAGATGTTCCACCGGGTCGCCTTGCTGAGCGTTACCGCGTACGGGATGCGTTCGAGGTCGTCGGCCATCAACGCCATGTCCGCCGTCTCAATGGCGGTATCAGTCCCGGCCGCGCCCATCGCGATCCCGACGTCGGCAGTCGCCAGCGACGGCGCGTCGTTGATGCCATCCCCGACCATCGCCACAACGTGGTCCTCACGGAACTCCTCGATCACGGCCTGTTTGTCCTCCGGAAGGAGTTCGGCCCGGTAGTCGTCGATACCGACCTCCGCCGCGACCGCAGCAGCAACTCGTTCGTTGTCGCCGGTCAGCATCACCGTCTCGATGCCCGCATCCTGGAGCTGGGCGACGACACCGGGTGCGGCCTCGCGGAGTTCGTCGCGCATAGCGACGACGCCCACAACTGTCCCATCGAGCACGACGTGGACAGCAGTCTCGCCGCGCTCCTCACGCTCACGGACGTACTCGGCGACGTCGTCGGGGATAGCGATGTCGCGCTCGTCGAGCAGCGAGCGGTTCCCAACCACAATCTCGCGGCCGTCGTGATAGGCGACGACGCCCTTGCCTGCGACCACGTCGAAGTCGTCAGGGTCGGGAATCGACGGGGTTTCGTCGCCCGTTCCGTCCGTCTCGGCGGCGACTGTGCCTCCGTCTGTAACCGCGCTGGGACGGTCTCGGGCAGCTGCGACGATCGCGTCACCGAGGTGGTGTTCGCTCTTCTTCTCAGCGATGGCCGCAAGCTCGAGCGCCTCGCGGGCGTTCGTCCCGAACCCTTCGACGTCGGCGACGGTGGTCTCGCCTTTGGTGAGCGTGCCCGTCTTGTCGACGGCTACTAGGTCGATCTTACCGGCCCGTTCGAGGTGTTCGCCGCCCTTCATAAGGACGCCCGAGCGGGCGGCGTTGCCGATGGCCGAGACGATGCTGACCGGCGGGCCGATGACGAGCGCGCCCGGGCAGCCGATTACTAGCAGAGTGAGCGACAGCATCGCGTCCTGCGTGACCGCGAACGCACCGATGGAGAGCGCGATCACGCCCGGCGTGTAGTACTTCGCGAAGCGGTCGATCAAGCTCTCCGTCGGGGACTGGGCTTCCTGGGCTTCCTCCACGCGCCGGATAATCCGCTGGAGCGTCGTGTCTGACCCAGCACCGGTGGTCTCGATCTCGATGGCGCCCTCCTGGTTAATGGTGCCGGCGTAGACTTCGTCACCGTCGGCTTTGTGGACGGGCGCACTCTCACCCGTGACGGGGGCTTGATTGACGGCGCTCTCGCCCTCGACGACATCACCGTCGACGGGAATCTTCTCGCCTGGCTTGACAACGACGATTTCACCGTCTTCGACCTCGCAGGCGGGGACTTCTTGCAGGTTACCGTCCCGACGGACCGTCGCCGTGTCGGGGGTCATCTCCAGGAGTTCTTCGAGGGCGTTCCGCGTCTTCCGCATCGTCCGCCCTTCGAGGTAGCTGCCGAGGCTGAACAGGAAGACGACGGCGGCGGCCTCCCAGTAGGCACCGATACCGATGGCGCCGATGGCGGCGATGGTCACGAGCGTCTTGATGCCGAGCGTTTGGCTTTTGACCTCGTGGTAGGCGGTTTTGGCGATGTCGTACCCGCCGACGATGGCTGCCAGGATCAGGATCGCAGCGCTGGCGGTGTCGAAGCCGGTAAGGTAGCCGAGGCTCCAGCCGCCACCGTACAACAGGCCGCTGCTCCCGGCGATGACAGCTTGCCGGTGTTTGCGGTAGTATCGTTTGATGGGTTGCGTGTTCATAAGTCTCTATTTAGGCGGGTTGCGGGGTGTAGCCCTGGTTCTCGATGGTCTGTTCGAACGTGTTGGGGTCGGCGAGGCTGTCGTCATAGTGGATTTCCACACGACCGGTCGAGTAGTGAACCTCCACATCCTCGACGCCCTCGACGTTGCCGAGAGCGCGTTCGACGGTACTCGCACAAGACGGACAGTCGAAGTCCATCACACGGAGTTGGGTTGTGTCGCTCATTGCAATTCTACGTAGTGCCCGTATTGCCATAAGTATTTTTTAGATGATATGTTTGAATGTGGAAATGAGTCGTCGGAACGGTCAAACGGGTCGTCTAGAGCTTTCACTTGTGTGGGTCCGTTCGGAATCCGCCGTGTCGAGAGGTGCTCTTCACCCGCGTCCCGCCACCTTTTCCCCCGTGCTCACTCTCAGTTCTCGTATGAGTGGTTCCGGTACCGATCACCGTCTCGAAGACATCGCGGTGCGCGACACTCGCGTTTCGGACGCGATCGACGAACCAATGCGAGCGATGATTCTGGACATCCTGGGCGAGGAGGCCCTGACCGCGACCGAGGTCCACGAGAATCTGGCGGACCGCGGCGTCGACCGGACGGAGAACACGGTGCGACACCACATCAACGAGCTGCGGGACGCCGATCTCGTCGACGTCGTCCGTTTCGAGGAGGGGCGAGGCGGGACGACGAAGTACTATCACGCGAATACGATCGTCCTCTCGTACTCCTTACCGGATTCTACCGACCCCGCTGTCGAAGAGATGGTCGAAGCTATCCAACCCCAGATTAGGGACGCACTCGTCATGCTTACCGACAAGTACGACGAGGCAATCGAGGAGATCGTCGCGGACATGTAGCCCTGCGAGCACTGCCAAACCCAAAAGTACGAGACGTACGTCCTACTGACGATCCTCCGACGTGCGTTCGTACGTGCTTACTGGGAATCGTAAGTGAAGACAGTGGCTCAGCGGTGGCAACATCCATTGGCTCGATTCAGGGTGAGAAATTTATCGTTGCTAAATCCAGCTCCAGCGGTTCCGAGTAGTTGTGATGATACAATCAGTCGCCACGTTATTTTGATTTAGCATCGAAAACACCAATAGTGGCCGGCATATTTGTATGAATACCACTGATGGAGCGAGATGACTTCGACGAGACGGCTCCCGGTGAAATCGTTCCTACGACGACACCGAAGGGGACGTATTCAGCGTTCCGGCCTGATCCCCTCCCTCCTTCAATCAACACTGAACAGCTCATCACACCACTGGCGGAGGCGACACAGGCACTCGGTCGGCTCCACGGTATCGGCCCACGTGTTGGCTCAAGAGAGATCCTGATTGAACCGTTCATCCGAAAGGAAGCACTGGAATCCTCGCAAATCGAAGGGACACATGCTACCCTTTCAGATATCTACGCTTACGAGGCCGGACAGGAAGCCCTCATCGACGAAGACAGGCAACAGGGAACCCAAGAAGTCGTAAACTATCTGCGCGCGCTGACGCACGGATTAGATGCGATCACAGTTGGCGATCCGATTACTGTCGAGCTGTTGTGCAAAATGCACGACCAGTTGCTTTCGGGTGTTCGTGGGGATGAGGCTGACCCAGGAGAACTCCGTACGACCCAGAACTTCATCGGTAGTACACCATACATTCAGGACGCCAGGTACGTGCCGCCCCCTCCGAACGAGATCCCCGATCTTCTTGAAGACTTGCTCGAGTATGCGAGTCAGGATACAGATTTTCATCCGCTTCTTCGAATCGGACTGATTCACTACCAGTTCGAGACGATCCACCCGTTTCTTGATGGGAATGGACGGCTCGGCCGACTGTTGATCAGCCTCCTCTTACAGCGTGACGGTCTCTTACCCGAACCATATCTCTACCTAAGTTCGTATTTCAATGCACGACGGTCAGAATACGTCGATCATCTCTTGGCAGTCAGCCAGCGCGGTGATTGGGAAGAATGGCTCCTGTTCTTCTTACGTGGTGTACAGTCGCAGGCAGATGAGGCCCATCAACGTGCGAACTTGCTGGTCGACCTCCGAGAAGACTATCAACAACGCTACCAGAGTGAGCGGTCTGAGAATATCCTCGAACTAGTCATGCGACTCTTCGAGGACCCGTATCTCGACGTGAACACAGCAGCCGACTGGTTAGATGTCGAATACAGTACGGCGAATCGGCTAGTTGCTCAGCTGGAGGATGATGGGATACTCGAAGAACTCACCGGAAAAGAGCGCAATCGGTTCTATCGGGCGAGTGAAGTCTTCGAGATAATTAACAAGCCAATTGACCAACTCTAGATGGAGGACCTGATCAGAGCGGGCCATATGCATTGAGAAGAGCGGCCTCAACTTCTGGCCGAGTGAGATTCTGTATCGCCGTATGTGGTTTATTCGGCGCCGAACGCCCGAACGCTCTCGAACGAGCCGTCGGCGATGGCGGCGGCGATGGCCTCCGTGTCGGCGTCTCGGGGGACTTCGTGGGGATACTTCCGAGCGAAGTAGCGCAGGAGGTTCCCGACGTCGCGTTCGAGGAACTCCCGGGCGTTCTCGTGGTCGACGGGCACCGCCTGCGGCCAGTCGAATATCGTCACGCCGCTCTCGGCGACCGCGACGTTGTGTTCGGAGGCGTCGGCGTGGACCCAGCCCAGCTCGTGCGCCGTCGCGAGCTCGCGGAGGATCAAGTCGAGGACGCCGACCGCCTGCTCGGGGTCGAGTTTCGCGCGCGCGAGCTCGACGCCCGCGAACTTCTCCATCACGATGGCGTGCCGGTTGTGGTCGACCGGCCGAGGGACGCTCACGTCGGGGTACAGCGCCTCCATCGCCTCGTACTCGCGTTCCGCCGCCTTGCGCGCGGTGTAGAGCCACGAGACGTGATCGCGGTCGGCAGTGTACTCGCGCTCGCGGTTCACCTCGCGGAAGTTGGTGTACCCCTCGCGGTGGTACTTCAGGGCGAGCGGGCGGAACGACTGCGCCTCGTACACGTCGCCCTCCTTGCCGAGCCCGAGCGGCGATCCCACGCCGTCGATCGTCTCGCGTTCGGCGAACGTCCGGAGCGCCAAGGCGTCGTACCCCTCGAAGGTGAGCTGGTACCCCTCGTACTGGATCGTCTTCCGCTCGATCAGCTCGCGGTCGAGGCACCGGTCGATCCGGTAGTCGACCTCCTCGCGCGTCAGGTCGGCGTACTCCGGGAGCTTGTCGCGGCGGACCCACTCCGAGAAGCGCATCCCCTGCTCGACGCCCGAGAGGAGGTAGAAGTCCTCGGGGTCGAGGTCGGCCATGTCGCCGGCGACGTTTCGCACCATACGCGCTCCTACTCCGGCGATTCGTAAAAGGGACGCGCGTTCGGGCGCGGCCAATAAATTATATGCTGCGATAACAAATCCAATTCACGGTCCCGAACTCGGTCGTCGCGGACGACGGCCCACCCGTGGTCGGTCGGTTGTCCGCGAGAGAAGGGTCCGTTCGAGGGTGGTAAGTGGGGGCCGCCGCTACGTCCGAATCCGAATGGACCGATCGAACGCGACGGCAGAGTGCGGCTGCTGCGGGCGGTCGATCCGCGGCGAACCGGTCCGCGGCGAACGCGGGACCGCGTTCTGTAGCTCCGGCTGCCGAGACATCCGGCGCACGCTCGGTCCGGCGGCGGAAGGAGGGGCGGATTCGGCGTCGGAACCGGGAGGGAGTCCGAGGGCGGCGTCGCCGGCGGCTCCCGACGGCCGCGTCGAGACGTTCTTCCGGATCGACGGGATGCACTCTCCGACGTGCGAGGAGTACCTCGAGTCCGTCGCCGACTCCGTTTCCGGGGTCTCCGACGCGGAGGCCAGCTACGTCACGGAGACGGTCCGGGTCGCCCACGACCCGGAGGCCGTGTCCGCCGGCGAACTACGCGAGTCGCTGAGTCGGACGGGATACACGGCGTTCCTTCGGGACGACGCGGCGGACTCCGAGACGGGCTCGGCGGAAGCGCGGCGAAGCCGGGAGATGTCTGGGAGCCGGAAGCGCCGAAGCGACGAGGTCCTCGGGCTCCGGTACGCCGCTGGGATCGTTTTTGGTGCGTTCCTGCTCGTGCCGTACGTCTCGGTGATGTACCCGACCCACCTCGCGCCGTACTTGGACCTCGCGTTCCTCGACGCGTTCGAGGGGGCGTTTCGGTTGACCGGCGCGAGCGGCTTCCTGTTTTTGCGCGTCTACTTCGTGTTGACCGCGGTCATCCTGTTTTTCACCGGGATGCCAGTGTTGCGCGGGGCGTACGTCGGCCTGAAGATGCGGCGGCCGACGACGGACGTGCTCGTCGCGGTCACCGCCGTGAGTGCGTTCGCGTACGGGACCGGTGCGGTGCTGCTCGGTGACAACGATATCTTCTACGACCTCACGCTCGTGGTAGCGGCGGTCGCGACCGGGGTCGCCTTCTTCGAGGCGTCGGTCAAGCGGGGAGCGCTGGATCGGCTCACCGAGCTCACGGTGTCGCAGGCGAGCGAGGCTCGGCGGCTGGACGCGGACGGCGAGCCGAGACAGGTCTCCGTGGGCATGCTCGCGCCGGGCGACCGGATCCTCGTCCGCGCGGGAGAGCGGATCCCGGTCGACGGGACGCTCGTCGGCGACGACTGTACGGTGAAGGAGGCGGTCGTCACCGGCGAGGCGCTCCCGGTCCCGAAGCGGACCGGCGACGAGGTCGTCGGCGGCGCCGTCGTCAGCGGCGGGGCCGCCGTCGTCGAGGTCAGTGACCCGGTGACGAGCAGCGTCGACCGCATCACCGACTCGCTGTGGTCGATCCAGAGCGCCGACCACGGGATCCGACGCCGGGCCGACCGGCTCGCGTCCCGCGTTGCGTGGGCCCTCGCCGCCCTCGCCGTCACGGTCGGGGTCGGCGCGTTCGCCGTGGGGCGGAGCGGACCGGAGGCGGCGATGACGGCGCTGCTCGGGCTGCTCGTCGCGACTCCGTGGGCGCTTGGCGTCGCGACCCCGCTGTCAGTCGCGACGAGCATCCGAGACGCGATGGAGCGAGGGGTCGTCGTCCTCGACGACACAATCTTCGAACGGCTCCGGGAAGTCGACGTCGTCGTCTTCGACAAGACGGGCACGCTCACCACCGGCGAGATGGACGTGGTCTCGACCGACGCGCCCGACGGCGCGCTCGCTGCGGCCGCCGCCTTGGAGCGTCGGGCCGCGCACCCGGCCGCGGCCGCCGTCGTCTCCGCCGTCGACGGAGTCGACGGCCGGGCGGACGCGACGCAGCCGGACGTACGGGAGTTCCGCACGCACGCGAAGGGCGTGTCCGGAACTGTCGACGGCCGGGAGGTGCTCGTCGGGAGCCTCGGTCTGTTCGTGGACGAGGGCTGGCGCGTCGCTGCGGACGTCGAGAGCGCGGCCCGGGAGGCACGGGGGTTCGGGCGCCTGCCGGTCGTCGTCGGTCGGGACGGGCGGGCGGAGGGGCTCGTCGTCGTGGGCGACGAACCCCGGGAGGGCTGGGCGGAGACGGTGGCGAGCCTCCGCGAACGGGGCGTCGAGGTCGTCGTCCTCACCGGTGACGACCCCGAGGCGACCGACTTCTTCGCCGAGCAGGAGGCGGTCGCCCACGTCTTCGCCGGGGTTCCGCCCGAGGGGAAGACGGCCGCGATCCGGCGGCTCCAGCGGGACCACCGCGTCGCCATGGTCGGCGACGGGACCAACGACGCGCCGGCACTCGCTGCGGCCGACCTCGGAATCTCGCTCGGGAGCGGGACGGCGCTGGCGGCGGACGCCGCTGACATCGCGATCGTCGACGACGACCTTTCGCTCGTCGAGACGACCTTCGACCTCGCGGCGGCGGCGCGGCGGCGTGTGGGACAGAACCTCGGTCTCGCGCTGGTGTACAACGGGATCGCGGTCCCCGTCGCGCTCGTCGGGCTGTTCAATCCGCTGACGGCGATGGGCGCCGTCGTCGTCTGCGGCGGGCTCGTCGGGCTGAACGCCTCGCGTCCGCTGCTGGGCGACTGAGAGCGGCGGCGCGGCCGGAGCCGAGCGCAACGGCTTTCGGAGCGGCGGTCGAGTGTCGGGGTATGACCGCGCCCGCCGTCGACTGGCAGCTGATCCGCGAGGAGGCCCGCCCCGGCCCGATGCAGATGGCGTTGGACGAGGTGGCCGCCGAGACCGCCGCGGCGGGCGGGCCGGCGACCGTTCGCACCTACCGCTGGGAGCCGAGCTGTCTCACCCTCGGCCGTCATCAGGACCCGGAGACCGTCGACTGGGCGTTCTGCGAGCGCGAGGGGATCGACGTGACGCGCCGGCAGACGGGCGGCGGCGGGATCTACCACGACGGGCGCGGCGACATCGCCTACTCCATCGCGGTGCCCGCCGACACGGTTCCGGGCGAGCTGCTCGACTGCTACCACCTCCTGTGCGAGCCCGTCCTCGACGCGTTCGACCGGCTCGGAATCGACGCGGACTACGTCGACGAGTCGGTGCCGGCGCTGTACCACCCGGCCTGCTACCTCCGCGAGCTTCACCCGGCGCACGACGTGGTCGCGCGAGTGGGGAACAGCGGCGACGCGGACGACGGGAAGGAGGCGGGCGACGGCCGGAAGATCGCGGGCAACGCGCAGTACCGAAAGCGAGAGGCGGTGATCCAGCACGGGTCGCTGACGTTTTCGGTGGACGCCGGCCGCCACCTCGGCGTCTTCGCCGACCCGCCGGTGACGCCCGGGGCGTTCCGCGAGCGCGTCGTCGGGATGGACGAGCTGGTCGACGTCGACCGCGCGGACGCGGTGGCGGCCGTCGAGGCCGCGCTTCTCGACTGGGCGGGAGCGGCGCCCGACGCGACCGTGAATGCGGACGGGTCGTGGACGGACGCCGAGCTGGAGCGGGCCGAGGAGATCGCCGCGGAGAAGTACCGGAGCGAGGCGTGGGTCCGGACGCGACCGGGATCGCGGACGCGCGAGACGTAGCCTCCGTCCGGCGGCGGACGACGGCTTCCGAAGGGGCTTTTTCTGCCGCCCCCCAGTGTCAGGTATGAGTCTCAACGTCGGCGCGCACGTATCCATTTCCGCTTCGAGAGCATCGAACGATCCGGAAACGCCGCCACACGGGAACATCGCGAACGCGGTGTTCAGACAGAAGCAGTTCGGCGGCAACTGCGGACAGATATTCACCCACTCGCCGCAGGTGTGGCAGGACCCGGACATCGACGACGAGGCGGCCGAGCAGTTCCGAGCGGAGACCGAACGCGAGATGGAGGGGCCGTGGGTGATCCACACCTCCTACCTCGTGAACCTCTGTACGCCGAAGGAGGGGCTCCGCGAGAAGTCGCTCGACTCGATGCAAAGGGAGGTCGACGCGGCCGACAAGCTGGGAATCCCGTACGTCAACGTCCACCTCGGCGCGCACACGGGCGCGGGCGTCGAGGGCGGCCTCGACAACGCCGCCTCGGTGATCAACGACCTCGACGTGCCCGACGGCGTGACGATCCTGATCGAGAGCGACGCGGGCGCGGGGACGAAGCTCGGCGGCGAGTTCGAACACCTCGCGGGGATCATCGACCGCACGGAGACGGAGATCGACGTCTGCGTCGACACCGCCCACGCCTTCGCCGCGGGCTACGACCTCTCGACGCCCGAGGCGGTCGACCAGACGATCGGGGAGTTCGACGACGTGGTCGGGTTAGACCACCTCAAATACGTCCACCTCAACGACTCGAAACACGAGTGCGGCACCAACAAAGACGAGCACGCCCACATCGGCGAGGGCCACATCGGCGAGGCGGGGATGGAGCGGTTCCTCAACCACCCCGCCCTCGCGGACGTGCCGCTCGCGCTGGAGACGCCGACGGAGGACGGGAAGAGCTTCGCGTGGAACATCGACCGAGTGCGCGAGCTCCGGCGCGACTGACCGGCGCGACGCGTCGGGGGCGGGCCGGACGGCAGCCGTCCGTCCGACGCGATTTTAAGTAACCGCGTGAGTGATCCACGGACATGCCCACCACAGAGGGGTTGCTGTTCGGGCGGCGCCGCGACCGCGCTGTCGGGCTGGTGGTCGGGTTCGCCGGCGCCGTGACGCTCGCGCTCGTCGCCGCCTTCGTCGCCGAGTCAGTGGGCGCCACGACGGCGAGCGCCCTGACCGACCGGCTCCTGCCGCTGCTGGTGTTTTACGCGCCCGGGCCGCTGGCCGCCGCCGGGGCGTACGCGCGCTGCGGCGGGCCGGCGTGTCTGGCCGTCGGCGTCGTGCCGGCCGCCGTCCTCGGGGGGTTCGTCCTCCTCGGGACCGTCGTCGGAGTCCCCGGCGTCAACGGGGGGAATCCGGCGATCGGCGACGTGACGGTGAGCTTCGCCGCGATCGGCGTGACCAGCGCGTTCGTCGGCTACTGCGCCGGCGTGACCGCCGTCCTCGCCGCCGACCTGCTGGGGTTCGGAAGCGGTGACGGCGACGAAGACGCGAGTCCCGAGGGCGACGAGTGAGGAGCGGGACGGAGGGCTGACCGCGACCGATCTCCGGACGTTTATTTTCGCCCGCGGCGAAGCGGGTCCGTGCGACGCTTCTCCGCCGAGTACCTCGAACACACCCGTCGCGGGATGTGGGAGGACGACCGCGACGCGCTCGCGGACCTCGAGTTAGCGAGCCGCGAGCGCGTCCTCGACGTCGGCTGTGGCACCGGCGAGCTGACCCGCGTGCTGGCCGAAGAGGCGGGCGCGGGAAAGGGGGGCGACGCGGGAGACGCCGACCCGACGGGCGCGACCGTGATCGGCGTCGACGCCGACCCGGAACTCCTCGCGGTCGCTCGCGAGGCCGAGCAGAGAGCGAGCGGCGAGTCCGAGCAGGGAGCGGACCATGAATCCGGGCGGGGGACGGACCGCGAGGGGCGGATCGACTACCTCGCGGGCGGCGCGACCCGACTGCCGGTCCGCGACGGCGCGGTCGATCTGGCGGTCTGTCAGGCGCTGCTGATCAACCTCCCGGACCCGACCGCCGCAGTCCGCGAGCTCGCCCGCGTCTCCGGGGACCTCGTCGCCGCGATCGAGCCGGACAACGCGGACGTGCGGGTGGCCTCGACGGTTGACGCCGAGGAGCGGCTGGAGCGCGAGGCGCGCGAGGCGTACGTCGACGGCGTGGAGACGGACGTCGCGCTCGGCGACCGCGTGTGCGACGCGTTCGACGCGGCCGGGCTGGTCGACGTGCGCACCCGGCGGTACGTCCACGAGAAGCGGACCGAGCCGCCGTACGCCGAGGCCGCGCTGCGCTCGGCGGCGCGGAAGGCCTCGGGCGCGGGGCTGGCCGACCACCGCGACGAGCTGGTGGCCGCGACCTCCGAGGCCGAGTACGACGACCTCCGCGGCCGCTGGCGCGATATGGGTCGCGAGGTCGTCGACGCCATCGGCGCCGGGGAGTACGAGCGCGTCGAGTACGTCCCGTTCGACGTGACGGTGGGGCGGGTGGCGTAAGCGACCGCCGCGTCCGGAAGGCCGAAGTCGGAGCGGGGCGACGAATAGGACATGCCAGCCGCGCTCGTGACGGGGTCTTCGCGGGGAATCGGACGGGCGATCGCGCTTCGGTTCGCCGCCGACGGCTACGACGTCGCCGTCAACTACCACACCGGCGACGAGGCCGCCGAGGCGGTCGCGGACGCGGTCCGTGACCGGGGTCGAGAGGCGGTGGTCGTGGGCGCCGACGTGTCGGACGCCGACGCGGCCGAGCGGCTCGTGTCGGCCGCCGCCGACGCGCTCGGCGGGGTGGACCACGTCGTCAACAACGCCGGGATCGACCAGCACGTGTACACCGCGGAGCTCGATCCGGACGACTTCGACCGGATCATGGACGTCAACGTCAACTCCGCGTTCAACGTGACGAAGGCGGCGCTTCCCTACCTCGCGGAGTCCGACGACGACCCTTCGGTGACGAACGTCTCCTCGATCCTCGCGCACACCGGCGCGCCGATCGAGTGCCACTACGCCGCCTCGAAGGGGGCGCTCCTCTCGCTCACCCGGAGCCACGCCGCCGACTTCGCGCCCGACGTGCGGGTGAACGCGATCGCGCCCGGCCACGTGGAGACGGACATGACCGACGACCGGACGCCGGAGGAGAAGCGCGAGGAGCTGGCGGAGATCCCCGTCGACCGGTACGGCCAGCCGGAGGACATCGCCGACGCGGCCGCCTACCTCCGGGACGCGACGTTCGTCACGGGCGAGACGCTGAACGTGAACGGCGGGGAGCTGATGCGATAGGGAGTCGCGGGTAGCGGAGAGCGGGGGTGACGACGGGGCCGGCGCTCAGTACTCCGCCAGCCCGGCCTCGATCCGGTCGAACCCCTCTTCCAACCGGTCGACGGAGTTCGCGAAGGAGAGCCGGAGCCGCCCGGGGGCCGTGTCGCCGAAGCCGTCACCGGGCGCGAGCACGACGCCGTGCTCCCGGAGGAGGTACTTCGCGACGTCGACCGCGGGCGCGTCGATTCCGGGGTCGAGGAAGGCGTAGAACGCGCCCTCGGGGTGGGGAGCCGAGAGCCCGTCGATGGCGTCGATCCGGTCGACGACGAGGTCGCGCCGCTCCTCGAACGCCCGGTACATCTCCTCGAACGGTTCCTGGGGACCCGTCAGGGCCGCGATCGCGGCGTGCTGGGCGACGCTCGACGCGCAGGCCGTGGTCGACTCGCGGACCGTCGCCACCTCGTCGATCACGTCGCGGTCGCCGGCGAGCCAGCCCAGCCGCCACCCGGTCATCGCGTACCGTTTCGAGCAGGAGCCGACCGTCAGCACGTGGTCCGGGTGTCCGGTGTACGCGGCGATCCCCTCGGCGGGGCCGTCGTAGGTGAGCCCGAGATACACCTCGTCGGCGATCACGTACGCGTCGCGATCGGCCGCCGCCTCGACGACCGCCCGGCACTCGTCGCGGTCGAAGAGGCGGCCGGTGGGGTTCGACGGCGTCGTGAGCACGACCGCCGCGGTGTCGTCGCTCATCGCGTCGATCACGCGGTCCGCGTCGAGGGCGAACCCCGTCTCCGCGGGCATCGACACCTCGCGGAACGTTCCGTCCGCGAGCGTCGCCTGCGTCTCGTAGTTGGGCCACGCCGGCCCCGGGACGAGCAGTTCCTCGCCCGGCGACACCGTCGCGAGGACCGCGAGGTGGAGCGCCTCCATCCCGCCGACGGTGACGACGATCTCGTCGGGGTCGTGCTCGACGCCGTACTCGCCGGCGAGCGTGTCGCTGATCGCCCGCCGGCACTCCGGGAGTCCCGCGTTCGAGGTGTAGTGGGTCGCGCCGCTGCGGGCGGCGCTCGCGGCCGCGTCGATCACGTGCTCGGGCGTGTCGAAGTCGGGTTCGCCGACCTCCAGTCTGACGAGGTCGCCGTCGTGACGCTGTGCGAGGTCGAACATCACGCGGATCCGCGAGCGCTCCGCGCGGCGGACGCGGTCGGTGGGAGTCGGCATACGGTCCACACGGCGAACCCGCCAAAAAACCGTCCGGTGGCGGCCAAACGCGGCCGGAGTGGAGAGGAGCGGGGAGGAGACGCGCCGACCCCCGTCCGCCGGCTACACCATGTCGCCGCGCACCGACGCCCCCTCCTGCTCGGCGCGCTGCTGTTCGAGCACGTCCGCGGCCGCGTTCGCGGCGTCCTCGTCGGCGCCTAACATTTCGAGCGCGGCGGGCAGCGTCGGCATCGCCAGCGAGGCCTCGCGCAGGCGCTGGAAGGCTTCGTCGTCGCGCTCGCCGTCGACCCACAGACAGACGCCGCGGGGGTCGAGCACCTCCTCGTAGGCGTCGCGGGCCAGCGCGCCCTTCAGGCGCTGGCGCACGTTGTCCTCGAAGCTCGCGTTACACACTTCGAGGTGGATCGGTTCGTCGTCGCCGGAGTGCGTCCGGCTGTCACCGGGCTTCGCCCGGTTGCCCGAGGGACCGTGTCCCTCGCTGCCAGAGGGACGGAGCCCCTCGCTGTCCACGAGTTCGGCCGCGAGACACTTCTCGGGCGCCGCGTACCCGTTGTCGCTCGTGCGCACGCGGTCCGGGTGCGCCCGCGCCCACTCGGCGTCGACCGTGGTCCCGACGCCCTTCACGCCGTACTCGGCCTCGAACTCGGCGGCCGCGTCGGCGTCGCCGCCCATGATCACGTCCTTCGTGAGGTAGACGTCGAGCCGGTCGACCGGGTCGAGACCGAGGGCGACGTCGCCGAACGCCCACACCTCGCGGACGGGCACCGGCATCGGCTCGCTCTCGACGCGGTCGACGAGGGTCTCCAAGCGGTCGACGGCGCGGTCGCGTTCCATTGGCGACGGCTACGCCGCGGGCGGGGAAACCGGTTGCGCTCGGGCGGACGGGTCCGGGACGGAGCCGGAGCTACAGCAGGAACGACCGGAGCCCGTTGAGCGAGCGCGCGTTGAGCACGTCGGCGGCCCGCGCCCAGCCGCGCCGGGCGGTGTGGACCCCGTACCGCGCGTAGTCGAGCTCGCGGGGCGAGTGCGCGTCGGTGTCGACGGCGATCGTCGCGCCCGCCTCGACCGCCGCCCGGACGAACTCGCCGTCGGCGTCGAGCCGGGCGGGGTTCGCGTTCACCTCGATCGCGGTGCCGTTCGCGGCGGCCGCCTCGGCGACCGCTTCGACGTCCGGGTCGAGGCCGGGCCGCTCGTTGATCAGGCGGCCGGTCGGGTGGCCCAGCACGTCGACGTGGGGGTGTTCGACCGCGCGGACCAGCCGCTCGGTGGCCGCCTCGCGATCCTGCCCGAGCGCGGCGTGCGGTGACGCGACGACGAGGTCGAGGGCGGCGAGCGTCTCGTCGTCGGTCGAGAGGCCGCCGTCGGCGTCGATGTTCGCCTCGATCCCGTGGAAGATCGGGATCTCGACCTCCCCGCGGGCCTCGTCGATCGCCGCCGCCTGCTCCTCGATGGCCGCCTCGTCGAGGCCGACGCCCCCGAGCATCCCGGGGCCGGTGGCGTGGTCGCTGACGACGTGGTAGTCGTAGCCGCGCTCGGCGGCCGCGCGCGCCATCTCCGCGATCGAGAAGCCGCCGTCGGACCAGTCGGTGTGCGTGTGGAGGTCGCCGCGGAGGTCGCCCTCGTCGACGAGGGGAGGGAGCCGCCCATCGGCGGCCGCCTCGACCTCGCCGCGGTCCTCTCGCAGCTCGGGGGGAACGAACTCCATGTCGAGCGCGCGGTAGACCCCATCCTCGCTCTCGCCGGCGACGCGCTCGCCGGTGCGGGTCGAATCGGGCTCCGCGGCGTCCCCCTCGTCGCCGCCCGCGGCGTCGCCTCCGCCTGCGTCATTTCCGGCGTCGTCGGCCGCCTCGTCGACGTCGCTCACGTCGAAGAGGCCGTACTCGTTCAGCTTGAGCCCGCGGTCGATCGCGCGGTTGCGGACGGCGACGTTGTGCGCCCGCGACCCGGTGAAGTACTGGAGCGCGGCGCCGAACTCGTCGGGGTCGACGATCCGGAGGTCGACGCGAGTGCCGTCCGCGCGCACGCTCGCCTTGCCGGTGCCCGCCTCGATCGTCGCGTCCGCCTCCTCCCAGTCGGTGAACGCCTCGACGATCGGCTCGCGCGCCTCGCTGGCGACGAGCAGGTCGACGTCGCCGATCGTCGGCTTCCAGCGCCGGATCGAGCCGCACACCTCGACCGACTCGACGGCGTCGCGGTCGGCGAGATACGCGAGCGCGTCGTCCGCGAGCGGCCGGGCGTCGCCGAGCCGGGTCCGCTCCCGCGACTCCCGAGCGAACGAGACGTTGTCGAGGATGTTCTGCTCGGTCTTCGCGCCGAAGCCGGACACTTCCTGAATCTCGCCCGCCTCCGCGGCGGCTTCCAGCTCGTCGAGGTCGGAGACTCCGAGCGCGTCGTACAGCGAGCCGACCGTCTTCGGGCCGACCCCCTCCACCGCGGTCAGCCCGGCCATGTCGACGGGCAGCTCTGCGCGGAGCTCGTCCAGCTCCTCGATCTCGCCGGTCTCGACGTACTCGACGATCTTCGCCGCGATGGCGTCGCCGACGCGGTCGATCTCGGCGACGGACTCCTCGCCGTCGGCCGCGAGTCCCTCGATCGGCTCGGGGTGGTCGCGGACGTTCTCGGCCGCCCGTCGGTAGGCGGTCGGCTTGTACTCGACGCCCGTCGCTTCGAGGAGGTCGGCGAACTCCTCCAGCCGCGTCGCGACCTCGTCGTTCCGGCTCATTGGCGACGCTTCGACGGCGCGCCACTTATACCGCGGGGCGAACGCCCGACGACCGGTCGACGCGTTCGACGCGCGGGCGGTGCCCGTCTCGCCGCCGCCGGTCGCTTATCCCGTCGGCGACCGAACCCCGCTCCATGTCGACCGACGACTCCGACGGCGACCTCGAGGAGCGCAACGTCTTCGGCGGCGAACTCGCGCCCTGCGGTCGCGACCCGGTGACCGGCTACCGCCGAGACGGGCGCTGTCGCGACGTCGACGGCGACGTCGGCGAACACACGCTCTGTGCGGTCGTCACGGCCGAGTTCCTGCGGTACAGCCGCGAGCGCGGCAACGATCTGATCACCCCGCGCCCCGAGTTCGACTTCCCCGGACTGGAGCCGGGCGACCGCTGGTGTCTCTGCGTCGGTCGGTGGCTGGAGGCGACCGACGCGGGGGTCGCCCCGCCGGTCGTCCTCGAAGCCACGAACGAGTCCGTGCTGCGCGCGGTCGACGCCGACCGCCTCCGCGAGCACGAGTTCGACCCGGAGACGTTCGAGCCCGGGAGCCTCGACTGAGCGCCGCGAGCGCCGGCGGGAGTCCGGCGCACCGCACTCACTCCGTGACCCAGAGCCCGCCGGCGACGACCGCCGCGAGCCCCATCGAGCCGGCGAGCAGCGCGAACGCGGGCCGGAAGCCGACCGCGTCGGCGACGATCCCGACGGCGCCCGGCGCGAGCGCGCCGGCGCCCATGAGCAGCGTGCGGACGACGCCGAGGCCCCCGCCCGCCAGTCGCTCCGGGAGCAGCTCCATCAGGTAGGCGCTGCGCACGGGTTGGAAGCCGTGCGAGCCGAGACCGAACGCGGCGACGACGATCGCGGTCGCGACGGCGCCGGCGCCGAGGTCCGGGAGCGAGACGAGCGCGACGAGCGCCGCGGCCGCCAGCCCGAGCGTGCCGACCATCACGGGGAAGCGCCCGACGCGGTCGGAAATATCGCCGGTGACGAGCTGGACGAAGGTCACCGCGAACACGAGGGAGTAGAGGAGGTTCGCGGTCGACGTCGCGAGCCCGGCCGCCTCCGAGAGGTACAGCGGGAGGAACGCGACCAGCCCGTTGTGCGCGAACGAGAACCCGACGGTCACCAGCACGAACGCCGAGAACCGCGGGTCCCGGAACAGCCGGAGGTACTCTCTCGCGTCGGGGTCCGCGTCGTCGCCGCCGTCGTCGGTCGCCCCCGTCGCCGCGGGCGAGCCGGAGAGCCGGACCGCGGTCGCGACCGCGAGCCCGACCGCGAGGACGCCGGTGAGGAGGAACGGCGCGCGCCAGTCGGCCCCGGGGAGCCGCGCGAGGACGGCCGCGATCGCGGGCGGCGCCGAGAGGACGGCGACGACGACCGCGGGCGCGGCGACCCCGCCCATCGCGCCGAGCGTGTCGTGCGCGCCGAGCATCCGCCCGGTGCGGGCGGGGTAGACGCGGGCGATCAGCCGCACCGAGACGGTCTTGTGAACGCCCGTGCCCGCGCCGACGATGAGCATCGCGGCGACCAGCGCGGCGAACGGCGCGTCGAAGACGATCGCGAGCGACCCCGCGCCGGCGACGAGCGCGCCCGCGACGATCACCCGCACCGGCCCGAGCCGGTCCGCGACCGCGCCGCTCGGGAACTGGAGGAGGGCGTACACGACCATGAAGCCGGTGAACGCGGTCCCGACGGTGGCGTTGCTCACGCCGTAGGCGCCCTGTATCGACTCGAACAGCGGCGGGAAGAGGTAGCGGACGAACTTCCCGAGGAACCAGACGAGCGAGACGAGGACCAGGGCGTCGTACTCGCCGATCCGGTCCCGGTTCATCGCCGGAGCGTAGCCCGGTCATCCGTATAAAGTGCCTGAAGCGCTGGGCGGCTGCCGGTAGCGATCGATATCGCCACGACTAACACCGCGGTGGCGCGTGCCTGCGAGCGGCCGACAGGCCGCGAGCCGCACGCGCGAGGGAGTCGCTGGCGGCCGGAGCGGAGCGATGGCCGCCAGCGACGAGGTTGGGGAGGCGTGAGGTGCGGTCGCGGTGCGTTCCCGCGAGCGAAGCGAGCGGGAGCACGGAAGTCGCAGCCCGCGCAGCGAAGCGAGCAGGACCGTCTTCCGGAGGAGTGGGACTCGAAGGGGCAGTCGCGAGGCGGGCGTAGACGACGCAAGGACCACAGCGAGAGAGTGAAACGACCGAGCGAGGACCGCAGCGAGTGTACGCCCGCCTCGCGACTGGGGCTTCGGCGGTGTTCGCTGTCGCTCCGCGGTCAGCTATTTATAAGTGAGAACGATCGGTGCTCGGACGATACGTTAGTTGAACGGGCCCTTGCCGCCGCCCATCATGTCGCCGAGACCGCCGCCCTCGCCGCCCATCTTCTTCATCATGCGCTGCATGTCGCCCTCTCCCATCCCCTGGAACTGGCCGATCGTCTCCTCCATCATCGAGTGCTGCTCTAAGAGCTGCCGGACCGTCTCCTCGTCGGTGCCGGAGCCGCGGGCGATCCGCTCCGTGCGCGACTGGCCGACGACGCGGGGGTTCTCCAGCTCCTCTTCGGTCATCGAGTCCATGATGCGCTCGAAGCGGCGCATCCGGTCTTGGGTGACGTCCATCGCGTCGTCCGGAAGCTCGTCCATCATCCCGCCGCCGAGCCCCGGAATCATGTCCATCACCTGGTCGAGCGGCCCCATCTTGTTCATCGCGTCCATCTGTCGCTTCATGTCCTTCAGGGTGAACTCACCCTTCAGCATGTCCTCGGGGTCCCAGTCGCCGTCCTCCTCCTGGGTCTCCTGCATCGCGCGCTCGACGCGCTCGGAGAGCTGCTTGAGGTCGCCCATCCCGAGCAGCCGCGAGATGAAGCCGGAGGGCTCGAACCGCTCGATGTCTTGGACCGTCTCGCCCGTGCCGAGGAAGGCGATGGAGGAGTCGGTCTCGTTGACCGCGGTGAGCGCGCCCCCGCCCTTCGCGGTCCCGTCGAGCTTGGTGATCACGACGCCCTCGATGCCGATCGACTCCTCGAACTGGCGGGCCTGCTCTTTCGCCCCCTGCCCGATCGCGGCGTCCAAGACGAGCAGCGAGCGGTCGGGGTCGACGACGCCCTCGATCTCCTCTATCTCCGCGATCAGGTCGTCTTCGAGCGCGTGCCGCCCCGCCGTGTCGACGATGTGGACGTCGGCGTCGGCCGTCTCTTCGAGGCCGGTCCGGGCGATGTCGACCGGGTCGTCGTTGTCGGGGTTCCCGTAGAAGTCGACCTCGGCGCGCTCGCACATCTGCTTCGCCTGATCGTACGCGCCGGGCCGGAAGGTGTCGGTCTGGATCACCGCGGGGCGGAGCCCCTTCTTCGAGAACCACCACGCCATCTTCGCCGCGGAGGTCGTCTTCCCCGAGCCCTGGAGCCCGGCGAGGAGGATCGTCTGGTTTTCGAGGGGGAGCTGCGTGGAGTCGCCGACCAGCTCGACCATCTCCTCGTAGACGATCTTGAGGACGTGGTCGCGCGCGGTCGTGCCCCCCGGCGGCTCCTCGTCGAGCGCCCGGGTCTTGATCGAGTCCGACAGCTCCATCACGAGAGAGACGTCGACGTCGGCCGAGAGGAGGGAGCGCTGGATCTCCTTGACGATCTCCTCGACGTCGCTCTCGGAGAGCGTGGTCTTGCCCTGGAGCTTGTCGAGGCTGCTCCGCAGGGACGTACCGAGGTCGTCGAGTACCATTTGCCGGAGCTAGGCGGGCGACGCGGTAAAGCTTTGTTCGTCGGCGGGCGCGGATACGTTTCGAGCGTGGTCAGCGGGGAGTACGTTCGTCGGCACCGCGGGTCGGTTATAAATGGTCGACTGTAGATCGACAGAGAAGACCTCCAAAGCCCAGCTGCTTGGCCGTACGCGAGAGGCCACAGATCGACGACGACAACCGCCAAAGCCCCAGTCGTGAGGGCGGCGCACGCTCGCCGTGCTCCTCACTCGGTCGCTCACTTCGTTCGCTCCCTCGTTGCGGTGCTTGCTTCGCCTGCGCCGCCCTCACGACTGCCCCTTCGAGTCCCACTCCTCCGGAAGACGGTCCTGCTCGCTTCGCTGCGCGGGCTGCGACTTCCGTGCTCCCGCTCGCTTCGCTCGCGGGAACGCACCGCGACCGCACCTCACGCCTCCCCAGCCTCGTCGGTGGTCCTCCGCTTCGCTCCGGACCACCGTACTCCCTCGCGTGTGCGACTCGCGCCCTTCGGACGCTCGTCGGCACGCGCCACCGCGAGATGATTATAAACCAAAGCTCGGCGCCTCGAACCGACGAGCCTCCACGGTCCGCCCGCCTCAGACCTCCTCGGCGATGTGTCGCTCGATCCGCGTCACGAGCTCCGGGCGGAACGTCCAGAATCCGTCCCAGACGTTCGGCTCGTCTTCGAGCGCGAGCAGCGCGACGTGGTCGCCGTCGGCTCCCTCCGGCGGCGTGAACACGACGAACCACGACCGACGATACGGGTATGAGGTCCCGGTGTGGACGGTTACGGGGAGTCTCGACAGCGAGTCCGCGTCACCGACGCCGTACACGTGGACGTCGACGCCGCTCCCAGCGACTCGCTCGTACACCGACCGGGTGCCGCGCTCGTCATCGATCCGCGAGAGCCGCTGGAAGGAGGCGCGCAGCGTGCCGGCCCCGTGTTCCGCCGCGATCCGCTCTATCACGCGGGAGATGACTATGAGGAGGAGCTTCTCCTTGTTCGAGGCGGGGTAGCCGCGGACCCGAAACGGGACCTCGTCGAGCCCCTCGAAGACGGCCGGCAGGGCGACGTCTCCGAGCTCGATCCCGCCGGTCTTGTACAGGTCGGAGTTGATGAGCAGCACCGATTCGAGCAGCTCGTCGAGGGGCGACCGCGCGATCACGGCGCCGTCTTCGACGAGCGCGACCACGTCGTCGGCCGCCGTCGAGTCGGCGTCGGCCGCCGTCGAGTCGGCGTCGTCCGCCGTTGAGTCGGCGTCGACCTCACTGACGGAGACGGGCTGGCCGTCGAGTAGCGAGTCGAGCAGTCCCCGGACCGGATCCGGCGACGACCGGTTCAGGAGGACGAGGTGCCGGTCCCGCGTTTCGAGCTCGTCGAAGAACGAGCGGAGCGATTCGGCCATGTCCGTGTTTCCGGCCGACCGAGACAAAATCCTTACTCCCCGTCCCGACTGGCGACGAGCCGGGCCCCCGCGGCGTCGATCCGACAGACCTCGGGATCGTAGCCCGCGTCGGAGAGCCCGGTCCCGAGCGCGAAGACGGTGCGGCCGAGCATCGCCATGGCGGCGCCGCGGCCGTCCGTCCCTCTGTCCGTCCGCTCGCCGCCGGCCGCGTCGACCGCCTCGATCGCCTCGGCGACCTCCGGGACGAGGAGGTCCGCCTCGCGGGCGAAGCCGCGGGCCGCGTCCATCAGCGTCGGGAGACGGGGGTCGGCGCGGAGTCGGTCGAGCGCGTCCTCGCCCGCCGCCGTGAGGGCGGCGGTGTCGCCCCCCAACACCGCCTCGGTCGACAGCTCACCGAAGGTGACGTACTCGACGCGCGCGGTCGCCGGGACGCCGTCGAGTTCGCCGGTCCCCGGCGCGCCCGGTTCGAGCCGGACCGGGACTCCCCCGCGCGCCTGCGCGACGACGTCGCCGAGGCCGGTCCCGCGACCGACCTCCGCGGCGTGGGCGAGCCGGACGAGCTCGTTCTCGGAGCGCCCGCGGTCGAACGCCTCGTTCGCGGCGAGCGCGGCGCCCAGCGCCGCGGCGCCGGAGACGCCGAAGCCGGCGCCGATCGGGAGGTCGGTCTCGACCGCGACGTCCGCACCCGCGGCGTTCAGGTCCGCGAGGACGTCGTCGACCGCGCCGATCGATCCGGTCTCGCCGTCGACAGTGCGGGAACCGTTCGCGTCGCCGCCCGCGCCGACCGTCCCGCCGCCGCTCTCGTCGGGCGCCGACACCCGCACGGTCACGCCGTCGGTGAGCGTCAGGCCCGCGCCCCGCGACCCGGCGGCCGTCGGGTCGTCGGCCGGGTACGCGCTGAAGAAGGCGGTGACGTGACCCGGGACGAACGCGGTCGCCCGCTGGCTGCTCATGTGCCGGGCGACGAGCGGGCCGCGATTAACGGTTGTTATCCGGGACGGGCAGCCGACGGCGGGAGCGCGACGGCGTCCGACGGCCCGGCCGCGGCCGTTCGTCGCGACACCGCAGGCCTAAATACGGGCCGACCGAAGCCGGACCGTATGCGAAACCAGTTGCGCCCCGTCCTCGCCGCCGTGCTCGCGCTGGTTTTCCCGGGGCTCGGTCACCTCTCCCTCCGTCGGTGGGGGCGGGCGCTGCTGTGGCACCTGACGATCGTCGGCGGCGGCGTCGCGCTGTTCGCGCTGTACGACGTCGAGCCCGTCGACCCCTTCGCCGGCCCCGCGGCCGTCACGGCCGCGGTCCCGACCGACGTGACGCTCCCGATCGTCCTGCTGTCGGCGCTGTCGGCGCTCGACGCGTACCTCGTCGGACGGGCGGACGCCGCGAATCGGGACCGCGTCGACGCCGCCGCCGAGGCGATACGGCGGCAAGCCGCGAACGCGGAGGGCGACGAGGGAGCTGGAAACGGCGGAACCCCGCCGGCCGCCTCCGTGACCGACGACGGCGACGAGTCGCTGGAGGTGACCTGCCCCAACTGCGGCAAGGAGACCGACGCCGACCTCGACTTCTGTCACTGGTGTACCGAGCCCCTCCCGTGGGCCGAGACGGACGCAGAGTGAGGCACGGGAGACGGCCGCGACAGCGTGGAAGACGACCGCAACAGCGCGGACGGCGGCCGTGACAACGGACGCCCGATCCGCCGATATCGGGGGAGTAAAGCGCCTCCGGGTCTACCCTTCTTCTGACTGATGACGGTGAGCCCTCGCCGATGACCGGGGGAGTCCCGCTCGGACTGGTCGGCGTTTTCGGCGGTTCGATCGCGGCGTTCGCGGCGCTGCTGCCGGTCTGCGTGGGTGTCGACCGGATCCGGAGCGTCCTCGCCGACAAAGATCTGCTTCGCGAGCGCGCGGTCGGGATCGCGCCGTACGTCGGCGGGCTTGCGCTCGTCCTCGCCGTCAACAAGGGGTTCATCCGCCGCATCGAGGCGTTCTCCTTCGAGTACGGCTACCGCGCGACGACCGCCATCTACGCGGTGGAGGGGGACCTCGTGGCCGCGATACAGGACGCGGTCCCGCGCTGGGCGGTGTACTACTTCGGCCCGATGTACGTCGTCGGCTACGTCGTGCTGCTCGCGTTTCCGCTCGCGGCGTACGCCGTTGCCGAGCGCCTCCGCCCGCTGAAGCGGCTGGTCGCGGCGTACGCGGTCAACTACGCCGTCGCGATCGCCTGTTACGCCGGGATCGTCGCGTACGGCCCGCGAAACTACCCGACCGTCGCGGGCGCTGACCCGAGCGCGGCGACCGTCGAGCCGCTGCTCCTCGACTGGTTCGGCGGCGTGACGCAGCTCACCTCGCAGGTGAACGCCGCCACGAACGTCTTCCCCTCGCTTCACACCGCGCTGTCGGTGACGGTGGTGCTCGCGGCCGTCTCGACGCACGAGGAGTTCCCGCGATGGACGCCCGTGGCCGCGTTCCTCGCCGGCAGCATCGTCGTCGCCACCGTGTTCCTCGGGATCCACTGGGTCACCGACGTCGTCGCCGGCGGCGTTCTCGCCGCCGGGAGCGTCGCGGTCGCGAACCGACTGGTCGACTGAGCGCGGCCCGCACGCGTCGGATCGGCACTCGGGACGGTCGCGCCGTTCCGTCGCCCGTAGTTTCTCACCGCTGATAACTGAGAGCCAACTATCATATAACCCCGCCGAGACGGTTCGGGTACGGACGCGAACGACGGACGGAAACATGAGTCTGAATCCACGACGATACGACGTACGGGAGCTGCGCCGGATCGCGGACGCCCCGCGAGACGGTGCGGACGGAGCGCCTCGGGAGCGGGCGCTCCGGCGGCCGAACCGGAACAGAGCCGAGCAGGCGGCGCGCTCGGCCGCGTTCACGGAGCTGCTCCAGCGTCAGCGTGGTGCGCGGTTGAACGGCGACAGCGGGGATCGACCGTATCTGGCGGCGATCCCGGCGTCGCCCGCGGCGGAACGCGAGATCGGCGAGTGGCTCGGCTACCTCGTCGACGTCGGCGGCCACGTGCGGAGCCGGGACGCGCTGTCCTACTACGGCGAGCTCGACTGGGTCGGCGACGACGCGGTCGCGGCGCTTTCGCGCCGGTTAGAGGGGTTCGACGCCCCGACGCGCGACCGAGTGTTCACCCCCGCGGATCACCGGATCAGCCTCGTCTCCATCGTCCGGATCGCTTCGTGTGCGAGTGACCAATGAGCGACGACGAATCCACGGACATCAACGACACGGACGAATCGGCAGCGGTCGGCGTGAAACTGGGCAGCACCCGAACGGTGCTCGACATCCCCGACGGTCGGGGCGGTCGCGAGCGCCACTCGGTGCTGACCTGTCTCGCCACCTACGAGGACGCGATCACCGGCGAAGAGAAGGTGCTGTTCGGCGAGGAGGCCGCGGTGGAGTACCCCGACCGCGTGCGCTTCATGCTGCGCTCGGGCCTCCCCGAGGACGACGACAGCGTCGCGGACGCGGAGCGCTTCTTCGAGGCCGTCGTGGACGCCCACGACGTGCCCGAGGACAGCGCGGTCGTCTACGCGGTGCCGACCATCGACAACGAGGCGGGCGTCGAGAACCTCAAGTCAGTGATCGAGGGCTCGTCGATCGGCGAGGTCGAGACCCGGAGCTACCCCGAGTCGCTCTGCGGCGCGATCCCCGCCTACGGCGACAACCTCGACGCGATCGACGAGGTGTTCGTCTCGGTGAACCTCGGCTCGACGACGATGGAGGCGTGCGCCTACCGGCGCGGCGAGCAGCTCTCGCCGTTCTCGACCGGCTCGGTGACGGGCAACGAGGTCGACCGCCGGATCGTCGCCGCCGTCGAGGAGGAGACCCAGGGACGGGTCCACATCGACCGGACGACGGCGCGGGAGTACAAAGAGCAGCACGGCGACGTGTACGACTTCGAGCCGTTCACCGACGTGGTCCAGCAGCCGGGCGGCGGGAGCCACGAGTTCACCGTCGACCGCGGTGTTCAGGAGCCGATCGACCGCTACATCGACGAGGCGGTCGACGCCGTCGCCAACGAGTTCCTCCCCGAACTCGCGAACGACCACATGAAGCCCTACCAGCTCGCGCTCGGGCGCCCCCTCGCCGTCACCGGCGGCATGGCGTGTATCCCCGGGCTCACCGAGGAGTTCGGGAAGCGACTCAGCGAGGCGCTCGACCGCGACGTCGAGGTCGTCTCGCCCGAGGACCCCGCGACCGCGGCCGCCGACGGCGCGGCGCGCATCGCCGAGCGACTCGTCTGAGCGGCGCGCGAGCGGGCTGATTTCTTATTGACATCGAGACGCCCGGCGGTCGGTCGTCGATCGCCTACACGTCGAAGAGCCGCTCGGCGTCGTCCGCCTGCCGGCGGTAGATGCCGCGGCCCTTCAGTCGCGGCACCTCGTGGCGGTGGAGTCGCTCCGCCGCCGTGTCGTACACCAGCGGGAAGACGTTGGTGCGCCGCTTCGCGACGGTGAAGCCGGACATCGCGTCGAGCAGCGACGCGTCCGGGTCGTCGACCGCGAACGTCACGTAGCCGATCGGGGTCTGCGACTCGCCGCCGTCCGCGCGTTCGGGCCGGGCGTCGATCCGGTCCGCGAGCACGTCGCGGAACGACGACGCGACCTCGACGAGTCCCGCCGCGTCCATCCCGTCCGTCCCGTCTACCTCGACGAGCGTCGCCAGCACGGCCATGTCGCCGAGCGTGTCGTCCGCCTCGCGGATCGCCCACACGCGGTCGAACCCGTCTTCCCCGCCTTCCACCGTCTCGAACCCGTGTTCGCGATGGTTCGCCGCCACCGCGTCCCGGTACTGGCTGATGTCCATGAATCGTCCACGATCCGCATGGTAAAAAATGACATAGGTGAACGGCCGGGAGGTGTCGGCGCAAACAAGGCTATGCCGACGCCGGTGCTGTCGGACCTATGACACCGACGCGACGGGGCTACCTCCGCGGGGTCGGCGCCGCGGGCGTCGGCGGGCTGGCGTTCCTCGCGGGGTGTGCGTCCGGCGGTCCGGGCGGCGACGAGAGCGACGACGGTGACGGAGGCGACGACTTGCCGGGGTCCGACGGGGGCGGAGGCGGCGACGCGGGCGGCACGCGCCCCGAGGGCACCGGCGGCCCGGGCGTCTCGATCGTCGCCGTCGACGACGACCCCGCGATCGCGATCGAACCGGCGGTCGAGGTCGTCCGGGAGGCCGCGACGAGCGAGCACCCGCCCCGGCTCCGCGTGACGCTCGCGAACGCGAGCGACGAGCGCGTCAGGACGGGGGAGGGGCGGGCCGCGCACTTCGAGTACGTGACCGACCGGACCGGCGCGCTCGTGCTGCTCCCCGCGGACGGGTCGTACCCCGCCGAACCCGACTGCTGGCGGCTCACCGACGCGATCGCGACGACAGAGGAGTACCGCACGTTCGAGCTCGACGCCGGCGCGTCCAGCGACCGCCTCGTCGACCTGTACGCGACCCCCGGCGAGGACGCCTGTCTCCCGGTCGGCGAGTACCGCTTCGAGACGCGGATCGCGATCGTCGGGGACGACGACGAGCTGGAGTCGTCGGCGACGTGGGGGTTCTCCGTCGTGCTGGAGTGAGCGGTCGCGGGTCGTCGGGTCGCCGCCGCGCCGTACAGAGTCCTATATACCTCTCTTAGGAACCGTTATGCCGGCGCGTCGGAACGCTCGGGTATGAGCGACGAGAACCGCGAGAGCGGCGGGGTCGTGACGTTCGGGTTCGTCTGCGTTCAGAACGCCGGCCGCAGCCAGATGTCGGCCGCCTTCGCCGAGCGGGAGCGTCGGGAGCGCGGCCTCGACGACCGCGTCGAGATCGTCACCGGCGGGACGCACCCGGCCGACGAGGTTCACCCCGAGGTCGTCGAAGCGATGCGCGAAGTGAATATCGACCTCGCCGACCGCGTCCCCCGAGAGGTCTCGACCGCGGAGCTCGACGCGTGCGACGTCGTCGCCACCATGGGATGTTCGACGCTGACGCTCGCCGACGGCGTCGAGGGTCGCGACTGGGCCTTGGACGATCCACACGGGCAGGACGTCGAGCGCGTCCGCGAGATCCGCGACGAGATCGCGGGACGGGTCGTCGACCTCTTCGACGAGTTCTTCGACGGGGCGTAGGCGGCTCGCGAACGACGGACCAGAGACTCGCGAGGCGAATCGGCGAAGAAGTAGTCCCGGGCGGATTCGAACCGCCGTCAATGGCTGACTTCGGGCGTCCGACCGCGTGTGGCGGTCGAATTCCCTCCAAAGGCCATTATGATTGGCCACTACACCACGGGACTGCGAGTGCGGCTAACCGGCGGGCACTCAAGTACGTTACTCTCTCCGACGCGTCGAGTGCCGTCCCCGGCTAGGCGCCCTCCTCGATCCGGTCGTACCGCCCTTCGAAGTTCTCCAGACAGGAGTCGCAACAGAAGTGGTACAGCGTGCCGTCGATCCGGGCCGACTCCCCCTCGGCGGTGACGGTGTTTCCGCACTCGACGCAGTCGACCGCGAGGTCCGCGTCGCCGACCGCGGGCGACCACTCGTGGGCGTCGAGCGGCCGCACCGACAGCTCGGTCACCGCGTCGAGCCCGACCGCGTCGTCGACGAGATCGCGGGCGGTCCCCTCCTCGACGCGCGCGACGACCGTCACCTCGCCGTCTGCGGTGAGGAACGCGTGTTCGACGCGCTCGTGACCCGCGACCGCCGCGTGGACGTGCTCGGCGTCCGCGGGCGCGACGGCGAGCGTCGCGAGGACCCTGAGCCCGTCGGAGAGTGCGTCGCCGTCGATCCGGAGCGTGAACCCTTCGATGACGCCCACCTCGCGGAGCCGGTCGACGCGGTCGGACACGGCGGGCGCAGACAGGTCGACGCGCTCGGCGATGTCGCTGTAGGGACGTCTCGCGTCGGCCAGCAACAGCCGGATGATCTCCCGGTCCGTCTCGTCGAGCGTGCGCATGTCCGGGCGTTCGCCGGGCGCGGACAAAAGCCGTCCGGGCGGATCGAGCGGCCGGGTGGTTAGGGCATCCGAGCGGATCGAACGGGCAGCAGCGGCCCGAAAGGCGGTCGGCCTCGGGGGCGACGGAAAGGCAGTTGTGCCCGCGGCGCCAACGGGCGCGTATGACGACGATAGACGTCGAGGGGATGTCGTGTACCGGCTGCGAGGACAACGTGACCGACGCGCTCGGCGAACTTCCCGGCGTCGAGTCGGCCAGCGCGGACCACGAGGCGGGCACCGCGACCGTCGAGGGCGACGTGGACGTCGACGCCGTCGTGGCCGCGATCGAGGACGCCGGCTACGAGGCGTCGGCTTAGACGGACGGCTGCGAACCGGACGCCCGGACGGGGCTCACATCCCGTCGCGCGACCCCGGATCGCCGTGCCTTTTTAGCAGTGTGCGCTCGCCGTGACATGGACACCGTACTGGTCACCGGCAGCGCGGGCGGCGTCGGCGCGTGGACGGTCGACGCGTTCGCCGACGCGGGTCGCGAGGTGGTCGCCGTCGACCGCGAGGCGCCGCCGACCGACGAGCGCCGCGACGACGTCGACTACCGAGCGGCGGACCTCACGGACTACGGCGAGACGCGGCAGGTGATCGACGCCGCCGCGCCGGACGCCGTCGTCCACCTCGCCGCGATCCCGCACCCCGAGGACCACGCCGGCTCGCGGGTGTTCGCGAACAACGTCGAGAGCGCGTACAACGTCTTCGACGCCGCCGGCGCCGCGGGGGCGCGGATCGCGTGGGCGTCGAGCGAGAGCTGCTACGGCACCGTCTTCGCCGCCGACGACTGGCTCCCCGATCGCCTCCCGATCGACGAGGCGACGCCGACCGAGCCGGAGGACCCGTACGGCCTCTCGAAGGTCGTCGGCGAGGAGATCGTCGCGAGCGCCGCGCGGAAACACGGCGTCAGCGCCGTCTCGCTGCGGCTCTCGTGGGTCACGTTCCCGGGCGACGAGCGGCGGCGCGAGGCGCGCGAGACGTTCGACCCCGCGACCGCCGAGCCGAGCGGCAACTGCTGGTCGTCCGTCGACGTGCGCGACGTCGTCGCGGCGATCGAGGCCGCGATCGACCCGGAGACCGAGGTCGACGGCCACGAGGCCGTCCTGATCGTCGCCGCGGAGAACTTCCTCGGCCGCGACACCGCCGCGACGATCGAAGCGGTTCACGGCGAGCTTCTCCCCGAGTGCGACCTCGACGGCGACGAGTCGGTCTTCGACTGCTCGAAGGCGGAGCGGCTGCTCGGCTGGGAGCCGGCGCACTCGTGGCGAGATGCCCCCGCAAGCGACGAGAGGTAACCATCAGGGTCACGTGAGCGACCTACGGAAGCATACTTTGTAGAGAAGATCCGCTGGAGATACAGGTGTGAGACCGATGTGTCGCTCGTCAATCGTCGGTTGCGTTGTGGTATGCCTCGGCTGGTGACTGGGCCCCCGTGTACAGCCGGACGTCGGGGAACAACAGCAGGACACCGAGAACCGTCCACGCGCTGCCCACGATGAGAGCCCACCCCCAGCTGGCAAAGACGCCGAAGGAAAACTGGAGCACCCAGAGGGCGGCCCCGATGAGCAACACGACGGTTCCGAACCCGACACTCGTATCGACTGCCCCGGTGTGAACGTTCATGACTGTCGATCCGCCCTACCGAGGAATAAGCCCATTCCACGAGATATCAGTCGAGAGAATTTGGTGGGTGAGCAAACAGGCCCGCGGCGTGATCGCGAATCTGTGACTGCTCTATCGCTGTGACCGCTTCCTGAACGGCATATGCCGTGGAAAGCGTCAGGAGTCGGTGTCGAGCGTTTCCGAGGGGTTCACGGCAGTCGCGAGTTCGTCGTTATGGTTTCTCGCAAGTCCGATGCCGACGATGGCTCCGTACGCGGCGATCGCGAGCCATCCGTAGCCGACCACCTCGAGTCCGGCGGCACTCATACCGCCGAGGACCCAGCCGAACGAGACAGCCGCCCACGCGGCGAGCGCGCCGACGTAGAGATTCAGTGGGAGACCAGTGACTGTGGCCTCTTCGAACTCCTCGACACGTTCGGTGCTCGCGTCGGCCTCGACGACATCGTCTTTCCGAGTGGTCATTCCGACGGCGACGACCGTTCCGATCGCGGCGACAGCGAACCAAGCGTATCCGACGATCGGAACGGCCACGTCGATGACGCCGAGCGCCCACAGCGCGGTGAATCCCGCGACGATAACCGCCAATACGCCGTACGTGCGGAACAGCTGTGTTACTAGTTGTCTCATGTGAAATAGAATATTCAATTAATCTGTAATAAAACCACCGCTGAACTACGGGGTAGTAATCGAGAAGGGGTGTGTCACCGCGAATCAGGAGTTTCGAGCCGAAGGCCGGTGGCCGGCACCGCCGATGCTCTCAGTCGCGTCACGAGTGTTCGCAATAATAAACGAGAGCGAGACGCGGCGAAGGGGGTTTGGCGTGGCGTCGGGATCGAAAGCAGGAATCAAAGACCGCGATGGACCCGACTCCTCGTTACCCCGTTGGTAAGAACCCCACCTTCCGAACGATGGGAAAGACAGCGAAGGACACGAATACGCCGGCGAACGCCCGGAGACTGGTCAAAACGGCGACCCGCCACGAGGAACCGATCTCGGCGGGATCGAGAAACGTCCCGACGACGAGAACGGAGGCGAGCGCGAGCGCCCAGAGGACGACTCCGATCGGTTCGGCGGGCCATGAGCCGCGTTCCGCGGACCCGTCGGGGTTTCAACTTCACTGTTCGACGTATCGCATACTATTTCGTTTATAGCTACTGACACATAAGCAATTGATTATTTCGCGAAGTACGTAAGAGCGTATGTGGATTGAAACGATCCGAGCGCGTGGCGATACGCGGAGTAACACACCTAAACTCAGTATTCGCAGTCACAATGCTCTGCTCTGTTGAATCCGCAGAAGGCGGCGGGATAGCGTCGCTGTAAAGGTGGAAGCGAAGCGGAAGAGCCGAATGTGTCCAAACTACTCTTCCGCTTCGTTAAGCAAGCCGCGTCGCTGGCTCAAAAG
>NZ_SGUC01000028.1 GCF_005435165.1 Halorubrum sp. GN11_10-6_MGM | reverse complement strand
CAGCAGCCGCACCTCACCCCTCCCCAGCCTCGTCGGCCTCCCTCCGGTCGGCCGACTCCCTCGCGCGTGCTCCTCGGCCGCCGAGGGCGGCCGCTCGCAGGCACGCGCCACCGCATCAGTTTACAAACAGCCGAGACGCACCGTTCCCGGGACCCGCGTTCGCGTCACTCGATGGGATCGACTTCGAGCCGCAGCGTCAGTTCGGCGCCGTCGGCCAGCGCGGCCACGAGGTCGCGGTCGAGGTCGGCGGCCGCGCCGTCCCCGTCGACGAAGATCGTTCGCTCGTCGTCGGTGTAGTCGCTCGTGCGGCCGACCATCGAGCAGTCGTCGAGGAGGGTCAGGTCGGGGTCGCCGCGGCCGACGATCGTCTCCCGGTGCGTCTCGTCGCCCGCGTCGACGACGAGCGTCGCCTCGATGGTCGCGGCCGCGTCCCGACACGCCTCGCGGAACTCGGGGTCGAAGTCTCTGGGCGTCCGGTCGGCCTCCACCCCGACGATACAGTCCCCGGCGAGGGTGAGCCAGTCGTCGGTCGTGAGTTCGACGGTGCTCGCGTGCTCGGCGGTGACGTTCTCGTGGCCGACGGCGCGGACGACCTCGACGAGCGGGTCGTCGGCGTCGGTCCCCGTGGAGTCGCTCTCGGCATCGCTCATGCTCGCGGCCTCGGCGTCGGCGGGACAAGTGGGCGTCGCTTCCGCGGTGGTCGACGCGGCGCGCCGAGTCGCCTCAGACGTCGGCGCCCTCGGCGAGCGCCGGGACGAGCCGGGCGGGGTTCTTCGCCAGCACGCGCGCCATCAGGTCCTCGGAGACGTCGAGGGTGAGCACCTCCATCACGCCGACGTTGGGGTGGACGTCGGGCGCGCCGGAGCCGAAGAGGACGCGGTCGGGGTGTTCTAAGACGCCGCGTTCGAGCACCTCGCGGTAGCGCACCGCGCTCGTGTCGACGTAGACACGGTCGTGTTCGTCCAACAGGTCCAGCGTCCGGTTCATCAGCTCGGCGTCCAGCGGGTAGCCGCCGAAGCTCCCGAGGACGAGCGGGAGGTCGTAGCCGAGCAGCTCCGTCTCGACCGCCTCGGGCGGGAACTCCCGGCCCGCGTGGACGAACAGCGGGAGATCGGCGTCTTCGAGGCGCGAGAGGACGTCCTCGTTCGGCAGCCCGTCGACGTGGGGCGCCAGCGTGAACCCGTGGAAGCGGTCGTCGTAGGAGTACTGCTCGACGTCGTCGGGTCGGGTGTGGTGGTCGTCGCGCTCGGCGCGGAGGTTCCGGACGGCCGACACCGGGCCGGTGCCCGGGTCGCGGGGGCCGTTGAGGCGGGCGAACGCGACGAACGGGCGGTCGATCGACAGGCGGGCGACGGCGTTGTTCGCGCGGAGGTAGCTCCGCCCGGCGGCGCGCTGGCCGGGGCTCGCGACCGCGCGGACGATCCCCGCCTGAAGCATCTCGCGTTCGAGGCGCTCCGGCGAGATGTCCCGCCCGTGGGTGGCGACCGACGACTCGTCGGGGTCGAGGGTCGCGCGGGTGTCGACGATCCGGAAGTCGTGTTCTAACCCGAGCATGGCCGCTCTCTACGGGCCCGTCTCGGCCGACCCGCATGTGCCTGTCGGTCGCACGGAAGAACGCCGACGAGGCTGACGCCCGACGCCGGTCACGGGCCCGCGGTCGAGACGATCTTCACCACGTCGCCCTCGGTCAGCTCGTGGTCCTCGCCGATCCGGCGCGAGGCGCGCGCGTCGACCGCGTGGAGGTAGCCCTCGCCGATGTCGGAGTGGACCGCGTACGCGAGGTCGCGCGGGGTCGACCCCGCGGGCAGGAGGAACGCGTCCGGGAGGACGTTCCCGGTCCCGTCGGTCCACTTGCCGGCGTCCTGGACCGGGTAGGCCGTGATCCGGTCGAGGAGGTCGTAGACGGCCGCGTTCAGCGCGGTCTGGACGCCCGTCCCGCCGTGGGTCGCCATCGACTCGCGGAGGGCGTCGAGGCCGGCGCGCTGGTCGTCGGAGACGTCGCCGACGACCGCGAACTCCTCGTCGCCCGGGTCGTAGTCGACGACGCCCGCCTCCGCGGCCCGACGGAGGGCGAGCTCGCCGTCGGCCGTCGCGGGGATCACGGGCTTGTCCGTCCCCTCTCGGATGCGGTCGACCGCGCCGTCGGGCGCGGCGTCGACCTTGTTCGCGACGACGACGATGGGCTTCGTGCGGCGGCGGACCGCCCGCGCCAGCGCCTCGCGGTCGTCGTCGGTCCACGCCTTCGGGTCGTCGGGGTACGAGAGGTCGCGGAGGACCGCGGTCACGTCGTATTCGGTCGCGCCGAAGCCGGTGAGCATGTCCGAGAGGGCGGCTTCGAGGTCGAAGTCGGGCGCGCGCGACTGCCGCTCGACGCCCTCCCAGTTGCGGTCGACGATGCCCGCCAGCCAGAGGTCCATCTCCTCCTCGACGAAGTCCACGTCGTCGAGGGGGTCGTGGCTCCCGACCTCGACCGGCTCCCCCTCGGCGTTGGTGGCGCCGGAGGCGTCGACGACGTTCAACACGACGTCCGCGTTCGTCAGCTCGTCGAGGAACTGGTTGCCGAGCCCCTTCCCCTCGTGGGCGCCCGGCACGAGCCCGGCGACGTCGAGCAGTTCGACCGGGACGTAGCGCTTCCCGTCGCGGCAGTTCTCCGCCCCGCAGCGCTCCTCGCGGTCGAGGCAGGGGCACTCGGTGCGGACGTAGGTCACGCCTCGGTTCGGGTCGACGGTCGTGAACGGGTAGTTCGCGACGTCGACGTCGGCCATCGTGGCGGCGGTGTAGAAGGTGGACTTGCCGGCGTTCGGCTTGCCCGCGAGCGCGACCGTGAGCATACCCGACGGTCGCGGCCCCGCGAAAAGCGCCTTTCGGTCGCTCGCAGTAGCGACCGTCCGCGCCGTGGTGACGAGATCGGGTTACATTGCCCTCAGAATGCGGTGGCGCGTGCCTCCGAGGCCGCACCGCGGCCGAGGAGCACGCGCGAGGGAGTCGGCCGACCGGAGGGAGGCCGACGAGGTTGGGGAGGTGTGAGGTGCGGTCGCGGTTGGGCGGGGATCGAAGGGGCAGTCGCGCTCGACGAACCCCAGCGACGCAAGGACCGCAGAGAGCGTAGTGACCGAGGACCGCAGCGAGCTGTGGGAGTCGAGCGCGACTGGGGCTTCGGCGGTCTCGGTCACGGTGGACGACCGGGGATGATTGACCTACTTCCGCGCGACGATCCGGAGCACGTCCTCGTCGGCTAACTCGTGGCTCTTCCCGACCTGCTGGTCGTCGTGTTTGGCGCTGTCGCCGGACACCCGCGCGAACTTGAACCGCTCGTCGAACTCGCCGCCGAGCTTCGAACAGGCGTCGCCGACGGTGTCGCCCTCGAACAAAATTAGGGGCTCCTCGTAGTCGACGCCGCGGCCGGGCTTGTCCATGTATATCCGAATCACGCCCAGCTCCTCCCAGAGCCGTTCCTTCAGGCCGTCGAGGCCGAGCCCCTCCTCGGCGGAGATGAAGATCACGTCGTCGGGGTCGAGGTCGCGCTCGCGCAGTTCCTCCTTGACGGTCGGGAGGTAGCTCTTGTCGATGAGGTCGGCCTTGTTGACGGAGACCATCGAGGGGAGGTACTCGCGGTTGTCCATCACGGCGTCGACGAGCTCGTCGATGGTGAGGTCGTGAGGGATCGTCACCTTCGCGTTGACGTAGCCGTACTCGCGGAGGACCTGCTTGACCGTCTCCTCGTCCAAGCTCACGTCGTCGCTCATCGTCACGCCGAGCCCGTCTTTGTGCGTCTTCCGGATGTTGATGTTCGGCGGCTCGGTGTCGAGGCGGATGTTCGTCGCGTACAGCTCCTCGCGGAGCCGGTCGTACTGCTCTATCTCGAAGACCGAGAGCATGAACACGACCAAGTCCGCCGTCCGGACGACGGAGAGCACTTCCTTCCCGCCCCCGCGCCCGCCCGCGGCGCCCTCGATCAGCCCGGGAACGTCGAGGATCTGGATGTTCGCCCCGCGGTACTGTAGCATTCCGGGGTTGACGTCGAGCGTCGTGAACTCGTAGGAGCCCACCTCGCTGTCGGCGTTGGTGAGGGCGTTGATGAGTGTGGACTTGCCGACGCTCGGGAAGCCGACCAAGGCGACCGTGGCGTCACCGTGCTTCTCGACCGCGTAGCCGTGGCCGCCGCCGGCGGAGGACTGGTTCTCCAGCTTCTCCTTTTTCTCCGCGAGCTTCGCCTTCAAGCGCCCGATGTGTGCCTCCGTGGACTTGTTGTAGGGCGTCTCGGCGATCTCCTCGCGGAGGTCTTCGATCTCCTCCTCCAGTCCCATTACCAAACCCTCGGCCGGTCGGCTCGTTAAAGGTGTTCCTTCGGATCGCCGCCCCGTCACGGCGAACCGAATCCCCCGACGGCCCCGCAAACCGAGGACCGCGATACCCCCCGCGAGCCGACGGTTCGCCGTCGAACGAGTGGTTGGCGCGCCGATATTTCGACACGGTTATATCGGAGACGAATAACCTTCTGACACGCCGAATGCCAGATCCGTCGAGCCTTCGCGACAGCACGCAGATCGTCCTCCCGCGCCGCGCGCTCGACGGCCATCGGGAGCGCCTCGAAAACCGGTTCACCGTCACCGTCGTCGAGACGCCCGAACAGTACCGGATCGTCGGCAGCCCCGTCGAGATCAAGGCCGCGAGCGACTACCTCACGCGCAACGGCGTCGCGGTTGCGTGAGGTCGGCTCGCCGACGGACGACCCCTTAGCTCGCTCCCCTCTCTCCCCGTTCGGAGCGTTGAAGTCCCCGCTCGCCGAGACCTCGTGACGATGGTCACGCGCCGGTCCCTGCTCGCCTCGGGCGCCGCCGGCCTCGGTGGACTCGCCGGTTGCGCCGCGAACTCCCCGACCTCCGACACCGACGGCGCGAGCGACACCGACGGAAGCGCGGACGACGTCGACGGAGACGCCGACGACGAGACCGCGCGGATCGGCTTCGTCGGCGACCTCATGCTCGGCCGCAGCGTCGCCGACCGCTGGGCCGACGGCGACGACCCCGAAGGCGTCTGGGGGTCGACGCTGACGCGGCTCCGCGAACTCGACGCGCTCGTCGGCAACCTGGAGTGTTGCGTCTCCGACCGCGGCGAGCGGTGGCCCGACAAGGTGTACTACTTCCGCTCACCCCCCTCGTTCGCCGTCCCCGCGCTTGAGGCGGCCGGGACCTCGTTCGTCTCGCTCGCCAACAATCACGTCCTCGACTACCGGGAGCCGGCGCTCCGCGACACGCGGCGACACCTCGCGGACGCCGGCATCGCCCGCGCCGGCGCGGGCGCGAACGCCGGCGAGGCGCTCCGCCCCGCGACGTTCGAGGCCGGCGATCTCACCGTCGCGGCGTTCGGGCTCACCGACCAGTCGACCGCGTTCGCGGCGACCGACGCCGATCCGGGAACCGCGTTCGCGCGGCTCGACCCCGCGGTCCGCGGGACGCGAACCCTCGTCGGCGACGTCCTCGACCGCGTCGCCGAAGCGGAGCCGGACCTCGTGGTCGCCTCGCTCCACTGGGGGGCGAACTGGGAGACGGAGCCGCGCGCGGTCCACGAGCGGTTCGGCCGGTGGCTCGTCGAGCGGGGGGTCGACGTCGTCCACGGCCACAGCGCCCACGTGCTTCAGGGCGTGGAGGTGTACGACGGCTGCCCGATCATCTACGACGCGGGAGACTTCGTGGACGACTACGTCAGCTATCGCGACCGCGAGGGCGTCTACAACAAGCGGAGCGCGCTGTTCGAACTCGTCGTCCGCGGCGGGGAGCTCGCCGCGCTCGACGTCGTTCCGACCGCGATCGCCGACGAGACCGCGAGGCTGGCCGACGGCGAGGTCGCCGAGTGGGTACGCGAGACGGTCGCCGAGCGCTCCGACGCGTTCGGCACCGCGGTCGAGGGCGTCGGCGGCGAGCGCGACGGCGGTCGACTGCGGATCCCGCTCGGCGGCGAGTAGCCCGTCGCCCGCCTCCGGATCCCGCCGACGGCGCTCACTTCCGGATCCCCACGACGGCTGCTGGGGACCAAACCCTGTTCAGTCGCGTCCACCAACGGCGACCGTGACGGACACCAACCGCGAGTGGCTGCTCGCCGAGCGGCCGACCGGCGAGCCCAACCAGGACAGCTTCGAACTGCGCGAGACTGACGTCCCCACTCCCGCGCCGGGCGAACTCCTTGTTCGCACCCGGTTCCTCTCGGTCGACCCGTACATGCGCGGTCGGATGCGCGACGCCGAGTCGTACGCCGAGCCGTGGGACGTGGGCGACGCGCTGAAGGGCGGCGTCGTCGGCGAGGTGATCGAGAGCGAGAGCGACGCGTACGACGCGGGCGACCTCGTGACCGGCGAGGGGACGTGGGCCGACTACGCGACGCTCGACACCGACGACGTCGCGCCCGTCGATCCGACGATCGCGGCCCCCGAGGCGTATCTCGGCGTCCTCGGCATGCCCGGCCGGACCGCCTACTTCGGCCTGCTGGAGGTCGGCCAGCCGAAGCCCGGCGACACGGTCGTCGTCTCCGGCGCCGCCGGCGCCGTCGGCTCGGTTGTCGGCCAGATCGCGGTGCGCAACGGCTGTCGCGTGGTCGGGTTCGCCGGCAGCGACGAGAAGACCGACTGGCTCACCGACGACCTCGGCTTCGACGCCGCGATCAACTACAAGACGACCGACGACTACCGCGCCGCGCTCGACGAGGCCGCTCCCGACGGCGTGGACGTCTACTTCGACAACGTCGGCGGCCCCATTACCGACGCCGTCTTCACGAAGCTGAACCTCGACGCGCGCGTCGCGGTCTGCGGCCAGATCGCCCACTACAACGACGAGGACGTCCCGACCGGTCCGCGCAAGCTCCCCCAGCTGATCTCGGTGCGGGCCAGAGTCGAGGGCCTGCTCGTCGGCGACTTCGCGACCCGGTTCGGCGAGGCGAGCGAGCGGCTCGCCGAGTGGGTCGCGAGCGGCGACCTCGAACACCGCGAGACGGTCGTGGAGGGTTTAGAGAACGCCCCAGACGCCTTCCTCGGCCTGTTCTCCGGCGACAACATCGGCAAGCAGGTGGTGCGGGTGTCGTCGCCGTCGGAGTGACGCTCCCGCCGACCGAACCGAGAACGGTCAGATAGCGGGTCCGATCTCGCCGAGCGCGTCTCCGTCTTCCACCGCCGCCGACAGCTCGACCGTGGCCCCGCCCAGCAGTTCGAGGTGGTCGCGGAGGTCGCCGTCGGCTATCTCCCCCTCATCGAACTGGTCGCCGTTCGCGTACACCGCGCCCCCGACGGTGTGTGCGCCGAAGAACGCGAACACGGGTCGGAGCTCCTGGTCGACCGCGAGGAAGTGGTGGTTCGTCGCGCCGGTCGCGACGAGTCCGACCGCCGCGTTCTCGAAGGGGGCGACGTCGCCCTGCCACTGGCCCCTGGGAACCATGTCGAGGAGGTTCTTGAGCGCGCCCGAGTACGAGCCGCGGTAGACGGGGGTCCCGACGACGTAGGCGTCGGCCTCGACGATCAGTTCGAGCGCCTCGGCGGTGTCGCCCTCGTAGTTGTCGATGCCGCGGCCGTCCGCGGTGTCGAGGTCGTACTCGGCGAGGTGGAGCAGCGCGGTCTCGACGCCGCGTTCGTCGGCCGCCGCGTCCAGCGCGACTTCGACCGCGGTCCGCGTCCGGGAGTCGGCGGAGACGCTGCCGACGATCCCGAGGAGGGTTCGGTCCGCCATCTATCGAGCCACCTTCGCGCCGCCGACCGTCTCGATCTCGTCGACCGCGTCGACCGCGTCGGGATCGAGGGGCTCGGCCTCGTCGATCGCCGGAATAATCGTCTCGCCGAAGCGTTTGAGCTCCTCCTCGAAGTCTAGGAAACCCGCGAGGACGATGTCGATACCGACGGCGTCCAGCTTCCGGATCCGCTCGACGATCTGGTCGTCGGTCCCGATGAGTCCGGTCTTGAAGCCGTCGTTGTACTGGACCAGATCCTCGAAGTCGGAGTCGGCCCACATCCCCTCGCCCTCGTCCGACGACTGGCCGGCCTCCTTCACCTGCTCTTTGAAGGCGTCGACCGCCTCGTCGGTCGCGTTCTCGATGATCCCCTCTAAGACCTCCTTGGACTCGGCCTCGGTGTCACGCTGGATGACGAACGCGTTCGCGGCGAACCGCGGCGGCTCCGTGCCGAACTCCTCGGCGTACGCCTCGACGTCGTCGATGACGGCGCGGATCTCTTGGAGGCTCCCGCCGTTGATGAAGAGGACGTCGGCGTGTCTCGCGGCCATCTCTCGGGCCGCCTGCGAGTTCCCGCCCTGGAACACCTGCGGGTACGGGTCCTGGACGGGTTTCGGCTCCATCGGTGCCCCCTCGAACCCCTCGATGTCCTTCCCGATCGTGTAAAAGCGGCCGTCGTAGGTCGCGCGGTCCTCGGTCCACAGCGCTTTCAGCACCTCGATGAACTCCGACGAGCGGGCGTACCGCTCGTCGTGTTCGAGCCACGACTGGCCGAACCCGGTGAACTCGCCTTTGAACCAGCCGGAGACGACGTTGATCGAGAACCGCCCGTCGCTGATTCGGTCGGCCGTCGAGATGAAGTTCGCCAGCGGGCCGGGCTCCCACAGCCCGGGATGGACCGCGCCGATCACGTGGAGATCGTCGGTCTGCGCGGCGAGCGCGTTGGCGATCGACAGCGCCTCAAGCTGTTTGTCCGCCCCGTAGCTGCCGAAGAAGCGCGCCTGTGCGAGCGCGTAGTCGAACCCGACCGACTCCGCCGTGCGGGCGAGATCGAGGTTGTAGTCGTACGTCCAGTCCGTCTCCGTGTCCCAGTCCGAAACGACCAGCCCGCCGCTGACGTTCGGCACCCAATAGGCGAATTCGGTGTCCATACGCGCTCCTCACCACGTGCGGACTTAACCCGGTCCTCGACGGCCAACTCTGTCGGGGTTCCCCGATAGCGGTGGTGTTTGTGCGGGGACACCGTTAGCGGCAAGAATCGATCGTGGCGGGTCCGACTGGTGCTCGGGTTCAAATCCGCTCCCGCTCCTTCACTCCAGCCGACTCGCTTCGCTCGTCGGCTTCCGTTTAGTGCGCGGGACCGGATTTGAACCGGCGGACCCCTACGGGATAGCGTCCTAAGCGCTACGCCTTTGGCCTGGCTCGGCAACCCGCGCTTGTCGCTTGCGGTCAGAGCACGCGTGATCACCGCATCGCCAACCACAGGGCTCGTACCCGCTGTGTGCGCGTCTTTCGCGCTCGCGTATAGCCATTTCGAAACTCGTGGATTTGCTTGTGTCGCGGGCATCTCACCCCGTCTATTTAAAAGTAATCCGGGGCGTAGCGTTATGCGACACGGACACTCGTAGCGCTTAGGACTGCTATCCCGTAGGGGTCCGCCGGTTCAAATCCGCACTTGTCCCGCGGACTGCGCGTTCGCTACTCTTCGCTCGCACGATCGTGCGCACCTTACCGCCGGAACTCGACGTTGCTCTCCTGGTCGTCGGTGTCGTCGCCTCTCTCAAAGTATTCACTCGGTCTCAATGAGTGTTCGATGAGAACTGCTAATTCAACAATAGACTGGTATCAGAAACACCAACGAGGCTCCGTTGAAATTCTATTATTCAGACATATTCTCGGCTGAAACAGTCGGTTGATGAGAGCTGCGAACACACCGCTACAAATCATGTTTTGAGGGGTCACAAAGTGCGATGCGTACCTCGTCGGCAGAGACGCTGAATATCACGACTTCCAACCCGTGTTCAGTGGCGATGTTGCGTATGCTTTCCGGGGCATTTTCCGGGTCGGCTTCCACAGTATCACCTCCGGGTAGCGCGTCGAGAATCCGTATCCAAAGTGGTTGGTTCTCGTGTTTCAATCCTCCCTCGCGTGGGATATTACCGGATACCCACTCACCGGACAATCCCGGCACGGCCGTATCGCCGCTATCGGACTCGAATCCAAAATAGCCCGCCTCTTTGAGGTCTTGTCTCACTCGCTCCCAATCGGTCATTGGTCGTCTAATTGAACAATACCGACGTAAATATACACCTGTACTGAATGATACGTGCTTCACCTGTATTGAACGACTGGGGCGTGAACTTATCAACTGCGAAGGATTTCAACAAGGCCTATTTTATACAACGCAGAGTTTTTTTTTTTTGATATATGGTCCCCTCGCTCTCACCCGCCACACGACAATTCCTTGTATTCGTATTTGTAGGAATATACGCTCTGTTGAGCCTTCTCCGACTCATGGAAGGTGGTCTCATTCCATGGGGCCCTATTGTGGGTATTGGTGTCGGTATCGCACTCCTTGCCGGTCCGGTTGTCTGGGTTGCACGTGACCGATATCCGGAACAGCGCCGAGAGCGTTTGGCATTAGTAGCATTTGGTATCGCTATGATTATCTTTCCTCTCACGCTCGGTCTTCTACTTGCGTTTGGGGCACCCCCGTTTATACCGTCATCTGACGCTCTCATTGTTGGGGCTTACGTTGGACTGCTCTTTGCTCACATAGCAGAACACACGGTTGTGCCAGAACGGTTGCGAGCTGTCAATTAGAAATCGGACTACTGATTGTACATGTATATACTGTACTGAGCGATTGAGGGAGCGAAACTATCAACTACTGAGGATTTCAACAAGGCCTTGAGATCCTCTCCTTCAGGCATATTCTTCGACTGACTGCCCACCCCAGCCGGTGGTGGGAGCGGGCTGTTTTTGAAGGGGCTGAGCAGGAATATCGACCCACTGAAACGTCCGACGCCCGGGAGAGGGATGGATTGTGGGCCGGTGGTGGAGACTGCCAGCACGACCGTATCGCCTGCGGATAGTCACGGAAAAGTGATATAAACCGTGTAAATGGGGGTTCACCGTCCGCCGCAGTTCTCTACGCAGGGGGTTCGAACACACTCTACACAGATACACAGGAGTGTTGACCTCTCACAGTGTCGAACAGCACCCACCAGAATCCCTGTAAAACACCAGATTGCTGTACCCTACGTCCCCGTGTTTCGTTTGACCCCGTACGCGGCTTCATGGCCCTGTGTCAGTTTATTTAGTGGTGTGGTTGGTGGGGCGGAGTTGCCGCGGAGGTCACCGGTCGGTGGGGTGTGAGTATGCGACCTCGGAGAAGTACTCATCGAACCAATCTTTGAAGGTACGCATATCGGATTCGACGACGGCGGTGATTGTGTTGACCAGGTCGGCGGCGTCGCCGTAGGGCTCATTTGGGTCCTTGCTACGCCATACCTTTCGGTTCACGGCCTGAGATGACCAGTTGGAGTAGGGGTGACTGAAGCGGCCACCGTCCAAGTCGTACACGCCGCGGTCGTGAAGGGCGTTGAAAAAGGAACACATTGTGCTTCTGTCCTCGAATACCCAGAACGTGTTCCGGTAGTCCTTCCGGAGCGTATTCCACTTCGAAATCCACTGTTCTGTGTTGTTGCTGTTTGTGAGGACCTCCACGTTCCAATTGTTGGTATGGCTAGGCGTCCAAAAGGTGATGTCGGCGGCCTTATTCGACCCCCCTCCCGGGTACCAATTTACCAGTTGTGACCACGAGAGAGTCTCTACCCGGCGACCAACGGCTTCCACGCCTTTTCGATGGAGTAGCAATTCGTTAGGGTCGCCGAAGATGGGGCCTGTAGCGTCCTCGCTGGCCCAATCTGGGCGAAGCCCGAGTTCATCAACCTGACCTTTGAAGATGTCCCGGATGGCGCGGATCGCCTGCTCGGTCGGCAGCCAATCGACCTTCCTTCGGCCAAGCCAATCCTCGTCGAGGAAGCCTCTGTCAAGGAGGCGATCGTGCGCATCTTCGTAGTCGCTGTACTCGCGGCTGTTCCATCCATCGAACATATCCCGCAGCGGGAGTTCCTGGTCCTGAGAGATGTGGAGTTCCTCCTCCCCGATGTGGAAGGGCTTGGAGTTGAACCACCTGGTGACCAGGTACAAGACATCTACCTCATCGTCTCTAAGGCCGTGGAAGCGGGCTCCGGACGTGTCTATCGAACTCATCGCCTCGGCCAACTGGGTTCAGTATAAAATACCTGTGTAAAGTGCCGACGCCCCGTCAGACTTCGAGTCTAACCAACACCGCTCAGAATGTTGGTTAAGAGAATCAATCACCCCGGTCGCTCCGAACCAGCCGCCGCAAAAATCGGGCCGTCGAGTGACTATGCAAGTACTCTTTTTATCAGAGAATCATTCTGAAACGGCCTTACAATGGCCCCGGCGATGAAGCGCCGGAACCACGCTGCCACCAGCTATGACAGCAATACAACCTACTCTGTGGAGCAGGGATAACTCTGTTCGACTGACCGTCGAAGACGCCGTATCGGTTATCACAAACAGCCGCCGAAGACACATCATCACGCTCATCGAGGAACGGGATGAGAAGGTGAGTGTGGGAGAGCTGGCCGAGGCGATTGCGGCCATCGAGGCAGACAAGGCGATCCCCGAAGTAACCTCGGAAGAGCGGAAGAACGTGTACATCGCGCTGACCCAGCTACACTTAGAGACGCTCGAAGAGAACGGCGCGGTTACGTATCACGAGAGAAGCAAGCATGTGGACAGAGGAGACACCACTTCGGGGCTGGCGCAATTCATTCGCCACTTCGAATCGGTCTGTGAGACGGAGGCGGGCGACGAGTAAGACAAAGCCACCCATTCGGCTCTGTTGAAATCCTATTATTCAGACGTGTTCTTGTCTGAAACAGCTGGTCGATGAAGACTACCTATTGATCACCGCCCTTTACTCAACTCACGGGGATATTCCATAGCGATAGACTGATTTTTCAATATCTTATTAATTGGCTTCATATGGGTGAAGATGCTCTCGTTGAGGCGTATATCAGAAGTGAACAATCACCAGATGGCAAGTGGTGGGTAGAGGTTCCTGCTGGCTTTTCTGTTCAACAGAATCGTAGGCAATCAGTCACTCTGAAAAGTGTTGATGCGGTGTGCCTAACTGACCAACCACAACAGCTTCCCGAAACCTACCCAGATTACAACGGTTCTGTTGAGTATGTCAACCCGAATATCCCTGAAAGCGGCGTCACAAGAACTGAATTGTTTCGCAGAGTTCGTGACTTGAACTACTTTAATGGTGAGCAGGTCTCAATCATTGAAGCAAAGACGGGTGAATCGTCGTTTAAATCTATCGGGCAGCTCGAAGCATACAAAACCCTTCTCGAAGAAGACTTCGGGTGGACGGTCAAAGAGCAGATCTTGTTGAGCGCTGATCGAGACCCTATTGTTGACGATGCTGCAAGTTCACTTGAAATACGTGTTGTGAACGTTCGGTAACTCTGTTATCTGTATTGATTGCAGGGGGATAGAACCTATTACCTTTTGAGGATTTCAACAGAACCACCCATTCCTATCCGACAGATCCGGCTACACTACTCAGGGAATGCAAGGAGGATTAGCGACTCAGGCTACTCGTAGTAACTGACGCGCTCGACAACTTCCGCGAAGGCGACATTCTCGCGCACATCGGTAATCTCGATAGTGACACGCTCGGTCTGTTTGGTGTCGGGAACAATAACGACGAATCCGCGCTCAACACGCGTGATACCGTCGCCTTGGTCACCAATGTCTTCGATTTCGACGGTACGTTGTTCGCCCTCCTCGACAGGGGGCGTCTGTGGCGCTTGCTCCGGTTGTGGATTGGCGTCTGTATTTTTGGCCTCATTGGTCGCGGGTGACGGCAGAACAGCTACACGGTACGTCTCGCCTGCCTGTAGTTCGCCAAGGCTGAGCTCTTGCTCTGGTACCTCAACGATATATGATCCATCACGCTCTTCGACCTTTCCCGAGAACAGACACCGAAGTTCCTTTGAAATCTTCATTTGAAGACCGTACACCGGATACGGGACAAAGAGGACTTTATTCTGCTGTCTGCGACTACTCCGGCGCTACAACGTCTTCACAGACCGGACACTCGGCCCACACGCCCTCGGTGCCGTCGTTCTTTTCGTACTCAAGAAGAATCCACGCTTCCGAGATCTCCTCACCACATTCCGGACAGCGGCCGAGCGACGATTCGTCAGCGTTCATGGAACGGGGTGGAAGGAGCGTGTGACAGTGTTCCTTCCAACCGAATCTCAATCGGCCTTGAACGTAAGCCTTTGGCGGCTTTGCGGGTCGAATACGCCTTATTTTCGGTAGATACAGACCACCAATAGCATTAATTCACAGCCACCAAAACATCCGATCCCATGGGTGTCCGCACAGTACTTACTCGGCTCCTGCCCAGTGATGAGACAGAGGTAGTCGTGGAGTGCCGCCAGTGCGGTGAGAATCTTGCGCCGGGCGCAGATGAGTGTCCCAAGTGTGGGTCAGATGAGGTAGAGCGCTTTCAAATTTCAGAGTAGGCTGCCGCGTTCGGAATACCTCAGTGGCTCTGTTGAAACCCTCAACCGGTGATATGTTCTTGGAGCCATACTGAACACAGAGCGCGAGTCGGTTAGCGCCATCAGCACCGTTTCACGATCACACTATACTCGTCTCAGCGGCGGGTACGCAAACCCCACAATATTTGAACGTCGCCGGAGATAACACGCTGATGCCCTCCATTATCGATGAGACCGTGTTCGGCGAACCCTCTAGAGGGCTTGGGCTGGTTTTCCTCTGTGGCGCACTTCTGATAGCCGGGCAGCAAGCGTACTACGTCATTCTAAAAGGGGCGACGCTTTACTATGCCACACTATTTATCGGTGCTGGGATGGCCCTCTCCGGCATTGCCGAGTCCTTGCCGAAATCCCGACGACGGGCTTCTGGTGCCCTGCGACTCACAGCGATCGCTGTACTGGCGAGTATTCTCGTAATCGGCTTCGTCAGGCCCGAGCTCCTCTTAGTGTGATTGACCCGGTCGGGTTGAGTTCACCGCTCTTGTAAGGAGTTCATTCGCACGGAGGACTCATTGGGAGTGACCGAAAAGACAAGAGGTGAAGTTGCTACACGCACCCTCTGTATCTCGCACGCCGAGCCTATCAATTCTTAAGGATTTCAACAGAGCCACCTCAGTCAATATCGCCAATCAGGATAGCCTACGCAACCGCGAGGTTCTTGTCTCCCTCTCAGTCAGTCACGATCGTGTCGCCGTCCGATTTCAACATCGTTCTCCCCCGTATCGACGCCGTCCTCGGTCATCTCTTTGTATTCGCTAGGTCTCACCGAGTGCTCGATTAGTGCATCTACTCGCTCTCGGAGCTCCGATGAGAGTGCTTGATAGTCGATCTTCTCTTCCTCGGCATCGTACATGTCCTCGCTCATGTCGTGCTCTACAAGATTGCGGAGCTCGACACTTGCTGCCGTCTCCCGCCGGTAATTGCCGCGTACGACATGGATTGATATAATCGATGCTGAGAGTCGATTCCCTAATCTGATGAATTTGATCTGCGAATTCTTCAGGATTTGCGCGTCCTCTTCGAAGCCACTCGGGTATTCTTCGTCGTCGTTTGGGTTCGACATTTCACTTGTCGACGTATGATCTCTCCTATTAAAACTTAGCAAAATAAGTGATCATAAATAGAATGATCCTCTCAGTTAGTCACGCTCTCGCTCTCGCAGGAGCATCTCGCTGGCAGACGGCTCCTCATCCTCATCCTCGTCGCTGTCATCCGCCAGTTCTCCTCGGAGGTCGGACGGAGTCTTGTTGGACTCTCGGTCGCCGAACAACGACTCTTCTGAGTCCGTCGGCGTCGGCGCACCCTCGCCTCCCGAGGCCAGCTCAAGCGCTTCACCGTCACGATCGTCGTTGTTCTCGGTCATTGGCTATTGATCTGAGACTACAACTAATAATTTTGAGGGTGTACTTCTGTTGAAATCCTCAACACACGGTATTGTTTTGTCGCATCCTTCCGTATGGACGGGCATGCCCTTCCGCGACGCAGTCGGCCCTCGGCAGGCACTGATACTCTTAATCGGGCTGGCTATGACCTCCGTCGGACTCCTCGGCCTTATTTGACCCAACAGGCTTTGTTGAAATCCTCAGTAGGTGATATATTCTAACCCGGTCGTGGTCAATACAGGGAATTCACCTATTAATTGATTCAGGAGGGGTAGTTCGAAAACAGTAGTATGAATCTTTCACCCCCAGCAATTATGTAGTAATCGTTAAATGAAGTCAGTATGGCTGAATCGTCAATCAGTGCTCTTGAAGAATTCGTAGTAGGTTTCTATCTTTTCCTGCTTTGCGGAACCATTGTAGGTTTCGGGTTTCAGGGGACAGTTGGTTCAGTTCTCATCCTCATTGGTCTTCTTTGGTTTACCGTGCTTGCGGCAGGCTGGGCCTCTCTCGTTGTGCTTACGACAAATGCGTACAGGTACTCCCGTGACGAATCTCCCAGTTGGAAAGCAGTGACGTTCGCCTTGTTGACATCCGTCTCTCTCGGTTTGGCCGTCTATTTATTCCTCGTCACTACACTCTACCGACTCTGGTTATCCGTTGGAGGGCTCGGATTCTTTTGCTCTCTTGGGCTCGTTATAGCAGTATTCGATGGACGCGCCCGACAAGTGTGGTCACAACGCGTCCGTTGATCAACATCGGTCGATACGCAGTTCTCATCGACCGGCTGTTTCGCACGATCTTATGTCTGAACAATAGGATTTCAACAGAGCCACCCAACAGACCCTCAGCGGAGTCCGTTGGTGTCGGCGCATCCTCGGCCCCGGAGACTGTTTCGAGCGTTTCACACACGATCGTCATTGCTCTTGGTCATTAGCTACCCGTCCAAACTACAAGTGAAAGTTTTGAGAGGTCGTCAATCGGAGCGATACTGAGCGCCTGATGCCGGGGGTGCTGCGGTCGTCACGTGTTGCTCCTCTCGCCGCTCACTCTCGCCGCCCAACCATTCGACTTTCGACCGTTCGCGGGCGAGCGCTGCGGGAGAGAACTCGCCTAAGTAGTGTTCTCTGAATGTCTCCCAATCGTCCCATCCACCGTGCCACATGACGACAGAGGGGAGCACACCGGTCTCAAGCATTCTTGTCCCCCACGTGCGCCTGAGGTCGTGATAGGTGACGTACGTCCATGCCTCGTCGCCACTGTCGGCATAGAGCGTTTCGCAGGCTCGCTTGACCCACCGATTGATCGTCTTCCCGGAGACATCGAGGACCGCGTCATCGACCGCCTGGTCTTTGAACTCGGGGATCATTCGAATCTGGTCTGCGAGGTCTTGGGGGATGGGTGTTTCTCGATACTTGTCCCGCTTCGCCTGGTCCTCCCATACTCGTAACACACACTCACCGTGCGACTCGACGACGTCTATTGGACGTGATTTGCTCGCCTCGTCGCGCCTGAGCCCGCAGTGCCCGCCCAACCGTCCGGCGATTCGGTGCGACGTCCCCCCCTTGTCGTACATCGTTTCGATGAGTCTTTCAAGCTCGTCGCCACTGAGCCACACTCTGTACCCGTCGCGTTCGTCGTACGGTTTCATTCTCATTATTTCAGTCCGGCTTCCTCACGGAGCTCGTCGATTGCTTGTACGATCGTGTCGTCATCAGCGTCGCGTTCCTCCACTTCGAGGAGCGCGGCGTCGGCGATTGCCGCGGCAGTCTCTTCTTGGGTTGGTTCGTCGGCGTCATCGTCGAACATCTCGGGGAGTTCGTCCGTCATCACCATACTATGTGATATGTGATCAACGATCATAAAACGGGAGGGAGGTGTGTCCGCGTTCCTCACAGCGCGGTCAATAGATTCAACATTTACCCGAATTTTCTCCTCGGTCACGGTCGAATCACGCCGAAATTGTCCGTTAATAGGGGGTTATCGGACAGGTCGATCTCGCTCTTTTCAGAGCCTATAGTACGTAATGGAGTGAATATTCATCACTCTATCTCCGTGTCGTCAAGCATGTTGATGAGGATACGAGCGCCAGCGATGGCGTCTTTCGCCGACCGTAGCGCGTTATCGACCCTCGATTTACTGACGCCGAGCGCGTCAGCTGTCTCGCCGCGAGGGATGTTGTAGATAGAACGGAACGCGTATGCATCAGCCTCTCGTGGGGTGAGCACATTGGTGCTCTTCAACCGTTCTGCAGTGTTCTGAGCGGCTTCTATACGCCCGACATCCGTGTTGTGTTGCATTGTGTTACGCCCTTGATAGGCAGGATGCTGCCAGGAACTGAACCCGGTAATGCTCATCGGAGCGGCTTATTCAACTATCCCAAGAACGGATCCGCGGCATCGAGACGGACGTACACGGACACGAAGACCCAGGAGTCGTCTAGGTCATCGGGCAGGTCGTACAATGCGCCGCGGAGTGTACTCTTCGCATTCCGCACCTCTTGGGCCATGTCTTCACTTGTTTTGACCTCGCGGATTTCGTTTTCTGTCACTCTGTATCCGTGTTCGACTAACTCCACGATTTCTTCCGTGTCGGTGTCGTCGTTGGCTGCGAATTCCGCGGCGTCTCGGAGTGATTCCCGGTACTGCCCGAGCCCGATGATGTCTCTCACTTCAGGATGAGTGTTCTTGTGTGTAAATTCGTCTTGCAGTGCGGTTTCGAAGCCGTCAACGACGTCCTCTGAGAGGAGGAGGTCAACGCTCATACCCGCCGAGTACCCCTCACACTCAATGTATGCCCCTTCGTCTGCAGTGATCTTCGCTCTGTGCTCTTGTGCCACGTCCGCGATTTTTTCTGCGATCGTGAGCGGAGTTGTGTGGTACCCTCCGTCACCCCATGAGCGGAATACCCCGTGTGCGTGACGACGGCTTTCTTTCTTCAGGTCTTTTGCGCTCGTGACATGCGTGGTTGTCTTGTCTATCTGTGGGTCGCGGTCTATCGTTTCTGTATTTATCATTTCATACTATACTATGAAAGATCTACGTAAAATACTTTGTCTGATACCAATTCGAACACCAAACTCTACAGAACAACTCAACAGCCTCCTAACACCCAGATACCACCGTCATACACACACGCACCGAATGCCTACAACACCACCATCCTACTATGAGGACACACTCAGGCAAGACAATACTGAGCGGTAACTTTGTAACACGGCCCAATTCATGTGAGGTAATGAGTAGAACTGGGGACGACTTGATAGAGCTAGTTATCGGACTTGTCGTCGGAAATGTCGCGTACCTGTTGTCCACGCTTATTTTATCGATGATTATCGGTGTTGCCCCGATGGACATCTTTTCTGGGCCGTTCTCTGGTACAGCAAACGACCTTGTGATAGGATGGGTCACCATCGGTGGTTTGCTGGGCATTGTTGACCTACTAGCTGTCTTTGGATTCATTTCGTCGTTAACCAGTGGCTGGTAGACTGCTCAGTATTACACATATCTGGCTCTGTTGAAACCCTATTCTTCAGACATATACACAGATGAAACAGCCGGTTGGCGAGAGCTGCGTGTGTTTCGTCGCTATCCGATGACGAAGAACCCGCTCCACATGAGGACAGAAGCGAGGATCGCGGCGATGAACACTACCGCCGTAATCACCCGCGAACCCCGACGGTTGTATTGACGAGCGGCCACGATTGCCGGAATAGCAGTCACCACTACAGCAGGCACCACCGTATAAATCACTGCACTGGGAATGAATTGGTCGAGTCCGATGGTATCGAAGACGATCAGTGAGACGAATTGTACGGGCAGTATCGCGGCGACCGACACGATACACAGGAGGGAAAAACCGACATCACGCAATCCCACATTGAGGGTCTTGGAGGACGTTGCCATATGAATACTCCATAGTGCTCCGATAAATACTTACTCCCGAGAAAATCGGTCGGCTTTAGGTAGGTTAACGACCTGTATTGACCGCTCAGAGTGATCGATCTACATTATGAATGAGACAGGCGATGGTGAGTTCACGGAACTGCTTCCACCACCGCCGTGACCGGACAAACGCACCATACTTTCGTTTGAGTGTTGAGTTCACAGTCTCGGATTGACTCCGTTGTCCGTAGAGATCAGCGTCTAAGCGTGCGTTCCATGCCTTGTGCAGTGATGTGAACTCACGATGCTTAATCAGTGGCCGAACCTCGTGTTGCCGGGCGAGCCGTCTGATTTTCTGATCGTCGTAGCCTTTGTCTCCGAGGAGAATATCGATACACTCGGGGTTGCGCTTGATCAACGACGGAGCGATCTGGCTATCGTGTTTTCGAGTCGTCGTCACGTGTAGATCGAGAATTGCGTTTACCTTCGCATCGACCAGCAACGTCACCTTGAGCTGCTGAATCGTGAGTTCAGCACGTTTCGTGTAGTGTTTCGAAGCGTGACTACGGTCGAACCCTGACGCATCAACACCAACAACTCCGCTTGTCGGAAGTAACGTCGCTGAGAGAGTCAAAATGATACGCCACACAGCCATATCAAGCCGGTTGAACGCCTTACAGAGCGTTGAAGCAGTAGGAAGCTCGGTTAGCCCGAGAACACGACGTATGCGTGGCATCTCAATTAGTTCATCAAGCAGACCACGATAGGTCGTGTTCTTCCGAACTTTGAGACACAGCAGAACAACATGCTGCGGAAGTGTATAGCGGTGTTTAGAGAATTTCGAGGAGTACCGAGAAACCGCTCGGCGGGCCAGATGGATCGCTTTCTCAGTAAAACGGAGAATCTGCGACTTCGGGAGGGCCTTCATCCCGTAGAATTACAGGACGAACATGTAACTCTCTGAGGATTTCAACAGAGCCACATATCTTGGAACGTTGATTCTGACGGAACTGCGCTATGTATACTGTACAAGTGTCAAAAACACAATTATATGAGGAATTTAGTAGAGCTGGTAAGAACTATCTCAGTATTCAGTACAATTCTCGAAGCCAAGTACCAGCTGTGAAGCTCAACAAGGTCAGAAACCACACAGCAAATTCTCGTCTAAGAGCAGACGAATGATCTGAATTGTTTGTAATATTAATCTAATTCTGAGTTTGTGGTGCTAATTCTTCCTCAAGATAGTCTGCCAATTCTTGAAGATTCGTTGCACGGAAGTGTTCTGTCAACGCTCGCATTTCGGGGTCACGAGGCAGAACTACACCCTGTTTATACTCTTCTAGAGATCGCTTGATGACTTCACGATATGTCTTACTCGTGGCGTAGCCAACAATTACGTCAAAGTCGTCTCCAAAACGATTTAGATAGCCAACGAGCCGATTTTGGATGAGATTCTGACGGTCTGTTTCGACATCGGTTAGAACGTATTCGTATGATTTGATCGGTGGAATATTCTCAAATTCTTCAGGTACTGGTCCATACATCCCAGATACAGTTACTTTGTGTACATCGTCGTTCCACTCCGCGATTGCATCAGCAACTACTCGATGAGTACGAGAATTCGAGTATGGCTTGGTCTGGCTACAGGGTACGATCAAAAGTACCCGTTCGTCACCCGGAGAGTAGTCGTCACGCTCTAGCACATTGAAGTCCTCAGGCGTGTACTCAAGAGAGATCTCGTGGCTTTCAACCGGAAGGTCGACATTGAGCCGTTCCTGTTCTCCTTCAGCTCGTTCGGCGACAAGCCTGTCGTATCCACGCTCTCTAAGTTCCGTAGCAAGACCTCTGTCCCGGACGGTGGCCCGTTTGAGTGCTTGTCTAATTCCGCCTACGTCATTGCGCGCCATTTTAGCGACGTATTCAAGGAGTTCACCATCCCCCTGTTGGATAAGACCACGGACATAGTCCATCTCGTCTTGGTAAACGTGGAAGTTGTGATACCCCATGAGCGCGTAGAAGTCACTCTTCATATGATCTCCGCTTTGGTCATACGATTTGCTGTCGAAGAGAGTTGACTGCATCTGCTCATACCCAATCTCGCGGAGCGCTTCGCAAGCTGAACACTGGCAATCCCAGTCTTCGGGGATCTGATCCGCAGAGAACTTTGACCAATCTGCTGCCCAGCGCGCTTCAGATGTCCGTTCTATGTCGACACCAAAGTCACCGAGATCGTGACTATCCGAATCCGGGTGACGAACAGTCGTACCGTCGTCAACGCCGATTTCGCGGTTAATGAATTTCTTGAATTGGGCAGCACGAATGTAACTTGACGAATCGAACGAGTCTGCACCTAGGAGAGCAAGAAGTGCAGTGAACTTACCGCTGATGCCGAATAGGTGTAATCCGAGGTCGTCTACTCGATCTTCAGGAATTGCGTCCTTTGCACCTTGTACAATATCAACGAGTGTTTCTACGTTAGTGCGGAGTGGAACCAGCGATCCTACTGCGAACCCCTCGAATGCGTCATCAAGGTCTCCTGCCCGGTCGAGAAACGTACCAACATACCAGTTGATCGTCTCGTAGTCGTGGCCATGTATGGCCACGTAGACTGCCGGTGAGTCTTCTTTTTCCTCAAGAAGCTCAAGACAGCGGATGGCACTATCAATACTGTCTTCCATTCGCTGGGTCGTCTCCTCTTCGTTGAGATTCGGTGGGATGGGGTAATCTAGTGTAGCGAGTATGTCCGCACCGTAGTCAAGTTGCAGTTCAAGGATGCTCTCCGGATTGGTGTATATCGACCAGTCATTATCTGAACCACCCTCCTCAGGGCGATCTCCGAATGTATCCGAATTCAGCAGTTTGAATCCGCCAGAGTCAACGAACAACGGCTTGGTAAAGTCCTCCGGCTGGTCGTGATATGGCTTAACTGGCTCATGGCCACTGAAATGCTCATGAAGAGACTTTGATCGCCAGTTTTTGAGAGAATCAGGAGAGATGTTAAAATCGAGGAAGCTCATCGCTTGAAACATCGCTCCCTGAAAATCCGGTTCGCCGAATAGATGATTGCGAAGTCGGCTCCATATCCCCCCTGATTTCTCATCCGGTCCGCCTATGAAATTGACAACGGGGAAGAATGCTGGCGTTTCTACATCACCGTGAGGAGTGTGGAGAGTGCCGGTTCGGGCATTCCCGGTCTCGTCAGAAGATGTAGTCTCGAACGATGCCATTTTCTGCTCATTGATTGAAGACGGAATGTGATAAAGTCGGCTACCTGTAGCCGTCTACTAAAATCGCTGTTCGACAGAAACGATATGGATATTATGTTTTCTACCGTTCTGATACTCGATTCGACCTGCATTGAGGTCAAATGCGATGTCTCCCCCGTGGTACCCATGTCGCTCAAGTTCACTCAACTCATCAGGGTCGCCATACGACCAGCAGATGATTTTATCAACAGCCTCTAAGGGTTTGTCTGCTCCAAAATGATCTGTGAGTTTGTGATGGATCGAACTCGCGTAGAGTGAGCCATCCTGTCTGACCAATGCGTTGACCTCCACATCGGGGTCATAGTCTTCAACGACAATTTCAGGGAGAACTCCGTTCCGGTTAGATCTTTCAAGACCAAGAACTACCTCCGCATCATTGGAGGGAACAAACCGTTCACGATCGTGAATCTGCTTCTCACGGTCTTCAACAGAAGACTGTTGAGATTTTGCCCGACGTGAGAGTTTGGCCTTTCGTCGCTGGTTGAGGTAATCTTTGAACCAAGGATCAGATGCTATTTTCGAAAGATAGTGGCTCAATTCTTCTTTAATTGCTTGATAGATAGCGCTTGATTTGTTCCGGATTTTCTCACGGTTTGCAGAGAGCTCAATATCTTGGCAGTTTGCCACGAAAAAGAAATGGAGGAATTCATTGTCATGTGAGATAACTTCGTTGACACGTTCTACTTTGATATAATCCTTAGCAAGCCAAATTCCGAATTGCGCTGAATGTTTCCCGTATGTTGGGAGTTCGTTGCGAGCATCTTTCCCACCAATCATCCCTACTATTTCGATGGTTGCCGTATCTCCGTCATCAGTCTCCACCGTCAGCTCACGAGGTGGATAGTGCTTACACATCCTTGATTCCGGGAAATTCCCTTCTCCGGGCTCAATCTGTTCATCGGGAAATTCAAGTTTATTATTTAATTTGAGCGTTCCCTGAGTGTCGTCGATCTCGTCGCCCAATGTGATATATACATCCATCTCGTGATAGTCATCTGTGAAATAGTGAGCAGTGGACCCTGCAAGTGTCTTCCATTTCAGATAGTGTTCAATTTTGTTATATGTGAGTGAGGAAGGAGAGAATCCACGTCCGGATTTGAATCCGGTAATGCGGATGTGAGTCCCGCTATTACCCTCCTTTACCGAGCGTTCCCTAACTTCGTATTCAGGCATTACTCGGTTGTTGAGTTTTTCCCAGGGCTGTTCCATTTGCGCACGGAGATTCGTTCCTTCTTTGGAAGTGTTAACGAGTACCTCTTCGCTTTTATAGAAAATCTTTGTCCCATGTCCTTTGTAGCCGATGGCATCAGAGGACGGGTCTCGTTTCGTCGAATTGCCCAAATCGAAGAAGGATTCTAGGTCAGCATAGTCCATCCCCTCACCATTATCTTCGATCACGATCTCGGACCCGATCGGCCTGTCTCTAATCGTAATCTCGACCTCAGTCGCCCCTGCATCGTAGCTATTAGACAATGATTCGCGGATTACTTCGAGCGGATCTTCGAAGTCACTCGCAATTTCTAGGAACTCGTTTACTTCATTTACTTGTGGTGTTTTTGTTGTTGACATTGTTAGAAGTATCCTCCAAGAGAATCATTCACAACTCGGTGTGCATGCTGCTGCATTGATTTGTGACGGCTGAGCGATTGTTCGAAATATTCAATCAAACCGTCGGTTCCCGACTTGTTGATTGCTTCCCTAACACGACGGATCTCCTCTTTCTGTATTATGAGGTTATGCATCGATACTGCTCCAAGCTTGTCTTTCTGGTACTCGGCATCACCCTTCATCCAATTCACAAGTTTGTCGTCAGAGCAGACTGGGCAATCACAGTTTGAGAAATCTACGTCATCAAGCGGCTCTGTATTGTACAACGACGTATGATACTTCCCGTTAATTGCAGCATGAAGATAAGAAGATGAGTCGAATGTATCCGCACCAACTGCTGCAAGTAATGGAATTGCGCTTGAAGAAATACCAAGGATGTGTAATGGCAGATCATCAAAGCCCCAGTCGTTGAGGACCTCTCTGCAGTCGCTCACCGCAGTGATCAACTTACCCTTGTTATCCTTAAGCGGAACCAAGCTTCCGAGAGCTACCCCGTCAAATTCACGGTGTACACGGTCTTTTCCAATTACTTTCTCGATCTCGGTGAGGAACGTATTCAGCATAGAGTAATTGTACCCATGAAGAGTCAGGTATCGTGTCTGTTTCTGTCTGTTAGTTAATTCAAGGAATTGATCGACATTCTGTGCAGTCATGCGTGCCTTTTGAACCCGTGTCTCGTAATCATCATCAGGCTCGATTGGACGGTCGAGATTCAAAACTAGGTCAGCACCAAGCTTACGTTGAATATCTATAATTGCCCTCTGATCGACATCGACTTCAAAATCACTACCATCTAAAGTCTTGTCTCCGAGAAATTTGAAACCTCCTGAATCAACAAATAAAACACCGTCAAAATCAAAGAGGTCTCTCTCCTTAATTGGAGTATCAATGTACTCTTCATATCGCTCTTTAGTTATCCCGTAGTCAGTTAAAGAAGCGACAGACGTCATCACGCCATCAAAGTATTCGCTGTAGTCACCGCCGTTTATGACTTCATCCCCGTTCATGAACTCCTTCATTGTGCGATGTATGCCTCCCCCGTACAGGCTTGATGAGGTCCCTCCTGCGTAGAAATTCACTACAGGAAAGAGATTTGGCGTTTCTAATTCTGTGTCTCCAACTTGGAGTGTCCCAGTGCGTGCTGCTCCTGCTTGATTAGCAATCTCAAATCCATTATTACCATGTTGTTTTTGTTGGAATCCCATTCAGTCAGTCTCCCCGGATGAATCTCTTGAGTTTCTCACCCTTTTCGCCAATGCCGCTCCCAGAGATTTCACTCACTTGCCCCCGATAATCATGAATTTCCCCGATTGAACTGCGATACTCCCGGGCCATATTAAGGACGATTCGGTTGTATTCCTCTTGTTGTACCAGTTCTTGTAGATTCATTGTGACGGACTCTCGAAGGTCGGCAGCTCGTGATTGAGTCATCTGGCGGTCATAGGAGCGGATCTTCTCATCAGGTTTGAGAAGACCATGCTTCGCAGACAGAATTCGAATATCGATATCAGATCGAAACTCCCCTTCTCTTATAGCCTTCTTGATAATTTTATAAAAATATCCATCATACACATCAAGGGCCGGAGTAGGCGTGGAGACTGAATTTTTTGTGTCTGAACAGGATTGTACCAGAAGCGTTGTCATTGCAACCGTATCGATCCCGTGGAGGTAAAAGAGTACTCGTTACCAAATCTTCTCTTGACCAAAACAACTCGAACTCTTGCTAGCATGCTTTCGAAACCCTAATTTTGGCGAATTTAACATCACGGCTTAGATATATATCAGCGGGCCATTTTGAGATAGATAAGATGTCTCATGAGGGTCTCCATGTTCCTGATTGGATAGAAGCCCGTCCGTATCAACAAGAAGCAATACAAGAGTGGATGTCTGCCGGAGGAAAAGGAATACTAGAAATGGCAACAGGGACTGGTAAAACGGTCACAGCCCTCCTTGCGGCAACGCGTGTGGATCAGTCCGTGGATGAAAAATTCCTGCTCGTCGTCGCAGTACCATATCAACATCTGGTTAATCAGTGGAAATCTGACCTTGATGATTTCGGTGCCACCCCTGTTCTTGCCTTTGAATCACGACGCAACTGGCAACCTCGACTTGAACGTGAACTGCTAGAATTCAACAATGGAATGCGTGACACCTGCGTAGTGGTTACAACACACCGAACCTTGTCAGGAGAATCCGCGAGAAAAACCATTCAAAGAGCTAATGGAAATTCAATGCTGATTGCAGATGAAGTACACCACATGGGGGCCGCTCAGACACAGGAGGCACTTAGTGATCAGTTTGACCTCCGACTTGGTCTTTCGGCAACGCCAGAAAGATGGTATGACGAAGCAGGGACGAAAGAATTAGATGAGTATTTTGGAGGAACCGTTTTTGAATATGGACTTGAGAAAGCTATCGAAGTCGGTGCACTATGTGAGTACTACTACATACCTCATATAGTCGAATTGCAGGACGAAGAGATGGAAGAGTACATGCGTCTAACCACAAAGATTGGTCGACTTGCAGGGAAATCGAATGACAACGAAGGGAGTTTGAATCTTGAACAGAATCCCGCTCTACAGCAAGCTCTTTTCAAGAGAGCTCGATTAATTGGCACCGCTCGTGAGAAGCTATTCTTGCTTATTGACTTATTGAATTCTGAGATAGATACCAAACACACGCTTGTCTACTGTAGTGATGGCAAATTGGAGGCTGATGGCCAATTACAGCGTCACGTAGACCTGACAACAGAGAGAATTCGAAATGAGTGTAACTTGTCTGTTGAGCGCTTTACCGCACGAGAAAATCAACAAGAACGAAAAGAGCTGTTGACACGGTTTGATGACGGAGAAATTGACCTTCTAACTTCTATTAGATGTCTAGACGAAGGCGTTGATATTCCTGCTACACGGACGGCATACATCCTAGCGAGTACATCGAATCCACGACAATACGTCCAACGAAGAGGAAGGATACTTCGAAAATACGAAGGCAAAAAATATGCCGTAATTCATGATTTCATCACAATACCAGATACCCAAAGACACCCAGAAATGCTGTCCGATGATCAGTATGAAATTGAGCGGACACTCATCCGGAAGGAACTCGAACGAGTCTCAATGTTTGCGGAAACCGCTCGGAACCATCCTGACGCCGATGTTGATGGCGTTCCGACGTCAACTGGGTCACTTCAAGAAGTAAAGCGTAGATATGACCTGCTTGCCGGATAGATATAACCAAGCTAAACAATAATGAATGAGACGTATCGAACTATCTGCCATGGTACTCCAATCTCTCGCGTTTGAGCTTTCGGTAGTGTTCTTCGGTGCCGTTGCTGGTGTCTTGAGCGGACAGTTCCTCGTTTATTATAGGAATCGAAAAGAAAAGGTCGATCAGCTGAACAACCTCATCGGATGGCTAGAGCGAACGAACCAACAAATTATTTTTGAGCAGTGTATGATTGAGGATTCCTTCGTATGGCAAATCCACGAGGAACTTCTCGAATCGTATAGCGAGACGACAATGCTACTCAATCAACGAGAGAGGCGGCTACTAGAAAATATCTTGACAGACTTATCTCGTCTAAAACAGATTGAGCGGTTTGATTTAGAAGGTCATAGTACTCCCGATTTAGATGCTCAAGAGAAGCGCCGGGACCGGCACGCATCCCTGATGGAATCGGTGGATCTCCTCAACTACCCGCTGGGTGAACTCTCCTTTTCGAAGGCTTTTCAGCGATTTGTCGGAATTAAATAAAAACAGCCGTAGAGATAGCATCGATCTGACTCAGTGTAACATACGCATCCTCCATTCAGCCTGCTGTTCGTGTCTGTTTCAGATGGTTTCAACAAAGCCCAAATATTGATAATGATGGTGTACAGATTTTGTTTAGATGAACAATACGCAGTCTGATCAGAAGGGTGAAAGTGAGGGTCCTATTCTCTCAACCGAAGAACTACGACAGCGGGTTGAAGAGAATTACATCCCTATCGAACCAGAAGAGAAGCGATGGTTTCGATGTCAGCGTGAGATCGCTGGTACGACGTGTGATACAAAAGTATTCTTCCCGACAGGTGTCCGAGCACACGAGAATCACCACAGTATCGAAGCGGGAAATGGACCTCTTATCGCCAAGAATTACCCCTCTACCTCTGAGTCCGAAGATACGGAATCAGATGATACGAACCCTGATGTGGAAGATAAAGAAGTACTTGAAGAGATTGCTTCAGAATTTAATGGATTAGAATCAAAATAGTCTAACTACATATGTTTGAAACGTTTACTATTCTATTGTGCTGAATAGTCTCTTGTTGGCAGTAGCGATGTCAGTCTAGAATCTCAGTCGTCAGCTTCAGATGAGTCAATCCGCCCTTGTCGTTCATCGATTTCCTCTAGCAAATCGAGCGTTTTGCGGATTGAGGCGCGAATCGCGTCGCTTCGGTTGACGAATTTTCCTTCGTCGCCGACGTGGTCGTCAAGGTCGTCAAGTAACTCTTGGGGAATTTCAACGCTTACCTTCGGCATAGGCTTGATTGGTAGAGGAATATCATCAGAGTATCGGCTACTCTACGGAGCATACCTGTGGCTAGACCAGCAGATTGTACCAATCACTGTGGTAGATTGAATCGCGTATTATGTGGTTCACGAGAATTCCGGCCGCTCAGCGTACACAATCGGGTCACGTGACCCAGATTCCGGAACGCTTCAAAAATCACGTACGCTAATACAGTGAGATCACTACATCACAAGGGCGCGCAACCAGATTTATTTGTTGCTGTAGACGACATCAAGGTACGTCTCATGCCTGAAAGCGAAACTGAGCATCTTGATTATTATCCGTCAGGGTGGAGCGAAGAGATTCATGACGAGTACTACGTTGAGTGGATATGCGATGACGATCAAACAATCCTCGTTCGCCTTGACGGGACGATGGGCGATGGCGACTATACGGTAACTCCGATCACTGGTGTGAATATGGACGGAGAAGAGTTCGTGACCAAGCCGATCTCGGGACTGTCACGAACAGAGGCGTTCAACGTCGCAGCAACACTCATCTATGCTATGAATGGAATCACGGGACGACTCAACGGAGAGGATGAGTTTACGAGCGGCACCAGCAACAAATCCTAATCTCAAGAAGTACAGTGACAGCCTCTTTGATTATTGAAGCAGCATTACGAGAAATCAGGTCGCTCAGCGTACGCAATTGGGTCACGTGACCCAGCATTTCGGAATGCCTCAAGCCGGAACGCACACGCATCACACGTCCCACACGCCGGTTCCTCGTCCCGGTAACACGACCACGTGATGTCGTACGGGACACCAAGTTCTAATCCACGCTCAGCGATGTCTGTTTTCGACCACTCGACGAACGGCGCTTTCAGCTCGATTTCCGTCTCCGGTTTCGTTCCGACGTCGATCACCTGCTGAAAGGCGTCGAAAAAGGTGGGCCGACAGTCCGGATATCCGGAGAAGTCCTCCGAGTGCGCGCCGATGAACAGCGCCTCCGACTCAGTCGCCTCTGCGTACGATGTCGCCATCGACAGCAGATTCGCGTTACGGAAGGGGACGTACGACGTCGGGATCTCGTCGCTCTCCAAGTCTGCGTCAGCGACGTCCATCTCTTCGTCCGTCAGGCTCGATGCCCCAATCTGTGCGAGGTGCCCGGTTTCGATGTGGAGGAAGTCCGCCGCATCGACCTCGTCAGCAAGCGCCTGTGCGCACTCGTACTCTTTGTCTTCGGTGCGCTGCCCGTACGAGGTGTGGAGGAAGTACGGCTCGTATCCCTGTTCCATCGCCTCGTACACCGCTGTCGCACTATCCATCCCGCCAGACACCAGAATCACCGCGCTTTTGTTGCTCATGTATTCTCCGTTGTATCGAATCGATTGTTGCTCAGTTCGCTCTGTCCACACCGCATTGCGGCGACGTTCATGTCCCCGGCGCGTCGTTCCATAGGTCCACGTGGAGCCGAGGTGTGTACCGGTAGCCGTACTCCATCGCTAACTCTGCCACTTGGCTTCGCGTTCCGTCGAGTTGCTCACGCGTCATCCCTTCCGGCATCAACAACACGTCATCGTCCGCCACGGTCGTCGCCGTCGCCGCCCGCACACGATCGACGAGGTCCATAATCTCCGGGAGGTCTGTCTCGTCAGTCACGACGAACTTGAGTTGCGTGTCGTACGTATCGACCATCCGGGAGAGCGCATCCATATCGATCCGGTTCTGCTCGTGTTTCTCTTCCCACTCGCCCTCGCCTTTCGGGTCCCGGTCCGGCGTCGGCGTGCTGCTCGCCAGTTTCGGACTGATACTCGCCAGGTCGATTGGTGCGTCCCGGTAGATGGTCCCGTTCGTTTCTACCGTCGTGTGATACCCCTTTGCGTCGAGTCGTTCCAAGAGTTCGACGGACTCCCCGTGGATGAGCGGCTCGCCGCCCGTGAGTACGACGTGGTCCGCCTGGTCGTGTGACCGCACTTCCTCCACGATCGTGTCGACGTCGCGCCACGCCCCAGTCGGTTCCCACGACGTATGGTACGAATCACAGAACCAACACCGCAGGTTACACCCGGAGGTCCGTACGAAGACAGAGGGGACGCCTGCGAGCGTTCCCTCTCCCTGTAACGAGTAGAACACCTCGTTGATCGGGAGGCCCTCACCGGCCGCGTCAGCGTCCGTTGTGGGTTCTTCCACATCACTTGCGACCGGCATCAGTAACTTGCACAGAGCTCGCCGGTTTCGCTCACCGACACCGAGACGTCTGAGACAGTGTCCGGGAACGCATCGAGCATTCGTTGTTCGAGCAGCACGCTCATCACCTCCGCCGTCGGTGGGTGATCGAGGACGACAAGGGCGTCACCGTCGCCGGACGCTTCGAACGCATCGACGAGCGGGTCCCCCTCCTCGACGAGGAAACGGTGATCCCAGGCGTCGATGACGTCTGCGACGTCACCTTTGTCAACAACCCAGCCTTCCTCGGTGATTTCACCGGTCACCTCGACGGTGATTTCGTAGTTGTGGCCATGTGGCCGCGAGCACTTCCCGTCGTGATGGAGGATACGGTGGCCCGAGCTAATGCGGATGGGGTTGTCGGCTCCGATGTGGAGGGTTCGTTGGCCGGCCTCACGAAGGACCTCTGACTCGGATTCATCTCTCGATATACTTCGGGACATACTCGAAGAATATTCGGGGAATATATAAATATTGAGTTTCGTTACTTCATCGATGGAACAGCAGCCCGACTCACACTCATTCAACGTCTATTTGCGCACTCGTTGCGCATCGGTATCTCCACAGTTCGACCCGCAGCACCGAACCACAGGGAACTGTACGCCCATACAAGAGGGTGACAGCTGATGGAGACTGAAGATACTCGTGCGATCTTCACCGCCGTGTTCGCTGGGTCGATTGTTCTCGCAAACGTCCTCGCAGCGAAACTCACGTGGATTGAGCTCCCCGGGCTCGGCGGCGTCGCCGTCCCTGCTGGGTTCGTCGCATTCGGCGTGGCCTATCTCGCTTCAGACCTGCTCGTCGAGTATCACGGGAAAGAGTACGCCGCGACCGTGGTCAACGGAACGGTTGTCACGCTCGTCATCGCGTATGCGCTCGTCTTCCTCGCCATTTGGATGCCCTCTGCCCCGTTCTACGGTGGCCAAGAAGCGTTCGTGTCGACGCTTGGCGGCTCCGCATCGATCATCCTCGCTTCCGTCGTCGCGCTTGCAGTCGCCCAACATCTCGATGTCCGACTCTTCGCCAATCTGAAGAGTCGCACTGCTGGTCGCCATCGCTGGCTTCGGAACTGCGGTTCCACTGCAGTTAGTCAGGGCGTGGACACGATCGTGTTTATTACGCTCGGCTTCGCTATCTTCCCGGCACTCGGCCTCGGTGGGGAACCAACGTGGGGCTGGGCACTCGTCTCAATCGTCGCTGGGCAGTACATCGTGAAGCTACTTGTGGCGCTGATTGACACGGTTCCGTTCTATGTAGTAACAGAATTTGTGAAGCAACCTGTCTGACCCTGACATAGTTGATTAGAGAGACCTGTTTGTGAGATCGTGAAGACTGCGTTCAGGATTATGATTGAACATAATTGGCTTAGGAATTCCTCTTGATCCCCAGTTGTGGTTTGAAGAAGACGAAGCACCATTTTAAAAAGCCAGTCTACTCTATTCCAATCCTTCAGCGAGCTACAATTCTCTGCGAGTGTAAATTTAAAGGGCAGCTTTTCAGTTCTGAACTGCTAGATTCAATTGTAAAACACTGTAGTCAAGACATCTAGCGAATCACGGCTAAAGAGACATTAGACACACCATCCGCAAGCAGACGTTCTAACTACTGGCTTTATATAATACTGAAGCTCCTCGTGGTAGAGCAACTGAACTAATCACCTGTTCAGATGGATTTTAGTGTGATATCAACAAGATAGAATGTATGGATGACATATCATTAGAGGCCATCTTGGAGGGTGTTGCTACAATTGGTGATGTGCCACCTTTCACATTTAGAATTGCCAGACATCTATTGACCGGTAGTGATGACAGTAATCTTGTTATTGATGTCTATTATAACGGATCTCGAATCAATATAGCAGCAGGTCCGTCAAGAATTGGAGAGTCAACTTATAGAAACATAAAAAATGATATGTGGAACAGAGTAGATAAGATTATTGGCAGAAATTATCCCGGACTGAGTAAATCTGATAGGAATGAACTGATAGATGACCTGAGTTCACGTCTTGAACATCAGATCAAATCAAAGACAAGTAGCCCCGAAGAAGAATTGAGGGCTACCGCAGAAGTCATAAATTTCTTTTTAAATTCTGGGGAAGATTCAATATGTCACTTTTTGGAAGACGTATTTGATGAAGAATTATCGTGATATCATATTACTCCGGTTTAGTGGAGGCAACGAAATCATGACCGTTTGGACACCCCCCATCTACAGTAGCACCACTTCTATACCAAGGAACGTTTTTTTCCACACGAGCCAGTTTTCTATCAGGGGGAACCGTTATATTAGTAACTTCGCCACAATATGGGCATGCTACTTTTTCTACCGCCATTAGATATAATCTGTATTTACAAACACATAAATTTGCTTCTGTTATAAAAAGCGACAATTTGTTGCTAAGATTACATTCGATTGATTGGCAATAGACTACTGCTTCTTCAATCGTATATTATTGTATTCATCAAGTACAACATCCCTCAGTTGATTCTAGCCATTCAGAATTAAAGCGGCAGTAGGTCCTATCAAAGTCTAGTCTTAGACAGTTAGAACTGCTAAGCGCTTCTGAACATCTTCCTCTACTATATTTTCGAGATCATCTACGAACGGTTCGAACTCGTCTGGTCGGGTAGAGAATGTAAGTGATTGCAAAATCTCAGATACTAGCTGCGATTTCCGTTGTACGAGGCGTTCATACGTCCACCACTCATTGAAATCTTGGATGAGTGATGGGGAAGTCGATCTCGTCTCATCATCGGGCATATCAAGCGTTAGTAAGCGCTGAAGCTTCGATTCGTCAACCGCTCCATCAGTACCAAAGTATTGGTTGATGATATTCTCCATGTCCTTGTCATGCTTTTTGTGGTACTCCTTGAGCTTGACTGCAAAGAGACGATTCTGAATCGGTCGGTTAACCTCTTCATCAAGCAAAATCATGTTTCCAATATCACGTACGAAGCGTTCCTCAATTCCATTAACGACTCGCTCGATCTCATCATAACCGTCGTCACCAGGTGATAGCTCGTGCGCGTCACGTGACTGAAGATAATCGATCTGAGTACGAATCTTGTTATCGCCGTTATTATGGAAGAAGTGTTCTAACCACGCATACGGATGATCCTTTTTAGCCAAAATGTATGATACCGGGAGTACGTGTTCAATATGTACTTCACTAGAGTCTGAACTGAGGTGAGAGTTCGTGATCCCAACCTCGTTTCTCTGTCTGAAGTCTTCATCCGCGACCTTCAGGTACAATTGTTTTGTCTTGTTGTTGTTCCAACCATCTTTACTAACAAGACGATCGATAAAGGATTCGCCGAACATTTGGCGTGCAGAATTATCGATATTCTCAATGAGAATCTCGGATACCTCCTCGGAATCGAACTGATTCCCAGTCTGCTCAAGCTCCCGAAATTCTTGGCAGGAATTCGGATATGTGTCATCAACGACTGTGCCGACAAGGTCCGATATAGAAAACCGGAACGAGATATCCTCTACTGTTTTCAGGACATCGACCAAAAACTGATCTTTTTGTGGGGCTTCAGTCACCGCTTGGTATACGTACATCACGAACGGTCGCCACTGTTTAGTTCCAAGTTTGTTGAGCCGCTTGAGAATTTCCTCACACTCGCTTTTTTGTGGGTCTTTCAGCTCTAAATCGTCATCTGTCAAATCGGCGGAGACAATTTCACGATATCGCTGTGCATAATTCACCAATTCTTCTAAGAAGTCCCGAGCTTGCCCTGGGCTTGCCAGTCTCGATTGGATATCGTGATGACCGATTTGTTTGAGACGAAATGCTTCGAGCATTTCGTTTTTCGCTTCTGTGACCGTAGAGAATTCTTTCTCTGTCGCTGCAAGATAGTGGGCAAGGAAGTCTTCAACATCATCGGAATCTCCTCCAAACGTCTTGACAACACTTTCCCAGCGATCGATCTGTACATCACTATCAGATTCTCCTTGGAATCGCCCCACAACACGAGCCCGAATTTTGTCCATATTCGATAACTCAACACCGCGGTCGTTGAGCGATTGGAAGACTTCAATTCGGAGCTCTTGATTACTAGTCTCAAATATGCATTCTGAAACGCGAAGGGAACGGAGAATATAGTGAGTCAGATTTAGCAACGCTCGGACTTTTGTCTCCGGAGTCTCAAAGATGTCCTTCTCAATAAACTGTCTGATATTTTTCTTATAGAATTTGTCGGCATTGATGAGTCGCCTATGCGCATCTCCATAGTAGCGGTACGATTCAAGCATATCAGTGTCCTCAAAGTCTTCATCCTCTTCGTATGCTTCTTTTGGGATATCAAGTTCATCGAGAAGCGACTGCACAGTAATTGAGTTTGTCTTCCGTCCATCATATTGCGAGAGATTTTTCACTGGTTTGATCCGGTTCTCTTTCTCTTTAAACACAATATCAAAGAACGGCTGATCGTGGTCATTCAACGTGATGAAGGGGGTTATATCGGGGCCGTCAGCACGGTATAATAGGTCCTCTAGTTGCCGGTCACAGACATGTTGTGCATATTCGAGAAGTTGCCCATCTATGCTGTCGAATCGACCTTCTAGCTGTTGTTTTAGATTCTTTAAGATAATTGCTACAGTGGTCAGACGCTGCTGACCGTCAATAATCTCGAATACATCTCCGTCGGCGTCGCGGGCGACGTACACAGTACCGAAGTAAGTATCAACAGGAAGGTCGCTCGCTTTCGGCTTGAGATCCTGAATAGATAAAATGGTGTTCCAAAGTTCCTCATGTTGATCCTCTTCCCAAGTAAAATTCCGCTGGTATTCAGGTACGACAAACCTTTCTCCCTCTGCTACGCGCAGAAGAGAGCGATTTTCGAGGCGAATATTCTCCTCTAATGAACTAATAAACTGGGTGCTATCTGCAAACTGAAGCTCGTCATACCGGTCTCTGTATTGAGTGGTATCGTATGCGAGCATCCCGGTTCCATCCGGGTCACCCGGATAGAGAAAAATCTCTTTGCCACATAGTGGCGTATTGGATTCCTCTTCCATGGTCCACCTGATACTTAGCGGCGTCTTAATGTTGTGGATATGGCTAATTTAAAAATACCTGCTGTAATGCTAATTTACTCCCCTTCGATGTTCATCATCTCGTCATCAAAACTCTGAACAATTTTGGCTAGTTCTCCTTCAGTTCCGGTGTCCTCGCTCTGAGACATTTTTATATAATTGATTACCGCATCTGTAGGATCACCAGCGATATCCCCAAACTCGTCTTCAGCGATCTCTAGTCCACCAGCAGCATACTGAGCGAGAACTTTCATATGTGTCTGTTCATCAACGAGGGCCTCTGGGTCTCCGGTATCCTGAAACGCTAGACTAGCCATGATCGTACGATATAGGTCCTGCGAATAAACATTATGTAGCCCCGATTCACCAGCTGTACCCTCCGAACTACTACCCCGGTATCCCTCGCGGACGGGATTATCTTCCTTATATCCGATAACTGCAAGGAAGATGAGGAGGTCATAGTAATTCTCAAAGACTTCGTACTCATCAACGAGCGTGTCGTACAGCTCGGTTTTCTTGTAATTGATAATACGTCCCATTTTAGTTAGCTTCCATGGATGTACTCTCTGAGCGAACTTTCGTTTGGGGGTACTCGCCGGGGGATTCTCCCGGATCGTAATCAAGCCAAAATTGTTCACCAATTCTGTCGGACATTTCCTCTTCAACTGGTCCTTCCCACTGCGAATCGGTCGCAAAGACCACTACTTGGTTTGCAAGAGTGGGGATAACCTCTCCAACTTTTTGCCGATGACGCTTGTCAAGAGCGCCGAAAGGAGAATCCATCACAAGCGGATAAATTCCGCCAGTGAAGTACTCTGAGTCTTTCTCAGATTCATATCTCTGTCTGGCGATTTTGACTAAGCTGCCAATAAAAGCAAGACTAGCAATCTGCCGTTCCCCAGTTGATTTGTCTACTTCGACACGATCGTCACCGACCTCTTGCCAGATTTTGAGCTTGAATTCTTCGGTGATTTCAGCAGTGAAGTTTTTGCTTGCAATCTCACCAAATGTTTTTCTTATTTCGTCATTTGCCCACTCCCGGACCTGATTTTTGAACTCAGAGAACGAAGATGCTAGCTCTTCTTCTACAAGTTCAGTCGCTTTTTGTCGACGCTTGGCTAGGAGGGCCTCCTCATGTTCATCGCGTTGCTGCTCTATCTCCTCTTTGAGGCTCTCCAACTCATCTTCCTTGTGATCGATTCGCTCTTCAATACCGCCAATATCTGATATGAGGGTGTCTCGCTCTCCTTCTTTTTCTTCACGTTCAGATTCTAACTCGCCAATTGTCTGACCAGATTCAGTTGTCTGGTCAAGCTTCTGTAGTTCCGAACTTATCTCATCGATTAGCTCATCATAATCATCAAGCTCGTCATGAAGTTCTTTTCTCTCCTCGATAAGTTCATCAACGGTTTCAAAGAATTCGGATTCCTCCTCGGAGACTCGATTTAGATGTCCAACAATACGAAGTGCTCCTTGTTCAACGCCATCACCAATTGCCTCACCTTTCATCGCCTCCACCTTGCGATAATGTTCAGTTCCTGGCTTCAACTCACGACCGCAGAGACAGCTCCCAGATTCAAGCAAAGAATCAATGAATGAATTACTCAATTCAGAAGGGATGAGTCCACGTTCCCGCATCGAATCTAGCTCTTCTGCAGTCTCCCGAATAAGAGGCATTGAGAGGGGAATAAAGCCGTGATCACTGACTTCTTTCCGGATCTGTTCATTTATTTTCTCAATATTCTCTTCAATATCGGAGCGTTCTCCTCGATATTCGTTTCTTCGCTCCTGAAGAGCGGCGCTCTCATCTAACCGTTCAAGTTTTTGCTCAAGATCAAAGATTTCTTGTTCTACTTGATCCTTAGATCGCTTCGTATCTTGCAGTTTTCGTTGAAGATCATCAATAGCCTCTTCAATATCACGCTTTTGAGAAATGAGATCTGAAAGTTCATCACTTGCATACTTTTCCACCTCATCTTCAAATCGGTCCGCTACAGTATCCAAGTGACGGGTAGAGCGCTCAAGAATAGTGAGGCCCATTATATTTTGAATTGCTTCCTGAATGCGATCTTGATTGTCAATCCCTGCAAGTTCGTCTATATCCTCCCCGTCAAAGAAAAACAAGCCGCTCAATCGTTTCGGGATAATCTGGTCAAGCGTATTATCAGGATTCAGCCGCTCCTCCCACTGGCCACCCTCCCGGTACTCGACTGTCATATTGGCATCGACAAGCTCACCATCAAAATCGCCGTCAGCCCGTTTTTCATACTCAATCTCCCGTCTAGCGACGTATTCAGTACCATCGTGTAGAAATTCTAGCTCCACACAAACACAGATAGAGTCACCTGCAGTTGCTTCGGCCATTGCACCCTCACTCGCCAGTCTATCAGGACGCGTGTCGAAATCTACCTCATCATAGAGCAGCCAAGTAAACGCATTGAGTAGTGTTGACTTACCGGAACCATTGGCACCATGTACAATGGTGACATTTTTATCAGAGGACTGAGCAAATTCAATCGATTCATGCCGGAACTGACGAAAGTTTAACAACTCAATCTGTTGTAGCTGCATTAGTTGATTTCTTCTATAGAGCGTGTCATAGAAAGCGTCACGTACGAAGCGGCAGGGTGCGGAAAGTGTGTCCAACACCAGCGCAACCCTGCAAAATGTGGCTTCGGTAGACGACTTCTTGAATGCGGCGGCTACCGAAACAGT
>NZ_SGUC01000027.1 GCF_005435165.1 Halorubrum sp. GN11_10-6_MGM | reverse complement strand
GGCGTCGAGCACGGCCAAGCGGGGGCGTCGACGGGGGCCGAGCGAGAGCGTCGAGTGAGGTGTCGGTCCCGGAACCGCGGTTCGCCGAGGGAAAGAGTTGGGTTCGTCGGGCGACAACTCCACCGTAGGATCCCCCGTGAGCGACCAGAACTCCGACGCGCCCGCGGAACAGAAGACGTCGCGGACGATCCTCGACTCCATCCTCGACAGCGCGCTCCACGAGATGAACCGCGAGCGGTCCGGGCTGCTGCTCTCCGGGCTGTCGGCCGGGCTCGACATCGGGTTCGGCCCGCTGTTGATGGCCGTCGTGCTGACGCTCTCGCCGGGCGGATACGGTGACCTCGGCACCGAACTGCTGCTCGCGACCGTCTACTCCGTCGGCTTCGTCTTCGTCATCCTGGGTCGCTCGGAGCTGTTCACGGAACACACGATGCTGGCGGTGATCCCCGTGATGGACGGGCAGGCCTCGCTCGGCCAACTGGGTCGCCTCTGGGGGCTGGTGTACGCGGGGAACCTGCTCGGCGGGCTGTCGTTCGCCCTGCTCGCGACCCTCCTGACGCCCGGGCTCGGCGTCGTCGAGGCGGCGGCCTTCGAGGCGATCGCGCTCAAGCTGGTGACCCACGACCTCCAGTGGCTGTTCGTCGGCGGCGTGTTCGCCGGCTGGCTGATGGGCCTGCTCGCGTGGCTCATCACCGCCGCAGAGGAGACGACGGGCCGCCTGCTCTTCGTGTTCATCGTCACTGGCACCATCGGACTGCTCCACCTGCCGCACTCGATCGCCGGCAACGTCGAGGTGCTGTTCGGGCTGTTCGTCTCGCCCGCGATCACGGTGGCCGACTACCTCGCGTTCCTCGCGCTCGCGACCGTCGGCAACGCCGTCGGCGGCGGCGTCTTCGTCGCCGCGCTGAAGTACGGCCACGTGGTTCGCGGCGCCGACTGAGCGGGCGCCACGCCGCTCGCGGTCGCGGATTGAACGGACGGGGACCGAGCGGTCACTGCCCCGGCTTGTACTCTCCGAACTCGTCGCGGAGCACGTCCGATATCTCCTGGACCGTCGCGTACGCCTTCACCGCGTCGACCACGTGGGGCATCACGTTCTCGGACCCCTGCGCGGTCTCGCGGAGCCCGGCGAGGGCGTCCTCGACCGCGTCGTCGTCGCGGTCGGCCTTCACCTCGTTCAGGCGGTCGCGCTGGTTCTGCTCCTGCTCGGGGTCGACCTCCTCTAAGTCCATCTCCGGCTCCTCGTCCACCTCGTACTCGTTGACGCCGACGATGATCCGCTCGCCGTCCTCGATCTCCTGTTGGCGCTCGAAGGCGACGTCTTGGATCTGTCGCTGAACCCACCCGCTCTCGACGGCCTCAAGCATTCCGCCGCGGCGGTCGACCTCGTCGAGGATCTCGAAGGCGTCCTCCTCGATCCCGTCGGTGAGGCTCTCGACGTAGTACGAGCCCGCGAGCGGGTCGATCGTGTCGGCCGCGCCCGACTCGTGGGCGAGGATCTGCTGCGTGCGGAGCGCGGTCCTGACCGACTTCTCGGTCGGCAGCGCGAGCGCCTCGTCTTTCCCGTTCGTGTGGAGGCTCTGGGTGCCGCCGAGCACCGCCGCGAGCGCCTGATAGGAGACGCGGACGACGTTGTTCTCGATCTGCTGGGCCGTGAGCGTCGAGCCGCCGGTCTGGGTGTGGAACTTCAGCTGCTTCGATTTGGGGTTCTCCGCGCCGAACCGCTCCTCCATGATCTGCGCCCACATCCGCCGGGCGGCGCGGAACTTCGCGGCCTCCTCGAAGATGTTGTTGTGGGCGTTGAAGAAGAAGGAGAGCTGCGGGGCGAACTCGTCGACATCGAGCCCGGCGTCGACGGCGGCCTCGACGTACTCGATCCCGTTACCGAGCGTGAAGGCGATCTCTTGGGCCGCGGTCGAGCCCGCCTCGCGGATGTGGTACCCCGAGATGGAGATGGTGTTGAACTTCGGCGTCTCGGCCGCACAGAACTCGAAGATGTCCGTTATCAGCCGCATCGACTGCTTCGGCGGGTAGATGTAGAGGTTCCGCGCGATGTACTCCTTCATGATGTCGTTCTGGATCGTCCCCCGGAGCTGGTCGCGCGGGACCCCCTGCTCGTCGCCCATCGCGACGTACATCGCGAGGAGGACGGCCGCGGGGGCGTTGATCGTCATCGACGTGGACACCTCGTCGAGCGGAATGGAGTCGAAGACGGTCTCGAAGTCGTCGAGGGTGTCGATGGCGACGCCGGAGCGCCCGACCTCCCCCTCGGCCATCGCGGCGTCGGAGTCGTACCCCATCTGCGTCGGGAGGTCGAACGCCATCGAGAGGCCGGACGACCCCTCGTCGATGAGGTAGCGGAACCGCTCGTTGGTCTCCGCGGCGGTGCCCATCCCGGCGTACTGGCGCATCGTCCAGAGCCGCCCGCGGTGCATCGTGGAGTAGACGCCGCGGGTGTACGGCTCCTCGCCGGGATAGCCGAGGTCCTCGCGGTAGTCCGTCTCGACGTCCGCGGGCGTGTAGAGTGGCTCCACCTCTTGGCCCCCGGTGTCGGTGGTGAACGCCTCTTCTCGCTCGCCGAACCGGTCGACCGTCTCGCCGTAGGTACCGTCCTCCCACGACTCCTTGGCCTCCCGGATCGCGGCGAGTTCCTCAGGGTCGTACATTATCGAACTGGTCGACCGAGCGCGACTTAACAGTTTTCAGGGCGGTGTCGATCGGGTCCCCGCCCCGGCCGCGGTCGGCGGTCCGATTTAAGTACCGTCCGTGCGAAAACGGGGTATGGACGTGCTCACGGACACCGCACGCCGGTTCCTCGCCGCGACGGCGCCGGAGCACACGCCGGTCCAGTCGGAGATGGCCGACCTCGCGGACGAGTGGGGGTTCCCGATCGTCGGTCCCGAGGCGGGAGCGGTCTGCCGCCTGCTCGCGCGGCTGACGGACGCGGGGCGCGTCTTCGAGTTCGGCTCCGGGTTCGGCTACTCCGCCACGTGGTTCCTCCGCGGCGGCGCCGATCACGTGACGTGCACCGAGTTCGACGTCGACGAGGCCGAGCGCGGCGTGGCGTTCGCCGCCGATCACGGGTACGCCGACCGCGTCACCTTCGAGGTCGGCGACGCGATGGAGACGGTCGAACGGTACGACGGCCCCTTCGACGTCGCCCTGATCGACCACCAGAAGGAACGGTACGTCGACGCCTACCGGGCGGTCCTCCCGAAGGTCAGGTCCGGCGGCGTGATAGTCGCCGACAACGTCACGCGCGGTCCGATCGACTTCGAGACGCTCGTCGCACACTTCGAGGCGGGCGACCCGCTCCCGGACGCCGCGGTCGACGCGGAGACCCGGGGTATCGGCGAGTACCTCGGAACCGTCCGGTCCGACGACGCCGTCGAGACCGCGATCCTCCCGGTCGGATCCGGGCTCGCCGTCTCGACGGTGGTCCGGTGAGCGGGAGCGAAACGGTTATCATGTCGAATATGAAACATCTGTTGAAATGAGCGGAGCGACGGACTCGGACGGCGCCGGCGCCGCGCGAGAGGCCTCGTCGCTCCGGGTGCTTGTCGTCGACGACGAACCGGGGCTCGCCGACGTGGCGGCGTCGATGCTGGAGGAGCGCGACCCCCGGATCGACGCGACGCCGGTCGAGGGGGCGACGGCCGCGCTCGACGCGCTCTCCGCGTCGTCGTTCGACTGCGTCGTCTCGGACTACCAGATGCCCGAGGCGGACGGTATCGAACTGCTCCGGGCCGTCCGCGACCGCCACGGCGGGATCCCGTTCGTGCTGTTCACCGGGGAGGGCTCCGAGGCGGTGGCCAGCGAGGCGGTCTCCGCGGGCGTCGACGAGTACCTCCGCAAGGGGGAGACGACCGACCGCTACGCGAGGCTCGCCGAGGCCGTCGACGGGGCCGTCGACGGCGCGCACGGCGATCGGCGGCTGACGGCCCACCTCGACCGGATCAGCGACGCCTTCTGCGAGGTCGACCGCGAGTGGCGGGTGACGTACCTCAACGAACGCGCGAGGGCGCTGATCGACCTCGACGCTGACGACCTCATCGGGGAGCGGATCTGGGACCTCTTCCCGGGGACCGCCGACACCGAGGGCGAGGCCGCGCTCCGCGAGGCCGCGGCGACCGGCGAGCCGGTGCGGTTCGAACAGCACGTCGACCGGCTCGACGCCGACCTCGTCGTGAACGGCTATCCCACCGGACGGGGGCTCGCGCTGTACTTCCGCGACGTGACGGAGAAGCGGCGGCGCGAGCGCGAGCTCCGGGAGGTCTCCGAGCGGCTCCAGTTAGCCGTCGAAGGGGCCGACGTCGGCGTCTGGGACTGGAACGTTCAGACCGACGAGGTGCGGTTCGACGAGCGCTGGGCCGCGATGCTCGGCCACGAGGTCGACGCGATCGACTTCGAGTTGTCGGCGTGGGAGGACCGGGTCCACCCGGACGACATTGACGAGGCTTGGAACGCCATCGAGGCGCACTTCGACGGCGAGGCGGACCTCTACCAGTCCGACTTCCGGATGCGGACGAAGTCGGGCGACTGGAAGTGGATCCGCGACCGCGGGCGGGTGGTCGAGCGGGACGAGGATGGCGCCCCGCTCCGCGCCGTCGGCATCCACATCGACGTCACCGAGGAGAAAGAGCGGGAGCGCGAGCTCGAACGGTATCGGCGGCTCGTCGACGAGCTGCCCGAATCGGTGTGTATCTACGACGCCGACGGTCGCTTCGAGCTGGTGAACGACCACCTCGCCGACGTGTACGGGGTCGACCCGGAGGAGCTCGTCGGGCGGAACAGCCGTCTCGTCGAACAGATCAGAGAGACGGACGACGGCGACCGATTCGCCGCGCTCGTCGACGGGGACCGCGAGTCGCTGACCGGGACGGCCGAGATCGACCTCCCGACGCAGTCCGACGTCATCGTCGACTACGGTCTGACTCGCCTCGTCATCGACGGGGAGTTCGACGGGGTGCTCGGCATCTCTCGCGACGTGACCGAGGACCGTCGGCGACAGCGGCGGCTCGAACGCACCTCCGCGCGGCTGGAGGCGCTGTTCGAGCGCTCGCCTGACATGATCGACATCCACGACGAGGCGGGGGAGATAATCGACGCCAACCGCGCGTTGACGGAGGCCCTCGGCTACGACCGCGACGAGGTGGTCGGCATGGACGTCTGGGAGCTCGACACCGAACTCGAACCGGAGGTGGGTCGGAATCTCTGGGACAGTCTGGAGGTCGACGAGACGGTCCGGCTGGAGACGACGTTCGCCCGCGCCGACGGCTCGACGTTCCCCGTCGAGGTCCACGTCAGGCGGATCGACGTTCAGGGCGAGGACCGGTTCCTAGCGAGCAGCCGCGACATCTCCGAGCGGAAGGCGTACGAGCGCCGGATCGAACGCGAGAACGAGCGACTCGACGAGTTCGCGAGTATCGTCTCTCACGACCTCCGGAACCCCCTCAACGTCCTCTCGGGATATCTCCGGCTCGCCCGCGAGACGGGGACGGACTCGTACTTCGACCGGTGTGACCGCGCGCTCGACGAGATGGAGCGGCTGATCGAGGACGTCCTCGCGCTCGCCAAGCAGGGCGAGGCGGTCGGCTCGTTCGAGCGCGTCCACCTCGGCGATCTGGCCGCCCGCTACAGCGACGACGCGTTCGGCTCGGCCGACGGCGAGGACCCGTTCGGCGGCGATGACGCCGCAGAGACCGAGGGGACGGAGCCCTCGATCGACGTCGTCATCGAGGCGGACTGCGAGGTCTGCGCCGACCCGGGACGGATCGGACAGCTGCTCGGGAACCTGTTCCGCAACGCCGACGAACACGGCGGCGAGCGCGTCGTCGTCGGCGACCTTCCGGACGGGTTCTACGTCGCCGACGACGGCCCGGGGATCGACGCCGACGAGCGGGATCAAGTGTTCGAGAACGGCTACACGACCTCCGACACGGGGACCGGTTTCGGGCTCTCGATCGTCCAGCGCATCGCCGAGGCGCACGGCTGGGACGTCGCGGTCACGGAGGGGGACGGTGGCGGCGCCCGGTTCGAGTTCACCGGCGTCGATCGGCCGGGACCGGGGCCCGAGGAGCCGGGACCGTCCGCCGAGGAGTTGGGGTCGGCCGCCGAGAAACCTGAACCGCCCGCCGAGGAACCGGATTCGTCTCTCGAAGAGACCGAAGCCCCCGACTGATCGGGCGAGTGTCGGGGAGAAACGGGCCGCAAAAACGTCGCGTCGCCTCAGAACGCGCCGGGGTAGACGCTGACGTCGGCGTGAAGCCCCTCGCGGAGCGCGCTGTGGACGTGACAGATCCCCTCGGCGCGCTCGGCGATGTCGGCCGCGGTCTCGTCGTCGAGGTCGGCTTCGACGTGGACGTCGAAGGCGATCGATTCGAGGTCGTCGTCGTCGTCGAGCTCGGCGCTGGCGTCGATCTGGATCTTCCCGAGCTCCTCCTCGCCGCGCTGGCTACCGCCGACGCGGAACGCGGGGAGGTAACAGGAGGCGTACGTCGCGACGAGCGTCGCGTTCGGGTTCGGCCCCGTCTCGTCGGTCGCGTCGATCTGGAGGTCGAACTCGCCGACCTGACTGGTGCTGGCGTAGCCCGATTCGGAAACGGTGGACGTCTCGATGTCTGCCATAGTCGAGTGTTCGTTCGGTCTCCTGGGGATAAAGACTATCGGCATCGGCACGTCGGGGGCGCGCTCCGCGAGTTCGAGAACGGCGACGCCGACGTGCCGACGCCGACCGCTTCGCGGTCAGCGACGCATCAGTCGTCGCCGGACGCGTCCGCGGCCAGCCCGGTCGCGCCCCGCAGGTCGGCCTCGATCGCCTCCAGCGTCCGGCCCTTCGTCTCGGGGACGGTCCGGTGGGTGAAGAGGAGGGCGACGACGCTACAGGCCCCGAACAGCCAGAACGTCGCCGGCGTGCCGATCCCGTCGAGCAGCACGGGGAACGACAGCGCCACGGCGAGGTTCGCGAGCCAGTTGGCGACGGTCACGATCCCCATCGCGCTCCCGCGGACGGCGAGTGGATAGATCTCGGAGATGAGCAGCCAGAACACCGGACCGAGCCCGATCGCGAAGAACGCGACGAACGAGATGAGCGTGAGCGTCGCCAGCCACCCCATCCCGCCGGTCGGGTCGGCGAACCGGAAGACGAGCCCGGCGACGCCCAGCGACCCGATCATCCCGCCGGTCCCGACGAGCAGGAGGGGGCGACGACCGACGCGGTCGACGAGGAGGATCGCGACGACGGTCATGGCGACGTTGACGGTTCCGATGGCCACCGACGCGAGGATCGACTGCGAGCTGCCGAGCGCGGTCGACTCCAGGACCGTCGGCGCGTAGTACATCACCGCGTTGATCCCGGTGACCTGCTGGAATATTGCGAGACCGAGCCCGACGACCAGCGCCGGGCGCATCCACGGGCTGAGCAGGTCGCGCACCCCGTTTCCGGACTGCGCCTCGACGGTCGTCTCGATCTCCGAGAGCTCGGCCTCGACGTCGCCGTCGCGCGTGCGACGGAGGACGGCGCGGGCCTCGTCGGTCCGGCCCTGCTCGTAGAGCCACCGGGGGCTCTCGGGCATTCGGACCATCCCGATTGCGAGCACGACGGCCGGAACCATCCCCGCGCCGAGCATGATCCGCCACGACCCGGAGCCGGAGAAGGCGTAGTTGACGAAGTACGACGAGAGGATCCCCACGGTGACCATCAGCTGGTTCAGCGACGTGAGTCCGCCGCGGACGGAGGGCGGCGCGATCTCGGAGATGTACAGCGGGCCGACGATCGACGCGAACCCGATAGCGATCCCGTCGATCATCCGTCCCGCGACGAGCACCGAGACGGTCGGCGCGACCGCCATGAGGAACGAACCGAGGAAGAACACCCCGGCCGACAGCAGGATGAACCGCTTGCGGCCGATCCGGTCGGACACCTGCCCGCCGACGGCCGCGCCGGCGGCCGCCCCGACCATCGCGCCGCTGACGACGATCCCCTCCACCAAGGGACTCAGCTCGAAGGCGGTGTCGATGAAGAGGATGGCTCCGGAAATGATCCCCGTGTCGAACCCGAACAGGAGGCCGTTGAGCGCCGCGAGCGCGGAGACGACGTAGACGAACCGTCCGCCCTCTCCCCGGATCACGGCCCGCATATCTGCGATTGACATGACGTACCAATTCGGCGCTAACCATCTTTTATTTAGAAGGCTTCTGATTTATTATTAATTTAAATACATTTGGTATATTTCTGCCGGCGGCAGTGAGCGGAATCTACGACAGCGGATATAATATTTATTTGTCTCCGAGTAATACTTTATGTCCGCCCGTTCGCAGCGCTCACCGTTCGGCGACGGAACGGACGCTGAGCGCGGATCTCGCCGTCTGCGATCGCCTCGATGCCTCGAAAAAAGCGGTCCTCGTCGGGCGGCGAGCCACGCGAACTCCGAGAGGCCGGTCGCGCTACTCCAGCGTGTACGTCTCGTCGCCCTCAAGAACGACGGGCTCGGCGGCGGCGCCCGCGGCCTTGACCTCGTTGACGAACTCGCGGGTCTCTATTTCGATCGGACCGAACGAGTCGTAGTGCATCGGGAAGACGATGTCGGCGCCCACCCAGTCGGCGGCGATGCCGGCGCCCGCGGGCCCCATCGTGAAGTGGTCGCCGGCGGGGAGGGCGGCGGCGTCCGGTTCGAGGTACGGCGCGATCACGTCGACCATCTCGGACATCAGGCCCGTGTCGCCGGCGTGGTAGAAGGTGGTACAGTCCGGGTCGGACTCCTGGGTCGGCTTCTTGTCGCCGATCACGAACCCGGCCGGCATCCCCGCGGAGTAGTCGGGGTCGTTCTCGATGCCGTTCGAGTGGTCCGCGCGGACCATCGTCACCCACGCGTCGCCGCACTCGACGGTGCCGCCGATGTTCATCCCGCCGGCCGGGAGCGTGTGTTCGTGGCCGAAGTTCTCCTGGACGTAGCCGGTCAGCTCCGGGGTCGCGACGACCGTCGCGTCCGGGAACTGGTCGGCGTCGCCGATGTGGTCCGCGTGCCCGTGAGTCAAGAGCAGATAGTCGGGGTCGAGCGACGCCGGGTCGACGTCGGTCTTCGGATTGTCGAAGAACGGGTCGATGAGCAGCTCCGTGTCCTCGACGACGACGTGCCACGTGGAGTGGCCGTGCCAAGTGAGTTCCATGGTCCGTTTCCAATATCTCGGCGCGCGGTAATAAAACTCGACGCCGTGGGCTCCGGAACGGTCCGCGAAGAAAGCGGGATTCGCGAAGGGCTCTCTCGCGGTGGGGTTTCGACATCGATTCTCCCCCATTTTCGCCAGCCCTTTTCTTTGAACGATCAGTTCAAACGGCGACAGTCGCAATATCTTCCCGCTACTACAGCCTTAACATCCGGATCGGTCTACAGGCCTCGTAACAGTGGAGCCTCGACATGGCGGGTGAGCGGACCGGCGAACGTGTCGACGGTGCCGCGGACGACGGGCGGTATCGCCACCTCATCGAACACGTTCAGGACGCGGTCGTCGAGTTCACGCTCGTCGACGGCGAACCGATCGTCGGAGACGTCAACCGAGCGTTCGTCGACGTCTTCGGCTACGACGCCGACGAGATACGCGGGGAGTCGCTCAACGCGTGGGTCGTTCCCGACTGGAAGATCGCGGAGGCGAGGGAGTTGGACGCGAACACCGCTTCCGGGGAGATCAACTACCGACAGGTGGCCCGAGAGACCGCCACCGGGCTCCGAGAGTTCCTCTACCGAGGGGTCCCGTACGCTGGCGACGAGGAGCGCGACGAGGCTCCCCGCGGCGGCTTCGCCGTCTACACGGATCTCACGGAGGTGTCCCGAAACGAGCGGCGGCTGGAGGTGTTGAACCGAATTCTCCGACACAACCTCCGGAACAACGCCAACGTCGTCGCCGGCCACACCACGCGGTTGCTGGCCGAACTGGACGATCAGCGCGGCGAGAGCGTCGACGTGGCGGCCACGATCGAGCGCGCCGCTCACGAGCTCGAACGGCTGGCCGAAGAGGCCAACCACATCCGTCGCGTCCTCGAACACCCGACCGACGAGCCGGCCGACATCGACCCCGAACCGACGGTGCGGTCCGTCGTCGCCGACTACCGGGAACGGACGCCGAGCGCCGAGATCGAGATCGAAACCTCCGTATCAAGGCCGGTGATGGCCGACAGCCGCCTCCGGTACGCGATCGACAGTCTCGTCGACAACGCGATCGAGCACAATCCGAGCCCGGAGCCGCGGGTCCGAGTCCGGATCGGGGACGCCGATCCGGACCCGAACGCGGCGTCCGGCGAGTGGGTCGCGATCCACGTCGAGGACGACGGCCCGCGGATCCCCGCGGACGAGCGGGACGTGATCCGCGACGGCTCGGCGATAACCCCGACGCACCACGGGAGCGGGCTCGGGCTCTGGCTCGCGGAGCTGACCGTCGAGACGTTCGGCGGAGAGCTCTCCTTCGGCGAGAGCGATCTCGGCGGCAACGACGTTTCGATCCGACTGCGTCGGCGGTGAGGCGAGGAGTTAACAGCCCGCCGCACGAACTCCGCGTCGATGCCCTCCGAGCGGAACGACGCCCGGACGCCGACCGACCGGTGTCCCGAGTGCGATCGGACGGTCCCGGCCGGGGCGAGCTTCTGTCCCGACTGCGGCGCCGACCTCGACGGCCCCGCCGATCCCGCGTACTGCGCCGAGTGCGGCGAACGGTTCGACGACGACGACCGGTTCTGTTCGAACTGCGGCGCGCCGCGGTCGAGCGGCGGGTCCGCCGCCTCGGCCCGGCCGTCCCGCGCGCCCGAGCGAACCGACGACGCCGGCTCACCCCCGTCGCGTTCGGCGTCGTCCCCGGGCGAGAGCGAGCGCGCCTTCCGGCGTCGCGTTCAGGACCACCTCGACGCGGGGTGGGACATCGAGCGCGACGACGGCGACCGGGTCGTCCTCGTCGACCGCGGGATCGGGTCCGTCGGCGTCCACGTCCTGTTGTTCATCTTTACCAGCGGGATCGGGAACCTCCTGTACGGCTGGTGGCACTACTCGAAGCTGGCCGAGCGGCGCAGGCTCGTCCGCGGCGACGACACGGCGGCGCGCGCGCCGTCTCGCACGGAGGGCGGAGGGCGGACAGAGCTCCTCTCCGCGTACCTGCTGAGCGCGCTGCTACTGCTGATCGGCGGCTGGATCGGGTTCGTCGCCGTCGAGTCCGGGTCGCCGCCGGTCGCGCTGATCGGCCTCGCGTTCGCGCTGTTGGGCGCGTACGGTGCGCCGCCGGTGGACCGGCGCCTCGACCGCCGCCACGGAATCACGGAGTTCGGCCGACTGAAGACGGTCGACCACCGGACCGTCCGTCCGCCGGAGTCGGTCGACGAGGCCTGCGTCGTCTGCGGCGAGGCGTTCGACCGCGGCCTCGTCAGGCGGCGACGCGACGAGACGGTCGTCGCCGGCGTCCCGGTCCGCACCCACTCGATGCGGTACAACCACTACTGCGCCGACTGCGCGCGGTCGGAGCTGTTCGGCGACGAGGTCGACGCGCCGTCGCTCGGCTCGCTCGCGAGCGAGTCGAGCGGAGTCGACGGCGAGGTCTCGGACGGCGACGGCGGAGTCGGCGGCCCCACCGACGCCGCCGACGCGAGTAACGATGGCGCCACCGACGGGGAACCGACGGACGAGACGGCGACCGACTCGGTCCGCGAGACGGCCGATTCGACCGAGTGAACCGACCGGACGCGCCCGCCGCGCTCGTCGCTTGCCTCTCCGGGAACGCTTTTCGGGCGGCCCCCCGATGAGTCGGGTATGTACCGCGCACGGTTCCGCGACCCGGCCGGATCGATCCGCGACGGCGAGTACGACCCCGACACCGACACGGTCGCCTTCGGCGGCGACGAGTACGCGCTCTCGGACCCCGAGATCGATGTGCTCGCGCCGACCGACCCCTCGAAGGTCGTCTGTATCGGCCGCAACTACGCCGACCACGCCGAGGAGCTCGGCAACGACGTGCCCGACCGCCCGCTGCTCTTCCTCAAGCCGCCGAACGCGGTGGCGAGCCACGGCGACACCGTGACCGTCCCCGCGGGGAAAGACCGGATCGACTGGGAGGCGGAGTTCGCGGTCGTGATCGGCGAGCAGTGTAAGGCGGTCGACGCCGCAGACGCGATGGACGTGGTCGCGGGGTTCACCTGTATGAACGACGTGTCGAACCGCGATGACCAGAACAAGGAACAGAACTGGGTCCGCGGGAAGGCGTTCGACGGCGCCGCGCCGCTGGGTCCGGTCCTCGCGACGCCCGACGAGGTGCCCGCCGACGCGAGCGTCGAGCTCCGGGTCAACGGCGAGACGAAGCAGTCCAGCGACCGCGAACACATGATCTTCGACGTGCCGACGCTGATCGAGGAGATCACGACCTACCTCACGCTCGAACCGGGCGACGTCATCGCGACGGGGACTCCCGAAGGGGTCGGCGCGCTCTCCGACGGGGACACGGTCGAGGTCGAGATCGAGGGCGTCGGCACGCTCGAACACGACGTTCACGTCCCCTGAGCGACGGGATTCCGACGTGGCCTGCTTTTTTGCGTCTCGGTACCACACCTCGTTTCCGGTGAACGCTTATGTGGCATCCCCCGGAGTCGGAGGTATGGAGACCAGTTCGTTCGTCGCCGGTTCCTGACGGTATCGCCGCGGCGCGACGCGGCCGCCCCGCCCCGCTCCGCGCGAGGCTGGGCCGGTCGCCGCGCACAGAGCCGCGACCGGAGCGCGAGACGCTCCCCTCTCCGGGCCGACGCGAGCGCCCGACCGAATGTCACGAGACGACGCCACGACGAACGGACGCGACGAATCGAGCGAAACCGACGGACAGTCCGCCGACGCAGAGCCCACGACCGCCAGCTCGACCCCCGCCGTCGTCGCGGCCCGGTCGGACGGCGACCCGCCGGACACGGGCGAGATCCGCGACCTCGCAGCCGCGGCCGGCTACGCGGTGATCGGCGAGGTCACCCAGCGACGACGCGAGGACCCGACCTACGACCTCGGCCGCGGGAAGGCCGAGGAGCTGATGCGGCTCGCGGCCGACGCGGACGCCGAGGCCGTGATCTACGACGGGGGGCTGTCGCCGGGGCAGACGTTCTCGCTCGGCGACCTCCTGCCGCCCGGAACGGCAGTGATCGACCGCCCGCGGCTCGTGTTGGAACTGTTCGCCGACGCCGCCGACTCCCGGGCCGCCGACCGCCAGCTGGAGCTGGCGCGGCTGCGCTACGAGCTTCCCCGACTCCGGGAGGCGGTCGCCCGCGACGCGAGCGAGCACGTGCGCCTGCAGCCGGAGGGCGACAGCCGCGTCCTCGACGTCCAGAAGCGGATCGAATCCGCCGAGCGCGCGCTCGACGAGATAGCCGACGACCGGGCGGTCCGACGGGCGGAGCGCCGCGACGCCGGGTTCGACCTCGTCGCGCTCGCGGGGTACACCAACGCCGGGAAGTCGACGCTGGCCCGGCGACTCGCCGACGAGGTCGATGCCGACCGCACCGAGTCCGCCGAAGGAGATCCGGCGGACGGCGGCGGACCGCTCGCGGTCGCGGACCGGCCGTTCGAGACGCTCTCGACGACGACGCGTCGGGCGACGGTCGGGGGGCGACGCGCCCTCGTCACCGACACGGTCGGCTTCCCCGACGGGCTCCCCCACGAGGCGGTGCGCTCCTTCCGGACGACGATCGACGCGATCCGGGCGGCCGACTGCGCGCTGCTCGTCGTCGACGCGAGCGACGACCCGAGCGATCTCCGCCGGAAGCTCCGCGCGTCGCTGTCGGCGATCGAGGCGACCGACGGCTCCGTGATTCCCGTCCTCTCGAAGGCCGACGAGGTCGGAGCCGACGGGCTCGCGGCCGCGATCGAGGCCTACGAGGGCGCGGTCGCCGATCTGGACCCCCGCGAGGCGCCCGTCGTCGACGCCCTCCGGTCGCCGATCCCGGTCAGCGTCCGCGACGAGACAGGCCTCGCCGACCTCGCGGACGCGGTGGCCGACGCGCTGCCGACCGCGACCGCGACCGTCGAGGCGCCGAACGGCGGCGCCGCGCAGGCCGCGCTCTCGTGGGCGTACGACCGCGGCGTCGTCGCGGAGGTCGACTACGGCGGCGCGACCGTCGTCGTCGAACTCGCGGGGCGCCCCGACGTCGTCGCCGAGGCCGAGCGACGCCTCGCGGACGCGCCGTCGTCGTGAACCGCGGGGCGGTCCCGTCGCGAGCCGCCGACCGCCAAGACCACGCTTAAGCCCGACGCCCCCCGACTCCCGGGCATGCAGCCACGGGATCTCTCCGATCACTCGCCGTACGTGCCCGGGAGGGGCGTCGAGGAGGTCGCCCGCGAGCGCGGGCTCGACCCCGACGACCTCATCAAGCTCTCCTCGAACGAGAACCCGCACGGACCCAGTCCGGCGGCCGTCGAGGCGATCCGCGAGCACGCCGACCGCGTGAACCAGTACCCGAAGTCCTCGCACACCGACCTCACCGCGAAGATCGCCGAGAAGTGGGGCGTCGAGACGGAGCAGGTGTGGGTCTCGCCGGGCGCCGACGGCTCGATCGACTACCTCTCGCGGGCCGCGTTGGAGCCCGGCGACGAGGTGCTGGTGCCGAGCCCCGGCTTCGCCTACTACGCCATGTCCTCGCGGTACCACCACGGCGAGGTGACGGAGTACGAGCTCTCCCCCGCGGACGGGTTCGCGCAGGACGCGGAGACGGTGCTGTCCGCCTACGGCGGCGAGCGGATCGTCTACGTCACCTCGCCGCACAACCCCTCGGGATCGACCATGCCGCTCGACGAAGTCGAGGCGATCGCGGACGCGACCGCCGAGGAGACGCTCGTCGTCGTCGACGAGGCGTACGGCGAGTTCGCCGCCGTCGACAGCGCGATCCCGCTCGTCGACGAGCGCGACGACGTGGCGGTCCTCCGCACCTTCTCGAAGGCGTACGGGCTCGCGGGGCTCCGGATCGGGTACAGCGTCGTCCCCGAGGCGTGGGGCGAGGCGTACGCCCGCGTCAACACGCCGTTCGCGGCCAACGAGCTGGCCTGCCGCGCCGCGCTCGCCGCGCTCGACGACGAGGAGCACGTCGAGGAGACGGTCGAGACCTCCCGCTGGGCCCGCGAGTACATCGCCGACGAGCTCGACGCGCCCACCGTCGACTCCGCCGGGAACTTCGTCCTCGCCGCCGTCGGCGACGGCGAGCGCGTCGCGGAGGCGGCCCAAGAGCGCGGCGTTATCATCCGCGACTGTACCTCCTTCGGACTCCCGGAACACGTCCGGATCTCGACCGGAACCCGGGAAGAGACCCGCGAGGCGGTCGACCTGCTCAACGAGGTGCTGGCCGACCTCGAACTCGGTGTACGGGCGTGACGGACGCCGACGAGACCGCGGCGGGCTCCGACGCCGACGAAACTGCGGCGGGCTCCGACGCCGACGAGGGGGCCGACCACGTCCGCGCCGACCGCGTCGCGGTCACGGGGACGCCCGGAACGGGGAAGACGACGGCGACCGCGCTGCTCGAAGGCGAGTACGACGTGATTCACCTCAACGACCGGATCAAGTCGGACGACGATCTGTGGACCGAGCGCGACGCCGACCGCGACACGCTCGTCGCGGACCTCGACGCGGTCCGCGAACGCCTCGGCGACTGGTCCGGCGTCCTCGATTCGCACCTCGCGCACCGGTTCGACGTCGACCGCGTCGTCGTGTTGCGGTGTCGGCCCGAGGCGATCGAATCGCGGCTCGAAGCGCGGGGCGAGTCGCCCGAGACGGCCGCCGAGAACGCCGAGTCGGCGGAGCCGCCTCGAGCTCTCGCTCGCAAGGCTCGCGAGAACGCCGAGAGCGAGGCGCTCGACGTGATCCTCTCGGAGGCGGTGGCCGAACACGGCGCCGAGAACGTCTACGAGGTCGACGCGACCGACCGCGACCCCGAGGCCGTCGCCGACGCGGTCCGCGCGGCGATCGAGGGGGAGCGGGAGCCGAGCGCCGGCACCGTCGACTTCATCGATTATATATGAGCCCGTCGCGACCGTCGGAACGGTAGATGACTCTCGACCAGTACCGCTCCGTGGCCGACCGACTCCTCGGCCCGTGGGTGTCCGCGGCCGACCGGCTCGGCCTCTCGCCCGACCAGGTGAGCGTGATCGCGTTCCTCGTCGCCGTCGCGGCCGCCGGCGCGTTCGCCGCGGGATCGACGCCGCTGTACGCGGCCGGCGCGCTGCTCGTCCTCCTCAACGGCTGGCTCGACCTCGTCGACGGCGCGCTCGCGCGCCACCAGTCGATCGCCTCCGACGGCGGCGACTTCCTCGACCACGTCCTCGACCGCTACGCCGACGTGGCGGTCATCGCGGGACTCACAGCCGGGATCGAGGCGTACGCGCTCGGCTTCGCGGCCGTCACGGGCGTCCTCCTCACCTCGTACCTCGGCACGCAGATACAGGCGGTCGGCATCGGCCGCGAGTACGGCGGCCTCCTCGGTCGCGCCGACCGGCTCGCGCTCATCGGGATCGTCGGCGTCGTCGCCGCTGTCTACTCCGCCCCGATCGCCGCCGGGCTGAACGTCGTCGGCCTGCTGCTCGCGCTGTTCGCGGTCGTCGGCCACCTGACGGCGGTCCAGCGGTTCCTCGGCGCGTGGCGCGACCTGTGACCGCCCGCGGACCAGTCTGCTAAAAGGGCGAGTCGGTGGACCGGTCCCGCGCGCTCGCGTCTCCGTCGCCTTCCATCGGAGCCGACCCCATTCCGAGGTTCTCCTCGGTCTCGCTCTCCGTTCCGGCCGCTAGCCCGTCGCTTTCGGCCGCTATCTCGTCGGTTCCGGCCGCTAGCTCGTCGCTTTCGGCCGCCACCTCGCCCGTTTCGAGGTACGTCGCCTCCAGCTCCGCGAGCCGCTCGTTCACCGCCTCGCTCCGGTTGTGGGCCGGGGGCGCGCGGACCCGGACGAGGTCGTACTCGTGGCGGTCGGAAAGCCCGTTCCACGCCCGGAAGGCGCCGACGGTCAGTGTGTGGGTCTGGGGGCAGAACGCCGTGGTCGGCGTGAACTCCGCCCGGAGGACGCGGTCGACCCCGTTTCCGTCGAAGGCGTGGCTGTCAGCGTCGGCGGGGGCGACGGCGTCGACCGCGTCGCCGCGCTCGACTGCGTAGCGGAATCCGGCGTCCCCGTGGCGCGTGTCGAGGTTCAGCCGCGCGAGGTTGTAGTCGAACGTCATGTCGTACACCCCTCGCTCCTCGAAGCAATCGCGGGTGAGGCGGTGGAACGCGAGGTGGTCCGTCCCCGTGAGCACGTCGTGTCCGTCGAGGAACGCGCCCGGCCGAGGGAGGTCGTCGGCGACGAACTCGTCGTAGCCGTCGAACAGGTCGTCGTCCGCGGAGCCGAAGGGAGACGGGAAACCGAGCATATGCGAGCCTCGTCGCCCCGTCGGGGTACTCGTGACCCCGCAGATGTTCGGGCCGCCCCGGCCGATCGGCCCTCAGTCGTTCTCGGCCTCTCCCGAACGCAGGTCGTCTGCCCGGGCGTGAACGGCGTTGACGGCGTCGCTGACGACCGACTCGTCGACCTCGAACGCCGCCGCGGCGTACGCGACCGACAGGCGGACGGCGAGGTACGTCATTCGAACCGCTTTGTCGGCACTGGCGATCCTCGGCGGGACGCCCCGTCTGCCGGTCTGGCTCTCGTCGAAGCCGCCGGTGATCGCGTACAGGTCGGCGTACAGGCGGGCCGCCTCCGGGAGATCGAACGATGCAATCCGTCCGTCGGGGCCGTCGAAGTGATACGCGTCGGGACGGTCCCGCGCCTCGCGGACGATCCGACGGCCGTCGTCGTACGCCTCGATCACGGTTTCGCTGTCGTCGGTCACTGGGACTCCCTCTCCGAACACCTCACGCAACGAGGGAACGATTTAAAAGTGTCCGGTCGGAACGGGGGGTATGCCCACATTCGAGCTGAACCTCTCGGACGACGTGTACGCGGAGTTTCAACAGCTGGCGGACGAGGAGTTCGTCTCCGAAGAGCAGGCCGCGGAGGACCTCATCGCGTCCGGCATCGAGGCGTACAACGTGACCGTCGTCGACGACGACCCCCGCGACGAGATGCTCGACGGGGCCGAGAACAACATGTTCGACACCGCGGAGGACCCGGGCAGCATCGAAGACGACCGACTCTGAGCGCTCGATCGCGGCGTCGCCTTTTCCCCCGCTCCCCGGCTCAGTACCCCAACTCAAGCAGTCGGTTCGCCGACAGCGTCGCCAGCCCGAGCGCCATCACGCAGGCGAGCAGTCCGAACGCCACGGGCCAGCCCGCGGCGTCGGAGACCGATCCGACGACGACGCTGCCGGAGGCGCCCGTCACCATGTAGGCGGTGCGGACGAGCCCGAAGCCGGCGCCGCGCTCGGCGTCGGACAGGAGGTCCATGAACCGCGACTGGACCGGCGCGCCCCACGACATCGCGAGCCCGACGAGCCCGACGCCCGGAACCACGGCGAGGAGGCCGAAATCGAGCGTCGCGGCCGCGGCGAGGGTGCCGTAGCCGACGAGGCCGGCGCCCATCGTCACCATCGCGGCCGCGTCGCGGCCGATCCGGTCGGACACCGATCCGGTCACGGGCTGGGTGGCGCCGTGGACCAGGAAATACACCGAGAAGAGCAGCGCCGACAGCGCGCCCGACAGGCCGGTTCCGACCTCCAAGAACGTCGGCAGGAAGGAGGCGGTCGCCTGCCACGTGAACGCGCCCATCGTCGCCAGCGCGGTCGTGTAGAGGATCTCCGGCCGCGAGAGCAGTTCGGTGAGCGGGCCGAGCGCGAACCGCTCTCCCATCGGCTGGTCCGGACGGAGGGGGTCGGTGGGCCGGACCCGCCACGCGAACAGGACGAAGACGGGCACCGCGACGGCCGCGCCGAGGAGGACGCCAGCGCGCCAGCCGTACCGCGACCCGACCAGCGCGGCGGCGGGCGGCGCGGCGAGCCCCGCGATCGGGCCGCCGGCGACGTGGACGCCGATGGCGCGGCCGGTGTCGTCGAACTGCCGCGTGAGGAACGTCGTCGCGACCGAGTAGTGGAGCCCGGCGCCCACGCCGAGCGCGGCCGCGAACAGCCCGAACGCGAGGATCGAAGGCGATGCCGCGAGGAGGACCGAGGCGACGGCGGTGGCGCCGACAGCGGTGAGGATGACGCGGCGCTCGCCGTAGCGGTCGCCGAGGACGCCGGAGGGGAACTGCGTCAGCGCGTAGGTGAGCCACATCCCGCTGAGGGCGAGCCCGACGGTGCCGTTGGTGACGTCGAACTGCGCCGTGATCTCCGGGACGAGCGGACTGACGACCAGCCGCGCCACCATCGTCCCGGTGAACGCGAGCGTACAGAGCGCGAGCGCGCTGTGTTCGTACCGCCAGTTCACGGTCGGCGTTCCGGACGCGGGTCAAAGCGGCTTCCGATCGCGGTCAGACGGGCCGGGTGTCGTGCGTCACCGTGTCACTCTCTCCGGGCCGCGGGACCGTCCCGCTCGGAGGCCTCACTCCGTCGCGAACTCGACGGGGTACTCCGTCAGGTTCTCGTAGCCGTCCTCGGTGACGACGACGAGGTCCTCGATGCGGACGCCGCCCACCTCGGGGTCGTAGAGGCCGGGTTCGACGGTGATCACGTGGCCCGGCTCCAGCTCCTCGCCGCCGCTCGCGAGCCGCGGCGACTCGTGGACGTCGAGGCCGATGCCGTGGCCGGTCGAGTGGATGAACCCGGTCTCCGTCTCGGGGTCGGTGCGGAACGTCGGCTCGCCCGCCGCCTCGTACACCTCGCAGGCGGCGGCGTGGACATCCTCGCCGGTGACGCCCGGCTCCACCGCGTCGAGCGCGGCGTCGAGGGCCTGCTCGGTGAGGTCGTACCAGTCGCGGAGGGTCTCGTCCGGCTCGCCGACGCAGAACGTCCGCGTCATGTCGGCGTTGTACTTCGTCGCCTTCGAGCGCGGGAAGATGTCGACGATGATCGCCTCGTTCGCGCGGAGCGGGCCCGAACCGCGGTCGTGGGGGTCGGCGGCCTGCGCGCCGCCGGCGACGATCGTCTCGTCGAGCGCGCAGCCGTGGCGCAGCAGCGTCACCTCGATCTCCTCGGCCACGCGCTCGCTGGTGAGGGGTTCGCCCTCGTGGAAGAGCGTACCGGGGTCGACGTCGCCGTCGGTGGGAGCGTCTTCGCCGGCCACGTCGGCGCCGGCGATCAGCTCCTCGGCGGCCCGCATCGCGGCCTCGTTCGCCCGCTGCGCCTCGCGGATCGCCTCGATCTCCTCGCCGGTCTTCACCGCGCGGACCGCCTGAAGTCGGTCGTCCGTGTCGACCGCGACCTCGATCCCGCGCTCGCGGAGGGCGTCCGCGGTGCCGACCGGACCGCGCGGCGGCATCGAGACCGACTCGACGCCCTTGTCGCGGAGGAACGCCGCGTACATGTCGTTGCGTTCCTCGCGGCCGCCGTACTCGTAGTCGTAGTCGGCGTGGCGCTCGACCGTGTCGGCCGCGGCCTCGCTCGTCGCGCGCCCGTACTCCAGCCCGCTGACGAGGAGGTGGACCTCGCCGTCGGCGTACAGCGTGAGGAAGGGATCGGGGCCGGTGAAGCCGGAGAGGTACAGCTGGTTGGCGTCGTCCTGCGAGGCGTCGAGGAGGTAGCCGTCGGTGTCGAGGTCGGCGAGGCGGTCGTCGAGCCGCGTTCGGTTCATACCTCCCTCTGTTCGGGCGACGCTCATAGCGGTTGTCCTCGCGGAACCACCGGACGCCCGGGACGCCCGGCGACTCGCGAAACGCCTATATATCAACTCCCGGTCTCGGACCGTCGGTTTCGCTCTCTGGTCGGTTCGATTCTCACGGTCGCGAATTCCGAATTGTACAGGGTTGTACACGCCGGATTCGGCCGTGTCTGAACGAGACCAATCACGCAAACATTTAAGTGCGTCGCTCGCTTACCCGATGGTGAGGAAAACGCCGAGACCCCTCTCTCGGTTTCGTTGTTCCCTCCACGCACCAAACCAATGAGCGAGAACCTTCGAACGTACACGACGGAGAACGTCGACGAGAGCGAGACAGAGTCGGAAACCGAAGCGGAAGAGCTGCGGTGCCCCGAGTGCGGCGGCCAGCTCGCGACCGACACGGAACACGGCGAGACCGTCTGCGTCGACTGCGGGCTCGTCGTCGAGGAGGACGAGATCGACCGCGGCCCGGAGTGGCGCGCGTTCGACTCCAAGGAGAAGGACAGCAAGTCCCGCGTCGGCGCCCCGACGACGAACATGATGCACGACAAGGGGCTCTCGACGAACATCGGCTGGCAGGACAAAGACGCCTACGGCAAGTCGCTGTCCAGCCGCCAGCGCGAGAAGATGCAGCGGCTGCGGACGTGGAACGAGCGGTTCCGCACCCGCGACTCCAAGGAGCGCAACCTCAAGCAGGCGCTCGGCGAGATCGACCGCATGGCCAGCGCGCTCGGTCTTCCCGACAACGTCCGGGAGACGGCGTCGGTCATCTACCGCCGCGCGCTCGACGAGGACCTCCTGCCCGGGCGCTCCATCGAGGGCGTCTCGACGGCCTCGCTGTACGCCGCCGCCCGGCAGGCGGGAACGCCGCGCAGCCTCGACGAGATCGCGGGCGTCTCCCGGGTCGAGAAAGACGAGATCGCCCGGACGTACCGCTACGTCGTCCGCGAGCTGAAACTGGAGATCCAGCCCGCCGACCCCGAGAGCTACGTCCCGCGGTTCGCCTCCGACCTGGGCCTCTCCGACGAGGCCGAGCGCCGCGCCCGCAGCCTGCTCGACACCGCGAAGGAACAGGGGATCCACTCGGGCAAATCGCCGGTCGGGCTCGCGGCCGCCGCCGTCTACGCCGCCTCGCTCCTCGTCAACGAGAAGGTGACCCAGAGCGAGGTCAGCGAGGTCGCGAACATCAGCGAGGTCACCATTCGGAACCGGTATCACGAGCTCCTCGAAGCCGAGGACTCCGTCGCGCTGAACTGATCGGCTCTCCGACTCGTCGCGCGGCGTGACGCCGACGGTTCCGCTCGCGTCTCACCGGTTCTCGCCTCGCCCGTCGTTTTCACCCTCCCAGTAGTCCACGTCGTCGCCGACCCGGTAGTAGCTCGACAGCGACCGCTCCTCGCGTCCGCCGGGCGGCGAACCGACGTACACGCCGAACTTCTCCGAGTCCGGGTACAGGGTCACGTCGGGCTCGCGCATCGTCGAGACGACGAGGTACCGAAGGGTCTCGTCGCCGTCGTTGACGACCCGATGAGCGCCCGACGCGTCGGCCGGGAACGCGGCGTACTCCCCCGGTCGGAGAGGGTAGGCGTCACCGTCGAGCCGCAGCATCCCCTCGCCCGCGAGGACGTACAGGGCCTCCTCGTTGGCGGTGTGGTAGTGGTACGGCCACGAGCGCTCTCCCGCCGGGAGCTCGTAGAGGCTACAGCCCAACTCCTCGCCGCCCGCCGCCGCGCCCAGCCGCTTCCGTCGCCACGCGGCGCCGTCCGCGTCGGGCGTCGTCCACGAGAGGTCGTCCGCGTTGATCGGTGGCATGCGTCCACGTCACGTGGGACCGTCTAAGGTGTTCCTTCGCCGAGGCGAACCCCACAGGCTCTGCCGGTCCCGAGCCGAAACCGCGAAGGCGACGCGTCGCCACCCGATCGCATGGAGACGACTCGCCACTTCACGGCGACGACGTACATCGTCAACGACGGGGCGACGGCGCTTCACGAGCACGAGCGGCTCGGCATCCGGCTGCCGCCCGGCGGACACGTCGACCGCGACGAGCTCCCGCACGAGGCCGCGCGGCGCGAGGTCCGCGAGGAGACCGGGCTCGCGGCCGAGCTGGTCGCCGCGGAGTCGGATATCACGGGCCCGAACACCCGCGGGCTCCCGGAGCCCGCCCACCTCATGCTCCACGACATCAACGTCCACGAGGACGGGTCCGTGGGCCACCAGCACGTCGACCACCTCTACTACGCTCGCGTCGACTCCCGGGAGATCGCTCCCGAGGGCGACGACGAGGTCGACCCGGCGCGCTGGCGCTGGTACACGCCGGAGGAACTGGCGGCGAGCGATCTCTCGGACGACGTCGTCGACCTCGGTCGCGAGGCTATCGCCGCCGTCGACGGCGACTGACCGAGCCGGTCGGTCGCGCCGACCGAGCCCGCTATTCGCCGGCCCGAGCCGGGGCGGTCGAGCGGTCCGAGCCCGGACGGTCGAGCGGTCCGAACCGCGGATCGGGGCGTCAGACGGCCGTCTTACGCTCCGGAAGGTATTTGGGTCGGTGCTGGCGACGTAAGCGCAAGGATGGACGCACAGCGAAGGGAAGCGATCGCCGAGTGGGACGACCGCTCGTTTTCCGACGGGTTCGCGGGGCTCCGGCGGATCGTCGACGACGGGTTCTCGGGGGCGGCGACCGACGGGACCGGGTGGCTGTTCCTCGTCGACGGACGCGTCGTCGGCGTCGTCGACGCGACGCTCGACGCCTTCGCCGACGCCTCGGGGACGGTCTACCGGGCCCCGGACGACGCGCTCCCCGTGCTTTTCGCGATGCAGGAGACCGGCGGCGAGCCGCGGGCGAAGTACTACACCAAGGACACGCCGCTGAAGGAGGCCGACCGCAAGCTCTCGCAGGGCGGATTCACCGGCTACATCGAACTCTCGGAGAACGTCCTCTCGGGCGACTACTACGTCGCCTACACCGGCGGCGAGTCGATGGCGGCGGCGTACGTCGGGAACGCGCGACGGCTGGAGACCGGGGACGACGCCTTCGAGCTCGCCGCCGACGAGGTCGGGATCTACACCGTGTACGAGGTCGACCTCGACGTTCGGCCGCTCCCGGACGACGACGGCACCGCCGGCGCCGCGACCGACCCGGCCGACGAGGCGGAGACCGAAGGCAGCGACGTCGAGACGGGTGGCGAGGGCGGAGCGAGCGAAGACACGGACGACGATTCCGCGAGCGCGGGCGACGGCGCGCCGGACGCAACCCGTGACGCCGACGAGCGCGCCGACGCCGATGCGGGCGAGGAGGCCCCGGAAGACGAGGAGTCGCCGACGCGCGGCGCGGTTCAGATCGGAGACGCCGAATCGTCCGAGGCAGACGCGGAGGGAACCGACGGAGACGCGGAGGACGGCGACGACGACTCGGCCGGGGCCGGCCGCGTTCGACGGTCGCCGACGGAGGCGGACGGCGCGTCTCCTCCGGGCGGCGACGACGCGGACGCCCCCGACGCAGAGGGGGCCGACGCACCGGCAGCGAGAGCCGAGACACCGCAAGAGAAAGCCGACGCACCGGCAGACGAGGACGTCTTCTCGGAGGAGGCAGAGTGGCGGGAACAGAAGTCGATTCCGGCGCTCGACCCCTCGGAAGCGAGCGGCGAACTGCGGTCCGCGGGCGAACGACGCGACGCCTCGTCCGGGCGTTCCCGGCCGGCCGACGACCGCGGACGGTCCGAGCGGAGCGCGTCGAACGCGAACGGAGGGCCGCGTTCGACGCGCTCCACCGGCGAGTCGGCGTCGGCGCGGTCGGCGGTCTCGAAGCGCGACGCGTCGGGTGGCGCATCGAGCGGCGCGAGTCCGGAGCGGCTCCGGAAGCTCGAAGCCGCCCTCGAAGAGACCGAGACGGAGCGGGAGGCGCTCGCCGACGAGCGCGACCGACTGGCGGCCGAGCGCGACGAGGTCGAGACGGAACGCGACGAGCTGGCCGAGAGCGTCGAGCGGCTGGAGGCCGAGGTCGAAGATCTCAAAGCGGAGCGCGACCGCCTCCGCCGCGAGCTCTCGAACGCCAAGGAACGGCTCCCGGACGCCGAGCGGACGCTCACGCCGGCGGAGGCGCGCAACGGGACGAACCTGTTCATCAGGTACGACTCGAAGGAGGGCGCGACGCTGGCCGACGCCCACGAGGGGCGCGTCGACCGCGAGGCGCTCCGCGAGAACCTCCGGGTCGAACACCACACGAGCTTCGAGACCGACGGCCTCGCCGTGGACGGCCGGCCGTTCGCGGAGTTCCTCGAAGACACAATCGAGTACGGCTTCACCCGCTGGCTCGTCGAGGACCTCCCGTTCGAGGTCCGAGGGACGGGCAACGAGGGAACGCTCCGCGACCTCTACGACGCGCTTCCGGAGATCGACCGGGCCGAGATCGGCGGCACGGTGTCCGTCGAGCTCCGCGAGGGCGGCGAGGAGATCCGCGAACAGCGGTCGTTCGACTTGGTGTTGCGCGACCGGATGGGCCACCCGCTGTTCGTCGCCGACCTGAACGACAGCCGAGACCCCACGCCGGAGGGGACGCTGGAGTCGCTCGTCGAGAACGGGCGCGACATCGCGTCGTCGAACGAGACGTTCGCCGGGGCGTTCGCGGTGACGGAGAGCTTCTTCGAGCCCGGCGCCTTAGAGACCGCGAGCGACGCCGTCGGCGGCGGGCTGTTCAGCCGGTCGAAGCGGGCGAGCTTCGTGAAACTCTCGCGAAAACAGGGGTATCACCTCTGCCTCGTCGAGGCGCGCGACGGCGGGTTCCACATGACGGTTCCCGACCTGTAGTCGCCGGGGACCTCAGAGGCGGCTACGCGGAGAACGGAAACGCGGCAGGTACGTCGGCGAGCGAAATCGAAATACCGGTCAGTTCTCGAGTTCGGCGGCGTCGTCGATCCGCATGGAGCCGAGCTTCTCGACGGTCTCGTCGAGCTTCTCGTCGAGTTCGTCGACGAACTCGTGGGTCCGCTCCGTGGTGATCGCACCCTGACTGGACGGCTCGATGAGGTTCTCCTCTTCGAGGACGCGCAGCGAGTACCGGACCTTGTGGTGCGGGTAGCCGGTCTCGTTCGACATCTTGACGATGCCGATCGGCTCGTTTTCGATGACCATCCGCAGGACTTGGAGGTGACGTTCCAGCATGTCTACCTCCTTCTCTAGTCGATCTATCATGGCACATGTTAACTCGTCATGCCCCTGTTTAAAAGTTGCTGTCGGCCGCGGGGGACCGGTCGTCCGATCCGACGCTTTGACGTGGCAGTAGTTAACGTGTTCGATCGCGGCACGGCAGACCGAGGCCGTGCGCGGCGGGCGAGCACGGCGGACGGGCGAGCACGGCGGACGGGCGGGCACGGCGGACGGACGCTCGGGAGGCGGTTCGCGGGGTGACGCCGAGTGAATACACGAACGAGCGTATTCCAGATCCTACTGCGATTTTCTGATCCACGTCCGTGTCGGTCTCGCGGTCGCAGACCGTAATCGGTTTTACCCCCCGCCGGAAACCGGCAGGTCGTATGACACTCACCATCGTCGGCTCCCAGCTCGGCGACGAGGGCAAGGGCGCGCTCGTCGACCGGTGGGGAGGGGACGCGGACGTCGTAGTCCGTTATCAGGGCGGCGACAACGCCGGCCACACCGTCGTCGAAGGCGGCGCGGAGTACAAGCTATCCTTGGTGCCCAGCGGCGCGGTCCGCGGGACCGTCGGCGTGCTCGGGAACGGCTGCGTCGTCAACCCGAAGACGCTGTTCACGGAGATCGACGACCTGCGCGAGCGCGGGCTCGACCCGGACGTGCGCGTCGCTCGCCGCGCGCACGTCATCACTCCGTACCACCGCGCGCTCGACGGGATCGAGGAGGAGGTGAAGGCCGACGACGACGCCGGCGACGAGGTCGGCACCACCGGCCGCGGGATCGGTCCGACCTACGAGGACAAGGCGGGCCGCCGCGGGATTCGCATCGCCGACTTACTCGACCCCGACGTGCTCCGCGAGAAGCTGGAGTACGTCGTCCCGCAGAAGCGCGCGCTCGTCGAGGACGTGTACGGGCTCGATCTCGACGACGACGACCGCGCCGACGCGTTCGACGTCGACGCGCTCCACGAGGAGTTCGCCGCGATCGGCGAGCGCCTCGCCGACGAGGGGATGACCGTCAACTGCTCCGACTTCCTGTACCGCCGCCGCGAGGCCGGCGACGAGATCGTCTTCGAGGGCGCGCAGGGGACGCACATCGACGTCGACCACGGGAACTACCCGTTCGTCACCTCCTCAAACCCGACGGCCGGCGCGGCCGCGGTCGGCTCCGGCGTCGGCGTCACGACCGTCGGCGACGGCGAGGTCGTCGGCATCGTGAAGGCGTACCTCTCGCGCGTCGGCGAGGGCCCGCTCCCGACGGAGCTCGACGGCGACGCCGACGAGGAGGCGCTCGCCGACGAGATCCGCGAGAAGGGCGGCGAGTTCGGGACGGTCACGGGCCGACCGCGGCGGATCGGCTGGCTCGACCTCCCGATGCTCCGGCACTCGGCGCGCGTCTCCGGCTTCACCGGCGTCGCCGTCAACCACGTGGACGTGCTCGCCGGCCTCGACGAGCTGAAGGTGTGTACGGGGTACGAGCTGGACGGGGAAACGATCGACACCGTTCCCACGACCACGGAGCGGTGGGAGCGCTGCGAGCCGGTCTACGAGACGCTCGACACGTGGGAGCCGTTCGACTCGGCGGCGGTCGCCGAGGCCGGCTTCGACGCCCTCCCCGAGGCGGCCCGCGAGTACCTGGAGTTCGTGGCCGACGAGATCGACACCCCGATCTACGCCGTCGGCGTCGGCCCCGACCGCGAGGAGACGGTCGAACTGGTCAACCCGTTCGACGAGTAAGCCCGGCCCCCGGGGCCGATTCTGTCGCCCGGTGCCGAAGCCGTTTTCTGTCACCCCACACCCAGCCGTTGGTATGTCGCAGCCCTCCAGCGGTCCCGCGGACCGCGACACCGGCCCCACGGAACCGATCGTCGAACGGACCGTCGCTCACCTCGCGCGACTGCTCCCGCTCGCGCTCGTCCCGCTGGCGACGGCGCTGCTACGGGCGCGGGAGCTACTGGCGACGGGGAACGCGAACGGATTCTCGCTCCGCGCGTCGTTTCCCGTCTACCGGTACGACCTCTGGAGCTTCGTCGACGCCCCCCGCGGGGGCGGCGTGTCGGTGTCGCTCCCGTTCGGGTCCCTGGAGGCGCTGCCGCTTCTCGTTCCCGCGATCGGCGCGTACGTCGTCGTCTCGGGCGCGCTGAGCGCGGGGTACTTCGGGAGCATCGCGGCCGGGATCACGACCGGTCGGTTCGACTTCGTCGCGGCGCTCCGTCGGTTCGGCGTCCGAGTGATCCTGCTCGAAGCGATCGTCGTCATGGCGTTCGCCGTCCTCTTTCTCCCGCTGCTCCTCTTTCCGCCGCTGTTCGTCGTCGCCCTCGTCGCGGCGCTCGTCGTCTCGTACCTGTACTTCCCGACGGTCTACGTCCTCGTGTTGGAGGATCGCGGTATCGAGTCCGCGGTGCTGCGCGCGCGGGAACTCGTCGACGGTCACCGACCGCTCGGCTTCTTCCTCGCCGTCGCGGTCGTCACGGCGATCTGTTCGGTTCCCGTGAGCCTCCTCGCGCACGCCGGTCCGATCGGTGCGGTCGCGGCCGCGGTCGTCGCCGCGCCCCTCGGGCTCGCGTTCAACGTCGCGACCGCGCTGAAGGTCGCCGAGATGGCCGGGATCGAGACTGTCGAGTGAGCGGCGGCGCCTCGGCGCCTACTGCGGGTCGACGGCGTTCAGCGCCGCGAGGTCTTCGTCGGTGAGCGTCAGCTCCGCGGCCGCGAGGTTCGATTCGAGGTGCTCGACGCTCGACGTGCCGGGAATCGGCAGCGTCGCGTCGGAGTGGTCGAGCAGCCACGCGAGCGAGACCTGCTGCGGGGTCGCGTCCCGCCGCTCGGCGACCTCCGCGAGCACCTCGCCCGCGTCCTCGTCGTCGACCGCGTACATCGGTCCCCACGGGATGAAGCCGACGCCGTGGTCCTCGCAGGCGGCCAGCACGTCCTCGTCGTCGCGGTGGCCGACGTTGTAGCGGTTCTGGACGGTGGCGACGTCGACGATCTCGGTCGCGGTCTCCAGCTGCTCGACGGTGACGTTCGAGAGGCCGACGTGGGCGATCTGGCCGGCGTCTTTCATCTCCGCGAACGCGTGGACCGACTCTTCGAAGTCGGTGTCTGGGTCCGGCCGGTGGTACTGGTAGAGGTCGATCGTGTCGGTGCCGAGCCGGTCGAGGCTACACAGCACCTGATTCCTCAGGAAGTCGGGGTCGCCGTGCGGGAGCCAGTCGCCGTCGCGGTTGCGGAGCAGGCCGGCCTTCGAGGCGACGACCACGTCGTCCGGGTCGCCGAGCGCCTCGCCGATCAGTCGCTCCGAGACGCCCGGCCCGTAGGAGTCGGCCGTGTCGACGAAGTCGACGCCGAGGTCGACCGCGCGTCGGAGCACGTCCTTCGCCGCCTCCTCGTCGTCGGGGCGACCGATGATCTCCTCGCCGGTAATCCGCATCGCGCCGAAGCCGAGGCGGTCGACCGTCAGTTCGCCGCCGATATCGAACGTGTCGCTCCTGCCGCCGGTGTTCGAAGCCATACGCGAGTCATCTCGGCCCACGCGGAAAGCCGTGGGGTTGCCGGAAGGGGACGCGTCCGGTCGAGAGGGCGCCGCCTTCCTCGCCCGGCTCGCCCGTGTTGCGCCCGTCGCTACTCATAAACCGCCCCCGCGCGATCGTGGGGTATGGACGCCGAGCGCGAGGTACTCGACGTGTTGGCGCGGAATGCCCGCGAGGACATCGACGACATCGCGGCCCAGACAGGCCTCGACGCGGACGCGGTCGCGGCGGCGATCGACGCGCTGGAGGCGGACAACGTCGTCCACGGCTACCAAGCCGTGATCGACTGGGACCGCGTCGACGAGGGGAAGATCCGCGCGGTCGTCGAGATCAACGTCGAGCTCGACCGCGAGACGGGGTACGAGCAGGTGGCCGACCGGATCGCGAAGTTCCCCGCGGTCGACGCCTTACACCTCGTCTCGGGCGACTACGACTTCGCGGTCGAGGTGCTCGGCGAGAACATGCAGGACGTCTCCGAGTTCATCTCCGAGCAGGTCGCGCCGATGCCGGAGGTCACGCAGACGGTGACCCACTACATCATGGAGACGTACAAGGACGGCGGGATCCGGTTCGAGGACGGCGACGACGACGACCGCCTCTCCGTGTCGCCATGAGACTCTCCGACCGCGCCCGCACCCTCCCCGAGTCGGGGATCCGGAAGTTCTTCGAGCTCGCGGAGGCGCGCGACGACGTCATCTCGCTGGGGGTCGGCGAGCCCGACTTCTCGGCGCCGTGGGCGGCTCGGACCGCCGCGATCGACTCGCTGGAACGCGGGAAGACCTCCTACACGGCGAACCGCGGGATGGCCGCGCTCCGCGAGCGGATCGCCGCCCACCACGAGCGCTACGACCAGTCGTACGAGCCGGAGTCGGAGATCCTCGCCACCACCGGCGCGAGCGAGGCGGTCGATCTGGCCTTCCGGGCCTTGGTCGACCCCGGCGACACCGTCGCGGTCCACGAGCCGACGTACATCTCCTACGGGCCGGGGATCGAACTGGCGGGCGGCGAGCAGCTGACGGTCCCGACGCGGGCCGAAGACGACTTCGCGCTCACCCGCGAGTCGCTGGAGGCGGCGGGCGCCGCCGAGGCGGACCTGCTCGTGCTCTGCTACCCGAACAACCCGACGGGCGCGACGATGACCGACGAGCAGCTGGCCGAGGTCGCCGCGTTCTGTCGCGACGAGGACCTTCGAGTGGTCGCCGACGAGATATACGCCGCGCTCACCTACGGGACCGACCACGCCTCGATCGCGACGCAGCCCGGGATGCGCGAGCGCACGGTCGTCGTCAACGGCTTCTCGAAAGCGTACGCGATGACCGGGCTGCGGTTGGGGTACGCGCTCGGTCCCGCGGAGGCGATCGACGCGATGAACCGGATCCATCAGTACACGATGCTGTCGGCGCCGACGACGCCGCAGTACGCCGCCATCGAGGCGCTGGACCGCTGCGACGAGGAGGTGACAGAGATGGTCGAGGAGTACAACCGCCGGCGGCGGCTCGTCGTCTCCCGGTTCAACGAGATGGGCCTCGACACCTTCGAGCCGGGCGGCGCCTTCTACGCGTTCCCGGAGTGCGGCGGCGACGACGAGGCGTTCGCCGAGGCGCTACTGGAGGACCAGGGCGTCGCCGTCGTCCCCGGTTCCGTCTTCGGCGCGGGCGGCGAGGGGCACCTCCGCGTCTCGTACGCGACGTCGATGCGCGAGCTGAAGGAGGCGACCGACCGGATCGCGGCGTTCGTCGAGGGACGCTGAGCACACGGTCGCGCGGGGGCCCGAGAGAAAATCGGCCGCTGCGGCCGCATTCGTAGCCCCCGCGAGGTAAACGAACAACTCTTCTCCAATTGTTCACCGTTCGCTAACGATTATCACGCTCGATCCTGATCGTTCGCGTATGGAGTTCCAGCTAACGGACGAGCAGAAACAGCTGCGCGAGGAGGTACGAAAGTTCGCCGACGAGGAGATCCGACCGGTCGCGACCGAGTACGACGTCGGCGAGGAGTACCCGCACGAGGTGATGGAGAAGGCGGCGGACATGGGGCTGCTCGCGCCGCACGTCCCGGTCGAGTACGGCGGGATCGGCTACTCCTCGCTGGAGAACGCGATCCTCACCGAGGAGCTGTTCGCGGCCGACCCCGGGATCGGCCTCTGTATCTCCAGCGCCGGGTTCGGGGCGGAGGCGCTGATGGAGTTCGGCACGGACGAGCAGAAGGAGCGCGTCCTCCCCGAGGTGACCGCGGGCGACGCGGTGATGGGGTCGGCCATCTCGGAGCCGCAGGCTGGATCTGACGTCACCTCGGTCGCCACTCGGGCGGAGAAGGACGGCGACGAGTGGGTGATCAACGGCTCGAAGATGTGGATCACGAACGGCACCGTCGCCGACTACTTCGTGGTCGTCTGCGAGACGGACCCGGAGATCGACGACCGCTACTCGGGCTACTCGCAGATCCTCGTCGAAGCCGACCGCGACGGGCTCACCCGCGACAAGATCACCGGCAAGCTCGGGATCCGCGCGAGCGACACCGCCGAGCTGCGCTTCGACGACGTGCGGGTGCCCGAAGAGAACCTGATCGGCCAGCGGGGAATGGGCTTTCTCCAGCTCATGCAGTTCTTCGACGAGACCCGGACCGCGGTCGCCGCCCAAGGCGTCGGGATCGCCCGCGGCGCCGCCGAGCGCGCGCTGGAGTACGCCGAGGAGCGCGAACAGTTCGGCCGCTCCATCTCCGACTTTCAGGCGATCAAACACAAGCTCGCGGAGATGTACACGAACACCGAGGCCGCCCGCTGGCTCACCTACCGCTCGGCGTGGGCGGTCGACAACGAGTCGGGCGATCTGACCGCGCTCGCGTCGATGGCGAAGGAGTTCGCCTCGCGGACCGCGGTGGAGGTCGCCGACGAGGCGGTCCAGGTCCACGGCGGCGCCGGCTTCGTCAACGACCACGACGTCGAGCGACTCTACCGCGACGCGAAGATCACCCAGATCTACGAGGGCACCACGGAGATCCAGAAGAACATCGTCGCCCGCGAGCTGCTCGACGAAGGGATGTAGGTGTGTGGAGACCGACCCGGGGGGCACCGCAATCGGTATTTAAAAACGTCGGGCGAGCGTACGCGCCGTCATGAGCGAGGGCGTCGCGGACGCCGAAGAGCGGCTCAAGCGGCAGCGAGACGATCTACAGCTGTTGAATCAGGTGATGCGCCACGACATCCGAAACGATCTCCAGCTCGTCGGCGCGTACGCGGAGCTGCTCGACGATCACGTCGACGAGGAGGGCGCGGAGTACCTCGACGTCATCAAGCGCAACACGCAGAGCGCCGTGTCGCTCACCACGACGGTCCGCGACCTCGCCGAGGTGATGCTCCGCGAGGACGCCGAGCCCAGCCGCGTCTCACTGGACCGAGTCCTCTCACAGCAGGTCGAGGAGGTTCGGTCGGCGTACTCCGAGGCCGTGTTCACGGTGGAGGGGTCGTTCCCCGAGGTCGAGGTCGTCGGCGACGAGATGTTGAGTTCCGTCTTCCGGAACCTCCTGCGGAACGCGGTCCAGCACAACGACGAGGCCCCACCGAAGGTGACGGTGGCGGCGAGCGTCGACGAGCCCGCGGATGTCGCCGAGGTTCGGATCGCCGACAACGGGCCCGGAATCTCCGAAGACCAGCGCGACGAGGTGTTCGGGAAAGGCGAGAAGGGGCTCGACAGCCCGGGCGCCGGGATCGGCCTGTATCTGGTCCGGTCGCTCGTCGAGATCTACGGCGGTGACGTTCGGATCGAAGACAACGAGCCGAAGGGGGCCGTGTTCGTCGTCAGCCTCCCGCTCTGTGGCGGCTGACGCCTCGATAACGCCGACAACGAAGCGGCTGCGTCAGCTCAGCAGGCTCTCGCCGTCGAACTCGGCGTCGGCGTCGACGTCCAGCAGGTCGAGGAGCGTCGGCGTCACGTCGAAGAGGTTCGCGTCCGTCAGGTCGAGGCCGGGGTCGGTCGCGTACAGCAGCGAGTTCTCGAACTTGTGCATCCCGTTGCGGGGGCCCTCGGTGAACACCGCCTTCTTCCCGCCGAACCCGGATTTGAGGTCGAAGCCGTCGGCGGGGATGACGACGAGGTCCGGCGCGATGTCGTCGTGGGCGCCGTCGAAGACGGTCTCGCCTTTCACGATCCGCTTGCACACCTGCCGCCCGTCGGGACCGGTGAGCGATTCGAGGTCCTCGATGAGCGCCTCGCGCGTCTCCTCGTACTCGGCCTCGGGGACGACGCCCTCAGGCTCGCGCCCCTCAAGGTTGAGGTAGAAGCGGCCGGGGATGAGCGAGTACGCCCGCGTCTCGTCGTCGATGTCGCTGAGCGCGTCGTGGTCGTCGCCCTCGTAGGAGAGCCACCCCTCGTCGGCGAGGAACTGGTTACAGTTCACCTCCCACTGGAGCTCGGTGAAACCGTGGTCGGAGGCGACGACGAGTGTGGTGTCGTCGTCGAGCGAGTCCCGGATCTCGCCGATGTACCCGTCGAGCGTGCGGTAGAACTCCAGGAACTCGTCGGCGTACTCGCCGTCGTTCGCGTAGTCGCCGAATAGGAAGTGGTTCACCCGGTCGGTGCTCATGAACACGCCGAAAAAGAGGTCCCAGTCGTCTTCGGCGAGGTAGTGAGCGAACGCCTCGTACCGGGCGTCGAGGGTCGCGTGGGCGTCCTCGATGAACTCGCTTTTGTCGTCGTCGTGGCCGAGCTTGGCGTTGACGTCGATCTTGTAGTCGAAGCCGCTGAGCGTCTCGCGGAGCGACTCGTCGCTCGTGGCGGCGTCGAGGTCGGGCGAGAGGAAACCGGAGGCCATCCGCTGAATCCGCGTCGACGGCGGGAACGTGACCGGGACGTTGAGCACGGTCGCGTCGCGGCCGGCGTCGGTGACGCGGTCCCACAGGCGCGTCGCCTTCACGTGGCGCCCGAGCGGGACGTACGTCTCGTAGGAGTCGACCTCGCGGTCCTGAAAGCCGTACACGCCGGTCGCTCCCGGGTTCACGCCGGTCGTGAGGCTCGGCCAGCAGGCGCTCGACTCCGGCGGGACGATGCTCTCTAACCGTCCGCCGGAGCCGGTCTCGGCGATGTCGGTGAGGTTCTCGAAGACGTCGGGGTGGTCCTCGACGAGGTCGAGCGGTACGCCGTCGATCCCAAGGAAGACGACGCGTCCGTCGTCGTCGCCACGGAGCCGGTCGAACAGACCCATGCTCGCAGCGTGCGTTCGCGCCGACATATCCCTTGTGTTCCGGCGGATTTCCACCGGCGGGAACGATTCAGAAGGCATATTTCCCTCCGCGTCGACATCTCCGGCGTATGAGCGACGACTTCCCGGCGAGCGTCGACGTCGATTACACCGACGGCGAGGGGGAAACTCCGGACGACTACCCGTCGATCCAGCACAAAATCGAGAAGGCGGTCGAGGTCACGCGCCGCGGCCTCGAACAGTACGACAACCCCGCCGTGATGTGGACGGGCGGGAAAGACTCCACGCTCACGCTGTACTTCATCAATCAGGTGGCCGAGGAGTACGGCTACGAGAAGCCCACCGCCGTCTTTATCGACCACTTCCAGCACTTCGATTCGATCACCGATTTCGTCGAACACTGGGCCGACGAGTGGGATATCGACCTCGTGTACGCCCGCAACGACGACGTGGGCGCGTACGTCGACGAACACGGCCTCGAACCGGGCGACGACATCCCCGTCGACGCGCTCTCGGAGCACAACCAGCACCACATCCGGGAGATCCTGGAGTTCGAGGAGGACACGTTCCCGTTCCTGCTCGACACCTACGTCGGGAATCACCTGCTGAAGACGGTCGCGCTCAACGACGCGCTCGAAGAGTACGACATCGACGGCGTCATCTCCGGCGTGCGCTGGGACGAACAGGAGGCCCGCGCCGACGAGACGTTCTTCTCGCCGCGCCACGACCCCGACCTGTTCCCGCCCCACGACCGCATTCAGCCCATCCTCCAGTTCGCCGAAGCCGACGTGTGGGACGCCTTCTGGAACTTCGTGGTGCCGGACACCGTCGAGGCGTTCCCCGACGAGGGGTACATCCCGCAGGCCGACGACGACCTCCCCGAGGGCGTCACGCAGGAGGACATCCCGATCTCGCCGAAGTACTTCGCCGGGTTCCGCTCGCTCGGCAGCGAGGTCAGCACGGAGAAGACGACCGAGGAGCCCGCGTGGCTCCAGAACCTCGAAGACACGACCGAACGCGCCGGCCGCGCCCAGGACAAGGAGGACCTGATGGAGCGCCTGCGCGACCTCGGTTACATGTGATAGACGTCGGAGACTGACTCGCAGACCGATTTTCCTCGCCGCTCGCGCCCGCTCGGCGGTCGCGCTTTCGATCGCTCTTTCGACGGCCGCGCTCGACCTCTCTCAGCGCCCGCTTCCTAGCGTCCGTTCCCTCAGCGCTCGTTCTCAACGCTCGCTCTCGGCGCGCTCCCCGACCGACGCCGTGAAGCCGATCTCACGGAGCCGTTCCGCCAGGGGAAGCCCGATCCCGGACGCCGGCGTCAACACGCCGCCGTCGAACGGGGAGTCGACGTCGTCACGCGCCAGACAGACCGCGGACTCGCCGAGCATTCTCGCGGTCGCGCCGTAGCCCGGATCGCGGTCGGCGCCGAACTCGGCCTCGACCGTGAAGGGGCCGTCGGCGCCGGTGCCGCGCCCGAGGACGCCGATCCGGAAGCTCCCGGCCTCCGCCTCCTCTCGGGTCGGCCCCTCGCCGGGGTCGGGGAAGACGTACCGTTCGAACGCCGAGCGGACCGGCCCGACGGACATCGCGGCCGTGAACAGGCCGAGCCCGCCCGCGACGAGGCCCGCGGTCGCCGCACCCGCGGGGCCGTCTCCGGTCGGGACGACCTCGGTACAGCGGAACTCTCGCCCCCACGGGTAGCCGAGGAGCGCGTTGCTCCGGCGCACCACGCGCTCGTTCACCGGCGCCATCGGCGAGGGGGCGGTCCACCCGCCCCGCAGCGCGTCCCGCCGCGGCCAGCGCTGCTCGCCGGGGTCGACGCCGCTGCGCTCGCCCCGCGGCGCCAACGAGTAGGGGTTCCGGAGCGCCTCGCGGGCGAGTGGGTCGGTCGCGGCCGCGTCGAACAGCTCGCCGAAGCTCGCGAGCGTCCCGCCGCTGACGCTCCCGCTCCCGCCGTCGAGGTAGATCCGTACCGTTTCGCAGGGCGCGCCGTGCGTTTCCCTCGCGAACGACTGGACGAGCAGGGTACCGATGTCGGCGGGCACGGAGTCGAAGCCGCAGCCGTGGACGATCCGGGCGTCGCGCTCGACGGCGGCCTCGTGGAACCGGTCGACCGTCTCGCGCACCCAGTTCACCTCCCCGGTGAGGTCGCAGTAGTCCGTGCCGGTCTCGACGCAGGCCTCGACGAGCGGCGTCCCGAGCCGGGTGTACGGGCCGACCGTCGTACAGACGACGCGCGTCTCCCGAGCCATCGCCCGGAGGCTCTCGGCGTCGGTCGCGTCGCCCACCACGACCGGCACGTCGTTCCACGCGTCGCTGCGTCCCGCGAGGTCGGCGGCGAGCGCGTCGAGCTTCTCCCGGTCCCGCCCGCCGATCGCCAGCGCGAACTCGTCCGGGCCGTACCGCTCGGTGAGGTACTCCGCGGTGAACCGTCCCGCGACGCCTGTCGCTCCCCACACCACGACGTCGTGCGTCGGGTCCGTGTCGCTCATGCTCGCTCACTACGCGGCGACGGCGGTAAACGGTCGGGGTCCGTCTGGGAAGCGGCGCCTCCCCCCGCGGTACCTCTTTACATCGTCGACCACTAACGATCGTATGGCCGTTGGCACTCGATTGTCACTACAGCTCGCCGACTTCGGCACCCGCTCGCTCGTCACGCACAGCCTCATGGTGTTGGGATTCATCGGAGCCGTGTACACGGGGCTGTTCGTCGAGGGACAGATCGGCACCGTCTCGATGGCGGCGTTCATCAACTTCACCGCCGGGCTGTGGATCTCGCAGTCGATCCACTCGCTGGGCAACGCCGCGACCGACGACGAGTACCAGGGCGTTCTCAAGGAGATCCTAAACCGTGTCTAGTGAGCCCGGGATCGACGCCGCACGGTTCGGGCGGATCCTCGCGCTCATCGGCTTCGTCACGACCGTTTTCCTGTTCCTCACCGCGAACCGGCTCTCCGGCGACGCCTTCCGCATCGGGGCCGTCGCCATCGCGATGGTGGGACTGATAACCGCGATCATCGGCTTCCTCGTCGCCGCCGGCAGCGCGGTCGACGCGTCCTGAATCCCCCCGAAACCGCGGTGGCGTCCCGCGGATCGGTGACGCGGTACGCGAGCGCGACGGCGCCGCCGCCCGCGCTCGACGCCTAATCCTCGCCGAGGTACGGCTCGCAGACGAGTTCGACGCCCTGCTTGAAGCTCACTTCGGGCTCCCAGCCGGTGGCCTCGTGGAATTCGGAGTAGTCGGCCATCGTGTCGTGGACGTAGCCGTCGAACGGGCACTCGATGTAGTCGGGCTCGACGTCGGTGCCGAGCGCGTCGTTGATCATCTCGACCATCTCGTTGAACGAGTACGCCTCTTGGGTGCCGACGTTGTACACGCCGGTCAGCTCGTGGTCGGCGGCGAGTTCGCAGGCGCGGGCCACGTCCGAGACGTGCGTGAAGTCGCGCGTCTGGCTGCCGTCGCCGAACAGCTCGGGCGCCTCGCCGGAGGCGATGGCGTCCGCGAACTGCGCGACCGTGTTCGCGTACTCGCCCTTGTGTTCCTCGTTGCCGCCGAAGCCCTGATAGACGGAAAAGAAGCGGAGGCCGGCCATCGCCATGTCGTGGTGGTTGGCGTAGTACTCGGCGTAGCGCTCGCGGGCGAGCTTAGAGGCCTCGTAGGCGGTGTGCGCCTCCACGTCCATGTCGACCGGCGAGGGCTCGGTGCGACTCCCGTAGATCGAGGAGGTGGAGGCGTAAACGACCGTGTCACAGCCCTGTTTGCGGGCGCGTTCGACGACGTTGACGAACCCCTCGACGTTGACGCGACAGCCGCGCTGGGGGTCCGACTCGTGCATGTTCCGCGAGGAGAGCGCGGCGAGGTGGAAGACGACGTCGACGTCGGCGGGGAAATCGCCGTCGACGACGGAGGCCTCGACGAACTCCACGTCGGGATCGAGGTTCTCGGGCGTGCCGAGGTAGGTGTCGTCGACCGCGATCACGTCGTTGTCGGCCGCGAGGCGGTTCGCGAGGTTCGAGCCGATGAAGCCCGCCCCGCCCGTCACGAGGACGCGTTTGTCCTGCATGATCCGTCCTCGTTCGAGCATCGGGTTTACCGTGTCGGTTTCTGCGAGCCGCCGCCGGACTGGTTGACCGGGACAGTCGGTGGGTCCCGAACCGTCTTTGCGGTGGGCGGTGATGATCGCGGTATGTTCGGGACAAGCGGCGTTCGCGGCCCGGTCGGCGAGGACGTGACGGCCGACCTCGCGCTCGACGTGGGACGCGCGCTCGCGACGGACGGCGCCGAGACGGTCGTGGTCGGTCGCGACGCCCGCGACAGCGGACGGATGCTCGTGCGCGCCCTCCTCGCCGGGCTCACCGAGTGCGGGGCCGACGCGATCGACGTCGGGGTGGAGGCGACGCCGACGGTGGCCCGCGCCGTCGCCCGCGAGGGCGCGGACGCGGGCGTCGTCGTCACGGCCTCGCACAACCCCGCGCCCGACAACGGGATCAAGCTCTGGACGGCGTCCGGACGCGCGTTCGGCGAGGAGCGCAACGACCGGATCGCCGAGATCGTCAAGACGGCGGCGTTCGAGTTCGCCGGTCACGACGGGATCGGTACGGTCGAGACGCGCGACGCGGTCGCGGGCGGCGACGCCCGCCGGGCCCACGAGCGCGCGCTCCGCGAGACGGTCCCGCTGCCCGACGACCTGTCGGTCGTCGTCGACCTCGGGAACGGCGTCGGGCGCGTCACGGCCGATGCGCTCCACGCGACCGGCTGCGACGTGGAGACGCTCAACGCGCAGCGCGACGGGCGGTTCCCCGGGCGACCGAGCGAGCCGACCGCGGGGAACTGCGAGACCGCGTGCGCGGTCGTCGAGGCGACCGACGCCGACCTCGGAGTCGTCCACGACGGCGACGCCGACCGCATGATGGCGATCGACGAGCGGGGCCGGTTCCTCTCCGGCGACGCGCTGCTCGCGCTGTTCGCCCGCCGGGAGGCGGAGCCGGGCGACAGCGTTGCGGTGCCGGTCGACACGAGTCTGCTCGTCGCAGACGCGCTGGCCGAGATCGGCGCCGAGGTGACGTACACGCCGGTCGGCGACGCATACGTCGCCGCGGAGGCGGCGAAGCCGGGCGTCGCCTTCGGCGGCGAGCCCAGCGGCGCGTGGATCTGGCCGGAGCGGACGCCCTGCCCCGACGGGCCGCTGGCGGCCTGCGTCCTGACCGCGCTCGTCGGCGCGGAGGGGTCGCTCGCGGCGCTCGTCGACGACCTCCCCGACTACCCGATCCGCCGGGACTCCGTCCGCACCGACGCCAAGTCGGCGGTCGCGGACCGCGTCGGCGCGATCGCGGCCGACGAGTACGACGACGTGTCGACGCTCGACGGCGTCCGCGTCGAGACGGACGCGGGCTGGTTCCTCGTGCGCGCGAGCGGCACGGAGCCGCTGGTGCGGATCACGGCCGAGGCGCGCGACGAGGACGACGCCGACGCGTTGTTCGAGACGGCGCGGGACCTCGTCGAGCGCGCGGACGACGAGATATGACGGCCCCGTCGACATCCGCTTCGCGAGTGTACGCGTAAAACGAACCGCGAACTTCAGCCGTCTCGGTGGTAAACATTGCGGCAGTTTTTGCCAGAGTGGTATCGACACCACCGTCATTTACCTGTCGCCGAGAGGTACGTGTTTACCCTGAAGACTCAACAATCGGAGCAGCTTGATCCCGTGAGATCATCTCGTTGTCGCGGACAACTCGCCTGAGTTCGTCGTAAGGATTGCGTCCCTGCTGGCGCCACGTCGCCAG
>NZ_SGUC01000026.1 GCF_005435165.1 Halorubrum sp. GN11_10-6_MGM | reverse complement strand
TTCGAGTCCCGCCCCCGCATCGCCCCGCACGGCACCTCACGCCTCCCCAGCCTCGTCGCGGCCGCTTAAAAGCGGTCGCGACTCCCTCGCGCGTGCTCCTCGCGGCCGCCACCGGCGGCCGCTCGCAGGCACGCGCCACCGCATGATGTTTAGATCGATGGTCGATTCGATCGCATTCACCGCAACGAGCGCCCCTTTTGGGCGGCGGACCGCGACGGCCCGGCCGGGATCCGTCGCGTCGGACCCCGCGACTCGGACTTCTCCCGCAGGCGCTCGACGCGCTCGTCGGTCGAGGGGTGCGTCGACAGCCAGCGCTCGGCCGCGTCCTCGGTCCGCTTCTGCGTCGAGAGCGGCGCGAACGGCCACGTCGGCTCCGCCGCGCGCTCGATCCGGTGGAGCGCCCGGGCGAGCGCGATCGGATCGCCGGTCACCTCGGCCGCACGGTCGTCGGCCGCGAACTCTCGCTTGCGCGAGCGCGACCGAGAGACGAGCGTCGCGAGGACGAACCCCGCGAACAACCCCCCGGCGAGCGCTCGGTGAAGCCGCGCGAAGGGGCCGGAGCGGTCGCCGGGGCGCCCGCGTATCCACGCCGAGGCGCCGGCGAGCCCCGACAGCGCGAGCAGGGCGGGCAGCGCCGCGACCGTCGCGATCCCGACCAGCGAACGGCCGACCCCGTCCGCCATCGCGATCGCGAAGCCGTCGTTGCCCTCCAGGTGCGCCAACTCGTGCGCGAGGATCGCCTCGACTTCCCGGGGGGAGAGCAGCCGGAACAGCGACCGGTCGATCACCAGCGCGCCGCCGTCCGCTCCGCCGCCGACTGCGAACGCGTTCGGCGCGCGAGCGTCGGTGACGTACAGTTCCGGGCGCGGGAGGTCCATCCGCGCCGCGAGCGCGTCGATCCGCCGGTGGAGGTCCGGCGCGCACTCTCGGGGGACGCGGTCGCCCTCCAAGTTCGCGAGGATCTGGGCGGTGCCGAGCCGGTAGCTGAGGAACGTCGACCCGAGCGCGCCGGCGACCAGCAGCGCGAGGAGGACCGGGAGGTCGGGGCGAGCGGCCCAGACCGCGCGCAGCAGGTCGGCGACGAACAGCGCCGCGGTCAGGTAGACGGCGAGCAGGACGACGCCGACGGCCGCCGCGGCCGCGCGGAACGCGAGCCGGGACATACCCGGAAGTACGCGACGGCGGGGCAAACGCGTTGCGGCCGGAAGGAAAAGCGGTAATTCCCCGGCCGCGAAATCGGGAAGTCATGGACGCACGCGTACGCGAACACGCCGAGATCATCGCCGACCACTCGACCGACATCCAGTCGGGCGACGACGTGGTCATCCAGATGCCCAAGGAGGCCGAGGACCTCGCGGTCGCGCTCCACGAGGTCTGCGGCGACCGCGGAGCGAACCCGGTCTACCTCAACTACTCGAAGCGCGCCCAGCGCGCGTTCAAGCGCTCGTCGGACGACTTTTCCGAGCCGGGCCACCGGCGCGCCCTCTACGAGGAGGCGGACGTCTTCGTCATCGCGCGCGGCGGCGCGAACGCCACCGAGGACGCCGACGTCGACCCCGAGACCAACGCCGCGTACAACCGCGCGATGGAGGAGGTCAAGCGCACGCGGCTCTCGAAGACGTGGTGTCTCACGCAGTACCCGACCGCGAGCCACGCCCAGCTGGCCGGGATGAGCACTGAGGCCTACGAGAACTTCGTCTGGGACGCCGTCTCGCTCGACTGGGACGAACAGCGGGAGTTCCAGTCGAACATGGTCGAGATCCTCGACGACGCCGACGAGGTTCGCATCAAGTCCGGCGAGGAGACCGACCTCGCGCTCGACGTCTCGGGCAACTCGACGCTCAACGATTACGGCGAGGCGAACCTCCCCGGCGGCGAGGTGTTCACGGCGCCCACGCGAGACGGCGTCGACGGCGAGGTCCACTTCGATCTCCCGCTGTACCGCTACGGCCGCGAGATCGACGGCGTCCGGCTGCGGTTCGAGGACGGCGAGGTCGTCTCCCACTCCGCCGAGCGCAACGAGGACCTCCTCTCCGGTATCCTCGACACCGACGAGGGCTCCCGGCGCCTCGGCGAACTGGGTATCGGGATGAACCGCCAGATCGACCGGTTCACCTACAACATGCTGTTCGACGAGAAGATGGGCGACACCGTTCACATGGCCGTCGGCTCGGCGTACCCGGAGACGGTGGGGGGAGACAACGAGGTCAACGAGTCCGCCGAACACGTCGACATGATCGTCGACATGAGCGAGGACTCCGTCATCGAGGTCGACGGCGAGGTCGTCCAGCGGGACGGGACGTTCGTGTTCGAGGACGAGTTCTAGGACGGCTCGGATTTCGGGTCGGTAGCCGTCCTCGGCGATGCGGTTTTTTGGTACAGATTTTTGTCGGCCGAGCGAAGCGAGGCCGGGAAAAAGGTGTGACTGGGACGTTCGCGTTCGAGGACGGGTTCTGAGCGCGTCGCCCCCTCGTTACCGCCCCTCGTCCGCGTCGCGGGCGGCGTTCCGTCGGACGAACGCCGCGTACGCGACCACGAGCACGCCGAACAGTCCGACCGTTCCGACCGCGCCGACGCCGGGGTAGTCCGCCAGCGGCGCGATCTCGCCGCTGGGGGTCGCGAGAACGTCGACGACGCCGGTGCCGACCGACAGCGCTAGCACGGCGAGCCACATCGTTCCGACGGCGTAGCCGAGCGGGACCAGTCGGCCGTTGCGCGCCGCGTGCGCGACGACCGCGCCGCCGCCGAGGACGGGGACCGCGACGAGCGGGCTCGTCGGATCGGGGAGGAGGACGCTGCCGCCGAGCGCGATCGCCGTCCAGTAGACGGCGACGGCGACGACCGTGCGGAGCGAGTCGGGGAGTTCCACGACCCGAACGTTCTCACGGACACTACAAAACGATCGGGGGAAGACGCGCCGAACCCGAACCCCGAGTAGCGTTTATGTCTCGTGCCGTCCTACCGTCGCCCATGCCAGAGGAAGTCCTCTTCGAGTCGGAGAGCCGCCGAAGTCGCGAGGAGATCGCCGCGTACCTGCGAACGGTCGCGGACTCGCTCGACGCCGGTACCGCGATCACGCTCAGACGCGGCGACGAGTCGACGACGCTCGACCCGCCCGCGCGGCCGACCTTCGAGGTGAAGGCTGAGCGCGAAGGCCCCGCCGAGGGACCGGGCGAACTGAGCGTCGAGTTCGAGTTGGAGTGGGACGAAGACGCCGGTGCGGAGGGCGCGGACGCCGAGCTGGAGATCGAGTAGTCGGGTGAATCGAACAGCTGGGAGAGTCGAACGGTCGGTCGAACAGCGCAGTCGGTCAGCGGGTCGCCGCCTACGGCACTTCGCCGGGGACCTCGACGAAGGCGTCCCGCGCGGAGAGGTGATCGAGCGTGTCGTCGACCTCGACGCGGACCGCCTCCATCCGCTCGATGAGCTCCTCGTACTCCTCGGTGTTCGTCGTGCCCGCGGCCTCCAGCGCCGCCTTCTTCGAGGCGAGCGCGAAGAACTCCTGGCTGCGCTCGTCGAAGGCGGCGCGGTGGAGCAACACCTCGACGAGCGTGAGCAGGTCCTCCTTCGTGACCGGCTTCGTCTTGTAGTCGTCGAACGGCATCTCGACGATGTCCACGTCGGGCTCGACCGCGGTCAGCATCGCCACGCGCGCGTCGTACCCCTCGCCGCGGATCGCGTCCAACACCTCGTGGCCCGACATGTCGGGCATTCGACGGTCGAGGAGGACGACGTCGACGGACTCGTCCATGGCGTCGAGCGCCGCTTCGCCGCCGGTCGCGATCCGCACGTCGTAGCTCGGGTCGAGGTACACCCGGTACAGCTCCGCGAGGTCCGGCTCGTCGTCGACCGCGAGAACGGTCGCCTCCGAATCCCCGGTCATGGGCGGGCCCTCCCGGTCCGCGTCTCGCGTTTCGCGAGCGTCGGACCGGCGCGTCCGCCCGCCGTTCGTGCGTCCATACGAAGGAGTTGGTCCATTCCGTGTTAAAATCTTGACCCTCGATTATCCATTCTGATATCGGGTGAAGCGCCGCCGATCTCGACCGATGTTGCTGGGTCAATCCCGCCCGCCTCGGCCGGCCCCGTCTCACATGGTCGCCCCCGTCTCGCGCGGCTGCCCAGCGGTTCCCTCGCGGTCCTCCCGTCCCCCGTGGCCCCCTGCGGTTCGCGCGCGCTCCGCACCGGCCGTCGCCGTCTACTGAGCGGCGCTCGCGCTCGGCGGAGCGCTGTGCCCGCGACGGTCGCGCGTCGTCGATCCCACGGTCTCTCCGTGACCCAAAGGCACATTTACGCCCGTATCCTATCCGGGAACAACGAATGTCTCATAGCCCGTCACTCCCCGACCGCCCGCGGTTGGAGCTCGACCCCGAGATGAGCGACGCGGAGCGGCTGGAGGCGATCCGCCAGCACTACCGGCGGATCGTTCAGGTGAACGAGGAACTGGAGGATCGGCTCGCGGACGCCGAGGGCCGCCGCGGCGACCTGAAAGGCGACGTCGAACAGCTGAAACGCGAGAACGAGGTGCTGAAGACCTCCTCGCTGTACATCGCCTCCGTCGAGGAGATCACCGACGACGGCGTCGTGATCAAACAGCACGGCAACAATCAGGAGGTGCTGACGCAGGCCGCGTCGCGGCTCGACGAGGACCTCCGCCCCGGCGACCGCGTCGCGATCAACGACTCCTTCGCGGTCCAGCAGGTGCTCGACGACGAGACCGATTCCCGGGCGCAGGCGATGGAGGTCTCCGAGTCGCCGGATGTTGAGTACGCCGACATCGGCGGCATCGACGACCAGATCCGCGAGGTCCGCGAGGCCGTCGAGGACCCCCTCGAAAACCCCGAGCAGTTCGAGACGGTCGGCGTCGAGCCCCCGAGCGGCGTCCTGCTCCACGGCCCGCCGGGCACGGGCAAGACGATGCTCGCGAAGGCGGTCGCCAACGAGTCCGACGCCACCTTCATCAAGATGGCCGGCTCGGAGCTCGTCCGGAAGTTCATCGGCGAGGGCGCGCGGCTCGTCCGCGACCTCTTCGAGCTGGCCGCCGAGCGCGAGCCGGCCGTCATCTTCATCGACGAGATCGACGCCGTCGCGGCCAAGCGCACGGACTCGAAGACCTCGGGCGACGCCGAGGTCCAGCGCACGATGATGCAGCTGCTCTCGGAGATGGACGGCTTCGACGACCGCGGCGAGGTCCGGATCATGGCCGCGACCAACCGCTTCGACATGCTCGACGAGGCGATCTTACGCCCGGGGCGGTTCGACCGCCTCATCGAGGTGCCCGAGCCCGGCGCCGAGGGCCGCGAGCGCATCCTCGAGATCCACACGCGGGACATGAGCGTCGCCGACGACGTCGACCTCGGCGCCGTCGCCGCGGACCTCGACGGATACAGCGGCGCGGACATCGCCTCGCTGGCGACCGAGGCCGGGATGTTCGCCATCCGCGACGGCCGCACCGAGGTGACGCAGGCGGACTTCGAAGACGCCCGCGACAAGCTTCAGGACGCGGACACCGAGGACGAGCGCGTCATCAACTACCAGTACTGAGGCGACGGCGACGATCACGTGATTGACGTACGATTTTTTTTCCGAGGCGCTGTAGCGGCCGGAGTTCCGGCGGCCTGTTTATAAATAGCTGCTGGCGGATCGGCGGCGAACGCCACCGAAGCCCCAGCGCGAGGGGGGCGCACGCTCGCCGCGCTCCTCATCACTCGCTTCGCTCGTTCTTGCGGTGCTCGCGTCGCCTGCGCCCCCCTCGCGACTGCCCCTTCGAGTCCCGCCCCGCACAGCAACCGCAGCCTCACGCCTCCCCAGCCTCGCCGCTCGCTCCTGCGGTCGCTCGCGGCGTCCCTCGCGCGTGCTCCTCGCGGCCGCCGAGGGCGGCCGCTCGCAGGCGCGCGCCACCGCCTTTTTTGTTCGATTTATACCATTTCCGCCGGCGCTCCGGTTCGTAACCCCTTACCGGACCCGTCGCCGATTCGCCGTCAATGAACACCATCCACGTCGCCGGCGGCGTCGGCGTCGCCGACACGGCGATGGCCTCCTACGACGCCGCGCTCGCGGACGCCAACCTCCACAACTACAACCTCGTGGCGGTCTCGTCGGTCGTCCCCGCCGAGGCGACCGTTGAGGCGGTCCCCGAGGCACCCGACCTCGGCCCGGCCGGGAACCGCCTCACCGTCGTCGAGGCGCGCCGGACGATCGGCCCGGGCGACGAGGTGGACTTCCGCGAGGGCGGCCGCTCCGGTGCCGAGGACGCCGAGTCGAAGCGCGCCCCCCGCCGGCATCCGGACGCGGTCGCGGGGCTGGGATGGGCGACCGGTCCCGGGCCGGGGCTCTTCTACGAGGTGACAGGGGAGGACCCCGACGACGTGCGCGAGCGGATCCACGCCGGTCTCGACACGGGGGGCGGCCTCCGTGACTGGGAGCTCCCGGACCGCGAGACGCGCGTCGAGACGGTCCCCGCCGAGCCGGACCGGTACGCGACCGCGGTCGTGATCGCCGCCTACGGGGAGTCCGAGCCGGTACTGTAGCCGCGAGCGACCCCGGCTACGCGGTCCGGGAGCGATCGGTCCGGCGCCGCGCGACGTCGGACCGCACCGCCCGAAATCGCGGTCGCCGCCGCCGACGCCTTTTTGACTCGGCTCCGCCTACGTGTCGTGTCTTCGATGAACGGCAACAACCCGTACGCCGGGGCACCGGGTATGACGGACGCGGGTTCGCCCGCGGCCGTCGACCTTTCTCCGGACCAGGAACGGCAGCTCCGGCGCGCGGTCGCCGGAATCGTATCGCGCACGGAATCATATCTCCCCGACAGCTACGCCGTCGGCTCCGAGCTGTCCGTCGGCGCGGACGGCCCGCAGGCCACGGTCGCCGTCAACCCCCCGGCGGGCCACCCAGTCTCGGCCGGCTTCACCCCCGACCCGGAGGACTTGGACGCCGGCATCGCCGAGTCCGACACCGACGAAGTCGCCCGCGGCCTCGCCGCCAGCGCGGCGGTCCAAGTGATGGACGCCGTCGGCGACATCACGCCGACCGCGAAGTGAGCCGCCCGACCGAAGCGTAGTCAGTTCACCCGTTCCGACCGGTCCGCGTCGTTCTCCCCGTCCGCCCCGTCCCCGCCCGAGCGACTGCGTTCGTCGCGCGGATACACCCGCGTATCGCCCTCACCCGGCGGCCGCAGCACGCCCGTGACCCGACCGTACATGCCGAAAATGTCGTCGTACCCGCGCTCGCTCGCGAGAATCGGGACCACGCCCGGCTCCTCGACGCGGTGGGTGTACACGTCGTCCTCGGCGAACACCGCCCCCTCCGGGATCGCCTCGAAGTTGGCGTAGTGGACGTGCGGCTCTCCCCCGCCCTTCGGAACCTCCTCGCTCCCCTTGACGACGGTCGTCTCGGAGAACGTCGGCGACTCGTCGGCGAGCGCGCCGTGGACGCGAAGGAACGCGCGGCAGGCCTCGTAGCCGAACTCGACGGCCTCCTCGCTCCCCTGTCTTCCCACTTCGATCGAGACGGTGTGGGGGATCGTGGAGTCGAGCGTCGTCGAGCGCAGGCCGCTCGCGTCGACGACGTGGTCGACCGGGAGCCCGGTGACAGTCCGGCGGACTGACTCGGTGAGGTCGCTGAAGATGGCGAACGGCGGCGGCGCGCTGTGTGACGTGTGGAGCGCGAGCACGGCGTCGAACCCCTCCAGCTCGGCCGCGAGCCGCGGCGCCAGCGCCCGCTCGTACTCGTCGCTGTCGGTGTCGCCGGGGAACGCCCGGTTCAGGTCCGCGTCCGTGTACCGCGTCTCGGCTTCGATCGCCGGCTCGTTGGCGAGGATCAGTCTGACGAGCCCATCGGACTCCACGCCGTCGGTCCCGCCTTCGTCGGCCGGTTCGAAGGGGCTAAGCTCGTCCGCGAGCCGCTTCACTATCCGGACGCCGGCGGGCTCGTCGCCGTGGATACCGCCGACGATCGCGACGCGGGCGGACCCCGCAGACTCGCGGTCGATCGTTTGCATACCGTCAGTACGTCGCGGTCCGCCCATAAATCGTCGCGATCCGCGCCCGGCGGGATCAGCGCCCGACCCGCTCCGCGAGCGCGGCCCGGTACCGCCGCGCCAGCCGCCGCGCGACGAAGCGGTCGCGGGGGTCGACGCCGATCAGTCGGAGCGAGGCCGCGTACGCCGCGAGCCCGAGGGCGCTCCCCGCGAGGACCGCCGCGGGACCCGCGAGAACCGCCCGGACGGCGTACATCGCGGCGAGCGCGACGCCGCCGGCCGCGAGCGGGGTGAGGAAGGTGCGGTCGAACGGCCACAGCCCCTCGAAGCGGCGCAGGAGGAGGACCTGAATCGCGTTCTGGACCGCGATCGCGAGCGACGTGCCGAGCGCGGCCCCGACCAGTCCGTACCGGACGACGAACGCGTACGTCAGTCCGACGTTGAGGACCGCGAGCAGCCAGTCGAGCGCCATCCGCGCGTACTGGTGGTCGGTCATCATCAGGAGCCAGCCGGTCGCCCCGACCGCGCTCCCGACGAAGACGCCGCCGAGGTAGACGACGAGCGGGAGGTAGCCGGCGACGTACGCGTCGCCGAACAGGCCGAGGACCGCTCGGCCGTACACGACCAGCACGGCGAGGATCGGGACGACCGCCGTGACGATCTGTCGCGTGACGGAGCCGTACACCGCGTTGAGCGTCTCGGTCCTGTCGTCCGCGTACAGCTCCGAGGCGACGGGCGGGAGGAGCTGGTTGAAAGAGAGGAGGGGGATCCACGCGACCGCGATCACGACGAGGACGACGTTGTACACGCCCGCCGCGGTCGCCGTCAGCAACGCACCCACGAGCAGCACGTCGACGCGGTTCTGGAACACCTTCCCGAGGCTGCTCATCGCGACGGGCGCCGCGTGGTCGTAGAACCGCCGCGCCTCCGCGCGGGCGCCCCGGAGCGAGGGACGAACCCCCGTCACGGACGCGGAGAGCGGGACGGCCGCGGCGGCGAGCACCGCGGTCGCGGCGACGATGGCGCCGGCGACGCCGACGACGGAGTAGCCGAGCGCGAGCGCGCCGACGGCGCCGACGAGCCGGACGCCCGGGCGCAACAGCTTGTTGAACAGGATCTCGCCGCGGGCCGACCCGACGGCGCGGAAGATCGCGGACGCGACCATCACGACCCCGAGCAGTCCGACGAGCCCGCCGAACGCGCGCATCGTCCCCGCGAACGCCGGCTCGGTGACGGTGCGGGCGTTTATCCACGGCGCCGCGAGCCAGACGGCGGCCGCGATCGCGATCCCGAACCCGACGGTCGTCGCGTACGCGAGGCCGGCGACGGCGCCCTGACGGCGCGCGTCGTCGCCGTACTCCGGGAGGTAGCGCTGGAGCGCGGGGACGCTGCCGAACGTCACGAGCCGGGAGCACAGCTGGGCGATCCGCCACGCCAGCGCGTACACGCCGTAGGCCGTCGGCCCGAGCCCCCGCGTCAGCGCGAACTCCGTCGCCGCGATCAGCGCGCGCTGGCCGGCGACCCCGCCCGAGGTGAGCACCGCGCCGTGGGCGATCGTCTCCAGCGCCTCGCGCTCGTCGTCCGGAATCGCGCCGGACTCGTCGTCGGGGCCGCGCTGGCGGTCGCCCTCGCGGCCACCGGAACCGGAATCGCTCGCGCCCGCCTCGCGTTCGTGCTCCACGGTCGTCTCCGTCGGTCGGTCGCGGTCCCCCGGAAAAAGCGGCCCGCTTCGCGCCCGCCCTAAATGAATATAATTATCGTTCACAAAGGATTTATCACGCTCATCCCGCCCATCTTTCGCATGGAAGGGGGAGAACCCGCCGGCGACGGCGGCCCGAGCGAATCGGGTGGGGAGACCGACGGCGACCGGGCGCGACGGGCCGCGTCGGACGGCGGGACCGCCGCGGAGCGCGCGCATGGCATGGCGGGCGGGGCGGCCGAGACCGCTCCGGACCGCTCGGCCGCCTCGGCGGCCGCGCTGGGTCACGACCGACCCGACGTCGAGGCGTATCAGTCGCTCGCGGCCGACCTGCGCGACGCGGTCGCCGGCGGCGTCGAGTTCGACGAGTACGCGCAGGTGCTGTACGCGACGGACGGGAGCGTGTATCAGGCCCGGCCGGCGGGCGTGGTGTACCCCCGCGGGGTCGACGACGTGCGGGCGGCGATGCGGGTCGCGGCCGACCACGGCGTCCCCGTGCTGCCGCGGGGCGCGGGGTCGTCGCTCGCGGGACAGACCGTCGGTCCCGGCTGCGTCGTCCTCGACTGCTCGCGGCACATGGACTCGATCCTGTCGGTCGATCCCGACGCGCGCCGCGCCACGGTCCAGCCCGGCGTCGTCCAGGACGACCTCGACGACCGGCTCGCCGAGGACGGCCTGAAGTTCGCGCCCGACCCCGCCTCCTCGGCGCGCGCGACCGTCGGCGGCGGCATCGGCAACAACTCCACCGGCGCCCACTCCGTCCGATACGGGATCACCGACGCCTACACCGAGGAGCTGCGCGTGGTGCTGGCGGACGGCTCGCTCATCCACGCCCGCGAGGTGGTCCTCGACTCGCCCGAGTACGAGGCGATCGTCGCGGGCGAGGCGGGCGGCGAGCGGGAGGCCGCGCTGTACGAGACGGTCCGCGCGCTCGTCGAGGACAACGCCGACGAGATCGAGGAGCGGTACCCGACGCTCAAGCGGTCGGTCTCGGGGTACAACCTCCACAAGGTGATCTCCGAGAACGACGAGGGCGAGCGAGTCATCAACCTCTCGAAGCTGTTCGTCGGCGCTGAGGGGACGCTGGGCGTCGTCGTCGAGGCGACGCTCTCGCTCGTCACCCGCCCCGAGGAGACCGCGCTGGCGCTGTACGCCTTCGACTCGCTCGACGCGGCCATGCGGGCGGTCCCCGAGGCGCTGGAGTTCCCCGTGAGCGCGGTCGAGCTGATGGACGACGCGGTCGTCGAGCTGGCGGCGGGGTCGCCGGAGTACGCCGAGTACGCGGAGCCGATCCCGGACCGGGCCGCGGCCGCGCTCATGCTGGAGTGGGACTCGGAGCTGGTCGACGAGTTCGAGCCGGCGGTCGCCGACGCGAACGACCGCTTCCTCGGCGAGGGCGACCGCGACGCGTTCGACGTCATCGAGGCGTACGACGAGGGGACTCAGGAGGACCTCTGGAACCTCCGGAAGGCGGCGATTCCCCTCCTGATGAGCATGGACGGCGACGCGAAGCCGTACCCGTTCATCGAGGACGCCTCCGTGCCGCCGGCGGAGCTTGCGGACTACGTCGCCGCCTTCGAGGAGGTCCTCGACGACCACGGCACCTCAGCCGCCTACTTCGCGCACGCCGGGGTCGGGACGCTCCACATCCGGCCGATCCTCTCGCTGAAGGAGTCGGAGGGCGTCGAGACGATGCACGACATCGCCGACGACGTCACCGACCTCGTCTTGGAACACCACGGCGCCTTCTCCGGCGAGCACGGCGACGGCCTCGCGCGCACGGAGTTCAACCCGAAGATGTACGGCGAGGAGCTCTGGACGGCGTTCCAAGAGCTAAAATCCGCGTTCGACCCCGAGTGGCGCATGAACCCGGGGAAGGTGGTCTACGTCGACGGCGACACCGCGGCCGAGCGCGGCTACCCGGAGACCGCGGCCGACACGGACATGCGCGAGAACCTCCGGTACGGGCCGACGTACCGGTCGATCGAGCCGCAGACGACGCTCGACTTCGCCGACGAGGGCGGCTTCTCCGAACTCGTCGAGCTGTGTAACGGCTGCGGCACGTGCCGCGAGACGGACTCGGGCGTCATGTGTCCGACCTACCGGGCCTCCGGCGAGGAGATCCAGACGACCCGCGGACGGGCGAACATGCTCCGCGCCGCGATAAGCGGCGAGCTCGACGACGAGGAGATCCACTCCGACCGGTTTCAGGCGGAGGTGTTAGACCTCTGTGTCGGCTGTAAGGGGTGTCAGAGCGACTGCCCGACCGGCGTCGACCTCGCGAAGCTGAAGGCGGAGGTGAAACACGACCACCACGAGCGGGAGGGGGCCGGAGTGCGCGAGCGCCTCTTCCGCGACATCGACCGGCTCTCGGCGCTCGGAAGCGCGCTGGCGCCGCTGTCGAACGCGGCGGCGAAGGTGCCCGGCGCCCGGAAGGCGATGGACGCGCTCGCGGGCATCGCCCCGGAGCGCGCGCTGCCGACGTTCCGGTCGACGAGCTTCGAGGAGTGGTTCGCGGCCCGCGGCGGCCCGGCGGTCGCCCCGAGAGACGCGGTCGACACGGTCGCGCTGTTCCCCGACACCTACACCAACTACAGCTATCCGGCGGCCGGGAAGGCGGCGGTGCGCGTCCTGGAGGCCGCCGACGTCCGCGTCGAGGTCCCCGACGGTCTCGCGCCCTCCGGCCGCGCCGCCTTCTCGACGGGCTTCCTCGACGCGGCCAGAGAGCGCGCGGCCGACAACGTCGCGGCGCTCGCGCCCCGCGCCCGCGAGGGCCAGTCCGTCCTCTTCGTCGAGCCCTCCGACGCCGTGATGTTCCAAGACGAGTACCTCGACCTGCTCGACGGGGAGGCGGTCGAGGCGGTGTCGGCCGCCGCGGCGGGCGTCTGCGAGTACCTCGACGCCCGCCGGGCCGACGAGCGGCTGTCGTTCGACGCGCCGGCGGAGACGCTCACCTACCACGGCCACTGTAACCAGAAGGCGACGAACAAGGACCACCACGCCGTCGGCGTGCTGCGCCGCGCCGGCTACGGGGTCGACCCCCTCGACTCCTCGTGTTGCGGGATGGCGGGCTCGTTCGGCTACGAGAGCGAACACTACGAGCTCTCGCAGGCCATCGGGCGGATCCTCTTCGGGCAGGTCGCCGACAGCGACGGCGACGCGGTGACGGCGCCCGGCGCCTCCTGCCGGTCGCAGCTCGGCGACCGCGAGGGGGCCGAGACCCCGCCGCACCCGATCGAGAAGCTGGCGGCCGCGCTCGACGAGTGAGAGGGCGACGCGACGTGTCCGCCGGCCGCGTCCGCCCCTCACCGCCCCTCACCGGCGCCGCCGGCCCGCTCGCCTCACCAGCGCTGGTGGACGTGCTCGCGCACGTGTTCGTCGTACACCTCGCTCGCGGCGTCGCGCTCGGCGTCCGAGAGCGAGGGCGCCTCGCTCGCGGCGGCGTTCGCCCGGACGTGCTCTGGCGTCGTCGACCCCGGGATCACCGTCGAGACGGCGTCGTGGTCGAGGATCCACCGCAGCGCGAACTCGGGCAGCGGGCGGTCGTCCGGCAGGCGCTCGTCGAGCGCGTCGACCGCGTCGAGGCCCGCCTCGAAGGGGACGCCCGCGAACGTCTCGCCGACGTCGAACGCCTCGCCCTCGCGGTTGTAGTTGCGGTGGTCGTCCTCGGGGAACTCGTGGTCGCGCGAGAGCGCGCCCGTGAGGAGCCCCGACGCGAGCGGGACCCGACAGATCACGCCGACGTCGCGCGCGGCGGCCTCGTCGAGGAACAGCTCGGCCGGCCGCTGCCGGAACGGGTTGAAGATGATCTGCACCGTCTCGACGCCGGGATACTCGATCGCCTTTAACGCCTCCTCGACGCGCTCGACGCTGACGCCGTAGCTCGCGATCCGACCCTCGTCGGCGAGCGTTTCGAGCGCGTCGAACGTCTCCGGCCGGTAGTAGACGTCCGTCGGCGGGCAGTGGAGCTGGACCAGATCGAGCGTCTCCATCCCGAGGTTCTCGCGCGAGCGGTCGACGAATCGCCGGAGGTTCGCCTCCGTGTAGCCGTCGGCCTCGTGCGGGTCGAGCCGGCGCCCGGCCTTCGTCGCGACGGTCACGTCGCCGGCCGCGATGTCGTCCGCCAGGACCTCGCCGACGATCCGTTCCGAGCGCCCGTCGCCGTACACGTCCGCGGTGTCGAAGAAGTCTATCCCGGCGTCGCGGGCGGCCTCGACCGCCGCGACCGCCTCCGCTTCCGTCACCTCGCCCCAGTCGCCGCCGATCTGCCAGGCGCCGTAGCCGACCTCGCTGACTGCGCCGACCTCGCCGAGTTCGCGGTGATTCATGTCGACCCGATATGATCGCGGCGGACGCAAGGGCGTTCCGGCCGCGGTGAGGAGTCCCGGAGCACGCCGTTGCCGTTCGCGCACGCGACCAATCAGTCCCGCTCGCACATCCGGAACGTGGAGTCGATCGCCCTCGGCTATCTCGGCGCGGTCCCCTGTGGTCTGTCGCTGTCGGTCACCGGCGCCGCGCTCCCGAATCGCCTCGCGTGGCGACGCCATGTGTGAACGTCCCGCCACGTGATGATTCAACGTTCCGGCGGCGTGCGGGGCGTTCTCAATCCGCGCTCACAGCACCGCGGCGAGCGCGTCCATCGTCTCCTCGACGCGGTCGACGCGGGCGTTGTGGCCCATGTGGCCGACCCGAAGGATGTCTTCGGCTCCCTCCCCCAACCCCGTCGCGAGGATCACGTCGTGCTCCTCGCGCAGTCGCTCCTGAAGCGCCTCGGCCCGGCCGGGCACCTCGAAGGCGGTCACCGTCGGCGAGCTCCGCTCGGGACCGGGAACGGTCTCCAGTCCCAGCTCCGCGCCGCGCTCGCGACACCGGACCGCTGCCGACGCGTGGCGTTCCCGGACCGCGTCGATCCCCTCGTCGAGCAGGAGGCCGAGCGCCGCGTCGAGCGCGACGACCTCGGTGGTGAGGTGCGTGTACGGGAACCCGTCGCTCACGTCGCGGAACGGGAGGAAGTTCGCGTACAGCGAGTGCGGGTCCCGCGCCTCCATCGCGGCCCACGCGCGCTCGCTCACCGCGGCCGTCGCGAGCCCCGGCGGCGCGCTGAAACACTTCTGTGACGCGCCCAGACACACGTCGATCCGGTCGGTCGGCACCGGGACCGCGCCGAGCGAGGAGACGGCGTCGACGACGGTGAGGAGCTCCGGGTCGGCGGCCTCGACGCGGTCGAGCGCGGCGTCGACGTCGTTGAGCGCCCCCGTCGGCGTCTCGCAGTGGACCATCGTGACGAGGTCGAAGTCGGCGTCGTCGGCCGCTAACGCGTCGTCGAGCGCGTCGAGCGGGAGCGGCTCGTCGCGGTCGGCCGCGACGACCGTCGCCTCGCCGCCGGACGACTCGACGAAGTCGGCGAACCCCTCGCCGTAGAGTCCGTTCGACAGGCACAGCACCTCGGTTCCGGGCTCGACGAGCGAGGCTATCGCCGCCTCCAGCCCGAGGATTCCCTCGCCGCCGAGCGCGACGATGTCGCGGCCGCCGGCGGCGGCGGGAACGTCCGGATCGACGCCGTACACCGCCGCGAGCCGGTCGGTGAGTCGGTCGTAGATCTCCCGGAACCGCGGGTCCACGTCGGGGTTTATCAGCTCGCGGGACATCGCCTCGCGCACCGGCTCGGGGACCGCGGTCGGTCCGGGCGTCATGAGCATACGCCTCGGTTCGGGCGACGGGATATAAACGGTCTGTGGGACGGCGTCGTGCCGGCGGCCCGCCGGACGAGGCCCGTCCGCGTCCCCGGATCGCGTCGGGACCGGTCGGCTCTCCCCCTCCCCGCCGAACCAAAACCTATAGGCGGGGGACCGGCGTTGGTTCGCTTACGCCCCACACATGCCTCAGGTCGCCATTTTTCCCGACATCCACCTCCGTTCGGAGCACGCAGACAGGATCGCCTCGGAGCTCCGGGAGGCTGTCTCGGGCCTCGGCGATCGACCCGACCACGCGTTCGTCCTCGGGGACCTGATCCAAGAAGCCGACGACCCCGACGTCGACGCGGCGCACGTCGAAACGGTCAGGGAGGTGTTCGACGACGCCCCCTTCCCGACAACGTACCTGCTAGGGAACCACGACGTCGAGAACCTGGGCCACGACAGGCTGTCCGACCTGCTTGATCAGGACCAGTTCTACGGAACGTGCGAGGTTGGCGGGCAGGCGGTGGTCTTCCTAGATTCGACACACACACGCGCGGCCGGTGCCCGCGGCGAGCTCGGGTCTGACCAGCGCGAGTGGCTCGACCGCGCGCTCGCGGACCGTCCCGGGTCGCTCGTGCTCTGTCACCACCCATTCGGGAACTTCGATCTGTCAGGCAACGTCTGGTTCAGCGAGTACCCCGAGCGAGCTTACCTGTACGACCGGAAGGAGGCGCTCCGACTCCTAGACGATGCGGACGCGAGGGGGACTATCAGCGGCCACATTCATCAGAGCGGCTTCTCGACGTTCCACGGCATGTCCCACGTGTCGGTGAACGCGTTCAGCAAGGAGACGCCGGAGAAGGCGTTCACCGGGACCTACGGCGTCGTGACGATCGGCGACGGAATCGACGTCGACGTCCGGGTCCGGGACCGGACGGAGACCTCCTTCGTCGTGGACTGACGGACCGGCGCTCCGCGAGAAGCCGCAAGGGATAAGCCGGTAGCGAGTGCTGGCTCGGTAGAGGGTACCCGTGTCGTCACAGCACTGTGCGTACCGGTTCGTTCCGGCGGAGTGGGAGGCCGAGCACGGTCGACCTGCCCACCTCGAATCCGAGTGGAGCTGCCCCCGGGAGGCCGTCGAGGGCACCGACCGCTGCGAGTTCCACCTGCCCGCCGAGCGGCGCTCAGAGGTCGGGATCACCGACGCGGAGGTTGCCAAGGCGTTTCGGGACGACCTCGTCGGACGGGACGCGGGACCGACGCGGTACGTCGGCGCGAACTTCGGCGATGTAGACCTCTCGCACCGCGTCGTCAACCGAGGCTCGAACACGCCGATCGACCTCCGACACGCGACCGTCGACGGTGACGTGCGCGCCGAGCAAACCGTCATCCAGCAGCCGGTGTTACTGAGCGGTGCGGTCGTCGACGGCGCGTTCGACTTCTCGGACGCCGAGTTCGACGAGGACATCAACGCCTCGCACGCGGTCTTCCGGGGGGATGTCGACCTCCGGAAGGTTCGGTTCAGGGACGACTGTCGGTTTGCCGACGCCCGCTTCGAGGGCGACGTCCGGTTCGCGTTGACCGAGTTCGGCGGCGAGGCCGACTTCTACCGGGCGTCGTTCGGGGGACGGGCGGACTTCACGAAGTCGACATGGGTCGGGGAGTGTCTCTTTCAGCGGGCGTCGTTCGGGGAGACCGCCGACTTCTACGGGAGCCGCTTCGAGGAGGTCGCCGAGTTCCGCGCCGTCGAGTTCGACGGGACCGCGAAGTTCTCGCGGAGCGTGTTTCGGGACGCGGTCCTGTTCATCGGGTCCGCGTTCGAGTCCGAGGCGTTGTTCAAGAACGCCGAGTTCGTCGGTCCCGCGCACTACCAGAACGGGGAGTTCCATTCCGAGGCCTCCTTCATCGAGACCGTCTTCGAGGGGAAGGTGAAGTTTCACTTCGCCGAGTTCTCCGGCGAAGCGGTGCTGTCGTACTGCGCGTTCCGGAACACCACGTACTTCGCACACGTAGACTTCGGCGAGTACGCGTCGTTCCACGAGAGTTCGTTCGACCGGTTGGCCGACTTCAGGTACTCGACGTTCGGGGACGTGGCCCGCTTCATGAAGGCGACGTTCCACGACGACGCCTTCTTCGACCGGGTCGTCTACGAGGGTGACGCCGACTTCCGCCACGCCGATTTCGGGGGGACGGCCCACTTCGAGCGCACGACCTTCCAGGCGAGCGCGATTCTGGCCGACAGCCGCATCGAGCGGGGGGAGTTCCGAGACCTCGAGACGGCCGCACCGAGCGTGACTCTGGATTTCACGGAGGCGCACGTCCGGGCGGGGGCGTTCGTCCAGCAGAACGGCGAGACGGCCTACTACGACTTCCGTGACGGACGCATCGGGGACGTCGACATCGAGATGAGTGGTTCGGAACGGGTGTTCGACCACTTCTACGTCTACCGCACGAAGTTCGAGGAGTTCAACTTCTCCGACTACCGGGACGTCCTCTCGCCGGACTGGAACCTCCACACGTTCTCCGGCTCCACGCGGAGCGACTACGAGATGGAGGCGAACCGGTTCTCGCTGGATCCAGACGGCGACGACGGCGAGGAGGCGGCCGGCGACGATCGGTCCGCCGACCGCGCCGGGCTCTTGGAACGCCTGCGACGGCGGCTCTCGTCCGCGTCGGAGGGGTTGCTCGGGACCGCAAACGCGTCCGACCTAGAGGTTACGTATCTGAACGCGAAGAACGGGGCCGAGATGAGCGGGGACAGTCAGGCCGCCTCGCGGTTCTTCATGAAGGAGATGTGGTACCGCCGGCGAGCGTACGTTGACCGGGTTCTCGACCGGTCGGAGGCGACAGGCACGCGGTTGAAGCTCCTGTTCCTCGCGACACTCAACGCGATCCTCTCGCTGACCTGCGGCTACGGCGAGAAGCCGCGGCGGACCCTCGAGTTCTCCCTCGTGGTCGTCGTCGGGTACGCGCTGCTCTTCCGGATAACCGTCGGGACGCCGCCCTTCGAGACCGAGTTCGGATACTTGTTGTTGAGCTTCCAGTCGTTCACGTCCCTCATCTTCGGGTCGACGGCGAGCGTCCCGCAGTTCTTCGGCAGCTTCCTCGTGGCCACCGAGGGGTTCATCGGCGCGTTCATGATCGGACTGTTCATCTTCGCGTTGACGCGGAGCGTTCACCGGTGAAATTAATACCACCGGTCGAACAGGAATCGGTATGTCTACTCCCCCGGACACGCTCTTCTGCCGCTCCCTGCCGCTGTTCGACAACGCGGACCGAGACACCATACAGCGGCTGCTCCACCACGCGGTCGAGGATCTCAGCTACGACCATCCGGACCGGAAGATAGCACGGGACCTCTATCACGAGATCCGGGAGGGGGAGGCGATCCGGCTCAAGATTGGACCGGCAGTCCGCGACGAGACGTTCGTGCTGCTTCCGCGGACGGTCGAGACCGACGCCGAGACCGTCTTACGGCGGTTCGTCAAGGAGACCGAGTCCGGGTCGGAGGAGTGGCGCGACATCGCGGAGGGGCTCCGCGGCGTGAAGGAAGACGTCGAGGAACACGACGACGTCCGGATCGCGTTCGAGTACCTCCACTGAGCGGCGCGTCTGTCCGCGCTCGCTCGGCGCAGCGGCGTGTAAACACGCCGCACGACGGGCGACACGCTCATATACGCTTGTCGCCTCGACTCGTGTACTGTGATGCTTCCGACCCACGTGCTGGCGGGGATGCTGCTCGCGGCTCCGCTGGCATTTCTGGTGCCGGAGCTGGCACCGATCGGATTCGCCGCCGGCTTCCTCGGCGGCCTCACGCCGGACCTAGACATGTACGTCGGCCACCGGCGGACGCTCCACTATCCGGTGTACTACCCGGTGATCGCGGCTCCGGCGCTGCTCGCCGCGGTGTTGGCGCCGTCGCCGGTCACGGTCGGCGTCGCGTTCTTCCTCCTCGGCGCGGCGTTCCACAGCGTCACCGACATGTACGGCGGCGGGCTGGAGCTCCGCCCGTGGGAGGGTAACTCCAACAAGGCGGTGTACGACCACCACCGGAAGCGGTGGATCGCCCCCCGCCGCGGCGTCCGGTACGACGGCGCAGTCGAGGACTTCGCACTCTCCGTCGCCTTGTCGGTCCCGCTGTATCTCTTGCTCGACGGGCCGCTCCGCCGGCTCGTCGTCGCCACGGTGATCGTCGCCGCCGTGTACGCGGTCCTCCGTCGGCGCCTCGCGGACGCCGCCGCGGTGTTCTTCCCGCTATTACCGGCGGTACTGGACCCATACGTGCCTGAACGGTACCGATGACGCCACCAAACGATCCTCCCGTAAACCCGCTCGGGTCCCGGCCGAGGTCGGCCGTTGGATCAACGTTATTAGGTGTCCCGACTCGTTTCACCCGATAACAGTCCGCGCCGGCGGCCGTCCGTCCCGGCGCGGGACACCACCAATGCAACAGTACCTCGACCTCGTCGACGACGCGCTCTCGACGGGCACGTACAAGCCGAACCGGACCGGCGTCGACACCATCGCGACGTTCAGCGGGCAGTACACCGTCGATCTCGCGGAGGGATTCCCTCTCTTAACCACCAAGAAGATGGACGGCTACCGCTGGAACTCGCTCATCCACGAGGTGCTGTGGTACCTCTCCGGCGAGGAGCACGTCCGGAACCTCCGCGAGGAGACGAAGATCTGGGACGCGTGGGCCGACGACGAGGGCAGGCTCGACACGGCGTACGGGCGGTTCTGGCGCCGCTACCCGGTTCCGGACGACGACGCCGCGCTCCCCGGCGAGACGTGGCCCGACGACGCCGAGCGCTGGGTCACCGTCGAGGAGGACGCCGACGGGACGACGCGACGCACCTTCGACCAGATCCAGTACGTCCTCGACACGCTCGAAGAGAACCCCCACTCCCGCCGGATGGTCGTGAACGCGTGGCATCCCGCGAACGCCGCCGTCTCGACGCTGCCGCCCTGTCACTACACCTTCGTGGTGAACGTCCAAGACGGTCGGCTCAACCTCCACCTGACGCAGCGCTCGGGGGACATCGCGCTCGGCGTCCCGTTCAACATCGCGGCGTACGCGCTGCTCGCGAACGCCTTAGCCCAGCGGACCGGCTTCGAGGTCGGCGAGTTCGGCCACACTGTCGTCGACGCGCACGTCTACTGCGGCCGCGGCGACCGCGGAAAGTGGTACGCGAACAACCTCCGGTACGTTCAGGAGCGGCTCGCGAACGTCGAGCGCAAGGAGGGGTACCTCGACGTGAAGAGCTGGGTCGAGCGCACCGCCCCCGACGAGCCGAACGGACAGGAGGAGTACGACCACGTGCCCGGCCTCCTCGAACAGCTCTCGCGGACCCCCCGCGACCGGCCGCGGATCGAGATCGCGGACGTGCCGCTCGACGAGCTCACCTACGAGGACGTCGAGGTCGTCGACTACGACTCCGCGGACGGCATCTCGTTCGCGGTCGCCGAGTGATGGCGGACGCCGACGGCGCCGACGGGAGCGCGCCCGCCGACCCCGATCTCGTCCTCGTCGCCGCGGTCGCCGAGGACGGGACCATCGGCGACGACGACGGGATGCCGTGGCACTACCCCGCGGACCTCGCGCACTTCAAGCGGCTCACGACCGGCCACCCGGTGATCGTCGGCCGGAAGACGTACGCGGGCATCGCCGACCGGCTCGGCGGCCCGCTCCCCGACCGCACCAGCGTCGTGTTGACTACCCGCCCGATCGATGACGACGACCTCCCCGACGGCGCGGTCGTGGCCCACGGCATCGAGGACGCCGTCGAGCGCGCGACCGCCGACGCCGGCGCCCGCGGCGTCGACGCCGTCTACGTCATCGGCGGCGCGACGGTGTACGAGGCGTTCCTCGACCGCGCCGACCGGATGGTCGTCACCGAGATCCCCGAGCGTCCCGACGGCGACACCAGATTCCCGGAGTGGGACGCCGAGGCGTGGGTCGAACGCCACCGGGAGACCGACGGCGACCTCGCGTTCGTCACCTACGAGCGACGCGACGCGGCGTGAGCGGCGAGAACAGCGTCGCCGACCTCCCGTGAGGCGTCCCGCTCACTCTATGAACCGCGACTCCATGTCGCCGGACGGCATCATACACCGGTCCTTCTTGCCGAACCACCGGTATCGGTGGTCGGCGACGAAGTCGTACACGCGGTCGCGGACCGGCGCCGGGACGTGTCGGAACGGCGAGAGCAGCCGATAACGGCCGCCGAGTCCCCTCGCGATCCGAATGACAGCGGCCGATTTCACGTAGGCCTCGCCGTCTTCGATCAGGACGATCGACTCCAGCTCGTCGGTCGGGAGACCGTGTTCCGCCAGCAGCGCCCGTCCGACGTCGGACTGTAGCGAGGCGAACCGGTACTTCCCCTCGGGGTCGCGGGGGACGATGAACTGTACGAACCCGCTACAGAGGTTACAGACGCCGTCGAAGAGCACGACCGCGGCGTCGTCGGGGATCTCCCGCTCCATTACCGGCCGCACTTGGACGGCCGCGCAGTTCAGGATTCCGGTCGCCTCGGCTTCGGTTCGGGCCACCGAGACGCCGCCGACCGGCCACCAAGACGCCGCCGACCGGCCACCGAGACGTGAGCCACCGTTCGGGCGTACGGAAGGCTTATGCCGTTTTCAGAGCTGTTCCAACAAAACGGGTATCGCACGATGGCTCGAACTTCTTTCCTCGGAACGCTCAGATCGAGGCTCTCGGCGGCCGTCCGTCGGCTCTCGGCCGCCCTCGCCGCGCGGACGGCGGTGGACACGCGCGCGCTCGCCGCCTTCCGGATCGGACTCGGAGCCATCCTGATCGCCGACCTGCTCCGCCGCGCTCGGTCCCTTACCGCCTTCTACACCGACGCCGGCGTCCTCCCGCGTCGCGCGCTGTTCGCCGACTACTCGGGCGCGTATTCGCTCCACGCGCTCTCCGGCGAGTCGTGGGCCGTCGCGTCGCTGTTCGCGGTCGCGGGCGTCGTCGCGCTCGCGCTGCTCGTGGGGTACCGAACGCGGCTCGCCACCGCCGTCTCGTGGCTCCTGTTGCTCTCGCTTCAGGCCCGGAACCCGATGGTGTTGAACGCGGGCGACGCCCTTCTGGCGATGCTGCTCTTCTGGGGCTTCTTCCTCCCGCTCGGCTCGCGCTGGTCGGTCGACGCCCTCAGGCGAGCGGACGCCGCGGGCGGTCACGGAGGCGGCTCCGCGAGCGATCACGGGGCCGCCGCGGGCGACTCCGCGTCCGACGCCGACACGGGACGCCGCCGCGGTCCCGCGGTGGCGACCGTCGCTTCGATGGGAGTGCTCCTCCAGATACTGGTGATGTACGTCACGAACGCCGTTCACAAGCTGGAGGGCGACCTCTGGCTGGGCGGCGAGGCGGTCGCGTACGTCATGCAGGCGGACCATTTCACCTACCACCTCGGGAACCACCTCGGCCAGTTCCCCGCCCTGCTGCGGGCGGCCACGTTCGTGTGGGTCGCCCTGCTTTTCGCCTCGCCGCTTCTGGTCGTTCTCACGGGGATTCCGCGCGCCGCGCTCGCCTCGCTGTTCGTCGGCACTCATCTCGGGATGGCGGCCACGATGCGGATCGACCTCTTTCCGATCATCTCCGTCGTCGGCTTCCTTCCGTTCTTCCAGACGCCGGTCTGGGACGCCGCCGAGCGCGGACTCGACCGGTTCGGACCGTCCGAGACCCTCGATCGCTGGCGGGCGCGGCTCGAATCCGCCGGGGGGGAGGCTCGCGTCGCTCGATCCGTCGCCGTCGCGCTCGTCCCTCGGCGACCGCGTCCGCCGCAGCGATCGCGCCCGCCTCGGCGACTCCCTCTCTTCGGGGATCGAACGCGGCCGCGCCGTCTTCGCGACGGTGGTGCCCGCCGCCTTCGTCGCGTTGATCCTCCTTTCGAGCGCGGCGTCGGTCGGGTACGCCGAGGTGCCGGAGCCCGGCGAAGACGTCCTCGAAACCGTCGAGATGGACCAACACTGGCAGATGTTCGCGCCGGAACCCGTCCGCACGACCCACTGGTTCGCGGCGCCCGGGGTCCTCGAAAACGGGAGCGAGCGCGACGTGTTACACGACGCACCGGTCTCGCTGGATCGACCGCCGAGCGTCGACGCGACGTACCCGACCGCCCGCTGGCGGAAGTACCTCTCTAACGTCGAGTCGGGGGCAAACGAGGATCACCGTTCGTACCTCGCGAACTACCTCTGTGCGGAGTGGAACCGAACTCACGCGACCGGCGTCGAGAACGTCACCGTCTACCAGCTGTACGAGCGGACCGACCCCTACAACGGGACGGTGCTGGCCGACGGGCGATTCGAGCTGATCGAGTACGACTGTTCGGGCCCGTTCGTTCAGAACGAGTGAGTCGGCCGAGCGCGTTCGTTCAAAACCGGTGACTCCGGCGGACGGGAGGGCTCAGGAGCCGTCTCCCTCGGCGCCGTCGGCGGGCTCGGCCTCGATGAGGCGCGCGATCTCGGCCGGGAGGCTCTGCTCGTCCGACGGCGTCTCGACGGTGACCATGCCGAACGGCGCGACGTCGACGACGGTGAGCTCGGCGCCCGGCCGGACCCCGGCGTCGGCGAGGTAGCGCAGCTCCGCGTCGCCCTGGTGTCGGATCCGCTGGACGATCACGCGGTCGCCCTCGTCCGCGTCGACCAGCCGGACGGTCTCGCCCGCCTCCGGGAGCGAGAGGTCGGCGTCGGGGATCGGGTCGCCGTGCGGGTCGACCGGCGGATTCCCGAGCGCCTCGGCGATTCGATCGCTCAGCTTCTCCGAGACGTGGTGTTCGAGCCGGTCGGCCTCGTCGTGGACGTCGACCCAGCTGTAGTCGAGCTGCTCGGTCAGGAACGCCTCCAGGAGCCGGTGGTGTCGCAGGATCTCGAGCGCCACGACCTCGCCCTCCTCGGTGAGCGTCACGCCCTTGTACTCCTCCCGGTCGACCAGCCCGCGCTCCTCCAGCTTCTTGATCATCGAGGAGACCGTCGGCGCGGTGACGTCGAGGTAGTCGGCGAGCGCGGAGGTCGACACCCGCTCCCCGGTGTCGCGCTCGATGGCGTAGATCGACTTGATGTAATCCTCCATCACCGCGCTGATCACGTCCGACGACGCCCTCGGGCCGGACCCGTCGTCGCCGGCGTCGGCCCCGGATCTCTCGCCGCCCTCGGTTCCGGATCCCCCGTCGCGGTCGGCCTCGTCTCCGCCGCCGCCGGCTCCGCTCTCCTCGGCCGTCACGGTCGATCACCTCCGGTTCCGGCGCCGCCGTCGGCGCCGTCGGTTTCGATGCTCCCCATGTCGGTGATCTCACGCTCGCCGCGGGCCGACTGAAGCTTTCCGATCCCCACCGCGCAGACGTAGATCCCCACGGCGACGAGCACGATCACCCCGCCGGCGGTGACGCCGCCGTAGTAGGCGACGCCGATGCCGAGGAGGACCGCGAGCTCCGCGAGGACGACCGAGACGACGAGCGACTCGGTGAAGCTGCGCGACACCTGCGTCGCGCCCGCCACGGGCACGACCAGCATCGCCGCGACGAGGATGACACCCATGATCTGCATCGCGCCGACGACTACCAGCGCCGTCAACATCACCATCACGCGGTTGTACCAGTTGACGGAGATCCCCGAGACTTCGGCGGCGGTCTCGTCGAACGTCACGTACAGGAGCTGGTTGCGCGTCACCGCGACCGTCCCGACGATGACGGCGAAAAGCACCAGCAGGATCGCCGCGCTCTGGGGCGACACCGTCGAGAGGTTCCCGAAGAGGAACTGGTTCACGCCGACCGCGAGCCCGCCCGCGTTGAGACTGATGAGCGTCGTCCCCAACGCGAAGCCGGTCGAGAGGACGATCGCCATCGAGACGTCGTTGTACGCGTCCGTCGTCTCGGAGATGAGCTCGATGAACAGCGCGGCGATCATCGCCACGACGACCGCGGTGAGGTACGGCGACACCCCGAGGTCGATGACGGCGTTCAGGAACAGTCCCACCGCGACCCCGGCGAACGCCGTGTGCGCCAGCGCGTCCCCGATCAGCGCGAGCTGTCGGTGGACGAGGAAGGTCCCGATCAGCGGCGCCATCACGCCGACGCAGAGCCCGACCAAGAGCGCCCGGTGCATGTACCGGTAGCGCGGGTCCAGCATCTCCAGTCCCGTGAAGTAGTACGCCCAGTCCATCAGCCAGTACCACTGGTCTAACACCCACAGGAGGACGCCGAAGACGGCCCGGCCGACGTCGGCGAGGCCGCCCTGTAAGGCGATCGCTGCCGAGTGCCTCACCGCGGCGAGCGCCGCCGAGCTGTCGACCGCGGCGAGCGTCAATGGCAGGTCGGCCGCGCCGAGCGACTGGTCGACGGCGGCGACGAGCCACGCGGCGACCGCGGCCGTCAGCGGATCGCTCATTCCGCACCCCCCGTGAGGAAGCGCGCCTCGGTACCGAACGCCCGCGCTAAGGCGTCGCTCTCGACGAACTCGTCCGTCGAGCCGTCGAAGTACACCTCGCGGTTGAGGCAGACGACGCGGTCGGCGTGCTCGACGACCGCCCCGAGGTCGTGCTCGATGAGGAGCACGGTGATGCCCGCGTCGTTGAGCGCGCCGAGCAGGTCGTAGAACGCGTCGACCGACTCGGCGTCGACGCCGACGGTCGGCTCGTCCAACACGAGCAGGTCGGCCTCGCCCGCCAGCGCCCGGGCGATGAACACCCGCTGGCGCTGCCCGCCGGAGAGCTGTCCGATGCGCCGGTCGGCGAACGCGCTCATCCCGACGGTCGCGAGCGCGTCGTCGACGATCTCCCAGTCTGCGGCCGCGAGCCGCCCCGAGACCGCGTTGGCCGTTCGCCGCGCCGTTCGCACCGGCTCGTCGAACAGGTCCTCGACGACCGTCTCGTCCCCGTCGGAGAGCCGGTCGACTCCGACGTACGGGAACCGACCCATCTTCACGACCTCGCGGACGGTGATCGGCATCTCCTTCGCGGCGCTGGCCTGCTGGGCGACGTAGCCCACGCGCTCCCCGTCGTCGAACCGCTCCGCGTCCTCGCCGAACAGCCGGGCCGTCCCCGCATCGGGGGCGAGCAGCCCGAGCAGCAGCCGCATCAGCGTCGACTTCCCGGAGCCGTTCGGGCCGATGACGGCGACGTACTCGCCGGGGTCGACGGTCAGCGACACGTCCTCGACGACCGGCGTCGCCGTGTAACCGAACGTGACGTCGGCGAGGTCGACGACCGGCCCGTTCGCCTCGGCGGCGGCGTCGGTCGCGTGGTCGGTCCCGCGGTCGGTCGCGCGGTCGATGCTTCCGGTGTCGCTCGCGGCGTCGGTGTCGTTCGCGCTCATATCGGTTCGAAGTTCCGCCACTGTTCGACCCAGCCCTCGGTCGGGGCCGCGTCCTCGGGCGTCTCGTTGCCTAAGACGATCTCGAAGGTCGGCATATTGATGTTGTACGCGATCTCCTCGTACCCCCAGTCCTCCGCGACCCACTCCTCGCGCACCCCCGCGTACGGCGTGACGGGGAAGTAGGCCTCGACGTCGGTCTCCCGGACGAGCTGCTGGGCCGGCCGCTGCGACTCGAAGACGCCGTTGGCGATGTACCGGATGTCGTTCTCGCGGATGACTCGCGTCGCCTCGCGGATGTCCGCCGGCTTGACGTCGCCGCTCGCCGCGAGGCTCGTGACGAGCGGCCGCATCCGAACCCCGTAGCGAACCCCGATGTACTGGAAGGCGTTGTGCGCGGCCAGCTGGACCACGTCGCGGTCGGAGCGCTCGAAGATCGCCGCGTAGTCCGCGTCGATCCGGTCGAGGACCTCGCTTTTGTAGGTCGCGGCGTTCTCGCGGATCGTCTCGGCGTGGTCCGGGACGAGGTCCACGAACCCCGCGGCGATGTTGTCGACCGACCGCTTCGCGCGCAGCGGGTCCAACCAGAAGTGCGGGTCCTTGCCGCGCTCGGCGCCGACGCCCTCCTCGTCGCGGTCGAGGGACGCTGCGAGGTCCACGAGGTCGATCCCCTCCCGGACGTTGATCAGCGCGGTGTCCGTCCCGTCGGCCTCGACGGTCTCGATCGCGCGGTCGGCCCACGGCTGGAACTCCTCGCCGACGTGGACGAACGCGTCCGCCTCGATGATCCGCTGGGTGATGCTGGCGTTCGGCTCCCAGCCGTGGCCGTGGAGCCCCGTCGGAACGAGGTTCTCGACGGTCAGCGGGGTCCCCTCGGCGATCCGTCGCCCGAAGTCGTAGAAGCTGAAGAAGGAGGCCACGGCGACCGGCCCCTCGTCGTCGCTTCCGGCGCGCCCGGTCCCGACCGGCGCGCTCGGGAGGGCCGTACAGCCGGACAGACCGGCCAGCGCCGTCGCTCCGCCGGCGCGCACCGCGTCACGTCGCGTCACTACTCGGTCGTCGTCTCGATCAGATTCCATGTCAAGAACCACATCCAATTATTTGACTCGTCTAATCCTAGAGTTTCACGCGCATATATGAGTTCCGTCGTCGGCGCCGTCGCTGTTCGGCGGTTCAGTCGCCGACTCGTCTCGGTCGGTCGAGCGCGACCGCGAGCCGGTCAGGCGTCGAGAACGGTCGACCCGCGGCCGATCCGGGTCTGATACGCGCGCGCCTCGATGCCGGCGCCGGCGAAGGCGTCGAGCATCGCGGCGGCGACGTCTCGGCGGTCACGCTCGCGGCAAGCGGCGATCACCGCGGGCCCGGCGCCGCTGACGGTGACGCCGGTCGCGCCCGCGCCGAAGGCGCGCTCGCGCACGTCGTCGTAGCCGGTGATCAGTCGGGCGCGCTCGGGCGTTACCACGGGGTCGCTCATGCCGAGCCCGACGAGATCCGGGTCCGAGCGGCACATTCCGATCGCGAGCGTCGCCGCGTTGCCGACGGTCTCCACGAGGTCCTCCATCGAGGCGGTCTCGGGGACGACCCGGCGCGCGTCGCGCGTCGAGACCGCCACGTCGGGGAGGCAGACGACGAGGGGGATCGCGGCGTCGACCGACCGAGTCCCCTCGGCGGTCGTCACGGTGAAGCCGCCGAGGATGGAGGGGGCGACGTTGTCCGCGTGCGCGACGCCCGAGACGACCGCCTCGCCCTCCGCGGCGATCGGGACCAGCTCCTCCCGAGAGAGCCCGCGGTCGTACAGTCGGTTGAGCGCGACGGCGGCGCCGGCGGCGCTTGCGGCCGAGGAACCGAGTCCCGACGCCGGGCGCACGCCCTTGTCGATGTGGATGCGTGCGGGCGCGTCGAGCGCCTCGACGACGGCGCCGACCGTGTTCTTCTCGGGATCCTCGGGGATGTACTGCGCGCCGACGCCCGTGACCTCGATCGTCGTCTCGGCCGCCTTCTCGACGGTGACGACGTCCGCCGGCCGCGAGAGGGCCGCCCCGAACACGTCGAAGCCGCTACCGAGGTTCGCGCTCGTCGCGGGGGCCCGTACCGTTACCATGGCGGGGAGTATCTCCGGTGGGCAAAAAAGGAGCGGGATCGAACAGAAATCGGAACGACGGCGGAGAGGTCGCGGGGGAAGGGTCGCAGCAGAGAAGTCGCGGGGGAAAGACCGCGGCGACAGAAGAGTCGCGGCGGCGGAGGGAGGAGGTGACGGGGAGAACCGTACGACACGACCCGACCGGGTCGGGAGGAGTTCGGCCGGGCGTCCCGGTCAGTTGGCGATCTCTCGTGTGACGGGGCCGTCAGCGGGCCATCGTCCACAGCAGCGTCCCGACAAGCACGAGCGGGATGCCGATGAGGATGAAGGTCGGCGGCATCGTCGTGTACGGCGCCGCCAGGAAGACGACTCCGAACACGGCCAAGATCGACGCGATTATCTTCTGGGACTTCAGCGGCGCGGCTCCCAGAAGCGAGACGACGAGCCCGAACAGTATGACGTGCCCGAGGTGGTAGTCGAGCAGGAACGTGTCGATGACCAGCGGCGAGAGCATTCTTGTCCGAAGGTCCGAGCGATTCGCGCATTAAAGTTCCGTTTCTCGCGGCCGGGGGAGACGCCGGCGCGGCCGCGTCGCGTGCCGACCTTATAAGAGCCGTCGGCGCGACCGGCGACCGTGCGACTCGTTCAGGTCATGATACCGGCGGGCAAGCGGGCCGCGGTCGTCCGCGCGCTCGACGACGAGGGGGTCGACTACGTCGTCACCGACGAGACGAGCGGCCGCGAGTACACCGCGGTCGCGACGTTCCCGCTGCCGACCGCCGCCGTCGAGCCCGTCCTCGACCGGCTTCGGGAGGCGGGGATCGACGAGAGCACCTACACCGTCATCGTCGCGGCCGAGACGGTCATCTCGCGCCGGTTCGAGGCGTTGGAGGAGGAGTACGCGGAGGACGCCGAGCACGGCGGCGACCGCATCTCGCGCGAGGAGCTCCAGGCGAAGGCGGACGACCTCGCCTCGGGGCTCGGAACGTACGTGCTGATGACCGTCATCTCGGCGGTGATCGCCACGGCGGGGCTCCTGCTCGACTCGCCCGCGACGGTGGTCGGCTCGATGGTGATCGCGCCGCTCATCGGGCCAGCGATGTCGGCCGCGATCGGCACCGTCGTCGACGACGAGGCGCTGTTCCGACGTGGGGTGCGGATGCAGGTCATCGGCGTCGCGGTCGCGGTCCTCGCGGCCACGGCGTTCGCGTTCGCGCTGCGCTCGCTCGCCTTAGTCCCGCCCGGACTCGACCCGCTCGAACTCGCCGAGGTCTCCGAGCGGCTCGCGCCGAACGTGCTGGTGTTGGTCGTCGCGATCGGCGCGGGGGTCGCCGGCGTCGTCTCCCTGATGACCGGCGTCTCCGCGACGCTCGTCGGCGTGATGATCGCGGTGGCGCTCATCCCGCCGGCGGCCGCGGTCGGGATCGGCGTCGCCTTCGCCATCCCGCGGCTCGTGATCGGCGCCGGGGTCATCGTCGCCGTCAACCTCCTCTCCATCAACCTCTCGGCGCTCGTCGTGCTGTGGTACGAGGGGTACCGCCCGCAGCGCTGGTTCCGCGAGGACAACGCGCGCGCCGCGTTCCTCAAGCGCGTCGCCGTGCTGGCGGTCGCCATCGCGCTCCTCTCCGTGTTCCTCGGCGGCGTCACCTACGACTCGTACGTCGCCTCGACCACCGAGGCCGACATCCGCGCCGCCGCGAGCGACGAGCTGACGGCGCTGGACTCGGAGTACGAACTCCTCGATCTGACGGTCGAGCGCAGCGGGACGGTGCCGCCCCTCGTGACCGAGCGGGTGGTGGTCCGGGTCGGCGTCCCGCCCGGAACGGCGGTCGAGGGTATCGCGCCCGCGCTCGACGAGCGGATCGAGGCGGTTGTCGGCCGCGAGGTCGCCGTCGAGGCCCGCACGGTGACCGTCGAGCGCGCCTGATCCACAGGTTCTCTCGCCGCGCGGACGTGAGCGGAAGAGGAACTCCTTTTTACGGGGGCGCCGTGGGTCTCGCCAGTGACTGACGCAACCGACCCCGACGACGATTCGATGCGGGAGGTCGTCGAGCGGTCCCGGAGCGGCGCGCCCGCGGTCGGCGAGGCCGTCCGGGACCGGTTCTCCTCCGACGAGGTGTTCCAGCGGATCATCGCGGCCGCGGACGAGGAGGTGACCTCGGGGAGCCGCGAACTGTTCTTCAGCGGGCTCGCCGCCGGGCTGGCGATCACGATCACGTTCATGCTGTACGCGTCGCTGACGGCGGCGACGGGCTCTCATCCGATACTGAGCGTGCTGCTGTACCCGCTCGGGTTCATCTACATCATCATCGGCGGCTACCAGCTGTACACCGAGAACACGCTGCCCCCGGTGGCGCTCACGCTCGAACGGCTCGCGAGCCTCCCCACGCTCCTCCGCCACTGGACGATCGTCCTCGCGGGCAACTTCGTCGGCGGCGGGATCGGCGCGCTCGTGCTCTCCTACGGCGGGGTGTTCACCGGTGAGACCGTCGATGCGGCGCGGTACATCTCGCAGGGCGGGTTCACGGTCGAGTTCGTTCCGCTCTTTTTCAAGGCCGCGATGGCGGGGCTCATCGTCGCCGGCGTCGTCTGGGTCGGCTTCGCCTCCACCGACTCCGTGAGCCGGATGCTCGTCGTCTACCTCGCGTTCCTCGCGATCCCGCTCGGCGACCTGTTCCACGTCGTCGTCTCCTTCACTGAGGTCCTCTTCCTGTTCTTCGAGGACGGCATCCCGCTGTACGGCGCCGAGATCAGCCTCTACTCCGGGATCGTCGGCTTCGTGATCCCCGTGCTGCTCGGGAACACGATCGGCGGGGTCGTGCTGGTCACCCTCGTCAACTACTTCCAGACCAGCGAGGAGCGCCTCGAAGAGGCGCGCTTCGAGGGCGTGAGCCGCCGTCTCACCGTCCCCGAATGGGTGTTCGGTCGCGCGGCCGGGCGGTCGTACGTCCCGATCTTGGACGCCACCGAGGCGACGCTGTTCGCGGGTGAGGGCTACCGGATCATGGTGCCGATCACGAACCCCCGGACCGACGGGCCGATCGTCGAGTTGGCGGCGCGGCTCGCGAGCAACCACGAGGACGGCGTCGTCCACATCGTCCACGTCGTTCAGGCGCCCGAGCGCATGTCGCTGTCCTCGGGCGACGCGGGGCGGCGGATCGCGAACGTCTCCGCCGCGGGGATGGACGACCTCCGGTCGACCGCGACCGACTACGACGTCGACGTGTCGACCTCCACGGTCGTCTCGCACCGCTCGTTCGAGGAGGTGTTCAACATGGCGCGCCGGACGCGCCCGGACGCCGTGCTGATGGGGTGGGGCGACGACCAGCTGTGGAGCGCCGCCCGCGCCGAGCGGCCGATCGACGAGCTCACCAACCAGCTCCCCTGCGACTTCCTCATCCTCAACGAGCGCGACCTCGACACCTCGCGGGTCCTCATCCCGACCTCGGGCGGCCCGGACTCCGACCTGAGCGCGGAGGTGGCGAAGGTGCTCGCCGAGACTGCCGGCGCCGAGGTGACGCTGCTCCACGTGGTCGACCACCCGGGCGACAGGGGGCGCGGCGAGGCGTTCCTCGCGAACTGGGCCGCGGAACACGGCCTCGAAGACGCCGACCTCGTGGTCGACGACGGCGGCGACGTGGAGGGCGGGATCTGCCGGGCCGCCGCCGACAAGACGCTCGTCATCATCGGCGCCACCGAGAAGGGACTGCTCTCGCGGCTCGTCTCGAACTCGCTCCACCTCGACGTCATCCACGAGGTCGACGCCTCGGTGCTGCTCACCGAGCGACCGAGCAGCCGGTCGCTGCGCGAGCGCCTGTTCGGCTCCGGTCGCCGCGCCACCGACCTGTCGCGCGGCGTCGAGCGCGACCCGGAGCAGTCCGAGGGGACCGACGTGCGAGCGCTCGACGACGAGGCGGACGACGACGCCGGGGACGCTGGCGACGGGGGCGGCGACGGCGAGGCCGCCACCGACGACGGAGACGGCGAAGGCGGTGCCGCCGACCGCGACGCGGCGGACGCCGTCGCCGCCGACGCGCTCGACGAGGGCGAGGAGTCGGCCGACGCCGAAGAGGCGGTCGGCTCCGGTGAATCGGTCGGCGGCGAGGACGCGCTGGCGGACGAACAGCCGCACCTCGACGACACGTACGTCGTGGACCACGACGAGGCGGACGAGGAGGCGGCGGAGGAAGCCGACGCCGAAGACGCGGACGCGGGGGACGACGACGCCGAAGCCGCGGATGCCGAAGCCGAAGACGCCGAAGACGCGGACGCCGAAGACGCCGACCGCGACGACGCGAGCGGTGACGGCCGATAGCGAAAACGGCTCTTTGTGTTATCTGCGCGTTATACGTGGCCCGGGAGCGAAGGGTCGCGTATGAACAGGCGACTGACGGCACTCATCGGTATCGCGGCGCTCGTCGCGCTGGCCGGCTGTGCGGGGCTCGCGGGGACCGCCACTCCGACCGGCGGCGACGACGCGCAACTGGAGCGGAGCATCGAAGTGACGGCCGGCGGCGAGGCGACGTCGGCACCGGACCGCGCCACCCTTCGCGTCGCGGTCACCGCGACCGGCGACGACGCCGGGGCCGTGCGCGACGAGCTGGCGACGGGCGAATCGGACCTCCACGCGGCGCTGACCGACTGGGGGCTCGACGAGGACGCGATCCGGACGGAACGGTACGACGTCCGCGAGAGCTACGAGACCCGCGACGACCCCAACCGGACCCGGTACGAGGGGATCCACCAGTACGCGATCGAGCTCGACGACGTCGACGCCGTCGGCGAGGTGATCGACGTCGCGGTCGACGCCGGCGCCGACCAAGTTCAGCGGATCCAGTTCGGACTGAGCGAGGAGCGCGAGCGCGAGCTCCGCGAGGAGGCGATTACCGCCGCGATGGCGAACGCGGACGACGACGCGGCCGTCCTCGCGAACGCAAGCGACCTCGAAGTGGTCGGCGTGTACGAGGCCTCCACGGCGCAGTCGGGGACGTCCCCCTTCGTCACGGAGCGGTACATGGCCGCGGACGGCGGCGACGCGGCCGCGTCCACGAGCGTCCAGACCGGCGACGTGACCGTGCGCGTCACGGTGAACGTCGTGTACGAGGCCGTTTCGGCCTGATCGACCGACCGATTTTTCAGACCCGTTCGCCGAGACGCGACCCCGGCTACTCCCCGTCGCGGGTGGGGAGGTCGGGCTCGTAGCCGACCGCCTCGACGGCCATGTTGAGGACGGCCTCGACGTTCTCGTCCTCCGTGACGCTCATCGTCGCGTCGACGGACTCGGCTTTCACCGCCTCGAAGCGGTCGTGTTTGTTCGCCACGGTGAGCAGCGGCACGTCCGCGCCGAACAGCTCGCGGACCTCCGCGCGCAGCTCCAGCTGGACGTCGAGGGGGTAGCCGCAGTCGCCGGAGGGGTCGATGACGAAGACGACGGCGTCCGCGAGGTGTTCGAGGGCGCTCACCGCCTGCCGCTCGATATCGTTGCGCTCGTCTTCGGGACGGTCGAGGAGGCCGGGCGTGTCGACGATCTGGTACCGGACGTGGTTCCGGTCGAAGTGGCCGATCTGGACGCCCTTCGTCGTGAACGGGTACTCCGCGATCTGGTTCGACGCCCGGGTGACCCGGTTGACGAACGAGGACTTGCCGACGTTCGGGTAGCCGGCGACGACGATCGCGGGCTCGTCGGGCCTGACGTCCGGGAGGACCTTCAGCTGGTCGCGGGAGTCGCCGATGTAGCGGAGGTCGGACTCGATCTGGTCCATCACGTCCGCCATGCGAGCGAACGCCTGCTTGCGGTGTTTCCGCGCGGTGTCCACGTCCGAGTTGCGGATCTTCGTTGTGTACTCGTCGCGGAGGTCTTCGATCTGGCGGCTGGCCCACATCACCTGCGAGAGCGCCTGTCGGAGCCGGTCGACGTCGACGATGGCGTCCGCGAGCTCGTAGTAGAACGGGTCGACGTCGAAGCCGAAGTCCGGCCACGAGGTGACGACGTTCTCTAAGTTGTCCGAGAGCACGTTACCGGCGGTCCGGAGCATCGACTCCTGCGCCTCGTGGCCGCGCTTCGCGCGCCCGGCCCGCGCCGCCCGCGAGAACGCCTTGTCGACGAGTTCCTCCGCGCGCGGAGTCGTCGGGAGGCCCTCAAATATCATGTTACCCCGAGTTCGCCGCCGACGCGTATAAGAGCGTCCGTTCGCGGACCGCCGCGACACGCCGGCGCACGGTCGGACGCGGCTGGTTCCCGAGCGGGATGCGCGGCGATCGTCGGAGGGGCGTCCCCCGGGAGATCGCCGACTCCGACGGGCGCGATCGAGATGATCGATCGTTATCCTCTTCGCGCATATTTCGAGACATACTTATGCCTCAGAGAAATACGCTCGCTCATGGCACGCTCGTTCACGCCCACGGCGTACGACGACCTCGACCCGGACCGCCGCCCGAGCCTCGCGGCGGCGCTGGTTCCGGTCCTCGCCGTCGTGGCGTTCCTCGGTATCGGTTCGGCCGTTCTCGGCTTAGACCCGCACCCGCCGCTCCTCTGGAGTATCGCCTTCGTCGGCGCGTTCGGGCTGTGGCTCGGCTACGACTGGGACGACCTGTTCGACGGCATCGCGAACGGACTCGTGATGGGGCTGCAGGCACTTCTCATCATCTTCACCATCTACGGGCTGATCGCGACGTGGGTCAGCGCCGGCACGATCCCGAGCCTGATGTACTACGGGCTGGAGATCCTCTCGCCGACGACGTTCCTCCCGGCGGCCGCGGTCCTCGCCGCCGTCGTCGCGTTCGCCATCGGCTCCTCGTGGACCACGGTCGGGACGCTCGGCGTCGCGTTCGTCGGGATCGGCGCCGGGCTCGGCGTCCCCGCGCCGATGACGGTCGGCGCGGTCCTCTCGGGCGCGTACGCCGGCGACAAGCAGTCGCCGCTCTCCGACACGACGAACCTCGCGGCCGGGGTCACCAACACCGACCTCTACGGCCACATCCGCCGGATGCGCACCGGCACGGCCGTCGCGTTCGGCCTCGCCGTGATCGCGTTCGCCGCGGTCGGACTCCAGATCAGCGGCTCCATCCCGGCGGGCCAGATCACCGATATCCAGAACGGCCTCACCGAGACGTACGCGATCACCGTCGTCGCTTTCATTCCGCTCGTCGTCACCTTCGGCTTGGCGCTGCGCGGGTACGCCGCGCTCCCGACCCTCGTCGCCGGCGTCTTCGCCGGCGCGTTCACGACGATCCTGCTTCAGGGGGTCGGATTCGTCGCCGCGTGGGAGACGTTCATGTACGGCACCGCGCCGGAATCGGCCTCGGAGACGGTGAACGAACTCCTCGCGACCGGCGGGCTCACCGGCTCGGCGTGGACGATCACGGTCGTCGTCGCCGCGCTGTCGCTCGGCGGGATCTTGGAGCGCACGGGCGTCCTCGCGGTGATCGCCCACGCGTTCACGTCGGCCGTGCGGAGTCCGGGCGCGCTCGTCGCCGGGACCGGCGTCTCGGCGATCTTCATCAACGCGCTCACCGCTCAGCAGTACATGAGCATCGTCCTCCCCGGCGTCACGCTCCGGAACACCTACGACGAGTTCGGACTCGACACCGACCAGCTCTCGCGCGCTGTCGAGGCCGCCGGGACGCCGACCGGCGCGCTGTTCCCGTGGCACGCGGGGGCCGTCTTCATGGCGAGCGCCACCGGCGTGCCGACGCTGGAGTACGCGCCGTACTACCTGTTCGCGTACTTCTCGCCGCTCGTGCTGTTCGGCATGGCTCTGACCGGGTACACGATCGACGCGAGCCCGACCTCGGCCGACGCCGGCGCCGACGGGGCGGAGGCCTCCGCCGCTGTGGCCTCCGGGGGCGACGACTGAGGCGTCGCGGGGACGTCCGGCCCCACCGGGACCGGATCCGTTATGCCCCGCGGGCGAACGATCTCGCCCATGTCCGACCGATGGCTGTACGCGTGGGGGCTCGCCTCGGTCGCGTTCGGCGGCGCCTCGCTCGTCGTCCCCCTGTACGTCGTCGATCTCGGCGGCGGTCCGTTCGTCCTCGGCGTGCTCGCGGCCGTCGCCGCCGTCGTCGGAGTCCCGGGCGCGCTGTGGTTCGGTCGAGTCGCGGACCGGACGGGCCGGCGCCGCGGCCTCGTCATCGGCGCGCTCGCCGCCGCCACCGCCGCGGTCGCGGTCGTCCCGCTCACTGACCGGATCCCCGCGGTGATCGCGGCGAACGCCGTCGTCTGGTTCGCCTTCGCGGCCGCGACGCCGGTGTTGACGCTGCTCGCGGTGGCCGGCGCACCCGAGGCCGCGTGGAGCGAACGGATCGCGGCGCTCAACCGCTATCAGGGGATCGGCTGGGCGCTCGGCCTCCTGCTCGGGACGGCGTGGACCGTCGGCGGCGCGGCGGTCCTGTCGCCCGCGGCCGCCACGCGCTCGCTGTTCGCGCCGCTGGCGGTCGCGGGGGGGCTGTCCTGTGTCGCCGCCGCCCGAACGCTCCCGGCGGACCCGTCCGAGGACCGCGCCGGCGGCCCGATCGAGGTCCCCTCGGGGAGCCGCGTCCGTCGCGCCATCCGCCGGGCCGACCGGTTCGCGGTACGGGGCGCGACGCTCCCGGGGTCGCTCGCGCGGACCGACTTCCGCGGGCTCCACCCGCGCCGGCTCGCGGCGCGCTTTACTCCGGTACTCGCCGCGTACTTCCTCGCGGTGTTCCTGTTCCTCTCGGGATCCGCGGCCTTCTTCGCCCCCCTCCCGGCGTTCCTCACCGAGGTCGGTTTCGGCTCCGGCGGGACGTTCGCGCTGTACCTGGTCAACAGCGTCGCCGCCGCGGTCGCGTTCGGAACCGCGGGCCGGCTCGCGAACGAGCGAAGCGTCGCGGGGCTTCAGGTCGCCGGATTGGTCGGGCGCGCCGCCGTCCTCCCGCTGGTGGCGGTCGCCGCCCCGGTGCTCGGCGCCGGAGCGCTCGGGTTCGTCGGTCTGGGAGCCGCGTTCGCCGCCGTCGGCCTCTCGTGGGCCGTGATCGCGGTCACCGCCGGCGTCGTCGTCACCCGGCTCGCCCCGCCGGCGATCCGCGGCGAGGCCCTCGGTGCGCACGCCGCCCTCGGCGCGCTCGCGGGGGGCGTCGGGAGCGTCCTCGGCGGCTGGCTCGCGGCCGTCGGCTACGTGGTCGCGTTCGGCGCGGCCGGGGCGCTCGTCCTCGTCGGGGCGGCGGTCGTCTTCGCGGTGGACCGGCGAACGGTCGCTCCGCGCGCGTCCGACTGAGTCGCGGCGGGACGTGACCCCGGGTCCGACACGTTTACGCGCCAGCCGAGCCGTCCGTCTCACATGAGCCTGGAGGTCGCCGTCGCCGCCCCGTTCAAGACCCGAGCGCAGGACCGGCTCGGGCAGGGCGAGTTCGTCGTCGCGCTGTCGTTAGAGCGGGAGTGGTTCTCGCCCGATCAGGCGAAGCGACTCGTCGACGTCGCGGTCGGGCGCGGGCTGCTCGCGTCCGAGGACGGCGACCTCGTTCCGCAGTTCGACCCGACCGAGGTGACCGTGCCCGAGGGGTTCACCCCGGACGAGTCGGTCCTGCGCGAGCAGTCCACCTTCGAGAGCGCGCTCGACGCCATCGTCGCCGCGGGCGTCGAGAAACAGCGCGCGGTCGCCGAGATCAACGAACGCCAGCGCGCGCTGGCGGTCACCATCGAGGCCGCCGCGGTCCTCTACGCGCGCGAGCAGGGCGCCGCGGTCGACCGCCTCGCCGCCGACGTGCGCGAGGAACTCGCCGCCGAGGCGGGAGACGACGGGAGCGACGCCGCCGGCCCGACCGACGTCGACGACGGGGAGGCGGCCTGAGATGGTCGCAGACCGCCTCACCGACGGCGTCCGGATCGCACAGCTGCTCGCCTCGGAAGTGACCGGCAACGAGAGCGACCTCCGCGGGCTGACGGTCGTCGACGCCGACCCCGACGTCGAACCGACGGCCGACGGTGCGCGGGCCTACCGGATCGTCCGCGGGCGTGACGACTCCGCCGAACCCGTCGCGGAGGTGTACGTCCAGCCGGAGCGCGCGCGGATCGAGGCGATCGCGGCCCCGGACGCGGCCGCGACGGCGGCGACGGACGCCGACCTCCGCGTCCGACCGAAGGCGACCCACTCCCCGCGCACGCTGGTGTTCGTCGAGGACGGCGCGGGCGTGAAGCGAGCGCTGTCCGTCCTCGAAGCGATCCGGAACGATCCGAACGGCGAGGAATCGACATGAGCTGCCGCGTTACCGACTCAACTAGGTAAAAAGGCCACCGCCGTACCGGCGTCGACTACTCGGGCTGGCCGCCGTCGCCGACTGCGACGTTGGGGCCGGGCGCACCGTCGGGGTCGACCCCCCTGCCGGAGACGTCGAAGTCCCGGACGAGCGCGCCGAGCTGCTCCGCCTGCTCCGCGAGCGAGCCGGCCTCCGCGGTCACCTCGTCCATCGCGGCCAGCTGTTCGTCGGCGGCTTCGGCGACTGCGTCGGCCTCGTCGGCGGTCGACACACTGATGTCCGCGACCTCCTCCGCCATCGAGACGGTCTCCTCCGTGCTGGCCGCCTGATCGTCCGTCGCGCGGCTGATCTCGCGGATCCCCTCGCCGGTCTCCGCGGCGTTGTCAGACACTCGCGCGAACGCGTCCGCGGCGTCGTCGACCGCCTCGGCGCCCGCGGCGATGTTCTCCTCGGCGCTCCGGACCGCCGTTACCGTTCCCTCGGTCTGCGACTGCGTGGCGCCGATGAGCTCCTCGATCTCCGTGGCGGCGTCTTGGGTCTCCTCGGCGAGCTGTTTCACCTCGTCGGCGACGACCGCGAACCCGTCGCTTCCGCCGCCGCTCCCGCTCGCGCGGGCCGCCTCGATGTTCGCGTTCAGGGCGAGCAGGTTCGTCTGCTCGGCGATGTCGCCGATGAGGTCGACGATCTCGCCGATGTCCTCCATCCGCTCGTCGAGCTGCTGTACGGTCCCCGCGGCGGCGTCGAGCGCCTCGCGTGACTCCTTGACGCGCTCGATCGCGGCCTCCGCGGTCTCCTCGCCGTCGTCGGCGATGTCGGCGGTCTGTTCGGCGACGTCCACGACGGTCTCGGTCGAGGAGGCGACCTCCTCGATCGTCGCCGAGAGGTCGTTCATCTCGTCGGACACCTGCCGGAGCATCTCGCGCTGTTCGTCCGCGCCCTCGGCGATCTCCCCCACAGACCGGCTGACGACCTCGCTCCGGTCGGCCGCCGTCTCGACGCCGTCGACGGTGTTGTCGCTCGCGGTCGACACCTCCTGCGCGAACGACCGGACCTCGCCCATCGCCTCGTCGATGTCGTCCATCATCCCGTTGAACGCCTCGCCGATCTGCGCCATCGCCTCGCTCTCGCTCTCAGCGTCGAGGCGAACGGTCAGGTCGCCGGCGGCAGCGCGGTCCATCGCGGCGCTGTAGTCGTCCGCCTTCGTTTCGAGGTGGCTGTTCAGGCGCTCGACCTCCTCGCGGCGCTGCTCGACTTCGGCCTTCGCCGCCTCGACGTCCTGTATCTCGGACTGCTTCTGTTCCGCCAGTTCGAGCTGCTCGCGCGCCGCCTCGCGCGACTTCTCGATCGAGTACCAGTTGACCATGAGCGCGCCGACGAGCCCGAGGACGAAGAACGCGTGAATGGCCCCCCAGATCACCGGGTTCTCGATCGCCGCGGTGTGGTTGTATACGAGGCTCGAGTCGATGAGGCTGAACGCGCCGTGGCCGATCGCCACGTACCCGACGCCGACGGCGAACGGGAGCCAGTCCTCGTACAGCGCGAGGACCGCGACGAACACGAAGAAGCTGAAGTGCGCCTCGATGTACCCGCCCGACAGCTTCACCAGCGCCATCGAGACGGTCATGAGGCTGAATGCCGTCAGCACCGTCCGCTGGCGGCGACTGAGCCGCGACCAACTCGCCAGCGCGGCCGTCCCGAGGATAGCGGCGGTGAACGCGCCGAGCATCCACAGCGGCGTCGCGGGGATCTGCGCGCCGGTGAACGGCTCGGTCCCGCTGTACAGCCCCATCGCGATCAACACCGGCACCTGAATCGCAGTCAGAATCAGAATGTTCCGATGCCGCGGCTTCCACATCTCCTCGGGCATCGAGGTGCCGTCCGGGATGTACCGGATCACGTCCCGGACGCTCGCCGCCAGCCCGTCCGACCCCCCCGCGTCGACGCCGGTCGCAGTCTCTGCCATACGCGTCGATTGTCGTACTGTATAAAAACACGTTGCCTCCAACTATTATCGCTGATACCGTCGTTTAGCGACGGATTCGGGCCGAATTAAGCCGCACCCCGGAAATCCCGAAGGAGTCAAATTCCCTGACAGTTTTGCTGCTTCTTCGGCGATAGTCGAACATATTCGCTGAGAGGGGGTGATCACCCCGGCCGACCGGGAGTTACGGGGCGGCGTTGACCGCGCGGCCGACGGCTTTTATATCGGTCCGGTCCGCCGTACGCCCGTGACGCTCGATCCGATCCACGTCGAGAACATCGCCCAGCTCGCGTACGGCATCGGCGGCGACGTGGACGCGACGGACCACGACGACCTCGCCGAGCGGGTGTGGCGCGAGTGGCTCCCCGAACTCCGCCGAGACGGACGGGTCGTGATCGAAGCGCTCGGCGACCACGAGCGCCGCCGGGCCGCCATCGACGACGTCGCGCTCGCCGAGCGCCCGTTCGAGACGGTTCACGGTCTCGACTCGGGGACGATCAACCCCACGACGTTCAAGAACGGCCTCGTGGTCGACGTCGCGCACGCGGCGATGGCGAGCTCGCCGACGGACCTCGACCTCCACCGCGACCGCACTATCGTCGCCACCGTCCACGCCGGGGACTCGACGGCGGGCTTCGACAGCGAGTGGACGAAGCGCGACGAGGGCCACACCCGCCAGCGCGTCCTCCACGTCCCGCGCGTGAACCGCTACGCGGAGCGCGTCGTCCACGCGCTCGCCTTATACCTCGCGGAGGGAACCCACGCCCTCGACCACGCCGACGCGGTCGACGACCTGCTCGTCCTCGACGGGCCGATCTACCCGAAGGAGCTGTTCACCTGGGCCGACCGCGACCCCGAACTGGGCGCGCTCGCCCGCGAGGCGAAGCCCCGCGCGGTGATCGAGAAGTACGTCCGCCTCGTCGAGCGCTTCGTCAACCGCGACGTGCCGCTCGCCGGGTTCGTCAAAAACCCCGCGAGCGGTACGGCGGTCCGGGCGCTCGCGCGCGCCGGCGTCGAGTCGCCGTGGCCCGACGACACGGCGCTTTTCACCCGCCTGCTGGAGCGACGCGAGCAGGGGGACGCCACCGGTGTGGCCGGCACCGGGGGCGGCGACTTGGCCGTCGACCGCGACGACCCGACCGCCGACCGCGGCGCCCGCCTCGACGACGATCTCACGTTCACCACGTGGTTCCGCAGCCGCGGCGGCGCGGACGCGCCGATGGCCGCGGACGGCGACGCGCTCGGCGTCGAGCGCGAGCTCGACCCGGAGCTGTACGAGCCGACGTTCATGGTCGTCTACGACCCGCGGACCGACGTGACGTACAAGCTGGAGGCGCCGTACGCGTTCACGCGCGACGCGGCGACCCGCGAGCGGCTCACCCGGCAAGTGGTCGCGGAGGTGGCCGCGACGCGCGGCCCGCCGGAGCCGGTCGCGAAGGCGGACGAGCTGGCGCGGATCTCGGCCACGGAGAAGGCGGCGCTCCGCCGGAAGTTCGAAGAGCGGCTCGGCAGCGACCAGCAGGCGACGTACGACGACCTCAGGTGGGGGAAAGAGACGTACTGACCCCGCCGTCGATATTTTAAACCCCTGATCAGGACCGGCTGAGAACGTTGCCAAATTCCCAGTCGTCCGCTTATAAACCGTTACTGACGGATCGACACGAACACCGCCGAAGCCCCAGTCGCTCGGCCATACGAGGTCAGTTTTACTTATAAAGCGCTGGCCGACACGAACACCGCCGAAGCCCCAGTCGCGAGGCGGGCGCACGCTCGGGGCGCTCCTCACTCCGTCGCTTCGCTCCCTCGTTGCGGTGCTGCCGTCGCCTGCGCCCGCCTCGCGACTGCCCCTTCGAGTCCCGCCCCGCACAGCACCGCCCCGCACCTCACGCCTCCCCAGCCTCGTCGCGAACGCCCGCAGGGCGTGAGCGACGAGGCTGGGGA
>NZ_SGUC01000025.1 GCF_005435165.1 Halorubrum sp. GN11_10-6_MGM | reverse complement strand
GCGACGCTCCGAGACGAACGTCTTGATAGGGAACATCGTTCGTCGGGTGACGCGGCCGCGTCACCCTTGCCTGCTGTGACTTCCAGCTACTGCTGAGAACTGACCAACAATCCTCTACCCAAGAGCGTAAGTAGTATCTATACACTATGTAGTTTCCAGCGTAGGATTTTTTGCTTATGCCTACCAAATATACTAATTATGAAACAAAATGCTTCGATTCTCCACGTCGATGATGAACCAAGCTTTACTGAATTGGTACAGACCTTCTTGGAACGTCAAAACGAGAAATTTGATGTTGAGACGGCTAATCGAGTCGATGAAGGCTTGGATCGTGTTTCGGCAGATAATATCGACTGTATCGTATCTGACTATGAGATGCCCGGAAAAAATGGAATTGAATTTCTGAGGGCTCTCCGTTCAAAGTTACCGAATCTCCCGTTTATACTATACACTGGAAAAGGAAGTGAGGAGATTGCAGGCGACGCGATTTCTGCTGGTGCGACAGACTACATTCAAAAACAGAGCGGGACGGATCACTACACGTTACTAGCTAATCGGATTCAGAATGCCGTTGAACAGTACCACACAGAAGCGACAGCAAAACGAACGGATGAACGGTATCATAACCTAGTGGATACCGCACCTATCCCGATACTTTTGTTTGATACTGATGGCCGGTCCGTCTACGCAAATGATTCAGCCGTGACTTTCCTCAATGCAGACTCACACGCAGACCTAGAGAACGAGGCATTTACTCAGTTCCTTCATGCCGAAGATCAAGAAACCGCAAGTGAGCGGTTTCGAACACTCATGAGTGAAGGTGGTCACGCCCCAGAGATCGAGTATCGAATTAGAGCAATCGATGGTGAAATTAAAAAAGCTACAGTCACAACGGCGTATGGCTATTATCAAGGTGAAAAAGTTGCACAAGCTATGATTCACGTTTGATCTGTATCTCCGTGACCTGTGCTGACCGATTGAGAGCGTGAAATATCACATGAAAATAATTATAAAAATTTTATGATTAACCACACGTTTTTGTTCAGTTCGATTGTGGAACGTTATCACAGAGACACTTTGATTTAGCTCGGAGTGACCCCTGTGTCAAGTCTCCTCATAAATCCTAAACGAGATTCAGTTTTTCGCTGAATCGCCGATGGTTTGATTACCATGTGTACTACAGTTCCCATCGCTACTGGATGTGGGCTCTGGCGTTTGTACCAGCAGCCCGCCGTTGTCCTCGTGAGCGACAGTGATTGCGCTTAGAACATAACAGTCAGCTGTACATCACCTCACGCACGTCGCTCGGCGAGTAGTGTTCCGGTTTGACCGGACTCAGATACTCGGCTGACAGTAGGTAGCCATTCCGGAGGTATCCTGTTCCGATGCTCCGGAGTACAGGTTGGGGAACGTACCCCACGATCTCGACGTATCGAGACGGAGCATTTGTCGCACAGAGGACGAAGTAATCCGCCTTGTCGATTTCGTCCTCTGCCACCCACTGTTCGGGGGAACGCATCTTCCGTGTCGCCTTCACTTGGAAGGTGTCTGTTCCGTCTCCCCAAGTTGCTGGTGCCACCACATCGACACCGTCGTCGCCACAGTAATCGGGGTAGATTCTGACGTCGATTGCCCCCTCTTGCCACGTAGCAACCGCCACTTCGCTGGCAACACCAAGGAGATGGTTCCGGTAGGAACGATCGGAGCAGTCTTGTGGCGAACGCTGGTGTGCGTGCTCAGTCAGCATCTCGCTGATGTGTTGATCAAATTCGACGCGAGCATAGTTCGACCGGCCAACATCAGCAGCTGATTCTAGTGGAAGCAGCGCACTCTGTTCTTCTCGGCTGTTGCGTTCGGATGAACGCGGAGAGTCTGGCTTGGACATTGATATCTCTCATCGGTGCCCTACCATCGCGCACTCATGCTACTGGATGTGGGCTCTGGCGGGCTCTGCGCCCTTTTTACAGGGCGTCTGAGAACGTTGCTACGTGAGTATAAAAACGTCCGTGCCCAAACTCACAATTTGTGAGTTTTATATATGCGCCATAGGTTTGATCCAGTATGGACGAGCAGTATGAGGAGTTCGTACATGTCCTACACATATATGATGGGCAAAATGGTGAGTGTGCGTTTGGACATGATCATGGTAGCTACGGCATTCTCACCGGTGATGATGAACTGATCAAACCGGTGGGTTTCATTAATGGCAGTATGTATGCTGCTCTTCGAGCACTATACGGGGATATTCCGATAATACCAGATCGAGAAGTAATACCATTTCAAATCGCTCTTGCTGGTAAGCCAGCAATGGCAACATATCACTACATGGCACACTTTCAGTACTACACCAACCTCGGTCCTCGGCATGATGAGGGAAAACGAGAGCTTGCTGAGAATATGGGTGTTTCTCGTGAGACTGTTCAGAAGTACTTCAGACGAGTTGCGAAAGACGCTTCAGAGATTAAAATTGGAGGTACTAGCGATCGTCATCTCTGGAGATAATCAACAATATCGTCGCATTCTGTCCTGTCTCAGTCTAGTGCGGTAGCTGGACGCTCCTTTTCTGTTTTGTCCTCGACGAATTCTATCAATTCCTAAGCCCACGCAGGATGACGGGCGAGTACTCCGGTCTCGTATTCGAAAAGTACGACGAGTTCGACCTGTAGTAACTTCCGCTAAGTGATGGTCCACAGTAGTCTCAGGTCCGCCGGGTAGACTGGTTTGATTCCCACACATCTGATTTTGTCTTCTACATGAGAAGTCACGTTCCGATCGGCTCCTTCACACGGAGCAGGTCGGCGGTTCTCGCTGTGTTCAACCCAACTGAGGATTATTCGCGCAGACCAAGCAGACATTCGCGTACACCGGAGATCGTGGAAACCAATGGACTCCTTCACGCAAAACCGCCAGCCCCTGCGCCACCAATCAGAATTGTGGTTCGAATATTATGTGATCTTCCCGATACGTAAGCCCATTTTTGACACGAGAGAGGCTCTAAAGTGACTAAGCGGCCATTCTGTTGTGTCAGAATATTGACTGGGTTGGGGCGGATTCGAACCGCCGGCCTGCTCCGTGTGAAGGAGCCGTCATAACCTGGCTAGACCACCAACCCGCTCGTGTCGAGGTATCCGACTGCCGGACTTAAGAGTTACCTTCCGCCGAACGGTTCATCCCGCGGCCGACCGAATCGCCCTCGTGACCCACGAACTCCGCGTCCTCGAACGCCTCCGGCAGGGCGTCGCGAGCCTCCTCCACGCGCCGCTGTCGCTCGTCGGCCTCTACGCCGAGCGCGAGACGCCCCGCGAGCAGTACGCACTCACGCTCCGCGAGCCGTACCCGATCGTCGAGGCGCAGCTTCACCGACTCGGGTTCGTCCGCAACCTCGTCTCCTCGCTCAAGTACCGCGACTACGAGACGCCCCCGGAGACGACCGTCGCGAGCTGGGTCCGGTACCCCGAGGGCGCGCTCGCGAGCGACGACCAACTCCACCTCGCCTTATACGTCGGCGCCGACCGCTCGACGACCGACGTGTACGCCCACTGGGAGCCGTCGTGGATCCGCCACCCGATCCGGCACTACCGCGCGAGTGACGTCGGCGCCGAGAACGGAGTTCGGCGCGCCCGCTCGCTGTTCGAGGCGGCCGGCATCGAGTACGCGGTGGTGCCCGCGGAGAAACGGATCGGCGGCGACGCGGCCGCGACGGCCGAGCCGCCGAGACGGTGAGGCGGTGAGGCGGTGAGGCGGTGAGGCGGTGAGGCGGTGAGGCGGTGAGGCGGTGAGGCGGTGAGGCGGTGAGGCGGTGAGGCGGTGAGGCGGTGAGGCGGTGAGGCGGTGAGGCGGTCGGCGTGCGATTACTCCGCGGCGGCGTCCTTGCCGCGGTACTCCGCGACGCGCTTCCGGGCGGACGCCACCGCCTCGCGGGCCTCTCCCTCGGCGCGCTCTTCGAGTTCCTTTAAATCCGCCTGAAGCTTGTCCAGCCGCGAGGGTTCTGGCTCCTCCTCCTCGCGGCCGACGAGCTCTTTCACCCGCGCCTCGACGGGCTCCAGCTCTTCCACGACGCCCGCCTTCGCGTGCTCCGCCGCTCGACCGAGGTAGTACCGCGCGTCTTCGAAGTGCTTGCTCATATCTGTCCTTTGGTGGAGGGCAGATATAACCTTTGTGGCGGCGCGGTGAGGACAGAATTCTGGTCGCGTCGCGCGGACGAACGGGATTGACGCCGCCTTCGGAGGCTCTCACTCCCGCGCGCCCGGCGGCAGCGGGTCGGCGTGGTCCGCGATCGCCTCGGCGACGCGGTGCGGGTGCTCGTGGACGACCCAGTGCGTCGCGTCGTCGAGCGCGAGCAGACGGCCGTCGACGCAGCGCTCGACGCTCTCGTTGGCCAGCCGCCGCGCGAGGAACCGGTCTTTCGCGCCCCAGATCACGAGTGTCGGAACCGACACCTCCGTCTTCGGCGGCTCCGGGCGGTCGCGGACGATCGCGCGGTACCAGTTCACCATCGCCTCGAAGGCGCCGTCGCGGTCCCACGCCCGACGGTACCGCCGCAGGTCCTCGTCGGTGAAGGTGCCGGGCGCGCTCGTGTCGCGCAGCGCGTTCGTCGCGAGCCGCCAGTTCCCGGCGCTCGCGACCGCCTCGGGCAGCTTCGGAAGCTGGAACGCCAATACGTACCAGCTCTTGAGCCGCTGGTCCCACGACCCCCGCAACGCGCGTTCGAAGACCGTCGGGTGCGGGACGTTGACCGCGACCAGCTCCGAGACCCTGTCCTCGTGGGCGAGCGCGAGCCACCACGCCACCGCGGCGCCCCAGTCGTGGCCCGCGACGGCCGCCGTCTCCCGATCGTAGGCGTCGATCAGCCCGACGACGTCGCGTGCGAGTTCGTCGATCCGGTAGTCTCGCACGGCCGACGGCTTCGCCGAGAGGTTGTAGCCCCGCTGGTCGGGAACGACGACGCGGTAGCCCGCGTTCGCGAGCGGCGCGATCGCCTCGTGCCAGCCGTACCAGAACTCGGGGAAGCCGTGGAGCAACACGAGGAGCTTCCCGTCTTCGGGGCCGGCCTCGACGACGTGGAGCGGGACGCCGTTCGCCTCGACCGCGCGGGATCGACCCGGGATCGACTCGGGAATCTCGTCGTCCGGAATCGGTTCCGGCAGCGCCGCCTCGTCGACCGGGCGGCCGGTGGGCGCGTCGTCCATACCGATACCGTGCGTCGGCACCGCCAAATAGGTACGCTCGGCCGAGGATACCGGGGATCGAAATCCTCAAGCCGCTGGCAACCGCCGTTCCGGGTATATACGCAAATCCCCGCGCTCGCCCGCAGTGAGCGCGTTCTGTGGGGATTCGCACCGTACCTATGACATCCGATTCGTCGACATCTCCCGCTGCGGACGCGAACGCGTCGAGCGACGACGCGACCGTCTCGAACGTCGTCCTCGTCACGGTGGACTCGCTGCGCGCGGACGCCGTCTCCCCGTACGACGCGGCGCGGCGCTCGCCGGTCATCGACGATCTCGCCGACGGCGGGACGGTGTTCGACCGCGCGTTCGCGACCGGCAACTGGACGCCCTTCTCGTTCCCGTCCATCCTCGCGTCGGAGCCGGTGTTCGCCCGGAACGGCGACATCGGCGTCGCGGAGTCGACGACCCTCGCGGAAACGCTCTCCGACGCCGGGATCGCGACCGGCGGCTTCAACGCCGCGAACGGCTTTCTCACCGACCACTGGGGGTACCCCGACGGGTTCGACGAGTTCGAGCCGTTCGTCACCAGCGTCGGCTCCAGCGTCTACAGCCGGTACCTCGCGGCGCACCCGACCGTCGAGGCGTGGATCCAGCTCGCGACCTCGCCGGTCCGGCGGCTCGGCTCGAAGCTCCGGGGCGACAGCGACGACCGCCCGTTCCTCGACGCCTCGCGCATGTTCGACGTCGAGGACGCCGCGACCGCGTTCGTCGACGACACCGACGAGCCGTTCTTCCTGTGGGTCCACTACATGGACACCCACACCCCGTACGTCCCCGCGCCGCGGTACATCCGCGAGGTCTCCGACGGCATCGTCGGCACCCATCAGATGCTTCACGCGCACGCCCGGACGAGCCTCGGCCTCGAAGTCGGCGAGCGGACGCTCCGCGAGCTCCGGACCCTGTATCAGGCGACGGTGCGGCAGGTCGACGCCAGTGTCGGGCGGCTGCTCGACTCCTTGGACGCCGCCGGCGTCCGCGACGACACCGCGGTGCTGCTCGCGGGCGACCACGGCGAGGAGTTCCAGGAACACGGGCACCTCGCCCACTACCCGAAGCTGTACGACGAGCTGATCCGCGTCCCGCTCGTGGCCGACGTTCCCGGGCTCGACGGGGGGCACGTCGACGGCCACGTCGGGCTCGACGCGATCCCGCCGACGGTCGCCGACCTGCTCGGGGTCGACGCGCCCGACGAGTGGCACGGCAAGTCGCTCCTGCCGGCGCTCCGGGGCGAGGCGGGCGATTCGGCGACAAGCGACGGGTCCACGGCCGACCCGGTCGTCTCGGTGACCGTCCGCGGCGAGGAGGTGACCCAGCAGCCGATCCCCCGGTCGCTGTCGGACGGCGACCTGTTCGTCAGCGCGCGCGACGACGACTGGACGTACATCGAGAACGTCGACGCCGGCGAGCGGGAGCTGTACCACCGCCCCTCGGACCCGACCCAACAGGAGAACCTCGCGGTCGACCCGGACGAGGAGGCGCAGGCGGTCATCGACCGGTTCGCACCGGTCGTCGACGCCCACGCGGAACTGCTCCGCGAGCGCGGCGCGGCGGCCGAAGCGGCCGCCGCCGAGCGCGGCGAGGACGGCGGCGACGAGGTCGACGAAGACCTCGAAGCCCGCCTCGAAGCGCTCGGGTACAAATGATCCGAGCGGTCCTGCGCGACCTCGCGAGCGGGCCGATCGCGGTCCAGCTCCGCCGGTTCGTCGTCGTCGGCGCGCTCACTGCGGGGCTCCAGCTGGCGCTTCTGTGGCTGTTCGTCGACACCGCGGAGCTGAACTACCTCGTCGGCGCGACGATCGCCATCGAGATAACGATCATCTGTTCGTACGTCCTCAACAACGCGTGGACGTTCCGCGCGAGCCGGAACACGGGCGTCTCGGAGTACCTCACCGGACTGCTGAAGACGAATCTCGTTCGCGGCACCGCGATCCCGATCCAGCTCGGCGTGCTCGCCGCGCTCGTCGAGTGGGGGAATATCATGTACCTCGTCGCGAACGTGGTCGCGATCCTCGTCAGCGGCCTCTACCGCTTCGTGCTCGACGCGCGGTGGACGTGGGGGTAGGTCCGTCGCGACGGACGCCGTCGCCGAACGGAACTGGCGGCGCTCGACGCCACGCCAGTCCCGCTCGGCGGCTCAGAAGGGGAGCCGAGGCTCGACGCGCTCGACGAGGTCGCGGACCGCCTCCTGCTTGTAGTAGCCCACCGCGGAGGCGACGACGACGAGCGCGACGAGCGCCATCGCCGAGAGGAACCGCCCGCTCGCGAGTTCGCCGCCCGCGTACACCGTCAGCACGTACGCCGGAAGCCGTCCGACGGCGATGACGCCGATGAAGGTCGGGAGCGACCACTTGGTGAGCCCGCTCAGAAAGCAGATCGCGTCGTCGGGGAGTCCCGGAATGATCACGAACGCGAACAGCCCGGGAATACCGACGGTGTCGACGAATCCGTCGAACCGGGCGATCACGTCCTCGTGGATGACTCGCTCGACGAAGGAGCGCCCGTACCGCTTCGAGAGCGAGAAGGCGACCGCGCTGCCGATGAGGACGCCCGTGAGGCTGTACACCGTCCCGGCGAGCGGACCGAAGAGGTAGCCCGCGACGAGGGCGACGACCTGTCCCGGAATCGGGGCGACGATGACTTGGAGGGCTTGGATGCCGACGAAGACGATCGGGGCGAAGATCCCGAACCCGTCGAGCCACGTCCGAAGGGCCTGCGTGTCGGTGATGAAGCCCGCGTAGCGGCTCACGAAGACGTAGAGCCCGACCGCGAGGACCGCGACACCCACCGCGGCCGCGATCCCCCGCCGGCGGTCCGCCCGCGAGGAGAAGAGTCTCATTCGTGTCGTAGCGGGCGGCAGAGCGACTTGAAGCTTACCACCGCGAGGGCCGCACCGGTGGCAAGGTCGTCGCCGACGCCTCCGACGCCGTCCCGTGGAACGTGAGCTCCCTGTTAACCGGGGTGATCCCGCTCGGGACCGCGCTGGAGTCGACGGGCGGCGCGGCGCGCTCACGCCAGCGGCTCGGGACTCCAGTACGCCATCCGCATCGGGACGCCCTCTGCGTCCCGCCGCTCGCGGTCGTCGCCCGGCAGGAACCGGAGCTCGTCGGCCGATCGGCGCGCGACGACCGCCAGCCCGAGCGCGTCCACGGCGTCGTCGACGGTGGCGTCCGCGGCGTCGATCGCGGCGCCCTCGGTTCCGCCGCCATCCCCCGCGGCGTCGAACAGATCTCGACAGATCCGGCCGAGCGCCGCGCTCGGGTGGTCGAGGTGCCCGTCGAGCGCCGCGAGCCGCTCCCCCACGCCCGGCGCGCCGGTCTTCGAGTGGTCGAGCGGCCGGCCGGCGAGCCCGCGGAAGCACACCTCCGGGTGCGCCTCCATCACCGCCTCGCGCGCCGACTCGTCCTCGCGAAGGAACGCGTCCACCTCGCCGACGGCCGGCGCAATGTGGTACGACTGGCGGCTGAGCCCCTTGTCGAGGTCGGCCCGGTTCCGATCGCTGACGGTCTCGTAGTCCGCGCCCGCCGCCGCGGCCTCGCACGCGCCCCGCGAGGGGACGGGGAACACGCTGCTCGGCCGCTCGGCCGCCGACCGTGCGGCCGAGTCGACGACCTCGCGGGCCGCGAGCGTTTCGGGGTCGTCGGGGAGGCCGATCGGCACGTCGACGAGGACGCGGTCGAACTCGCCTTCCCGCCACAGCGCTCCGAGGTCGGGTTCGAGGCGCGCCGCCGGTTCGTCGCCGCCGTCGAACACGACCGCGAGCCACGCGCCGCCAGCCCAGTCGACGCCCGCGACGGTGTCTGCCGACATCTCCCTACCGTTCGACTCGTAGCGCAATAACTCTGCTCCGGTCGCGGGCGTCGGAGCGGAGCCAACCCGAACGGCCCCGGACGAGCGGCCGGCGAGCCCGGCGTGCCGCCACACCCACCCTTATGTCGTTCGCTCTGAACGACCACGCATGGACGAGGACGCGCCGCTCACCGAATGGGCGGAAACGGCTTCGACCGACCCGGACGCGGTCGTCGACCGCGTTCCGGACGTCGTCGCGCTTCTCGACGACGACGACGCGGCGGTTCGAAACGACGCGGTGACCGTCTTGAGCCGCGTGTCGAAGACGCGGGCGGACGCGGTTCTGGACGCGCTCCCGGCGTTGCTCGAACGGCTCTCGACGGACGACCGACCGGTGATCAGACACAACAGCGCGCTCGCGATCAGTCGGATCGTGGCGTCCCACCCGGAGGCGTGTCGCGACGCGATCGAACCGCTCGTCAGGGGGATCGCGGACGACGACGGCGACGTCCGCGAGAAGTGCCGGACGGCGCTCGACAACTTCGGCCCCGACGCCGAGGACGGTATCCGCGGCGCCGCCGAGCGAGCGGTCGAGGACGCCGTCGACCGGACGGCGGCCGAGACGTCGACCGAGCGGAACGAGGCGACGGTGGCGCTCGCCCGCCTCGCGACGAGGTTCCCCGACGAAGTCGCCGCGCACGCGGAGTCGCTCCGGCCGCGATTGGACGACGAGGACAACGTCGTCAGATACCACGCTGCGATGACGCTGAAACGGGTCGCCGCACGGCGTCCGGCGCTTTTGTCCGGGGTCGTCGAGCCGCTGGCCGACCGGCTCGACGATCCGGACGAGGACGTGCGCGAACTCGCGAGCGCGGCGCTGGCGTCGGCTGCCGAGGACGATCCGAGCGCCGTGGTCGAAGCGAGCGACGCGCTCGTCGACGGGCTCGCCGACGGCCGCGAGGAGGTCCGATCCCACGCCGTCAGCGCGTGCCGCGCGCTCGTGACGGAGTATCCCGACGCGGTGTTGCCGGCGCAGTTCGAACTCGTCGAGCTGCTCGCCGACCCCCGCGAGGACACGCGGGCGGACGCCCGAAAGACGCTCCACGGCCTGGCCGACGAGCACCCCGACGAGATCGGCGGCGTGCTCGCCAGCGCCCACGACGCGGACGTCGACACCGACAGCGTCGGTGCCGTCCACGAGGCGATCGAGACGGTCGCCGAGGGGCCGAACCGGGACGACACGGATCCGTCGGAAGGCGACGTGCCCGACGAGGCGGGAGAGAAACTCCGGGAATTGGCGTCGGTGATGGAGACGGCCGGAGCGGAGACGCTGGCCACGTTCGACGACTCCATGCTCCGGGAGTTTCTCACGTTGACCGAGTCGATCGACCCCGAGGCCGTCTCGGGCGTCGACGCCGGCGACTTCGAAACGATGCGCGAAACGGTCCGGACCGCGCTCGATACCGACGGTGACGGGGACGGCGACGAGGGGTTCGACGCGGATATCGATGGCGAACTCGGCGGGGCCGAGACGGGGTGGGACGAACAGGCGCGCGTCGACCCCGCCGCTCGTCCGGACGACATCTGCTCGTACGGACGCGATCTCGGGGAGTACGCGCGGGAACAGGACGACGACGTCTGGACCTGTCACCGGAGTCCGCGGGACGGCGGCGAGTACTGTCTCTTCCATGCCCCGGTCGAAGACACCGACGACGACGCCGTCCGGGACGCGTTCCTCGACGCGGTCCAGCGCCCCGGGCGGGAAACTAAGGAGTTCGTCGGCGCACGCTTCGGCGACCTGAACCTCTCGTTCGACATCCTCGACGCGCCGGACAACTACCCGATCGACCTCAGATACGCGACCGTCGAGGGGTCGATCAACTGCCGGCGAGCCGAGTTCGGGCAACCGCTCTGGTTCGACGGGGGAACGGTCGCCGAGGGGATAAACTGTAACGTGACGACGTTCGAGTCGTGGGCGTCGTTCGAAGGGATCGCCGCGGAGCACGCGTGGTTCGGTAAGTCGGAGTTCCGGGACGGCGTGAGTTTCGACGACGCGACGGTCCACGCGGAGACGCTCTTCACCGGGGCGACGTTCACCGACCGCGGGGAGTTCCAAGGGGCGCGGTTCGGCGACCACGCGGAGTTCTCCCGAACGGTCTTCGACTCGGCGTCGTTCGAGGACGCACACGCCGCGGGAACGCTCGATCTCGGGCACGTCGTCTGCGATCGTTCCCTCAAGATGGGAGGGATCGAAGCCGAAGGCGACGTCAGGATCCGGGGTGGCCGGGTCAGGAACCTCAGACTGTCGGACGCCGACGTCGACGGCGACCTCTCCGCGTCGAATCTGACCGTTGAGAAGACGGTCCACGCCTCGGACGCGCGGGTGGGCGGAACGCTGTCGCTTTCGAGCGCGGAGATCCGGCGGGATGTGCTCTGTCCGGACCTGACCGCCGGTAGCGTCGACTTCGATGCGGCCTCGGTGGCGAAGCGGGTTTCGTTCCAGCGGACGCGCGTCACCGGGGAATGCGCGTTCAGCGGAGTCTCTTTCGGGGACGTTACGACGTTCCAAGCGGCCGAGATCGACGGCGACCTGGAGCTCTCGCTCGGGGCGTTCGAGGGCGTGTTGACCCTGCGCGAGGCCGAGGTCGGCGGCACGCTCGAGGCCAGCTCCGCGTCCGTCGGCGAACAGGCCGACTTCGTCCGTCTCGACGTGGGCGGCAACTTCGACCTCTCCTCCGTCGCGTTCGGGGGAACGGTCATGTTCTTCGAGGTGACGATCGGGGGCGGGCTGGACATCTCGTCGAGTCGCTTCGAGGGACAACTGTCGCTCTCGACGACCATCGAGGAGGGGCTGGACGGCGATATCGCTCGGTTCGAGGACGACGTTACCGTCATGCGGACGTCGGTCGGCGGTCCCGCGACGTTCAGCAACGCGACGTTCGGACGCGACGCCCTCTTCCAGCTGTGCGAACTGGGGGGCGCGTGTACGTTCGACGACGCGGAGTTCGCCGAAGACGCGTCGTTCGCGCAGACGACCGTCGAGGGGCCGGCCTCCTTCGAGACGATCACGGTCGGCGGGATGGCGAACTTCGACGGCGTGTACTTCCGGTCGGGGGCCGCATTCTTCGGCTCGACGTTCGCCGAGCTCACGTGTCTGGGAACGCGGACCGGCGACGAGTCGATCGTTGACCTGCGGAGCTGTGATATCGCGGACGGGTCGATCGCGCTCCCGGACGACGGCGATATCGCCTACGACCTCGCGAACGCGACGCTCGGCGCGGTCGACCTCTCCACCGGGCTCGGAGAGGCGAGCGGCGTGGACCTCTTCGAGCACTTCCGGTTCGCGAACACCAGCTTCGACGGGTTCGACTTCGGGGACTACAAGCAAGAACTCGCCGAGGCCAACTGGCAACTACACACTACCGTCGACGGGCCCGAGTTCGCGAATCCGGGACGACAAGACCTCATCGACGCGCTCTCCGTCGAAGACGAGCTGGACGAGACCGACGACAGGCTGGACGGAGAGCTCTTCGACGAGGTCGATCACGTCGGAATGATCCGAGAACAGACCGGACTGGACCGGGGAGTCATCGAGGAGATAGCCGACGCCGAGGAGGCCTCGGAGATGCCGACCGGCGAGGAGCTGTACGAGATGACCGGCGAGGAGGAGTTCCGCGAGACGACGACTCCCGCGGACCTCGAAAACACCTACCTGAAAGCCAAAAACGGCGCAGATCAGGTGGGGGACCGACACGTGGCCGCGCAGTTCTTCGTTCAGGAGATGAAGTACAGGCGGGCGAAAAACTACCAGTTCGTCCGAGACCCGGACCAGGATCTCGGCGTGCGGTTCGTCTCGGCGGGCAAGTGGCTCGGGAACTATCTGCTCCACCAGTCCTGCGGGTACGGCGAGCGACTGTGGCGAGTCATCTACGCGTCGGTGGTCGTCGTCTTGGGCTGGAGTCTCATGTACGCGACGCTCACCGAGGGGACGTCGGGTGACGCGGCGGGGCTGACGACCGAGGGGCTCGACAGCCTCTCGCAGCTCGCGACGCCGGAGGGCGCGGACATCATGGTGAAGAACCTCTACTTCAGCATCGTCACGTTCACTACCCTCGGATACGGCGACATCCAACCCGTCGGGACGCTCTCTCGCTTCCTCGCGGGCTTGGAGTCGTTCCTCGGCGCGCTGCTCGTCGCGCTCGTCGTGTTCGTCCTCGGTCGCCGGGTCTCGTGGTGACCGACGAACGCGGTTCGACCGATCCCGAGACCGCCCGTGGAGACGCTAAAATCCGTCAGTAGAGGCTGGAAAAAGTATAAGGGGGTAGTGGGCCGGCACGAATTTGAATCGTGGTTACGGCCACCCGAAGGCCGAAGGATACCAAGCTACCCCACCGGCCCGCACTCGACAGAAGGCCGCTCGTTCTTTTAATCCTTCCGAAAGGGGGCGGTACGCCATGGCCGGACACCGTATCGGGAGACCGACAGCGCCGCTGTCCCGGAGACAACGCGTGATTCGTGTTGGTTCGATTTCGGTGCGAGAACTCTCGAAGCCTCAGTCGCTCGCTGCGACGAAACTCTTCCCGGGAACACGACCACCGAAGCCCCAGCCGGGAGGAGTCGATGCGCTCGCTGTGCTCCTCACTCGGTCGCTTCGCTCCCTCGTTGCGGTGCTTACGTCGCGCGTCTTCCTCCTCGCGGCAGCGTGGCACGACGCGCCACGGGCAGCCGGCGGCGGAGCCGCCGGCGACTGCCCCTTCGAATCCCGTCCCCGCGCAGCACCGCAGCCTCGTTCCTCCCCAGCCTCGTCGACCGGTCTCCGCTTCGCTCCGACCGGTCGACTCCCTCGCGCGTGCTACTCGGCCGCGATGCGGCCTCATAGGCACGCGCCACCACACCGCCTGTTCGACTTATATATTCTCGTCGTCGCTCCCGGACGCTCCCGCGTCTTCGATTTCGAAGTACCGGTCGCGATGTTTCCGACAACCCGAATTGAATGCGACCCCGCACGCGGGACAAGCGTCGCCGTCGGCTTCGAGGTACTGCCGGGCGGTGAGCGTCGTTCCGCAGGCGCCACACAGCACCGCCGGCTCGTCGAACCGCTCGCGGGGCCACGGGACCGCCTCGTGGTCGGCGGCCGCGTCGTGACAGGCGTCGCAGGGGTAGTACGTCCCACAGCAGCCGAACCGGAGCGCGATCACGTCGACCACGTCGTCCCAGTGCGCGCAGCGCGTCTCGGGATCGACATCGATTCCGCGGAGGGGGACGTCGAAGCGCGAGTCGGTGTCGGGCGCGCTCGTCGTCTCGCGGTCGCTCGGTTGATCTGACATCGGTTTCGCGGTCAGTAGGTCGCGTACCCGTCCGTGTCGAGCCAGTTGTGGACCACCGTGATCGTGTGGTCCGCGTGGAGGAGCTCGGGCCCGACGCGCAGCCGGCGCTCGGCGCGGTCAGCGACCGAGTCCGCCTCCTCCGGCGCGAAGTCGTGGTGGTCCGAGAGCACGAACACGGGATCGTCGGGCGGCTCCGCCTCGACGAGCGGATCGCCGTCCTCGTGGAGCTGGACGAGCGTCCCGTCCGGACCGCGGCCGCCGTCGCCGACGAGTCGATCGAGCGTGGCGTCGAGGCCCATTCGACGGAGCTCGACGCCCGGCGAGACGTCCGCGGGCATGTGACCGATCGCGTCGTCTCGTGCGGCGAGCGCGTCGCGGACCCGCGCGGCGACGTTGCGCTCGTCGGGGTGGAGGTGTCGGAGGCTGTCCGCGTCGAAGGTGGCGGTGAACTCGTCGGCGATCACGAGGTGGACCCGGACCGACTCGCGGATGCCGTGTGAGAGGAAGACGCCGGCGCTCACGCACCGACAGCACAGGTCGAGCCGCCCGGCCCCGGGGATGTCCGACAGCGAGATCGCGTCGGGGTCGGTGGGGACGTCGCGGCCGATGACGACGAACTGGCGCATACCGGGCGGTCGCCCGCGACCATGATAAGGCGTCCGACCCAACGAGGGGTATGAGCCTCACCGGCCTGTGTCAGATCTGTGAGGCGGCCACGGCGAGCCACGCCTGCGACCGCTGCGGGCGCGCCGTCTGCGACGACCACTGGGACGAGACGGTCCGCGCCTGTACCGGCTGCGTCGCCGGATCCGGGTAGCGCGGGGGTGTCCCCGACGGCACGCTTCCGGCGCTATCGGTGCCGGTTCAGTCGCTTCTTGAGCCGCTTCGCCGCGTCGCCCGCGGCGCCGAAGTACGTCGCCTCGTCGCCCGGTCGGCTCGACTCCTCGCCCGCGAAGATGATCCCGCGCGAGGAGTTGACGAGCCCCACGTCGACCGGGCGGTCGGGGCGCTCGGCGAGCCCGTGTTCGACCGCGGCCTCGGCGTCGCCGCCCTGCGCGCCGACGCCGGGCACGAGGAACGGGATCTCGGGGACGATCTCGCGGACCGTCTCCAGCTCCTCGGGCGCGGTCGCGCCGACGACGAGGCCGACGTTGCCGTTGGCGTTCCACACGTCCGCGAGCGCGGCGACGCGCTCGTAGAGCGGCTCGCCCGAGGCCAGTTCGAGGTCCTGGAGGTCGGCGCCGCCGGGGTTCGACGTGCGACAGAGCGCGAACACGCCCTTGTCTTCGCGGTCGAGGAACGGCTGGAGCGAGTCGCGCCCGAGGTACGGGTTCACCGTGATCGCGTCGACGTGGTCGAGCATCTCGGCGTACCGCCGCGCCGTGTTGCCGATGTCGCCGCGCTTCGCGTCGAGCAGGACGGGAACGCCTTTGCCCTCGGCGTACGCCGCGGTCTCGCGGAGCGCCCGCCAGCCGTCAGGGTCCTCGTAGAAGGCGGCGTTCGGCTTGTAGCAGGCGGCGTGCTCGTGGGTCGCGTCGATGATCCGACGGTTGAACGCCCACCGCGGCAGGTCGGCGTCGGCCACGTGGTTGGGGAGTCGGCTCGGGTCGGGGTCGAGCCCGACCGAGACGACGCTGTCGACCGCCTCGATCCGGTCCGCGAGCGTCTCGAAGAAGCCCATACGCGCCCTGCGGCGGCGGGCGCACTAATCGTTGCGTTCCGGTGTCGCCGCCGTCAGCTCGGTCGCGTCGCGCCGGCCGCGGGATCGGCAACAACAGGATACTTTCGTCCCCCTTCCGTCCGCCAGCACGGGCATGGCGAGTAGCACCGATGACGGTCTCGGAGGAACGCTCTCCGGCAACATCGCGAAGTACTACGTCTACAAGGCGACGAAGGCGGTCGAGTTCTATCGGCCGGTCATGTACCTCTTCTTCCTGGCGCAGGGGCTCTCGTTCACGCAGATCGCCGTTCTGGAGGCGCTGTATAACCTGACAACGCTGTTCGGCGAGATCCCGACCGGCTACGTCGGCGACCGCGTCGGGCGACGCAACAGCCTCCTCGTCGGCACCGCGCTCATCTCCGTGACGCTCCTCGGTATCGAGTTGTCGAGCTCGTTCCTCGCGCTGGCCGGCCTCTACGTCTGCTGGTCGCTGGGCTACAACTTCCGGTCCGGCAGCGAGGACGCGTGGCTCTACGACACGCTCACCGACGACCTCTCCGAGGACGAGTTCGCCCGCGTCCGGGGCCGCGGGGAGTCGGCGGCGCTGGCCGTCGGCGCCGTCGCGGCGATCCTCGGCGGATACCTCGGCGGCATCGACCTCTCGTACCCGTGGTTCGTCGCGGCGGGCGTGACGAGCCTCGGCGTCGCGGTGCTGCTCACGCTCGACGAGCCCGAGACGTACGAGGAGACCGATTCGGCGGACCTGGGCCTCCGCCGGACGGTCGGTATCGTGAGAGAGGTTCTCTCGCGCCGTCGGCTGCGGTCGCTGCTGCTGTACTACTACGTCCTCTACGCCGCGGTCACGTACCTCGTGTTCGTCTTCCTTCAGCCGATCTTCGAGACGGTCGTCATCGACCTCGGCATCCGACAGTCGCAGGTGGAGGCCCTGCTGGGGTGGTTCTACGCGGCGTACAGCCTCGTCGGCGCGGTGCTCAACTACTACACGGGGGCGATCCGGGAGCGGATCGGGCTGCGGACGTGGTTTATCGTCCTCCCGTTCGCCGTCGGCGGCGCGCTGATCGGGATGTACTTCCTCCCGATCCTCGCCATCCCGACGTTCCTCCTGATCCGCGGCGTGTCCGACGTCACGCGGTCGTTCGCCGGCCAGTACGTCAACGATCGGGCGGAGTCGCTCGGTCGCGCGACCGTCCTGAGCGCGATGGCGATGGTCAGCGGCCTCGCGGTCATCCCGTTCCAGCTGGGCAGCGGCGTCGTCTCGGACGCCGTCTCCCCGCTGTTCGCGCTGGGCGTCGGCGGCGCCGTCCTCGTCGTCGGGTCGGCGGCGATCCTCCGCTGGGAGGTCCCCGTCGCCGACGACTCGGCCGGCAACTCGACCGACGACTCGGCCGGCAACTCGACCGACGACTCGGCCGGCAACTCGACCGACGACTCGGCCGGCAACTCGACCGACGACTCGGCCGGCAACTCGACCGACGACCGGGCGTGACCGACGAGTCCCGCTCGGACCGTCGGCGACCTAACAGGAGCAGTAGTACTCGCGGTCGACGAACTCGGTCTCGAACAGCTTCGCGGCCGGAGCGGGGTCCGAGGGCCGGTACACGCCGGTCGTGAGGTCGCCCTCGCGCTCGAAGGCGCCGGAGACGAGCCGCCGCCAGTCCGCGGCCGACAGCTGGTCCCAGAACGCGTCGTCGCCGGCGAGCAGCGAGAGGTAGTCGCGGAGGTACACCCACCGCGTCGGCTCGATCCCGTCGGACTCGTAGGTCGCGTCCGTCACCGCCGCGTACGCCGCCATCGGGAGGTTCGCGCCCGCGGCGACGGGCATCCCGATCCACTTCCACGGGCGGGTGTTGACGTCGAGCAGGAGGAACTCCCCGCGGTCGGCGTCGTAGACGAACTCCGACTCGCTGATCCCGTGGTAGCCGGCGTCGTCGAGGACGGCGAGCGCTCGCTCCTCGATCGCGGGCTCGTCGGCCGTCTCGACCAGACAGGAGGTGCCGAAGTTGCGCGGGTACCGAACCGCGGCGTTGCCGACGACCGCGAGCGCGTCGGCGGCGCCCGAGGGCGGGACGTACGACGCCAGCGAGTGGTCCTTCCCGGTCGCGATGTCGACGCGCTTCTGGGCCATCACCGCGGTCCCCGCGTCGCTCGCGGCCGCGACGACGTCCTCGAACTCCTCGCGGTCCGCGACCTCGATCACGTTGGTCCCGAACGCCTCCTCGAAGTCCCGTTTGAGCTCGGGTTTCACCACCAGCGGGAAGCCGAGCGCCTCGGCGGCCTCCTCGACCGTCGCGTCGGGTTCGCGCGTCGCCGCCGCCGCGGTCTCCGCCAGCCGATACGTCTCCGGGTAGGGGACGCCGAGCGCCTCGCAGGTTGCGTACAGCTCGGACTTGTTCAACACCTCGTCGAGCGTCTCGCTCCCGGCGAACGGGAGTCGGACGCCGTCGGGGTCGGCCTCGGCGTACGACAGCGCCCACTCGTCCATGCAGCCGAACGCGACCGCCTCCGTCCCCGCGGCGTCGACGATCGCCTCCACGTCCTCGCGGAACCCGTCGAGGTCGTCCAGCGGGTACGTCACCGCGCCCGCGAAGTCGACCGCGTCCGACGGCGGCGCGAGCCCGTCGTGGGTGACGGAGCCGGCGGCGCCTCCGTCCGCGTCGTCGCCGGGGGTCCCGCCCGCCCCGCCCGCCCGGTCGAGCGCGATCACGGGCACGTCGTGGGCGTCGAGCGCCCGCGCGACGCCGAGCCCGGTGATGTGTGCGTTGCTGACGAGCGCGGGCGGACGGTCGAACGTCGCGTCGGCGAGCGCGTCTATCAGTCCCTCCGTCGAGCGAAACCGGTCTGCCATACCGCGTCTCGTCGGTCGACGTACAAAAGGGCTCGACGTACCGGCCCGCTGTGCCCGTATCGGTGACGAGCCGAGCGGCGGGGGTCGCGGCGGTCCGGGACGGGCGTCGCGAGTCGCGTCCGCGACGCGAGCGGCTTTTCAGGGTGCGCCGCCTCCGATCGGCTATGACCGAAACCGACGACACGGACGCCACGGAGGCGCTCCCCGAGGGGGTCCGCCGCGCGTTCGCGGACCACGGCTCCTTCGAGCGGGACGGCGACGGCTGGGTCTCGACGACGACCGCGTTCGACGGGCGCGTCCGCGCCGAGCCGGCGGACGGAGGGCGGGTCCGGCTCGCGGTCACCGTCCGCGTGCCGACGCTCTCGGCGGTCACCGCCGACGAGGTCGCCGACGTGGTCGAGGACGGCTGGGCCGACACGTTCGAGCGCCGCGCGGTCGACGTCGGCGGCGTCACCCGGGCGGACCGCGAGTTCGACCCGGTCGTCGAGCGCGAGGGCGACGAGATCGCCGTCGCGTACGCGCTCACCGATATCAACGAACGCCGGGGCGTCGACGACGCTGGCGCGCTGATCGACTTCGTCGAGGGGACGTACGTTCAGGGCGTGATCCCCGGGTACGAGTACACCGACCCCGTTTCCGGCCTCCTCTCGGCCGCGCGGCAGCAGGGCGGCGGCGGTCCGGTTTGAGGGGCGGCAATCCGGTCTAAGCGATGGCGGTCCGGTCCGAGCGGTGGCGGTCTCGGCTGCGGCCGATAGGGGGAAGTGTCGCCGGCCCGTACGTCGACCATGCTCGCGCTGTTTGGGTTCGCCAGCCTCCTCGCTCTGGTCGCGTTCCACACGTTCCTCGCCGGGGTCGCGACCCGATTCTTTCGGATTCAGCTCTCGACGTCGTGGGGGACCGTCGTGTACACCCTCGTGTTGACGCCGCTGCTGTTGCTCGTTTCGACGCTCGTGTTCACGGGCGCGCTCGGCGTCGGCACCGGTATCGACGTCGGGAGCTCGACGATCCTGCTGGCGCTTTTGATCGCGCTTCCGCTGGCGCTCGGCGTCGCCATCGACTACCTCTACGTCCCGTCGCCCGACGAGTACGAACTGCCGGACACGCGCTGAGAACGCTCGGAGAAGGGTTCAGCGGTCGACCAGCTCGGCCACGATATCCTCGACTCGCGCCACCACGTCCTCGGGCGCGCGCGCCGCGTCGACGCGGTGGAACCGACCGGGGTCGGCGTCGATCAGGCGCTCGTAGTTGTCGCGCACGGCCGCGAGGTAGCCGCCGCGCTCGAACTTGTCGGTCCGGCCGGCGCGCTCGGCGGCGGTCTCGGGGTCCAGATCGAGGTAGATGGTGGCGTCGGGCGGCCGCGAGAAGGCGGCGTGGATCCCCCTGACGTACTCCAACGGTCGCTGGACGTCCGCGTCGGCGCGCGCGAGCGTCGCCCCCTGATAGGCGAACCGCGAGTCGGAGTAGCGGTCGGAGACCACGAGGTCGCCGTCGGCGAGCGCCGGCCGCACCGTCTCGGAGAGGTGGTTCGCGTGGTCGGCGGTGTACAGGAACAGCTCCGCGAGCGGGTCGGCCTCCGGGTCGGCCATCGAGCGCCCCACCGCCTCCCCGTACCAGCTGTCGGTGGGTTCGCGGGTGAACGTCGCGCCGGGGTACACGTCGTGGAGCGCCTCCCAGACCGTCGTCTTGCCGCTGCCGTCGAGCCCCTCCAGCGTGATCAGCATGGTGGCGTTCCGCCGCGCCGAGGAATAAACGGCGCGGCTCCGGCCCGCCCGGTTCGGACCTCTCCGCCGCGAACGGGCCGCGCGGTTCGGTCCCCCTTCCGCCACAAGCGGGCCGCTCGTTCGACGCCCGCCCTCCGGGGAGCGCGACGCCAGCCCCACCACCATTTTTAGTGACCCGTTCACGAACGGGCGCCATGGTCGTCCACTCGTCAACCGCTCGCGCGCTCCGGAGGGACGGATGGTAGGCGTCGCCGTCTCGGTCTCCCGCGTCGCGGCGGCCCTCGTGTTGGTGGCGCTGAACGGGTTCTTCGTCGCCTCGGAGTTCGCGTTCGTCAGGATACGGGCCACCTCGGTCGAACAGCTGGCAGAGGAGGGGAAGGCGGGCGCGCAGACGCTTCAGGAGGTGATGGCCAACCTCGACGACTACCTCGCCGCGACCCAGCTCGGGATCACGCTCGCGTCGCTCGGCCTCGGATGGATCGGCGAGCCCGCGGTCGCGGCGCTGATCGAACCCGTCCTCGGTCCGCTCCTGCCCGAGAGCGTCGTCCACCTCGTCGCGTTCGCGATCGGCTTCTCCGTTATCACGTTCCTCCACGTCGTCTTCGGCGAGCTGGCCCCGAAGACCATCGCCATCGCGCAGGCGGAGCGGATCTCGCTGTTGCTCGCCCCGCCGATGAAGCTGTCGTACCTCCTCTTTTCGCCCGGCATCGCGGTGTTCAACGGCACCGCGAACGCCTTCACGAGCCTGATCGGCGTCCCGCCCGCCTCCGAGAGCGACGAGACGCTCGAAGAGCGCGAGATCCGACGCGTGCTGGCGCGGGCCGGCGACGCAGGCCACGTCGACGAGTCGGAGGTGGCGATGATCGAGGGCGTCTTCGAGCTCGACGACACCGCGGCCCGCGAGCTGATGGCCCCCCGCCCCGACGTGGTCTCGCTGCCCGCTGACGCGACGCTCTCGGCGATCCGCGAGACGGTCCTCGACGCGGGTCACACTCGGTACCCGGTCGTCGAGGCCGACGACGCCGACCGCGTCGTCGGCTTCGTCGACGTGAAGGACGTGCTGCGCGCGATCGAGACGGGCGACTGCGACGACGCTCTCGACGACGCGGACGGTCCCACCGCGGCGGACCTCGCCCGCGAGATCCTCGTCGTCCCGGAGACGACGAGCGCGAGCGACCTCCTCGTCCAGTTCCGCGACGGGCGGCGACAGATGGCGGCGGTGATAGACGAGTGGGGCGCCTTCGAGGGGATCGTCACCGTCGAGGACGTCGCCGAGGCGCTCGTCGGCGACCTCCGCGACGAGTTCGACGTCGCCGAGGGCCGCCACACCATCCGCCGGACGGGCGACCGGACGCACGAGGCGGACGGGTCGGTGCCGCTCACGGACGTCAACGACGCGCTCGGCACCGACCTCAGCGGCGACGGCTACGAGACGCTCGGCGGGTTCGTGCTCGACCGGATCGGGCGCTCGCCCGAGGTCGGCGACGTCGCGGAGACGGAGCGGTTCGCCTTCGAGGTCACCGCGGTCGACGGCGCGCGCATCTCGACGGTGCGCGTCACGCGGCGGGACGGCGGGGAGGCGGGGGACGCCGACGACGCCGGGGACGGCGAAGCCCCGGGCGGCGAATCTCCGGACGACGACGCGGCGTAACGGCGCGGCACACGCCAGCGGGCCGACGCCACCGGGGCGACCGCGACGACGCGAGCGTTTTTTTACCCGCGGCCGCGACCGGTCCGGTATGTTCGACCGGATCTGCGTTCCCACCGACGGCAGCGACGCGGCCGCGGCGGCGTTCGACCACATCCTGGCGATCGCCGCCGACCACGGCGCGACGGTTCACCTCCTCCACGTCGCGGACACGACCCGCGACAGCGTGACGCGGATCGGCGGCGACGTGGTCGACGTGCTGGAGCAGGAGGGGGAGTCGATCGTCGAGGCGGCGGCGGCCCGCGCCGCGGAGCGCGGCGTCGACGCCGAGACGGCCGTCGAGCAGGGCGGCGTCCCCGAGACGGTCGTCGACTACGCGGACCGGATCGACGCCGACCTCGTCGCGATGTCGACGCGGGGACGGCAGGGGGTCGAGCGCCTCGTCGGCAGCACGACCGAGCGCGTCGTCCGGCGCTCGCCGGTGCCGGTGCTCGCGCTGCGGCCGGGCGACGAGGCGGTCCCGTACCCGTACGAGGGCGTCTTGGTCCCCACCGACGGGAGCCCGGCGGCGACGGCCGCGCTCGACCGGGCGATCCCGATCGCCGAGCGGGCGGGCGCGACGGTCCACGTCCTCTCGGTCGTCGACACCGGCGGGATCGGTATCGGCGACCACGTGGAGGTCGACGTCCTCTCCGAGTACGCCGACGACGCCGTCGCCGCGGGCGTCGAGCGCGTCGAGGCCGCAGGAGTGGAGGCGGTCGGCGCCGTCGAGGCCGCGTCCTCGGCTGCGCGCGGAATTCGAGCGTACGTCGACGACCCCGGCGTCGACCTCGTGGCGATGGGGACCCACGGCCGGACCGGCGTGGGACGGTACCTGCTCGGCAGCGTCGCCGAGCGCACCCTCCGGAGCGCGCCCGTCCCGGTGTTGACGGTCCCGGTTCCGGACGAGGAGTGACCCGGCTGCTCGCGCCGAGGTCGGTCGCCGCGCCGGAGACGTCGATCGCCGGCCGCCGCCTCGGAGCCATCGATCGCCGGCCATCGCGGCGCCGGGTTCAGCGAGCGTCTGACGCCGCGGTAGGTTTACGGGGCTTCCACGCGATACGGAACGCATGAAAGTGTTGGTAGCCGGCGGGACCGGGTTCATCGGCTCGTACCTCTGTCGCGCGCTCGCGAACGACGGCCACGCGGTGACCGCGCTCTCCCGCTCGCCCGAGGAGGCGCCGGAGGGCGTGACGGGCGTGAGCGGCGACGTGACCGACTACGACTCGATCGCGGCGGCGGTCGACGGTCACGACGCGGTCGTGAACCTGGTCGCGCTCTCGCCGCTGTTCGAACCGGACGGCGGCAACCGGATGCACGACCGGATCCACCGCGGCGGGACCGAGAACCTCGTCCGCGCGGCCGAGGACGGAGGCGTCGAGGGGTTCGTCCAACTGAGCGCGCTCGGCGCGGACCCGAACGGCGACACAGCCTACATCCGCGCCAAGGGAGCGGCCGAGGAGATAGTCCGCGAGAGCGAGCTCGACTGGACGATCTTCCGTCCCTCCGTCGTCTTCGGCGAGGGCGGGGAGTTCGTCTCGTTCACCAAGCGGCTGAAGGGGATGTTCGCGCCGGGCGTCCCGCTGTACCCGCTTCCCGGCGGCGGGAAGACGCGGTTCCAACCGATTCACGTCGAGGACCTCGTGCCGATGATCGCCGCCGCGGTGACCGACGACGAACACGTTGGGGGGGCCTACGAGATCGGCGGCCCCGAGGTGCTCACGCTGCGGCAGGTGACCGACCTCGTCTACGAGGCGGAGGAGAAGGGCGTCACGATCGTCCCGCTCCCGATGCCGCTCGCGAAGGTCGGGCTCTCCGTCCTCGGCGCCGTCCCCGGGTTCCCGATGGGTCCGGACCAGTACCGGTCGCTGAAGTTCGACAACACGACCGCCGACAACGACGTAGAGGCGTTCGGGGTCGACCCGTCCGAACTGACGACGCTCGGTGAGCACCTCGGAATCCGATGACAGGTGACCCGAACGTGTCAACTGCGATAATCTCAGCGCTGGTAACGGCAACCGAAGGCTTATATACGAGATCACGTTCTGTTCAGTTCAAACGCGGAGGGAGCACACGATGAAACTCGCAATGATCGGATTCGGACAGGCGGGGGGTAAAGTCGTTGACAAGTTCTTGGAGTACGACAAGCGGACGGGCTCCGAGATCGTCCGGGCCGCCGCGGCCGTCAACACGGCGAAGGCGGACCTCATGGGGCTCGAACACATCGCCGAGGACCAGCGCGTCCTCATCGGCCAGTCGCGCGTGAAGGGCCACGGCGTCGGCGCGGACAACGAGCTCGGCGCGGAGATCGCCGAGGAGGACATCGACGAGGTACAGGGCGCGATCGACTCGATCCCGGTCCACGAGGTCGACGCCTTCCTCGTCGTCGCCGGTCTCGGCGGCGGGACCGGCTCCGGCGGCGCGCCGGTGCTCGCGAAACACCTCAAGCGGATCTACACCGAACCCGTCTACGGACTGGGCATCCTGCCCGGGAGCGACGAGGGCGGCATCTACACCCTCAACGCGGCCCGCTCGTTCCAGACGTTCGTCCGCGAGGTGGACAACCTGATGGTGTTCGACAACGACGCTTGGCGGAAGACGGGCGAGTCCGTTCAGGGCGGCTACGAGGAGATCAACGAGGAGATCGTCCGGCGGTTCGGGATCTTATTCGGCGCCGGCGAGATCCAGCAGGGCCAGGAGGTCGCCGAGAGCGTCGTCGACTCCTCGGAGATCATCAACACGCTCTCCGGCGGCGGCGTCTCCACGGTCGGCTACGCGGAGGAAGAGGTCGAGGAGCGCTCCTCGGGCGGGCTGCTCTCGCGGCTCCGAGACGACGGCAACGACGACGAGCTCGACAGCGCGCACACCACGAACCGGATCACCAGCCTCGTCCGCAAGGCGGCGCTCGGTCGGCTCACGCTCCCCTGCGAGATCGAGGGCGCAGAGCGCGCGCTGCTCGTGCTCGCCGGGCCGCCGGAGTACCTCAACCGGAAGGGTATCGAGCGCGGGCGCAAGTGGCTCGAAGAGCAGACCGGCTCGATGGAGGTCCGCGGCGGGGACTACCCGTACCGCGGCGCCGGCTTCGTCGCGACGGTCATCCTGCTCGCGGGCGTCACGAACGTCCCGCGGATCAAGGAGCTCCAGCAGGTCGCCATCGAGGCGCAGGACAACTTAGACGAGATCCGCGAGGAGAGCGACGACAACCTCGACGAGCTCGTCAGCGACGACAGCGACGAGCTGGAATCCCTGTTCTGAGGCGCGCCGCTCCCCGCGATGGAGGTCATCGTCCCCTTTTCGACCGATCGCCCGAAGTCACGACTCGCAGACGTGCTCTCGCTCGACGAGCGGAGCGCGTTCGCGCGCGCCATGCTCGACGACGTGCTGGACGCGGTCGAGGACGCCGGCGGCGAGCCCCGCGTCCTCGCCACCGACGCGGTCGACGTCGACCGGTCGGTCACCGTCGACGACCGCCTGCTGACGGCCGCGGTGAACGCGGCTCTGGACGCGCGGCTGGGTGCCGAAACGGCGTCGTCGCGGCCGGAAAACGACGCTGAGCCCGACGGCCCCCCCGAGCCGGTCGCCGTCGTGATGGCGGACCTCGCGCTCGCGACGCCGGCGGCGGTCGAACGCCTGTTCGAGGCCGGCCGCGGCGCGGACGTCGTCGTCGCGCCGGGCCGCGGCGGCGGCACGAACGCGTTCGTCGCCTCGCACCCCGAGTTCCGGGTCGACTACCACGGCGCGTCGTACCTCGATCACCGCGAGATCGCGGCCGAGATCGGAGCGGACTTCGCCGCGGTCGACTCCCACAGACTCGGCACCGACGTCGACGAGCCCGCGGACCTCGCGGAGGTGCTGATCCACGGCGAGGGTCGGGCTGCGACGTGGCTCCGCGAGGCTGGCTTCGCGCTCGACGCGTCCGAGGGACGCGTGACGGTCGTTCGGGAGTGAGCAGAACGACGCCGTCGCAGATTCTCACACGAGACACGTCTTGCCCCGTTTCGGTCAATACTGTATTTGAAGCACAGGGTTTCGACGAAGCCTGCTGTTTCTATCCGTTCATCTCCCAGAGATCTTAAATCGCGGAATGTGTAGTGTGGTGGTATGTCACAACAATCGGAGAGTAGAGAAACAGTACAAGCCGTCGAAACTGCCTTCGATATTCTGGACGAAATTCGCAGCCAGAACAACGTCACGCTTTCCGATCTTGCGGATGATCTCTCCTTGGCGAAGAGTACAGTACACCGGCATCTACGAACACTAAACGATCGCCACTACATTACCCACAAAGAAGGAGAATTTGAACTGAGCTTCGAATTGCTGGCTCTTGGAGAAGCCGCTAGACGGAAGGACGAAACATACGCACTGGCTGAAGAGAAAGTCGAAGAACTTGCCAGGAAGACGGGCGAACGCGCGCAGTTCGTCGTTGAAGAAGACGGTGTTGGCTTCTGTGTGTTCCGGGCCACTGGCGAACACGCTGTCGAGACCGATCCACAGGTTGGCTCCCAGATGCCATTACATGCAACTGCGTCAGGGAAATCGATTCTCGCATTCCTTCCAACCCACCGTATCAAAGAATTGCTTGACGAATCATTGCCCGTAGAGACTCCGAACACAATCACCGATCGAGACACACTTCGTGAGGAGTTAGACTCAGTTCGTGAACAGGGGTATGCAGTCAATCATTGCGAACACATCGAAGGTCTCACTGCGTTTGGTGCTCCGGTACGTCGCTCAGATGGCGGGGTTATCGGCGCAATTAGTATCTCTGGCCCGGAACGCCGATTTGAGGATGCGGACATTGAAGAAGAGGTTCGCTCTCGGCTCCTCGGCACAACCAACGAACTTGAACTGAATATCACGCACTCACAGTGACCGTATCGACGCGACACGAATTAGTGCCGACTGCGAGGGTGGACGTTAGCTTGTGTCTACGTGATCTTCGATTTGTTTGGCACCGGCAAGCGCGATTTTATCCGCAAAGCGTGGGGCAATAACTTGTGCGCTCACCGGGAGACCATCACGTTCGGCGACCGGAAGTGTGACAGCAGGATGACCGGTGAGGTTGAACGGGGCCGTGTTCCCAAGCAGGTCGTACATACTACCGTCAGCGCCGATATTGCCGCGTTCATGTGGTACTGAACGAAGTGTCGGTGTTACAAGTAGGTCGACATCAGCGAACGCTTCCTGTAAGTACTGGTCGAACCTACGTGCTTCGCGTCGACCGGCGAGATATGGTTTGCCACTTTCCCTGGCATCGATTGTGGCAGCCGGTAGCACACGTTCCGCAACATGATCGCTGAATCCATGTTCCGTCATAAACTCGTGTAAGGCATCGGCCCAACCAGCGTCGTACGTCGCACCGATACCACGAGAAATGCCCTGCTGTCGGATGAACCACGCAAACTCTGTCGCCCCGACAAGCGAGTATGCCGCCTCGATCGACCCCAATGGTAGGTCGACGGGCCGAACTTCGAACTTCGTACTGAGCGTCTCTCGGAGTTCAGCAAATTCATCCACGACCTGGGACGTACAATCTTCCAAGAACGATTCTGGAATTCCAAACGTCGGCGTGTCTGGAAGTTCTAATGACGGTGTCTGTGCCGTTGTTGCGTCTCTGGAGTCGGAACCGTGAATGGCGGTAAAAGCGTCGGTGGCCGTGGAAACGTCGCGTGCGAGCGGGCCGACCGTATCGAGCGATGGGGCGAACGGAACGACACCGTGTGTCGAGATGGCTCCAAACGTTGGTTTCACCCCGACGACGCCACAACAGGCAGCAGGAATGCGGACGCTACCGCCGGTGTCAGTGCCGAGTGCGACATCAACGATGCCTGCGGCAACTGCTGTACCACTTCCGCTAGAGGCTCCACCCGGAATCCGGTCTTCAGCAATTGGGTTTGTGACAGGCTTTCGGCCGCTGAATTCGCCGCTCGGCCCGAATGCGAACGCATCCATATTCGCCTTCCCAACGAGATTTACACCCGCATCAAGAAGCCGGTCAACGACTGTGGCGTTGAATCCGGGAGTGTACTCGAACTCACTGGACCCGCAGGTCATCGTCAGCCCCTTCACCGCGATGTTATCTTTTACCGCTACGCGACACCCATCCAATCTGCCATCGGCGTGGCGCTGATGCGGTGTTTTGTAGCCGTATAGGAGCGCGCCGTACTCGTCATCAAGTAGTTCTTCCTGTGATGAGTTCTCCGTCGCTACCGGCGTCTCGCGTTCCCGGACAGTAGCAGCGCTACTGGCGAGTTGGCTGGCAGCGTCTCGTACACTCTTGAGGACGCTCTCGGGCGGGTCGAACTCTAGTTCGGTGGCGACCGCGGCAAGCTCGTCGAGGTCAGGCGTGCCGTCGCCCGTCATTCGCTGTAAAGGACGCGAAGCAGCACGTAGATCGTCGCCAGCGATACCGCAGTGCCGACAAGCCAGACGTACCACATAATGGATACCATTCTTAGTCACCTCCGGTTGTGGTGTCAGCACCAATTTCGGCTACCCCGTCCTCTTGGGCGGTAACTGCGCTTACAGCGATCATGACGGCCGTTGAGAGGACGAGCGCGTAGGTCCCGCGAACGAACACGCTAGGAGCGTTCGATACGGTCGTGATGACGCCATAACCCAATACTCCGACAACCATCGAGGCGATCGCTGCCTTCCGAGTTACGAAATTCGGGAAGTAAATTCCGACCATGATCGGCGGGACGGTAGCAGCGGCAACACCTGAAATTCCCACCCAGATGAGCTCGCCAATATTGAACGGAGCAGTGAGTGCGATGTAGTACGCGATCGCCCCAACAAGGAGGACAACTGCTTGCGCAATGTATTTGGAGACTCGGTCGGCACGATCAGCGTCCATCTCAATGTAGTCTTCACCGACGAGGAACTTCAGGAATACGTCATTCGCGACCGCCGTCGAGAGAACGATGAAGATGCCGTCTGTGGTAGAGAGCGCCGCAGACAAGATCACCAGTCCAAGGAATGCGGCAACGATGGCGGGGAAGTAATCCATCGCGTACACGAATATCGCTTGGTCGGCGACCTCCAGCGATGAATCGAGCACAAGCAAGTAGAACCCACCGAAGATAGTGAGGATGAACGCCAGCGTGAGGGAGACATACGTAACGATCATCTTCCGGAGGTCACTCGGGTTCGAAATTGCGAGGACTTTGTTGAACAGCTGGGGTTGTGCGGCAAACGCGAACTCCAGGATGAATAGGGCGATGATGGCGAAGGCACTATAGAAAACCGACGAATCGGGGTTTGTCGGTTTCGTAAGTGCGGGGTCCATCGCATTCATCTCAGCACCGATATGTGTGAACGTCCCGATCGGTCCACCACCGATCGTCCAGAACGCCGAAACAAACACGAGTACACCCATAATCGCCATGAGAACGGCCTGAACGGCGTCGGTGTAGATGTCAGCGAACGTCGCACCGGCCATTACGTAGAGTACCACCAAGACGGTGATGATGGTAAGTCCAATCTCTTTGCTGAATCCAAGCAGGGTTGTGAAGAACAGGGCGCCGGCATCAAGTTGTGCGGCGATGTAGAAGAGGTTGAACATCACCGCGATTGCCGCCCAGACGCGGATGAACTGACTGTCATAGAATGAACCGAGCCAGTCAGGCAACGACAAGGAATGTTGGTCGACGTTGATCTCGCGAACGCGTTTCGCGAAGAGGATGAGCGCAACTGGGGATGCCCCGATCAACGCCAGGAACAACCAAAGGTTCGACAAACCAGCGGTGTACGACCAGCCGACGTACCCGACGAACGTGGCGGCGCTAAAGAACGTCGCAGCGAACGCCGCACCGAGTACATACGGTCCTAGTGACTCACTGGCGATCGCGAAATCAGACATCGTGTTTGTCCGTTTCCATCCAAGGTAGGCAAGCCCGGCCACTACAACGAGGAAGAGGCCGAGTCCCACCCAGAGGTACAGTTTGAGGGGTGTCATCACACAAATAACGAGGATTTATTGTGATGAATGCCGGGAAACTTCCGCTCATTTGCCGTCAGAAGACGGAACTACCGCAAATCGTTCGCCACATCAAAATTACGAGATACTAACTACGCAACCCCTCAACTACGAGTATACAACCGAATCCAGGAACTGAGTACGATACGACGGTTCGACTGTCGCGAACAACCCAACTTCAGGTAGTAACTTCGAACTCTTCGCTGATGCGCTGGTCAAGCGCCAATCCATTTGTGGGAGAGAATTTTGGGTATGAATAAGAGGTCGATCTGGTCGAGATGTATGAGACAGTATAGGAGTTTCAGATCCTGATGTCATCGAACCGTATATTGACACACTTGTCGAGGTATTTGGCGAGCCGAAGCGAACGCGAGCGACTCCATTTCTCCCGCACAACGTAACCGGATTCGGCCTCGCGGCGGGATCCGCAACCGCGATTCTTTTTAAACGCCGGCCGCGAGTGAGGTCCGTGTTCGCCGGGGGCGACGAGTACGGGATCGACCTTTCGGTCGACGGGGCGGCCGTCGAGCGACTGCTCTCGGTCCACCCTTCCGACGTCGCGGTCGCCGACCGGCTCACGTTCGCGCGCAACGTGTTCATCCCGCTCACGACTGCGTGTCGCTACACCTGTACGTACTGTACCTACTACGACGTGCCGGGCGAGGCGTCGCTGCTGTCGCCCGAGGAGGTGCGCGAGCAGTGTCGCGTCGGCGCCGACGCGGGCTGTACGGAGGCGCTTTTTACCTTCGGCGACGAGCCGGACGACCGGTACACGGCCCTCCACGAGACGCTCGCGGAGTGGGGGTTCGACTCGATCCACGAGTACCTCTATCGCGCCTGCGAGATCGCCTTGGAGGAGGGGCTGCTCCCGCACTCGAACCCCGGCGATCTGACCGAGGCGGGGTTCGCAGACCTCCGCGAGGTGAACGCGTCGATGGGCGTCATGCTGGAGACGACCGCCGACGTCGACGCGCACGCCGGGGGACGCCGGAAGACGCCCGGCCAGCGGCTCAACACGATCCGCGCGGCGGGCCGGCAGGGCGTGCCGTTCACCACCGGCATCCTCGTCGGGATCGGTGAGGACTGGCGCGACCGCGCCGAGAGCCTGCTCGCGATCCGCGACCTCCACGAGCGCCACGGCCACGTTCAAGAGGTGATCGTCCAGAACGTCGTCCCCAACGAGCGCTCCGACTTCCCGAAGCCGGACCTCGACACGATGCGCCGAGTCGTCGCGATGGCGCGGGCGGCGCTACCCGAGGAGGTGTCCGTTCAGGTGCCGCCGAACCTCTCGCCGGCCGCCGATCTGGTCGACTGCGGGATCGACGACCTCGGCGGCGTCTCGCCGGTGACGGACGACTACATCAACCCGGCGTACGAGTGGCCCGACCACCGGGAACTGGAGGCGGTCGCGGACGCGGGCGGCGTCCCGCTCCGCGAGCGCCTCCCGACGTACGCCCGGTACCTCCCCGACGAACTCCGGCCCGCGGGCGTCGAGTCCGCGCCCGAACCGGCCGGTCGCGACGAGTGGGTTCCGGCGGCGGTCCGGGAGCGGATCGCCGCGGACGACGTCCACGGCCGACGGCTGCGCGCGGTCGCTCGGGGGGACGGCCCGCTCGCGGTGCGAGGCGACTGACCCCTCGTCGCCCGGAGCGCGAGCGGGCCGCGGCCGCGTCCCGACCCGGAGTTCGGACCGCGCCGAGTTCTGCCCCGGCCGGAGTTCGGACCGCGCCGAGTTCCGCTCGGACTGGCTCTCACACCGAACGTAAACAACCGCGCTGCCAGTAGCTTCTTTATATAGTCGCCCGAAAGGTGGGACGATGTACCCCTTACAGCTCGACGCGATCACGAACGCGGTCGACGTGGCGGCGATCGCCGTGACGTTGGTCAGGTTCGTCGCCGGCTTCCTCGCCGTGTTGCTGCTCGGAAAGCTCGCCGTCATTCCGGGATTCCGTCGGATCGCCAGATCGCGCGGGTTCGACGAGGCGGTCGTGAGCCTCGGCACGAACGTCCTCAACGCCGTCGTCTGGGTGGCGGCGATCGCGATCGGCTTCGCCGTGGCCGGTTACGGCGCGTTCCTCTCGGCGTTCGCGGTGTTCGGCGGCGCCATCGCGCTCGCGGTCGGCTTCGCCGCACAGGACCTCCTCGGCAACTTCGTCGCCGGGGTGTTCATCTTGAAGGACAAGCCGTTCGAGGTCGGCGACTGGATCGAGTGGGACGGGAACAGCGGTCGCGTCGAGGAGATCGACCTGCGGGTCTCGCGGGTCCGGACGTTCGACAACGAGCTGGTGACGGTGCCGAACGGCGACCTCGCGAACAGCGCGGTCACCAACCCCGTCGCCTACGACACGCTCAGACAGAAGTTCGTCTTCGGGATCGGCTACGACGACGACATCGCGGAGGCGACCGACATCATCGTCGAGAAGGCCGAGGCCCACGAGGAGATCCTCGACGACCCCGGCGTCTCGGTCCGGCTCGTCGAGCTCGGTGACTCCGCCGTCGGGCTCCAGTCGCGCTGGTGGATCGCCGACCCCGACCGCGGCGACTTCGTCCGCGTGCGCTCCGAGTACGTCACCGCGGTGAAGGAGGCGTTCGACGAGGCCGGCATCGACATGCCGTACGTCCACCGGCAGCTCACCGGCAGCGTCGAAGTCATCGAGGACGTCGCCGCCGAGGAGTAGGCCTCACCCGACCTCTTCTTCGGCGTCGCCCCGGTCGGGCCGGTACTGTCGGCTGACGGCCTGCCACCGGTTCGACCGGAACCGGTAGCCGTTCAGCCCGGCCGGCACGAGCTTCTCGGCCACGAGCGCCGCGTAGAGGCCGGCGACGCCGAGCGGCGTGACGAGCCCGACCAGCGCGACCGGGAGCGCGAACGCGTACAGCCCGATCATCGACGCGACGAAGGGCCACCGCGTGTCGCCCGCGCCGCGCAGCGACCCCGTGATCGAGCCGTCGACGCCGAGCGGGACGGCGCTCACGGCGGCCGCGACGACGAACGCCGCGGTCGCGCTCACCGCGGCCGGGTCGTCGACGAACACGCCCGCGATCGGCGTGGCGGCGGCGATCACCGCGGCCGACGCGAGGACGTAGACGACCGCCGAGAGGGCGATCACGTCGCGGCCGTAGGCGGTCGCGAGCGACTCCTCGCCCGCCCCGAGCCGCTGGCCGACGAGCGTGCTCGCGGCGATCGAAAAGCCCCAGCTGAAGCTGCCGAGCAGTGCCCGCACCCGGCGGCCGACCTCCAGGGCGGCGACGACCGCCTCGCCGAACGACGACGCGATCCACAGCAGCGGGAAGACGACGACCCCCTCGGCGACGCGGCGCGCGATCAGGGGGGCCGAGACGCGGAGCAGCTGTCGGGTCAGCCCGGCGTCGAGCCACGGGCCGGAGCGCCCGACCGGGACGGGCGACGCGCCGCGGCCGAAGTACGAGTGGCCGGACATCCCCCACGCGAGGACGACGCCGACGGCGGCGATGGAGACCGCGGTGCCGAGTCCGGCGCCGAACACGCCGAGTCCGGCGCCGAGGACGAGCCAGACCGTGAGGACGACGTTCAACAGCGCGCCGCCGGCGCGGGCGACCATCGGGGTGACCGTGTCGCCGACGCCGGCGTACGTCCGGCTCGCGATCATGTTGAAGAACTCGAAGGCGAGCGCGGGCGCGGTGACGACGAGGTAGGTGGTCCCGGCGGACAGCGCCGCCCCGTCGCCGCCGACGAGGCCGATCAGCCGCTCCGCGCCGAGGATGTAGCCGGCGACGATCGGCGCGGCGAGCAGCGCGGCCACGAGCAGCGACTGCTTGACGACGAGCCCCGCCCGCCCGCGGTCGTCGCCGCCGTAGTTCTGCGAGACGAGCGAGACGGTGCCGCCCGCGAGTCCGATGGAGACGAACTTCGCCAGCTGCCAGAACGCGAAGGCGTACCCGAGCCCGGCGACCGCCGAGACGCCCAACGCGTAACCGATCACCGCGAGGTCCACGGTGTTTTTCGACATGATCGCGAACCCCGTCACGATCCGCGGCCACGCGAGCCCCATCGTCTCGTCGAGCCGCGACCGGTCGATAATTCCGGCCCGATCGAGCGCGCCCGCGACCGCCTCGCCGACGCGCGCGGCGCCGTTGCGGAGCCGGGATAGCATTCGAACCACGGTACGGGCCGGGCGGGCTTGTGTCTGTCCGTCCGCGTCGCGAGGGGAGGCGTCCGTCGACGTCGGCGTCAGTCGCCTTCGAGCAGCGACCGAGCCCGTTGTACGTAGGCGTTCGCGTCCCAACTCCGAGCGTCGCCGATCGAGATGAGAGCCACCCTCGCGTCGCCCGCCGAAAGCGCGTCGGTCCGGACGAGGACCGAGAGGAGCGTCGGCGTCGTGACGAGCCGCGTGTCGGCGAGCGACGCGTGAACCAAGCCGAGCTGGGTGAACTCGTCGCAGAGCAGCAGCGCGGCGTTGAGATCGTTCGCGAGGGCGACGGCGGCGTTCTCGCCGTCGTCGAGGGGGAACTCCGCGTCGAGTTCGACCGATCGGGTCGATATCGCTCCGGTCCGATCGAGAACGGCGGTCGCGGCGCGGCCGTGCGCGTCGTCGTACGAGGCGGTCTCTCGGAGCTCTTCAACGACAACCGTCGGGACGACGACCTCGTACCGCTCCGCGCAGGTCGAGAGTGGGTCGGGGTCGTCACCGGTGGCGATCCCGAGGCTCACGAGGCCGGAGGTGTCGGCGACGAGCCGGGCCATCTACGCGTCGGCGACCTCGTCGACGAACCCCTCGTCCAACTGCCGTTTCAGCACGCGGAGGTTCGCGGCCTCCTCGGCGCCGACGAGCGCCTTGAGCTGCTCGAAGGTGATCGCGTCGTCGTAGTAGGCGGCCGCGATCTCCTGAGTGAGCGCGTCGTCGTGGGCCGCCTCTTGGAGGTACTCTCGCAGCGCCGTCACGAGGATGTCCGTCCGGTCCTCCCCGAGCACGTCCGCGAGCGCGTCGGTCCGGTCGATGAGTCGGTGCGGCGCCCGGAACTGGACCCGCTTCTTGTCGCTGCTCATCGTGTGTACGATGTGAGCCGGCGCACTTAGCGCTTTGCGTGTGTACAACGTGAGCATATCGGCCGGTTCGCCGGACCCGTCCCGGTGGAGCGGTCCCGGAGCGCAACCGTTTTTATCGAACCACGAGTTGTACCACTAATGAATATCAACGAGTGGCGAACGTACCTCGTCACGGCGGCGAGCCGCTCGGCGGGGCGGTCGACGCCGGAGGTGGTCGCGGCCGCGCTGGAGGGCGGCGTCGACGTCGTCCAGCTCCGCGACAAGGCGACGACCGACCGCGAGCGCTACGAGACGGGGCTCCGGCTCCGCGAGCTGACCGCGGAGGCGGGCGTGCCGCTCCTCGTGAACGATCGGATCGACCTCGCGGCCGCGATAGACGCCGACGGCGTCCACCTCGGACAGTCGGACCTCCCGGTCGCGGTCGCCCGCGAGCGGCTCGGCGAGGACGCCGTCGTCGGCGTCTCGGCCTCGACGGTCGAACAGGCCGAGACGGCCGCGGCGGCGGGCGCGGACTACCTCGGCGTCGGCGCCGTCTACGGCACCGACTCGAAGGACGTCTCGGGCGACCGGGACGGGATCGGCACCGAGCGGATCGCGGCGATCGCCGACGCGGTCGCGGTTCCGGTGATCGGGATCGGCGGGATCGACGCGGGAAACGCCGCGCCCGTGGTCGAGGCGGGCGCGACCGGCGTGGCCGCGCTGTCGGCGGTCACGGCCGCCGAGGACCCGGCAGCGGCGACCGCGGCGCTTCGGGAGTCGGTGACGGAGTGATGGAGCGGCGGAGTGACGTGCTGACGCGGTGACGGCCCCTCAGACCTCGCGCTCGTACTCGGGGTCGAACAGCCGCGCCGACATCGGCGCCGGGTCGCCCTCGGTGAGGTTGTACGCGGAGAAGTCGGTGACGCCGGCCTCGCGGAGCAGCTCCTCGTCGTAGAAGCTCTCGCCCGTACACTCGGCGGGGTCGCGCGCGAGGATTTCGAGCACCGCGTCGGAGACGATCTCGGGGGTGCGCCAGTCGTCCTCGGTCCCGAGCCCGAAGTAGCGCGTCGCGCGGGTGTCGATCGTCGTCACGGGCCAGAAGGTGTTACAGCCCACGTCGTCGCCCGCGAGCTCCTCGGCGAGCGAGAGCGTGACGAAGGACATCCCGAGCTTCGACCACGCGTACGGCGCCTTGCCCGGCGAGCGGTCGGTCGTGACCGGTGGCGCGTTCGTCAGCAGCCACGCCTCGTCGAGCCCCGCGAGGTGGTCGGCGAACGCGTGCGCGACGAGGTGGGTCCCGCGGACGTTCACGTCGGTCAGGAGGTCGAAGCGGTCGGCCGGCAGGTCCGCGACGTTCGCCAGCTGGATGGCGCTCGCGTTGTTGATCACGATGTCGACCTCGCCGAAGCGGTCGATCGACTCCTCGACGACCTCGTCGACGCGCTCTTCGTCGCGGAGGTCGAGTTCGAGCGCCAGCGCCTCCGGTCCGCGCTCGCGCACCTCCCGGGCCGTCTGCTCGATCGACCCCGCCAGCTCGGTGTCGTCGTCGTCCGTCGTCTTGCCGGTCGAGACGACGTTACAGCCCTGCTCGGCGAGCGCGAGCGCGATCTGCTTGCCGATGCCGCGAGTCGTTCCGGTGATGAACGCCGTCGAGCCCGAGAGGTCGGGGTCCGCGAGTGGCATACCCCTCGTTCGACCGACCGAGGGATAATTCTCGGTGGTCGAATCGCGGAATCGACGATGTGCTGTGTAAATACCCGCGAGAGGTGGCGCTATTCACTTATAAACAACAACTGCGGTGGCGCGTGCCTCCGAGGCCGCGGTGCGGCCGAGGAGCACCGCGCGAGGGAGTCGGCGGCGACCATCGGGAGCCGCCGACGAGGCTGGGGAGGCGTGAGGTGCCGTGCGGTTGCGGTGCGGGGTGGGACTCAAAGCCCCAGTCGCGAGGACGACCCGCGACTCGCTGCGGTCCTCAGTCGCTCGCTTCGCTCGCTCCTTGCGGTCCTTGCGTCGTCGAGGGTCGTCCTCGCGACTGGGGCTTTGGCGGTGTTCAGCGCCAATCCGCGATCGGATATTTACAAACGAGCGACTGGAGTCATAGCGCCCTTCCCCGCCGACCCGAGCCCAATCTACCCCTACCGCGTCGCCGACTTCCACTCCCGGAGCCCCACCCGCTCGCCGTTCACGTCCTCGGCGGGCGCCTCGGTGGCGGCCCAGACGAACAGCGGCGCGACGCTCTCGGGGTCGCGGGCGCGCTCCTTCCCCGTGAGGTCGGTGGCGACGAGGCCGGGGTCGACGACGCCGACCGTCGCCGAGAGGTCGGCGGCGAAGCCGCGCGCGACCGCCTCGGCGGCCGCCTTCGACACCGCGTACGCGCCCATCCCCGGCTTCGACTCGGCCGCGACCGCGCCCGACGGGACGAGGACGCGTGCGTCGTCGGCGAGGTGAGGGGTCGCCTCCGTTATCGTCGCGAACACGCCGCGGGCGTTCGTCCGCATCGTGTCGTCGTAGTCGGCGTAAGTGACCTCTGTCGTCGGTCGCTCGCCCGGCGCGCCGTGGAACACGCCGGCGTTCGCGAACACGACGTCGACCGGGCCGGCCTCGCGGGCGACGCGCTCGAAGAACCGTTCGAGGTCGAACTCGTCGCGCACGTCGACGCGGGCGCCCCACGCCGTGCCGCGGTCGGCCGCACCGTCGGCGGCGTCCGCGCCGCCCGCCCCCTCGCCGTCGGCGTCGACGTCGCGTTCGCCGTCCTCTCCATCGCCGTTCAGCGCCGCGACGGTCCGATCGACGGCCGCGCCGTCGCGCCCGGAGACGGCGACGAACGCCCCCTCGTCGACGAACGCCTCGGCGACGGCTCGCCCGATCCCGCTCGTTGCGCCGGTGATCGCGACCGTCAGGTCCATGTGAACTCGGGTACGCGCGACGGCGACTTAGTGGTATCCACTCGGCGCATCTGGCCGGTATTTATACCGGTTCCGTCCGTAGCTTCGGACATGGACGTGGTCCCGGACATCGACGGCGTCGCCGGCGAGTCCGTCGTCGTGATCGGCGGCGGATTCGGCGGCCTCTCGACGGCCTGTTACCTCGCGGACGCCGGCGCGGACGTCACCCTCTTGGAGAAGAACGAGCAGCTCGGCGGGCGCGCCAGCCGGCTCGAAGTCGACGGCTTCCGCTTCGACATGGGGCCGTCGTGGTACCTGATGCCGGACGTGTTCGAGCGCTTCTTCGGCCACTTCGACCGGTCGCCCGACGAGTTCTACGAGTTAGAGCGCCTCGATCCGCATTACCGCGTGTTCTGGAAAGACGGGGACCAGGTCGACGTGCTGCCGGACCGCGAGGCGAACAGGGAGATATTCGAGTCGTACGAGCCCGGCGCGGGCGAGGCGTTCGACGCGTACTTGGAGGAGTCGGAGCGGACCTACGAGATCGGGATGGAGCACTTCGTCTACGAGGACCGCCCGCGGCTGCGCGACTACGTCGACCGCGACGTGCTCCGCTACTCGTGGGGGCTCTCGCTTCTGGGCAAGATGCAGGGGCACGTCGAGAAGTACTTCGACCACCCGAAGCTCCAGCAGCTGATGCAGTACACGCTCGTGTTCCTCGGCGGCTCGCCGACGAACACGCCCGCGCTGTACAACCTGATGAGCCACGTCGACTACAACATGGGCGTCTACTACCCCGAGGGCGGGATCGGCGCCGTCGTCGACGGGATCGTCGAACTCGCGGAGGAGCTCGGCGTCGAGTTCGTCACCGACGCCGAGGTGACCGGGATCGAAGGTCGGTACGGCGCCTTCGCGGTCGACACCACGGGCGGGGAGCGCTACCTCGCGGACCGGGTCGTCTCCGACGCCGACTACGCGCACACCGAACAGGAGCTGCTGCCCGAACACAAGCGACAGTACACCGAGGAGTACTGGGAGTCGCGGACGTACGCGCCGTCCGCGTTCCTGTTATACCTCGGCGTCGAGGGCGACGTGCCGAACCTCGAACACCACACGCTCGTCCTCCCGACCGACTGGGACGGGCACTTCGCGCAGATATTCGACGACCCCGAGTGGCCCGACGACCCCGCGTACTACCTCTGCGTCCCCTCGAAGACTGACGATACGGTCGCGCCTGAGGGCCACAGCAACCTCTTCGCCTTGGTGCCGATCGCGCCCGGGTTGGCAGACACACCCGAGATCCGGAACCGGTACCGCGATCTCGTGATCGACGACATCGCCGAGAACGCCGACACGGACCTCCGCGGGCGGATCGTCGTCGAGGAGACGTTTTCGGTCGACGACTTCGCGGACCGCTACAACAGCTACGCGGGCAGCGCGCTCGGGCTGGCGCACACGCTCACCCAGACCTCGCTGCTGCGCCCGCCGCACGTCTCCGACGCGGTCGACGGGCTCTACTTCACGGGGTCGACGACGACGCCCGGCATCGGCGTCCCGATGTGTCTCATCAGCGGGGGGCTGACCGCGGAAGCGATGGCCGACGACGACGTGTGATCGCCGCCGTGAGCGACCAGAACCGACCCGAGACCGACGGCGAGCGAGCCGCCGGAGAGAGCCGGGACCGACCCGGCTCGGAAGAGGCGGACCGGGCCGCGACGGGAGAGCGGGGCCAGGCCGCCGGCACCGGCCGCGAGGGACTCCGGTACCTACTGGTGCTGTCGCGGCCGCGCTTCTGGCTCTACCTCGCCGGGCCGGTCGCGGTCGGCGTCACCTACGGTATCGACGCCGTGAGCGGGCTGTTCACGCCCGTCACGGTCGCGCTCGCCGGGTACTTCCTCGTCCCCGCGAACGTGTTCCTCTACGGCGTCAACGACGTGTTCGACGCCGACATCGACGAGGTGAACCCCAAGAAGGATGACCGAGAGGCGCGCTGGCGGGGGAGCCGGTTCGTCTCCGCCGCGGTCGTCGCCTCCGGGCTCCTCGGGCTGGCGACGCTCGCGATCACGCCCCGGGTCGCGTGGCCGTACCTGATCGGATTCTTCGTCTTGGCCGTCGGCTACAGCGCGCCGCCCGCGCGCTTCAAGACGACGCCGTTCCTCGACTCGCTGTCGAACGGGCTGTACGTCCTCCCGGGCGCGGCGGCGTACGCGACGGTCGCGGGCGCGCACCCGCCACTCGCGGCGCTGGCGGGCGCGTGGCTCTGGACGATGGGGATGCACACGTTCTCCGCGATCCCCGACATCGAGCCGGACCGCGCGGCGGGGATCGACACGACCGCGACCGTCCTCGGCGAGGCGCGGACGTACGCCTACTGCTTCGCGGCGTGGACCGCCGCGGCCGCCGCGTTCTGGCTTGTCGACCCCCGTCTCGGGGCGCTGCTCGGCGTGTACCCGCTGTTCGTCGCGTGGGTTGCGCGCTCGGCTGTCTCCGTCGACCGCGCGTACTGGTGGTTCCCGGCGCTGAACACCGTCGTCGGCACGCTGCTGTCGATGGGCGGCCTCTGGCGGGTGTACCCGCTCTGGGAGGCGCTGCCGTGACCGACTCGACCGCGACGACGGGGTCGCGGCTCGACGCGCTCCGCGAGCGCGCGCCCGACACGCGCGACGAGGCGGAGGCGCTGCTCGACCGGATCGTCCGCGAGAACCGCTTCACCATCGCGGTCGTCTTCCCGCTCGTCGGCGCGCTCGCGCTCGTCGGCAGCGCTGAGGGGTGGGTGCCCGAGCCGTTCGCCTTCCACCCGTGGTTCGTCCTGTTCGGCGTGATCGTGATGCGGTCGCCGCTCGTCGTCGGGGTGTTACCGACGGTCGACCGCCGCGCGCTCGGGTGGATCGGCGTCCTGATCGCGTACACTTACCTGATCGAGGGGGTCGGCGTCGCGACCGGGTGGCCGTACGGCGAGTTCGCGTACACCGTGGACCTCGGGCCGATGCTCGCGGGCGTGCCGGTCGCGCTCCCCGTCTTCTTCATCCCCCTCGTGTTGAACGCCTACCTGCTGTGTCTGCTGTTGCTCGGTCCGCGAGCCGACAGCGTCTGGGTCCGACTGGCGACGGTGATCCCGGTCGTCGTCGCGATGGACGTCGTCTTAGACCCCGGCGCGGTGTCGCTCGGCTTCTGGGACTTCGGCGGCGGCGCGTTCTACGGCGTCCCGCTGTCGAACTATGTCGGGTGGGTGCTGTCCGCGATCGTCGCCGTCGTCACGCTCGACCGCGCCTTCGCCGAGGCGGGGATCCGCGAGCGACTCCGCGACTGCGAGTTCATGCTCGACGACATGGTGAGCTTCGTGATCCTCTGGGGGGGAATCAACGTCTGGTTCGGGAACCTCCTGCCCGCCGCGGTCGCGGCCGCGTTCGGGGTCGGCCTCGTCCGCGCCGACCGGTTCGACACGCGGCTGTTCACGCAGTGGCGGCGGTAGCGAGCGTTCGGTGTCGTGAGCGCTGACGGCCGTGAGCGAGCGTTCGGGCCAGCGCACGCGGCCCTGAGGCGCCGACCGACTCGGTTGCCCTTATATACCGGTGTCTCGTCTCTTCGACTGTGATCAACGGCGGCAACCGCAGCGGACGGGGGGACCGGGGGGACCAACTGCGATGAGCGGCCTCGCCATCGACTACGGCGACCACGACCGGCTGTGCGAGGTCGTCGACCGCCTGACCTACTGCGCCGAGGGCGTCAGCGTCTCCTTCGACGGGTGGGAGGAGCCGCACGTGAAGGGGCCGGGACTGTACTTCGCCGTCATCGGCGACAGCGACTACGGTGCGTACGCCGACCCGATGGGCGACAACCGCTGGCCGCGCGACACCGCGCCCTCCGTCTTCGACGGCGACGCGCTCGCGACCGCCGCCGAGTCGGTGAGCGTCGCGCAGGACGGGGGCGTCGTCGTCGCGGTCGACGGCGAGATCGAGACGCAGATGGTCAGGTTCCGCGACCTGGGCACCCGCGACGAGGAGACCGATCTCGTCGACGACGTGAGCTACGAGCCGTGGATGGGGTCGCGCCACATGAGCGCGATCGAGACCTCCGTCCGTCCCGAGGTCGTCGCGACCGTGACGCTGAGCGAGGAGACCGGCCGCGTCAGCGTCTTCCGCGACGGCGAGGCCGACACCATGCGCCGCGAGGAGATCGGCGGCCGCTGGCGCGGGGAGTAGCGCGCCAGCGGCCGCCGACCTCCGGCGTCGACTCCGCGCGCGGCGTGGAGCGCTCCCGGACCCCGACACAGAGGCCCCATCGTTAAGCCGGTCCCGGGCGAACGCTCGCGCATGTACGACGAGATTCTGGTGCCGACCGACGGGAGCGATGCGGTCGACCGCGCGCTCGACCACGCGATTCGGCTGGCGACGGACCACGACGCGACGCTCCACGCGCTGTACGTGGTCGACCAGCGGGTCACGACCGCGAACTCGGGCGACCTCCACGACGAGGTCGTCGACGACCTCGAATCGCAGGGGGAAAGCGCGGTCGAGGCGGTCGCCGACGCGGCAAGCGAGGCCGGTCTCGACGCCGAGACCCACATCGCACACGGGACGCCGGACGCCGAGATCGTCGCGTACGCCGACGATGTCGGTATCGACGTGATCGTGATGAGCCCGGAGGGAAAGTCGCCGCGCGAGCGGATCCGGTCGCTCGGGAGCGTCTCCGACCGCGTCGCCGACGACGCGTCGGTGCCGGTGTTCCTCATCAAGTGACCGGGCGTCCGGGCGACGCCGACCGGGCCGACCCCGCCAGCGGCCGGCCGCCGTGCGTCCGAGCCAATTAGGTGGGTTCGGCCGCGACCCGTCCGCATGGAACTCACCGTGCTCGGGTCCGGCAGCGCGATGCCGGTCCCCGACCGCGCGCAGGCTGGGTACCTCCTCGACGACGGCGACCGGTCGCTGCTCGTCGACTGCGGCAGCGGCGTCCTCCAGCGGCTCGCCGGCACCGACACCGGCTACGAGGGCGTCTCGACCGTCCTCCTCACGCACCACCACCTCGACCACGTCGCGGCGCTCCTCCCCCTCCTGAAGGCGCGCTGGCTCGCCGGCGAGGAGCACCTCGAAGTCGTCGGCCCCCCCGGCACGAAGTTGCTCATCGACGGGCTGCTCGACGTTCACGACTACCTCGACGGTCGGATCGATCTCGCCGTGCGCGAGGTGTCCGCCTCACGGTCGTTCACCGCCGGCGGGTTCGACGTGGCCGCCCGCGAGGTGCGGCACTCGATGGACGGGTTCGCGTACCGCTTCTCGCCGCCGAGTTCGGACGCGGCGCCCGCGGACGGCCCGCTCGTCTGCTCGGGCGACACCGAGGCGTTCGCGGGGATGGCGCGGTTCGCGGGCGGCGCCGACTGCCTCGTCCACGACTGCTCGTTCCCGGACGACGTCGACGTGTCGAACCACCCGAACCCGACGAGCCTCGGCGAGTCGCTCGCGGGCGCGGAGGTCGGGACGCTCCTCCTCTCGCACCTCTACCCGCACACCGGCGGCCGCGAGCGCGAGATGGAGGCGAGCGTCCGCGAGGCGGGGTTCGACGGCGAGGTCCGGGTCGCGACCGACGGGCTCCGCGTGTCGCTGTGAGAGGGCGATACGGGCGGAGATCGTAACCCGAAGCGGGCCGCGTCGCGGCCGCGACGTAACCAAAGGGTGTTACGCACCCGCACGAATGACCCGGTTATTTAAGCGCGCGTAGTCGCTTCCATCTCCCATGGCCGGTCCACTCGCGGACGACTTCGGACGGGAGGTGACGGGCGTGCGGATCTCGCTCACCGACCGGTGTAACTTCGACTGCGTCTACTGTCACAACGAGGGGTTAGGCGACACGCGCGGGCCGATGGAGCCGAGCGAGTCGGAGATGAGCGCCGACGACGTGGTCCGCTTCCTGGAGGTCGTCGAGGGATACGGCGTCGACGCCGTGAAGTTCACCGGCGGCGAGCCGATGCTCAGGCAGGATCTGGAGGAGATCATCGAGCGCACACCCGACTCGATGGAGGTCTCGATGACGACGAACGGCACGTTCCTCCCCGGGCGCGCGGCGGACCTGAAGGTCGCCGGGCTCGACCGCGTCAACGTCTCGCAGGACGCGCTCGACCCGGACGACTTCGCCGAGGTCACGAAGTCGGGCGCCTACGAGAAGGTCCTCGAAGGCGTGAAGGCCGCCGTCGACGCCGGGCTCGACCCCGTGAAGCTCAACATGGTCGTGTTCACGCACACCGCGGGCTACGTCGAGGAGATGGTCGAGCACGTCGCCGACAACGAGGGGCTCCAGCTCCAGCTCATCCAGTACATGCCGGAGCTGACGGGCCGCCCCGAGTGGAACGTCGACATCGGACGCGTCCACGACTGGCTCGCCGAGAAGGCGGACCGCGTCGAGCACCGCGAGATGCACGACCGGAAGCGCTACTTCGTCGGCGAGGCGAGCGACGACGAGACGGGCGGCATGGTCGAGATCGTCGACCCCGTCGAGAACGAGGACTTTTGCGCGAACTGCGGCCGCGTCCGCGTCACGCATGAGGGGTACTTGAAGGGCTGTCTCAACCGCAACGACGACCTCCGGTCGATGGGTGAGATGACCCGCGAGGAGATCGCGGAGACGTTCGAGGAAGTCGTCGCGAATCGGGTGCCCTACTACGGCGAGTACCTGATCGAGGGTGACGACGGCGGCTACGAACTCAACGATAAGTACCTCGGGACGCCGAGCGCGGCGGACTGAGTTGGTGTACCGAGAGTGGGTAGACTTACGAATCTCGTATGTGTTTAGCCCGAGATCGATTTCGGTACTCTCTCGTAGGAGCCGTTTGAGAGGTATCGTAGATCGATGCAACAGGCGAGCAAGTGGATTCCTGAGGGATGGTCTCCGATCAGGAGACCATCCC
>NZ_SGUC01000024.1 GCF_005435165.1 Halorubrum sp. GN11_10-6_MGM | reverse complement strand
CAAAAATGACAGCAGCTAATAATCCTAACCCTCCAATTCCGAAGATGATCCGCCGTCGTAGTCCTGAGCTATATTCCATTTACCTACTAATTGCCACATTACAAGAAAGGTATGTTGATGTGGCGTGGGTGACTTCTTGTTTGTCAGGACTTAAGATTCTATTCCTCTAGCAAGAACTTATGGCCAGAGTGAATCCAATTGATCTCGTGTTACGTAAGATCTCGCTCAAGATGGTGGCTTCACAGCATCAGAATTGTCTGAGAATCCCGATACGTAATTACATGATAGAACTGTGATTGACACAGCAAAATCCGTTTCAATTAGTTATATAAAATCCACGAAAGGAATTGTACAGTTAGTTGCTGTACTTTCTGTTTTGTCAATTGTAACAGGTGTGGCGACGCTAACAGGAGCCGCAAAAATTAATTTTATTGCCGATCAGTTACCATCAAGTGCGATAGAGTCTGCTGGCTTTACAGGGGCGCTAACTGGGTTCCTTCTTTTTCTCACCAATTACGGTCTTCGGCGACGCTGGCGGGCTGCATGGTACGCATCTCTTTTTCTCGTTCTCACGGTAACGATTCAGGGAGTTCTTCAGTCAAGCGCATTTTCCACACCGCTTGTACTGCTTTCTTTTATTGTATTTACCATATTATTGCCTAAAAAAGAGGTATTCGACCGAAACGTCGCACTAACTGACACACAAATCGCTGCGGGCTTAGCTCTGGTCGGTGCGCAGGCGTACGGTACGATTGGAACGTATTCACTTCGCAATGATTTCCGTGGAATTGACACTCTATTAGATGCATTTTATTTTACGATTGTAACTGGAAGCACGGTTGGATACGGCGACGCCACACCTGTTCCGGAAAGCGGATTTGCTCGCTTGTATGCCCTGTCAGTCTTAATCGTTAGTACGGTTACGTTCGCTGTCGCGCTTGGTACACTCTTAACTCCCGTCATTGAGAATCGCTTCAGCAAGGCATTAGGAATGACTAACGACGCTGAACTTGACCAGCTTTCAGATCACATTGTTATCGCGGGGTACGATCAATCAACAATCCCGATTATTGATGATTTACAGGGTGATTGCCCACTGTTGGTGATTTCTGAAACTGATAAGGCACTAAGTGTTACTGGACCAGATGTTTTAGAGCTACATGGTTCTCGGACATCAAATGCGACATTCGAACGTGCTCAGCTAGATGTAGCGCGTGCCGTCGTTATTGCTACAGAAGACGATGCAGAAGACATCATGACAGCCATCACCGTGAGAAATCAAGACGACGATATCTGGATTGTTGCTGCGGCGACAAATAAAGAGAATATCGAGAAATTCCGCTTCGTAGGGGTCAATACGGTAATCAGTCCGGCTCTTGTGGGCGGAGAGTTATTGGCAGAATCAGCTCGGAGCCAACAAGACACTGCAACGGAGGTTGTTCAACGATTGCAAGACAAGTAATCGAAGAAAAATGTCATGAACTATGCGGCGAGCGACCAGTATGAGACACTCGCAGCGACTCAAGTGAAATTTTCTTTGCTGAAGTTCTCCGTAGATGTCATGTTCTGATCAGAAAACGGTTGGTATTGATGTTATACCAAACGATTCAGCACCTAGTGACGATAATAATCTAACGTATAGATACCATTTGCCGTCAAGGACTCACGTCTGAAAAATAGAAGTAGCAAACAATGGTACGTATGTCTGGCGTGCTACAAAGACAATCCATATGTGAGGACCGAACCGAGTATGAGTATGGATTCTGACGAATCCGCTTCGGACGCCAGGGATGGAAACTCTGGGGTTGAGGTCGGTGGAGGCGCTCCAGATAACTCCGAACCTGACGTTCTAGAAGAAGGCGCTATTGAGGGCCGTCTGGGGCGGTTTCTCCGTAGCGGACGGACGAACGCGTTAGTTGCGTGGGCGATGGTGACAGTACTCGCAGGAGTGTTCGTCGAGAGCCTGTTCGACTTTGACCTCCTCCCGATGGCTATCGTCGCCGCTATGATCGTTGTTGTGCTCGCACCGGCAATCTCGGCTCGAAACGCGAAAGTGATGCTCCCATGGGAGGTGCTTGGGCTGGCGCTGTTGCCAGTTCTGGTGCGAGCGCTCTTTGGGGGAGAAGTGGGAACTTTCGCAGCGTATCTCGCGCTCGCCGCGTTCGCGCTGATCATCACTGTAGAACTTCACATGTTCACCACGCTGCGCGTGACACACTGGTTCGCTGTCGTCTTCGTCGTGATGACGACGCTGGCGACAGCGGCAGTGTTGACGGTCCTACGGTGGAATGCCGATCGGATGCTCGGTACCAACTTGTTGACGACAAACAAGGCGCTGATGATCGAGTGGCTCTACGTGACGCTGGCTGGGCTCGTCGCCGGAGTCCTCTTCGACGCGTATTTCCGGCGGCGCGAAGCATACCTCCACCGAGCGATAGGATGGGTGGTGCGCCGATGAGTGTTCGAGGCGCCCTCCGCGCTCGCTCGTCCCCTCGGACACATCGGCGGCTCACGAGGGTGATGCAGGTTCTCTTAGTTACTATCGTCGGATACGGCGTGCTGTTCGGCCAGCCGAAGGCGATCACCAATGGTGGGATTGGCCTGTTCGTCACGTTCATTCCGGCGCTGCTTGAACGCAACTACAACATTCCTCCCAACCCATGGCTTGGCGTGTGGATTACGTCGGCGGTGTTCCTCCACACGCTTGGATCGGCATGGTTCTATGCGCTGATCCCGTGGTGAGATCACCTCACGCACGCTCTCTCGGCGTCGCTGGTCGCCGGCGCAGGATACACGACGCTGCGAGCGATTGACCTCCACAGCGACCAAGTCGAGATCCCAGCGCGCTTCGCGTTCGTGTTCATCTTTGTGGTGGTGCTCGCATTCGGAGTCGTCTGGGAACTGTTTGAGTTCGCGCTTGACATCGTCGCCGCCGAGACCGGTATCAAGATGCCGCTCGCTCAGCATGGGCTCGATGACACGGTTCTCGACCAGATGTACAACTCTGTAGGGGCACTGATCGTGGCGACGTTCGGACAGGCGCACCTCACTGGAGTCGCGGCGCGGATCGAAAAAGGGCTCTACGGGGCGTTAGACGAGGGTTCGTGAACTACCTCGGAGACAAGTATCGAGGCTTCACCGTTTTGAGCTCGTATTGCCACTAGTAGGTGAATTTAATTGAAGGCGCGTTTATTTCGACCTTCGTCGTCGATGAATTGGATCTATCCACCTAGTGATCTCGATCTTCTCGCTCTCTACCAAGATTCCATCTCCGAATTCTCTCGGCAGCGGTCCTGAACCGAGCACAGGAGGAGCTTATACAGAATCAAGGAGAATACCTGCGGCTTTAGCCGTAGGATGAATCCGACAAAACTCTACACAGTCCACTGTTCGATGACAGTCCTGAGTTTCCAAAATCCGTAGTTTCAACTTGTGTTGTTTCGTATCAGGGGGTAAGGTCAGGTCGGAACGGAGCGATTCCGAACGGCCTTCGGTGGCGGTCTACCCGCCACTAATGAGACAGTATGCGAAACACCAACACGGTGAACACGAATGCTAGAGGGGTTCGCCTCGTGCCTGTTGGTCGAGCAAGCTCAAAGGCAACTCCAAGTCCGTCGAAGCGACGTTGACTCCCTGCTGGCAAAAACAACAGATGGGGAGTTAACGATGCCGAGGATAGGAGTAACGGCGGTTTGGCACCGCCAGTCAGCCGCCGTTTCGTGATGGGTTAAACGGGTTCCCGAAGAAGAAACTGGAGTCATGGTTGCGAACCTGAAACCCCCAACGCTCAGGATTCCTGCGTCTTCAGGCGCAGGAGGATGTCAACCCGATGCGTTCTGCGGATTCAACGGAGTAGCTGGATTCATCTCACAGAGACACAGATGTTCTCCTCTGTTCTCGATAAATTCGTCAAGAGGTGTCCGGTTCCCCGTATTCTTCCTACCTCTGAGACGGGGGTAGAAAATATTGCTGGGATGTCAGCCTGAGACTGACAGATTAATCCCACTCCATACGCCTTGGTAGCGTTCCCACAACAACACTGCTGGGGGGAGCGCTATCACGGTAAACACGAAAGAATAGATCACGCTCACCGCCATCAAGAGGCCGAAGTCCCCAAGCACGGGTGTGATGGCGAGCGCGAGCGCACCCGTCCCGAGCGAAGTGGTGAGCATGCTCCCGAGCAGGGCGCCGCCCGTCCCCGAGAGCGTGATAATCATCGACTCATAAGCGTCGGCGCCGGCGTTGTACTCATCGATAAACCGATGTGTGGCGTGTACTGAGTACGCAATTCCGAGCCCAATTGAAATCGATAGAATTGTTCCAGTCAGCGCGTTCAGTGATATCCCGAGGTATCGCATTGTCCCAAGTAGGAATGCGATTGCGATTAAGATCGGGAAGAGATTCGCTATTCCGAGGAGCGGCTTGCTCTCCAATACGGCGTAGGCAATAACGAGGAACAATCCTGTTAACCCCATCGCGATGATTAGTCCCTGAATCGAAGAATTGAAAATGATATCAGTCACTGCGTCGAAAACGACGATCTGACCGGTGGCGGTCGTCTCGTACCGGAACTCTTCAGCGAACTCCCGAGTGTCGGCCGCGGCCTCACCCTGTGAGGCCCCGGAGTCGATCGCGTAATCGACCTGCGCACTCCGTCGATCCGGCGTGAGGTACTGCTCAGCCCGATCGCCGGACGACGATGCGAACAGCACGTCGTAGATACGGTCGAGATTTTGGTCGGGTATTCCGTTTCCGTCGATATCGTTGCGGGCGACCAGTTTGGCGAACTCCGGATTTCGTTCGGCATGCGATTGAATTACAGTCACAATACTGGTTGGCTGGGCGCTCCCACCATCACCGACTGCAAGTGAGCCTGATGCATCGTCGTTCGGGTCCGCGAGAGCCTCAAGCGCATGGCCCTCTTCGAAGTTCCCTTCGACGTACAACTTTACTGTTTGATCTTGGTTAGTTGAGAAGCGGTCTTCAAGCAGGTTCAACGTCTCAGTGACAGTGTACTCACTCGGTGCGAACGGCTCAGGGAGGCTGGTCACATAGTCCGGTTGCTCCTCCGGGGGAAGGAAGTCCTCGGTCTCGAAAGAGGTGTCGACGCCGCTGCCGTACGCCGCGGCCATCCCCCCTGTCACGAGCAGCACGACCACGAACGCGATTGGCGCGTACCGGCTAACCTGTGCCGGAAACGTCAGGAACTTCCCAAGCGTCGAGTCCTCGGAAGAGATCGGGGCCGAGTTGAACTCCGGGACTCCGTACTGCTCTCGCAGCCTGTCGACGACCAGTTTTGCTGCCGGCAGGAACAGCCCGAAGATCAGGAAGGTGAAGGTGATCCCGACCGCCGAGGCGATTCCCATGTTTCGGATCGGCGTGAGGTCAGAGATCACGTTCGCCCCGAATCCGAACACAGTGGTTACAGTGACAATGATGAACGCGATCATTAGCTGGTTATTCGCCTCGCGCATCGCCTCTGTCGCCTCATAGCCGTCGACGACCTCCTCGCGATAGCGGTTGATGATGTGGATCCCGAAGTCGACCCCGACCGCAAGCAACAGCACGGGAACGGTAATCATCTGTTGGTTAAATGGAATTCCAGAGAACCCAAGGAACCCAAACGTCCAGATGATGGTCATCAGAAGCGACAGCAGCCCGAGCGCGAGGTCAATCGGATCGCGGTAGGCGACGACTAGGAACAACAGCAGCAACAGCACAACGACAGGCATCACGATGGTGAGCGAGTCACCGATGACGTTGGCCGTCTCGGCGTTCGTCACGCCGCTGCCGAACGCCGTGAGATCCCCGGGCTGATCAGCTGCAATCGATCGGATCGTCGTTTGAACCTCTTGGAGGTCCCCATCGGAGAACCCTCCCGGCACGTCGTGTGAGATGATCGTAATCGACGCGCTTGCGCTCACGCTCGTCGGATTGAAATCTGTCGCAACCGCCCCCGTAAACCGCGGATTTTCTGAGAGGCTGCGAACGACCTGTCTGACTCGGGTCGCACTCGTCGACTCCAAGACGCGCCGCTGTTCGGCTGCCGTGGTCGCCGACGGGTCGATTGTCTGTGCGACGACCGTGGCTGGGCCGTTGGCCGAGGCTACCCGGAGGTCGTCTCGCGACTCAACCTCCTCTAAGACCCGGAGGTCTCTGAGTAACGCCTCTTTCGTCAAAACGTTACTTCCCGAGTGGATGAGTTGTGTGGACTCATCATCGGATTCGAATGGATCTTCGAATTCTTCGTTAACCGCGTCAAGTGCCTGCTGTTCCTCGAGACCATCGGTGAACGAATCGGTGGCCTCAGTGTCCGTGCTGACAAGGCCTATCCCGCCGGTAAACACCAACGTGAGAACGAGGAATATGATGATGACTCGGCGCGGGCTGTCGACGATGGCGTCGTTAACTCGCCGTGTCCACGCCTCGATCCGCTCGCCGAGAGACATCGGTTACTGCCGCCTCCGGTAGACGACAAGCGCCCCCGTCCCGACGACCAGGAGTGCGACGATGATAACCGGCAGCGGTAGTCCACCGCCCTCACTCTCGGTCACGTCTATCGGGACACGGTAGGTGTCTGTCAGCTGGCTGTCTCCGTCCGCGTCATCGTACCGGAAGTCAAGCGAGATTGGGTACGTGCTACCTGGCGTTGCAGAGCCCGTCGTGGTCAACTCGAAGGTCATCGTGGTGGGTTCCCCGGGCTCAAGTGATTGAACATACCCCGTGTCGGTATCACCTGTATCGAGCGGATCGTCGGCGAACAACCGTGCCTCGACGTCGCTGGCAGTCTCGTTGAGATTATTCGTTACGGTGACATCGATGGTACGAGTCCCGTCTGACTGGATAGTGCGGTTCTCGACCGCAACGTCGAAGCGGTCACGTTCGGGAGCGACTTCGGCGTCGACGACAAGTTCCTCGAACGCTCGCGTCTCGCCCTCCTCGTTGCGGTACTGCACAGCCATGTCGAGCGAGCGTAAGCCGGCCTCAGCCTCACCACCGATTGCGATAGGCAGGGAGAAATTCGCGGATTCGCCGGAATCAAGCGTCCCTACAGCAGTCGACCGCTCTGCCGGGATCACGCTCTGGGAATCGCCGGCGTACTGAACAACAACGCTACGGGCCGGAACAGGACCGTCGTTGCGAACGGTGCCGACCAGTTCGCCGTCCTCGGCAACACGAAGCTGTGACTCCACGTCAGCAAGTGCGAACTCCTGTTCGGCAAGCGGGAGGATCCCGAGCGAGAGCCCATCGTCGGTGCGGGTGATCCCGTCGGGGTCTTCGAACTGCACGGAACCGGCAAGCGTGTATTGCTGGACGGGTAGATCGGACGCGACGCCCACATCGTATGCGACAGATGTCGTCTCGCCGGGTTCGATCTCCTCGATCCGAACAGTGTTGGACTGGCCGTCGCTTACTGTGACGCTGCTACTTTGCGTCCCGAAAGTCACGTCAGCATTATGCGCCGTCTCCGCGCCGACATTCTCGATCGTCGCCTCAACGGTGCCGCTGTCACCGATCTGGGCGTCGCTGTCGATGTCAACGACTTGGAACCGGGCGTCGTCGCGCACACGGACTTCAACGTCGCGGGAGACGGTCACGGTCCGGCTCTCGCCCGAAGAGATGTAGCCGTAGGTGAGATCTAGATCCAGCGAGTATGTTCCGGGCTCGACGCCCTGCGGTACGTTCAGACTCACCGGTAGTTCACCGGGGGCGCTTGTTGTCACGCTACCGATCGATGTCTCACCCGACTCAACAGATAGTGGACCACTCGCTTCAACCTCGGCGCGGACGTTGCGCGCCGTAGTGACAAGATCGCTGTTCGCAGCGTTCCCGAACCGAAGGTCTCCGTCGTTGGCGATCTGAAGGGAGATCTGATTCGTCCGGCCGGGGACGAGGTTCGGGTTCGGCGCGAACACGTCAAGGTCAGGAGACCCACCGATGTTCGAGGCCTGTGCGGGCGCTCCAACTCCGACACTGGACGCGGCGTCGGAGCCGGTTAGCTCGGCGCCGACAGCACCGATGCCGAGACCACTAGTGAGGAGAAGCACACTCACAAGCACAACGGATAGGGGGCGAGTCCGCATGCGCTACCGCACCTCGATAGTCGTGGTGTTTGTACACCGGGATCGAGGGAATTCCGCTGTGGGACTACTCGGCGAGAAGTGGCAAGATCGTTGCACACTCACCACTTCACCCGAGAACCAATAAACATTTTGTTCTTGGAATCTCATGTCTCGGTATGGAACGAAAAAACGAAGCTGTCGCAGCTGACACGAGGAAGGAATAATGGCGCGCTTTACCGATGAAGATCGCGAGCGTATCCGCAAAGAGTTGACTGAAGCGGGCCACAAACTTTTCGCGCAGTTCGGTTTCGATCGAACGCGTGTGAGTGATATTACGGAAGAGGTGGGAATCGGTACTAGTACGTTCTACCAGTTTTTTGACTCGAAAGAGCAACTGTATCTTGTTGTGCTGGTCTCTGAGCGCGATCAGTTATTTGAAGAACTCAAAACAGTCGTCGGTGAGGTGGAGACACCACAGGCGGAAGCTGAAATGATCCTGCGGACGACGCTTAAGCAAGTCCGAACGAACCCTCTTATTCGGAGGCTGTTTGTGGAGGGTGAGATACGACGGATCGATGAGCAGTTGGATGGAACAAACTACGATGATGCCACCAGTACAGGAGGCGACAATGACACGGGCACCACTAGTGAAGACTATAGCGACAACAAACCCGACACAGCTGCCGAAGCAGATTTCCGCGTGTTACCGCAGCCGGAAGCATGGGTTGCGCACGATGATGTCCGGATAGACGATCCGGATATCATACGAGGACTCCTACGGTCGCTGCTGTTCGTCACGCAAGCACAGAACACACCTATTGTCCTGAACAAGACCTATGATGAGGTTGAGGAGGCACTGATCGACACGGTTATCACTGGATTGTTCGCGGATGAATCGATGTCTTCTACTGTTTGATTCAGAAATTCAGGTTAGTGAACGGTGAGCATTCGCCTACCGCTCTCAGCGTGTGAACTACCCCACCCTACTCGCTCACCGCTGACGCGGTTCGCTCCTTGAGGGTGGGGCTTCCTGCTTCCACAACGCGCTTTGCAGATACGGACGTATCCACAGGGAGCGCAGTCTCCACAGGCGTTGATTCGGAGTGAACCACTCCTACTTTTCCGAGGCCACGAGAAAGAATATTCCACGCCGCATTCGCGTCCCTATCCGCCTCGAACCCACACGACGGACACGAATGCTCACGAACCCACAGCGGTTTGTCCGTCTTGACACCGCATGACGCACACTCTTTCGTCGTATCTTTCGGGTCAACCGCGACGAAGTGCGTCCCTTCGCGCTCGCACTTGTATTCGAGCATCCGCAGGAACGTCCCCCACGCCGCTCCCGCTCGGTTACGAGAGTTGCCCGGGAGTTCGACCAGTCCCTTCGCGTCCAAATCCTCAACGGCCACCAAGTCGTACTCGGTCGCGTAGTAGTTCGAGAGCTTGTGCAAGAAGTCTCGCCGCTTGCGCTTCAGGTCAGCGTAGCAGTCGGCAACAACCCGAAGTTGTTTTTCCCAATTCGCAGACCCGTGCTGTTTCCGTGAGAGGTCGCGTTGTGCGCGTTCGAGTCGCTCACGTTCCTCGCTGAAGTCGGGACTCTCAATGGCGTACCCGTCAGTATCGTGGGCGTACTTGAGAATCCCCACGTCGATACCAACGACTTGTTCTGGTCTCTCAGGTTTCTCCGGCGTTGCTTCGTCCACATCGATACCGAACGTGGCATACCACTCGCCCGTGGGTTCTTGCTTGACCGTAACCTGTTTGATGGTCGCGTTCTCGGGAATGTCTCGGTGGAGGTGAATCGGAATCTCACCGATTTTGCTCAACCACAACACGGGCCGACCACTCGTATTCTTGAGTTCGAAGCCGGACTGATTGTAGGTGAGCGACCGATACTCCCGAGGGGGCTTCCACTTGAGCATCCCCACAGCACGCCCGTTCTCCTTCTGCGCTTTGAGCGTGGAGAGGTTGTCGTAGACCCGCTTGACGGCCATCTGCAACACCTTCGAGTAAACATTTCCGAGGTCGTCCCACCACGATTTAAGGTCGGGAAGTCGCCCCTGTGCCTCGTAGCGAGCAGGAATGTCGTCTGCCTCGTTGAGTTTGTAGAGGACGTGATTGTACAGTTGCCTACAAGTATCGACGTGGTACAGAAGCGTCTCGGTGAGGGCTTCTGTCGGGTTGAGTCGATACTTGTAGTTGTACTTCATCTTACTCGTCTGAATCGGGTTCGGAGACGCGGACGACTTTCACGTCGGCTCCGCGCCAGCGTTTGGGAACGATGACGTGGGCACTATTCCCCGACGGTTTTGCCGTCCCGTTGAGGACTTCCTCGCCTTCGATTTCAAACCTGTCCATCACCAATGTATATATTATGTATAGATATAAAAGTAGCGGTGGGGCTGTGGGCCGGGCAGCGAACGTGTTTGAGAACCGTGCGGCGCTGTATCCCCTCCCTACTGCGCTACTCAGTCGCTTCGCTCCCTGCGTTACTCCTTGAGGAAGGGGACTTAGCGCCTAATTCCAGTTAAAAAGGAAATTCACGCTGAATGCCACACATTTCAGGGTGTGGTAGGTAACTAATGTAAATCTGTCAGGTACCCGTTTATTTAACACGTCTGTGTGGGACTACCGAATCATGGGAAGGAAGACAGTCTCATCCCACGTTTCCGCTCTGGTTCGCTGACGGTTCCTTTTGTGGAAGTGATATACTGACGACAGCTCCGGCCACTTCCCTTTCGCTAAACTGTACACGACCGCCGAGGAGGTCGGTTCCCCATTTGATAATCCACAGTCCGAGCCCACTCCCATGGTGAAGCACAGATTCCGTTCCTTCAGAAAGTACGGATCGTTCGTACTCGGGTATCCCCGGCCCGTTATCGCGGATTTCGATCTCTATCTGCTCACCTACGCTGGCAACAATCTCAACATGTGGGCTGTCACTGTTGTTGTGTTCGGCAGCGTTTTCGATAGCGTTCGAAAGCACCGGACTAACGAGAACATCGACAGCTACGTTCTGATCAGGACACTGTAGCTCAAATGTAACGTCCGGAAAGCGTGATCTCACCTCTCTCAGTCGCTCTTCAAAGATTGTCTGCATCGACCTGAGTTCAGGTTTCTCTCGAGCACGGCTGAAAAGCCGGATCGCCTCGCGACCCTTCTGTCCCAACTCATCGATTTGTAGGGCGCTTTGTTTTACCCGATCTGCTGCTTCCGCTGGTAGGCTCTCGCTGTACCCAAGTATTAGGTTTGTTTCTGTCTTGATGTTGTGACGAAGCACGCGATTGAGAACCTGCAGGCGCTGTTCTTGGCGTAAGAACTCAGTCACGTCCTGTAACGTCACCATGCTCCCAGTGACCTGCCCTCGCTGTGTAGTAATCTCGACGGTTTTGACCTTGAAATCCCTCTTGCCAGACTTGGTTTGTATCGTTAGAAAGTCTTCAAACGACCCGGAATCTGGGAACGCCTCATACTTTGGGATCGTCTCTGCCGCAGATGACCCGAGCAGTTCATCTCTTTGCACATTGAGCATCTTTAGCGCCGGTTCGTTGACGTTAATGACGTTATCATTGAAATCAAGAACAACTATGCCCTCTTGGGCACCATCGAATACGAGTCCTTGGGCACTGTTGTTCGGTGCCGGGTTCGTTCGCAGCAAACTGTACCGCCGAATAGAGATCAGGTAAATGACGCCAGAAACTGAAAATGCGATTGGTGTCGGGTCGATAGGGGTTTTGAGAACACCTGCGAGGTAACAGAAATTTATCACCCAAGGAATAAACAATGCTCCAATCAGTGTACATGCCTGATTCCGAAACGCAGTCATCTGGTCCAGAGCCAACCCGATCAACAGAGCAGTGCCCACGCTACCCAGTAAATACGTATAAGCGGCGACGATCCAATACCAGATGCCACCGTTGTTGTTCTGGAGGACGCTGAGATTTTGGGTTTGCGCGATACTGATCTGGAGGAGATCTTGAGCCGGCCCGAGAATGGCCAAAATCACGGTCACCACCGGGACGACTGCGAATGTCGATACATATCTCCAGTTCAAAAAACGATCGCGACCGGTGTATGATAACGCAAACAGTATCCACCCGAGTGGGATTGCAACGACACCGATCCACATCATGTGCATCCAGAATAGCTTCGCCTCTATGGCAGGTGCTCGGAGTCGAAAGACGAGCATGAGCGACCAGAATACCTGTCCGGCAAGCAGTAGTACGAGAGGTCTTGCCCCCGGAGTTTGTCCCTCTCTCCACGCTAAGATGGCCGAAGCTGAGCCAAGAACGACAGAAATGTGTAGCACAAACAGCAGAAAAATAGTATTCGACACAGTATTACAAGGACACCAATGTATACTAACTTTATGTCTAAGAAATTAAACTACGTGCCTTCAATAAAAAAAAGAGAGCGCCGTGGATTACCCGGAGATAGCGATGAACAGTCCGCACGCCACGAACACGTAGTTCATCTCACCGAGCAACTCTAGGCGACGGTAGTCATCACTACGCCCAATTCGACTGTTAAGGAAAACCGCCAACACTCGTCCAGCAAGAAGGACCACCGCGAAAAGTGCTGGGAGGAATCCGCTAAGAAACGCTCCAACGACGACGAGAATTGAGAGCATGTTGATGATATACAATAGATGGCGTGTCCGGTTGACGCCGACGACAGTCGGAAACGTTGAGACATTATTCTGTGCGTCATCTTCGATGTCACGGACGTTCGGAATTTCAGTGTTGACGAAAATGTCTGCGAAGAAGTAAATCGCCAACACGATGGCAAGCGGCGTGATTACGGCGTCAGCAAACACAATTGGCAGGAACACCATTGCTGTCGCCCACGCTAGTGCCACAAGCGTAGAGTTAAGGACAAAGATAGCCTTCAGGCGCTCGAGTGGCACAAGCGATCGTTCAGACAAATCCACTACGTACAAGATCCAAGTCACACCTGGAACGAGGGTGACCGCAAGTGCGAGTGGACCACCAAGCGCTGAGAGAGTAATTGCAAGTCCGTATGCTCCAGCAGACGTAATCGAAAGCAGACGCCTGTGTCGCCCGATGAACGCACTTCGCTCAGACGTCGCTTGTGGGTCATATCGCACATCGCTGATTCTGTCACCGACGTAAACACCGTAAGCAACCAGTCCAACGACGATGGGTGCCAGGGATGGCTCAAGCGACAAGATCACCATCGTGACGAGTGTTCCCGCGATCCCCATGCCCACAATATCAAGTTGGAGAAAAATACAGGCTTTTCGGATACGATGCCACAGTTCGACTGATGGACGAAAACTGCTACCGGTTCCGGTAGTTTCTTTGCCGGAACTCGTCCGTTCTGGTTTTTTCTTTGACATTCTGTTAGGGACACCGCAAGAAAACACGCTGTTGCTTCCCTGGGTGTCCGCCATAAATTACTTCCAACTGACAATAAAGATAGATAGAGACCCTTCAGCAGATCAACTGTCTGTTTGCGGGGCCCTCAACTATCTATTTTGTTGACATATCGTGATTGCGGTTCGTATCCCTTAGGAGAAATCAGTATGAACTGGTTGGATGATTACAGCAACAGAACGACCAGCTCGACGAGTTTGCGAGCGTGATCTCCCACGACTTGCGTAGCCCGATCAACGTCGCACAAGGTCGTGCGGCGCTTCTTGCCGAACAGGGAACATCAAGCGCTCCGTCAACTAGTGAATCCCTACGCCTTACAGCGATTCAACACAGCCGTTCGAGACAACGATGATCGTGACGTCGATGACCTTATCGAAGAGATCGATCACCTCTTAGTTCACTCAACAGCCGACGCTAACGTTCAAAGCTGAGTAACAGGACAGCTGTTACCCTGACTCCCCCCACGCCATTTTCCAGCTGACGACATAGACGACAGCAATACTTTCGTGTATATTGGTGAACAGCCGATATTTGTCATCGGCTGAGGGGCTATATTAATCGAGGTTCTAGTTGAGGTGATGACAGAGCAGTCTTCACGACGATCTGTGCTAACTGCGACGGCTGTTGGCATCGGAGCTTCACTCACCGGCTGTCTCGACGGCGGTAGGGGCCAAACGGCGCGAATTTCCGGCGGCGTTGGCCCACTGCCGATGGTACAGGTGTGGGCCGACATCTACGCCAAGCAGAGCGATCTCGCCTTCGACATCTCCGGTGGCGGCACCGGCGTCGGGGTCTCCGACCTGTTCAACGAGCAGGTCGACGTCGCCATGATGGGACGTGAGCCTTTCGAGGAAGAGCGCGAACGCGGACTTGTCGCGGTGCCGATGTTGATAGACACCGTTGTCGGCACGGTCAACAAAAACAACCCGGTGATCGACCAGATTCAGTCACAGGGGGTAACCAGAGCGGAGTTAGAGGCAATATTTACTAAAGAGATCACCAACTGGGGGGAGCTGTTTCCGGACGCCGGCGTCGACGCCGAGATCGTCGTCTACGGCCGCTCGGACGCCTCCGCGGCGTACAAAAAGTGGGGCGAGTTCCTCGGCGGCGAGGGCAACGCCTACACACAAGACGAGCTTGAGGGGCTCTCGGACGGCAACTTCAACGGCGATCAGCCGGTCGCCAAGTCGCTCGGCGACAGCGAAAACGCAATCGCTATGAACAACGTCAACTACGTCTACAACCTCGACACCGGCGAGCTCGACGGCGAGATCCGGCCGATCCCCCTCGACGGCGACGGCGACGGGCTCTCGGAGTCCGAGTCGTTCTATCAGACCCGAAGCGAGTTGCTCGCAGCCGTCGAGCGCGGCGACTACCCAGCACCGCCGGCCCGCGAGATGTGGCTCGCCGCAAACGAAGCCTTCGACGCCTCGGTTGCGCCGTTCATCGAGTGGGTGCTCACCGACGGCCAGCAGTATGTCTCCGAAAACGGCTACGTTCCGCTGACCGAGGATCGCCTCGAAGACGGCCGTGCGACCCTCGAAAACAACACCGAATCGTGACCACTGACACCGACAGTCTCCGGAATCATGCTCGGTCGAGTCGGCTCGGCCGGCGGCTGTTGGCCGAACGCTACAGCAGCTACTGGCTCACCGCGGCGGGCTATCTGGCGGTCGCGCTGTTTGCGGGGATCACGCTGCTGTTGTTCTACCGATCGCTGCCGATCCTCTCGGAGTATCCGCTCAGCTCGATGTTGGCCTCCGCAAACTGGGACCCCGCGAGCAACGAGTTCGGCTTTCTGCCGGCGATCGTCGGCACCGTCTACGTCACCGCGCTGTCGATGGCGATGGGAATCCCCATTGCACTCGGTGCGGCGATCTATATTGCCGAGTACGCCGAGGGGCGGACGAAGACGCTCGTCGCCGCGCTGATCGACGTGTTGGCGGCGATCCCGAGTGTGATCTTCGGGCTGGTCGCGCTGATCGTCGTCGTGCCGTTTATCAGTAGCTACGTCGCCCCGGTGTTCAGCGAGAGCACCGTCGGCGTCGGTATCTTCACCGTCAGCCTCGTGATGGCGATCGTCGTCACCCCGTTTATGACCTCTCTGGCGGTCGAGTCGCTCGAATCGCTCCCCGACGAGCTGCGGGAAACGTCGCTCGGCGTCGGCGCGACCAAGTTCGAGACGATCCGGTCGGTGCTGCTTCGGGCGGCCGGGCCGGGCATCTTTTCGGCGATCCTGTTAGGGTTTGGCCGTGTGTTCGGCGCGACGATCGTGCCGGCGTTGCTGATCGGCGGCCAGACACAGATACCTACCTCGATCTTCTCGACGGGTCAGACGCTGCCGACGCTGATCGTCAACGATTTCGGCGAGCTGATGTCGCTACCGCTCACACAGTCGGCGTTGATCTTCGTCGGGCTGATGCTCGTCGTCGTCGTCTGGCTGTTTAACTTCGGGGCGATGCTCGTTCAACGGCGGCTCAAACGGCGGTGGCAGTACCGATGAACCGCTATACCACACAGCGGCTGTTCGGGGTTGCGGTGCGGGCGGCCGCGCTGCTGGTCGTCGGTGTGTTGCTGTTGGTGATCGGGGTCACCGTTTCCAGAGGCGGCGGCGTGTTGCTCGCCGATCCCTCGATCGTGCTCACGCCGCCGGGCGCGCGCTACATGCTCGAAGGAACGGGCGGCTTCCTGCATGCGGTGCTCGGCAGTCTCTTTATCGTCGGCCCGGCGACAGTCGTCTCGATGGTGGCTGCGGTGTCGACGGCGGTCTATCTCCAGAGTGACTACTCCAGCGAGCGGTTTTCCGAGGTCGTGAATATGTTTCTCAACGTGCTGTGGGGCACCCCACCAATCGTCTACGGCGTCTTCGTGTTAACGATCATCATCGCCACGGGTGCCCAGACCAGTCTGTTTTTCGGCATCGTCGCCATCGCCATCTTCCAGTATCCGATCATGACGCGCTACACCGACGAGGCGTTGCGCGCGGCCCCGGAGACGGTTCGGGAATCAACTTACGGGCTCGGCGCGACCCGGTTTGAGAGCATGCGGATGACCGTTCGGGCGGCCGCACCGGGCGTGATCGCCGGCTTGGTGATGGGGTTTGCCCGCGGGATCGGCGATGCGGCGACCGTGCTGTTTACGACTGGCCGCAGCACCCGGATGCCCGGCGGGCTGTTCGAGGCGGCGACGACGCTGCCGGTGCTCATCTTCGATCAGGCGATGTCATTTAACGCCGAGGTTCGCTCTCACGCCTACGCGGCGGCGTTCGTGTTGACCGTCGTCGTGCTCGGCTTGGTTCTTCTTTCGAAGCTGTTGGCCGGGCGCTATGCACGATACACTCCTGGAGGAAACAGATGACAGAGATCCCACTCACGACAGACCAGCTTTCAGTAACGTACACCGGCGACCGCGAGATCGAGGCCGTCAAAGGCGTCTCAATCGACTTCCCGGCGAACACGCTCACGACGATCATCGGCCCCTCGGGCTGTGGGAAATCGACGCTGTTGAAATCGCTCAACCGGCTCCACGACATCCAGGAGAACGTCGCAATCGACGGCGACGTGTTGCTCTCAGGGGAATCGGTGTACAACACCGACGTGCCGGCCCCGGAGATCCGCAGACAGATCGGCTACGTCCCACAGACGCCGACCGCGCTGCCGGTGTCGATCTACGAAAACGTCGCCTACGGGCTGCGCATCCACGGCGACTACGAGTCGAAGGCTGAGCTTGATGAGAAGGTCGAAACCTATCTCCGGAAGGTCAACCTCTGGGAAGAAGTGTCCGACCGGCTCGACGCGCCGGGTGCGGAACTATCGACCGGTCAGATCCAGCGGCTCTGTGTCGCCCGGTCGCTGGCCGTCGAGCCAGACGTGTTGCTCTGTGATGAGGTAACCTCCGCGCTCGATCCGGTGTCGGCCGAAAGCGTCGAGGCGACGCTCAAAGGGCTAAAATCCGAGTATACGATCATTCTCGTCACCCACAGCATGGCCCAAGCCCGTCGAATCGCTGACGAGGTTGTCTTCCTCTATCTCGGAGCGGTCATTGAGGCCAACGATGTGCGGTCGTTCTTCGAAAATCCACAGAAAGAGCGGACAAAATCGTTTATCGGCGGCTCAACACCGGTTGACCGCGACGACACACTCGCTGGTCCCACGGTCACACCGCCGGTCTCCGATGGTGGCGAGTAGACAGCCACGGATCACAGCGCGCGCTCATCGTCGGCGCAAAAGTCGTTTGGAAAGTAACGAAGATATTCAGAACCCTTCGATCAGCCGAGGGCGTCCGAGTTCACGAGACAACGGTGTCGTCGGCGTAGGCTTCAATCCCGTTCATCTTGTGACCGTTTAACCTGGTCAGGATCGGTTAGTCTGTCCGTCCTGCCGCGGAGCAGGGAAATCAGAGGCGGAGAGAAGGGCGTTTACACGGGTGGTGTCTAACGTGCCTAACACTGCTGCGGCTGGCCCATTGACGAGAACCGCAGCTGCCTGCTCGTTGGCGTTTTCTACAGTGAGGCCGTCAACATCTGCTACGTACGTTCGCAGATCCTCAATCGCAGCCGAAATAATCTCGACTTGGGCATCGCGGAGTTCTGCCTGTGCGTCTTCGCGCGAGAGGTTTTCTTCCTGAACACGTGTACCAATTTCTTCCTGAGCCTCCTGAATCTCTTCTTGTACATCAAGTGCAATCGTTGCGCGCGCCGCACCGTCATCATTGGCTCCGCCTTCTCCATCAGTAGTCTGTCCAGCTGCGTCACCGTCCGATCCCGAGAGATCACCGCATCCGGCAAGCCCAAGCGTTGATCCGGTTACGGCCGCCGCCAACACATTTCGCCGTAGTGTACTCATTACTTCCTCTTACTACTTGGCTCACTTGTCGGTTTCGTCAGGCCGGCCACTGCTTATCTCGTAGGGCGGTTCTTCGGCCTCACGGAACGGGACTCTTTCAGGGACTGTCATAGAATGACTCACGGACTACGAGTGCCATTCGCTTATCGAACATGTAGATCTGTTGAAATCCTCAGATAGTGTTATGTGGCTCTGTTGAAATCCTATTGTTCAGACATAATTCCATGTGAAACAGCCGGTGGATGAGAACTGCGTATCTTACTTCTCAACGATCAAACTCGTTATTTCCAACCAGATACGAACCATATAATAAGAGGGCAACAGGCACTAAAAACCCAAATATATCTGACCCTCGGTAGAAGTTAGCTACTGCCAAGCCTAGTATGGATACCTGAAGACCGATGATGCTCTTGTTTGCGCTCATCTTAATCATATTCTGTTCATTACAGATAATCTCTCGCCATCCCAGCCGGCCTCGTACTATATGGAGATCTGGTCTACTAGTGAGTATCCTGTAGTGACCGCAACCGGATTCAATATATCATTTTCTGAGGATTTCAACAGAGCCTGTTATGTTTGATTCTCCCTGCGGTCAGTACAGGTGAACCACGGATCGGTCAATACACACAAAAAATATATCGATCACGGGTGACCGACCGATATGCCCCTCCGTAACCGCCCGTTCGCAATCGCTGGCGGTGCTGCGCTCCTCAGTTGTATTGGCCTCGGCTATGCGTGGTACACTCTTAGTGGAATTCCCGCTGAACCCCGTGGCGACGGCTTTGTCGCGGGTATTGTCGCCGCGATTGGTCTTGGAATCGGACTCACAGGCCTGTTTGCGCTTGCGGAGGCGACCACGCTAGCGGCGGTAGTGCGTTTCGGCTCGCCGACGCGTCTTGCCCGAGCGTTCCTCAGTGCCGGCGCGGTCGTGGGCAGTGTCGGGACCGTCCTTCCACTGTTCATAGAACTTGCCCGACTTCCGAGCTCAGGTTCCCCGCTCACAACGCTTGCGGACCGCATGCTCCCGTTCGCCTTCGGCGGCTGGCTCCTACTCGCGGCGATCGGCATGCTCTGTTCTATACTGGGAGTTGTGTTCCATCTGTTTGATCGTATTCAGGAGAACCTGGGATCGACAGCGGCGTAGTCAGCCACGTCCGTCTCAAGTACTGGCCCGTAGCGTTTGGTATCCCGAGATGACGATAGGTAAGTACGCATTGTTCAGTGACCAGCTGTTTCACACGATATTCAGTCTGAACGAGAAGAGATAGGGCCAATCGCTCAGTTGCGACCTGATTGTAACTCGTCGCGAACGATCTGCCGAACGCGCTCTTCGTCTGTGACGGGGATCGCTTCTGGTTCCGAGAGTGGTGTTATCTCGTTGACGGCCGCCTCAAGGCGCTCGTCATCAGCCCCGCCGTAGAGGTAGAGATCGGCACGGTTCGTGTATGCGTTCTTCAGTGTCGAGGTGGCGATCCCGATGTCGTCGGCGACGTTCGCTTGGTCTTCGCCGGCGGCGACCCGTTCAATCCCGGCTCGAAGGCGAAGGAATGCTTCGACGTCGACACGGAGACGGCTCTCTTCATCGACTGTGAATCCGGTTGGCGGACGGCCAGTCCATTTCCCCGCGTCTTGTGCGGCCGCGATTCCGGAACGAATCCGTCGTAGCTTCTGTTTGTGCTCGATTTTTGCGAGGTCGCCGAGTAGTGAGGCAAGCATCTGCTTCACGGCTTGATCGACTTCGCTGCCGTCGACATCGATCGACAGACCGATTTCACGGTCACGTACGGACGTATCATACTCAATGGCGTGTTGGATGAAGTCGTGAATCTCTCCGCCGCCGAGACGCGATAGGCGGCTGATCTCATCCACTACGACAGCGTCGACGCCGTCCGTCGCGATTTCCGAGCGAAGTGTCTGGTACTGTTCGGCTTCGTCGGTCGCCGTGCCCGATATAATGTCGACAAACTCTACGATCTCAGCGTCGGGGTACTCCCGCTCGGCGAAGTCTCGAAGCTCGTGGAGTTGACGGCTGGCGTCTTGGTCGCTCGTCGAGACACGACTATAGATCGCGACAGTGTCCATACTTCTCGTTATCCACCATCGAGTATATAATAGACACATCTTTTTGAGAATTGAGAGAAGGAGTACCTTCTCGACGCAGTTTAACATTAGCTGACCAGCCCTCAAACAGAGATACATTAAATAATAAACTCAACACAGTCGTGAATTATACCTCTCCGCCATGACAAGGGCCTTGTTTTCAATCATCGCGATTCCACCCCCCTCGTCACGAGCATCAAATTAAGGCACGGATGCGTTATACCACGTCGGGGAGCGATCAAACTCGTTGTACCTTGGCTGATACTCAATCGCGTTGGAATTGTTAGCGTCCCTTCAAGTACACACTATCGTTCTGAATCTCGGTACAGAAGAACGACTCTACCGGGGGATCATCTTACAGGGTCGCGGAGTTCACACCACCTTAGCATTCTCCCTGCTATTTGATGAGAAAAACCGTTCTATCACACTCTGTAGAAAGACAAAATAATACTGTCAGATGGTAACTTATTTGTCAAAGGTTGATACAGAGTTAGAAAATGAGTGTCTGTTCGCATCGCGTACAAATGTTTGCCGATGGGTTCTCATGTTTCCTTGCGTTTGCGGTCCTCTCGGGTGTGGCAGCTGTTACGCCCGTCGCGGCTACTGACAGTGACGGCGACGGACCGACTGACACGACTGAGAACGACCTCGGCAGCGCCCCGAATGATCTGGATACCGACGGCAACAGAATAGCCGACAACGTAGAGACAACACGGCCGAAGAGCGACCTCAACGCTGCCATAGTCCCCGCTATTAACGAGAGTAATAGTGTACTGAATAGGCATGAGGTGAAAACCAAGGTGATTACTAAATGAGCGAACGTCTCGATGTGGCCTTGAGTATCGGCGTCGCTATCCTCGTGGTCACGTCGATGGTTATCCTCGGCAGCGTGGCTCTAGCAGCGCCTGTTACCGCACAGTCAGGCTCGGCGCCCCAGGTCACGGATACCGGGGCCGACCAGCCGCGCACGACCCCAGAAGATACCAACCTCACTATCACCGGCATCAGCGTAGCCGATGCCGATGCCCCAGATCCGACTAACGGCACTCTGGTCGCGATGAAGGCGGAATTCACCGTCAGCGGCGGCACGGTGGATCTTGCCAACACTAACGCGAGCGTCACCAACGGCACCGACGGCAGCGACACCGTCACGATCACTGGCTCCGTCGCCGAGGTCAATGACGCCCTCGGCGGCATGAACTTCACGCCCGAGGCGGATCAGAACAGCCAGCTCTCCGGCTATGATCCGACCATCGACATTACCTTTACCGACACCACCAACGACGATAACACCTCGTACACGGTGGACAACCTTGCGGTGACTCCCATCAACGACGCACCGGCGGTAAACCAGAGCAGCGCCACGGGCCTGACGGTCAGTGAGGGGGGCTCGGCCACCTTCGATGCGCCGAACTCATCCGGCCAGGGATTCACGCAGGACGAACTGGGACTAACCGAGATCGACAACAACCAGGAACAGACCGTCATCAAAATTGCTTCACTACCTGGGCAGGGCAGCCTCGAATTCAACGGCAACCCGGTTACCACCGGTTCGACCTTGGCCGCCGGGAACTTGGACAACCTCGCCTATGTCCATGACGGCTCTCAAGTCACCTCCCCCGACAACGACAGTTTCAATCTGACCTACGACGATGGGGCCGGTGGTCTGCTGGAAGATCAGCCGGTGACGGTCAACCTCGAACCGGTCAACCAACCGCCCAGCGTCGGTGGCACCGTCACGGTCATTGAGAACGAGACCGATGTACCCCTCGATAATAACGGAACGCTGCCCACTCTCGGGGGAAAACGTGGCGCGATCAACATCACCGACCCCGAGGGCGACTCCATCACTGAATTCACCATCGAGAGCCTGCCCACGGAAGGCGATCTTTACTACGACGGTACCTCCGTCGACGAGGGCGATGAGGTGGCTAATATCACTCAGCTCACATACAGCCACGATGGCACCGAGCCGGCACCGGACAGCTTCGACATCAACGTGACCGATGACGGCGGCGGTGCCGACAACCCGAAGACTGCCACGGGCACGGTTACCCTCGACATCCATCCGAATAACGACGACCCGGCGCTGACCACGAATGAGGAGCAAACCCTGAATTCGAACAGCAGCCTGACGCTCACCAATGATATGCTCAACCTCACCGATCCGGACTCGGCGGACGACACGCTGACGTACAACGTCACCGACGTGCCCAATTCGGCCGACGGCTACTTCGAGGTCGATGGTCAGAGATTGCAGGCTGGTGCCACATTTACCCAGGCCGATATCGACGCCAGTAACGTTCAGTATGTCACCAGGAATGTCCCGTCCGAGAACAGTACACGCGCGGACAGCTTCTCCTTCACCGTGCAGGATGGCGGGTTCCGCATCCTTCCCAATGTGCGCGAGGGCGGCATCTACGACACCGATGCCCAGAACAGCCCGCTGACCGAAAACACCTTCACCGTCAACGTCACCGATAGCGCAACTACGGGGACTGCGCCGGACTCAGACGCGCCGAAAAATACCCCGCCGTCCTTGGTCGGCAGCAATACGACTACTCTTCTGGAAGGTGAAACGGTTCCCCTGACACAGTCTATGCTGAACGCCAGCGACGACGAACAATCACCTAGTGAGATCGTCTATCGGCTCGAAACTTTGCCTGCCAGCGGTGATGTCCGCCTGAACGGAGACCGCTTGCGAGTGGGCCAGAGCTTCACCCAGGCGGATGTCAACGATGGCGAGGTCACCTTCGCCCATGACGGCGGCGAGAACTTCGTCGATTCCTTCAAGTACTCCCTATCGGACGGACAAGCGACCTCGCCCGATCAGACTTTCGACCTCGACGTCACCCCACAGAACGACCCGCCGTCGGCTAAGACGGACACCGCGTTCGTCAACGAGGAGCAGAATGTCACGCTGACGAGCACGAATGTCGCCCTGTCTGACCCCGACAACTCGGCCTCGGACAACGAGACCGGCTTTGCAGCCGATCAGAACTTGAGCTTCACCATCGACAGCCTGCCGAGCAACGGTACGCTCACGCTCGACGGCGCGGCGGTGACGGCGGGTGACAATGTTACCCAGGCCCAGCTCAAAGACGGAGCCCTCGAGTACACCCACGACGGCACGGAAAACTTCACCGACGACTTTGCTATTACCCCCGTAGATGATGCCGGCGTGAGTTCGGGGGATGCTACGGACACCAACGCCAACAGCACGGGCACACAGACCAGCGTGTCCATCGTCATCTACCCAATTAACGACCCGCCAGAGCCTGATTTTGTTTCGAAATCCCAGCTAACAACGGACGAAGCCGGCCCCGTGCTGGAAGGTGAGGCCGTCACCATCGGTGGTGCCACCGATTATGATACTATCAACAACGTGACGGGGTCCGGCGAGCCGACGCCCGCGGACGGTGCTCATCTGTCCTTCGGCGACAACGACAGCTCCAGCACCCAACGCCAGTACCGCATCAGAGACGCCCCGGCACATGGTCAACTCCTGCTGAACGGCAATCCGGTCGGCGTGGGCTCTTCTTTCACGCAGGCCGATCTGAATGACGGCAATATCCAGTACGAGCATGACGGCACCGAAGCCGCCACATACAACAACACCGACTCGTTCGACTATATCGTCAGTGACGGTGACTTTCAGGCCAACGACACAACCAACTTCCCCCAGGGTACGACGGCCACGCCGTCCACCTACAACATCGACATCACCCAGCGGAATGACGTGCCGGAACTGGATGCGCCCGGCTCGCTCGACGCCTTTGCTCCAAGTAACAACACCACGGATATTCCGGACATCACCGTGGATGACGTTGACCTCCAGGACGGAATCGATACGAACGAGACAGACTTCATGCGGGTCGAGCTCAGTGTGCGCGACAGCTCGGGCGACCTCGTCGACGCCGGGCAGCTCAACTACACCGCCACCGATCCGAGCAGCAGCAATGCCTATGTCTCCGGCAAGGGCACCGAGTCGCTCGTCGTCCAGGGCAACAAGGCCGAAATCGACGACGTGCTGAATTTGTCGACCGTTTCCTTCAGCACCAAAGCCAACGTCAATGCCGACGATTACACGATCCGCGTCATCGCCGACGACCGCCTCTACAACAGCAGCGGTACCCCCACCTCCGGCGCCAACGGCGGTCCCGCGCTCAACAACTCCGACGGCACGCCGATCAACGCAGCCAATAACCGTGTCACTCAGAATATCACGCTGCGCGCCTCGAATGGCAATGATGCGCCCACCATCACCAACACTAACACCTATAGCGTCAACGAGGACAGCCAGGTCACCTTGGATGGCTTCAACCTCAGTGACGTGGACAGCTTCGACAAGGATGTCACGGTCACCGTCGAGCTCTACAATGATAGCGAGCGAACCAATCCGGCGAATGCCGCAAACCAAGGCAGCCTGCGCCTGGGCGATACCACGGGCCTGACGTCATCGACAGGTGACGACAGCAATAACATCACACTGACCGGTTCGATCTCCGACGTAGAGGCCGCGCTCAACGACCTCCAGTTCGAGGGCGCTCCCGACTACAACGGCCCGGTCAATGGCATCGGCGAACTCTATCTGAAAACTACATTCGAGGACTTCGACCACGCCGACGGCCAGGAGACCGATGTGATGAACAACACCATAGAGATCATCCCGGTCAACGACCAGCCCACCCTGGACGTGCCGGCCAACCAGACCCTCGACAGCGGCAACAGCACCGCCATCAACGGCTTCAACGTGTCGGACACGGTCGACACCGATCAGGGGGCAGATGACTTCATAAGCGTCGACGTCGCGGCGACACTGGGCGGCGGTTCCGACGGCACGATCAACCTCACGTCTTCGGGTAGTGCTACCGTCACAGACAATGGCACTGCCACAGTCACCGTCAACGGCACGGCAGCGGACGTCCGGGCGACCCTGAACAGCATGGACTACGCCCCGGATAATCCCAACGTGGACGAAATCATCTTCATGAATGTCACCGCCGACGATCGGAAACCTGCCACGGGCAACGGCACCGGCACGGAAGGTGTCGGCGTGGACGGCAACAACACGGTCACCGACACATTCAGTATCGAAGTGTCTAAGACCAACAATGAGCCGTCGGTGAACGCTCCGTCCAACCGGAGCGTCGATGAGGACGCCAGCCTGACCTTCTCCAGCGGTAACAGCACTACATTCAACGTCAGCGATCCCGACGACTTCGGCGCTGACATGGAGGCGACCGTTTCGGTTGACCACGGCACCGTGACAGCCGCGAGCTCCGGCGCGTCGCTGGAAGGCAATGACACCGAATCACTGACCATCAACGGCACCGAGAGCCAGATCAATACCGCGCTTGACGGGCTGGTCTATACGCCCGATGATGATTTCCATACCAACGGGACCGCTGACCCGGATACCATCACGGTCAAAGTCGATGACCTGGGCAACACGGGCAGCGGAGGTGCTCTAAACGCCAGTGAATCAGCGACTATCGAGGTCAATCCGGTCAACGATCGCCCGGTCGCCTCCGGTGACCCGGAGAATGTTAACGCAACTGTCGAAAATCAGACCGGCACCCGTGAGACGTTGTCGAGCCTCCTCAACAGCACCTATGACGACGGGACAGACAATCAGACAGCAGATGGTGGCGGCGACACCTCAACCGCGTTCAGTTACGTGGCCATCACCGGCTTGACCAACTACACCACGTCGCAGGGCACTTGGCAGGTCAGCAACGGGAGTGAGGGCTGGATTGACGTGCCGGCCGATCTTAATGCGAACGACGCCCTGGTGGTCGATGCAAGCCGCAAGATCCGCTTCGACCCGGCTGCCGACTTCCACGGCACCCCAGGAACGCTGGACGTGCGTCTGGCCGATAACAGTACGGATCTTAGTTCAAATGTCAGCAACGGTGCTGGGGATCTCAAGGATCTGTCCGAAGTGGGCGGGACGGGCGAGACAGGGAGCTGGTCGACGGACAACGTATCGATCGAGACCCATGTCACGAACGAGAACGATCCGCCGTCCGCAACGGGTAATGCAATACTATCATCGGAAGAGGATGGCACAGCCGGTGACACAGTAATCGATCTATTTGATGGCGTGTTCGACGATAGTATCGACGATCAGACGGACATCACCGGTGGTGACGATAACAGCACCAGTCTGGGCGCTATCGCCATCGTCGGCAATGCCGCCAACGCGAGTTCCGAGGGCACGTGGGAGTACTCCACTGATAACGGTGGGAACTGGACCAATATTTCGCAGGAGGGGCTGGATGATACCAGCGCTATCATCCTGCCTACTAATGCCGAGCTGCGCTTCGTGCCGGTGAGCAACTACACCGGCACGCCGGGTGCTCTCGACGTCAGGCTGGCAGATGCGGAGCAGAGCTTCAACACCAGTGCGGATATCTCCGAGGCTGTAGGCGACGACCCGAACAACGACACCGACATCTGGTCGAATGTCACCAATCTAAATACGTCGGTTAGCCCACGCAACGACGCACCAGTCTTGGATGGCACCGGTACCTCGGCGACGGTTGACGAGAGCACGGAACCAAACAACGGCACCGCTCCCCAACAGCTGGTCACCGGCGCAAACGTCTCCGATATCGACATCAACACGACAGCCGGCGTAGACGAATTCGGTTCCGGAAACATCACAGTGTCGATGGACGACGGCGGCCAATCGTTCGACCAGCTTACGATCAACGACAGCAACCTGAATGGTATCGCCAGTGTGAGCGGCGGCAGTAACGGCAACGATCTGGTGGTGAATCTCAGTACCACAGCGACGACCGGTCAGGCGAACACCATCTTGGAGGCACTGCGCTACAACAGCAGCTCGGACACTTTTAATGGCACACGCAATATCACGGTCACGCTCAGCGACGGCAACAACGACAATGGCGGTGACAACGATGCCGGCGGCCCGGCTCTGAACGACACACTCTCCGCGTCGGTGACGATCAACGAGCGGAACGACCCGCCCGAGGCCTCGGACAACACCGTCACCGCGGATGAGGACACCACCTATACCTTCTCCGCGGGCGATTTCAACTACAGCCAGCCCGGCGGCGAGATGGACACGCTTGGTGAGGTGCGCATCAATACGCTGCCGGACAACGGCACGCTCAACCTCAGCGGTGCCCAGGTGGATGAAGACGATAACATCAGTCGGTCCAACCTCAACGATAGCAACCTGACCTACACGTCACCGGCCGATGAGAACGGCGATGGCTTCGCCGAGTTCAACTTCTCGGTGCGCGACAATCGTAGCAGCTCCTACACGGATGGGAACACACTGACAATCGATGTGGATGCGGTCAACGACGCCCCGTCGGCCAGCCCGTCGCAGAACTTCACCGTGAATGAAGATGACGGTGAGCAGACCGAAAACGACTTCATGGAATCGGTCGAGGAAGGCGGCGGCGCCGACGAAGACAGTCAGACCGTCACGTTCAACGTTTCCGATGTCAGTAACGGAACCAACTTCAACGCTACCCAACTGTTCGATACCCCGCCCAATTTCACGGATACGGACGGCAACGACAGCACGTTGAATTTCACACCGAGCCAGATATTGGCCGACGGTGAGAGCGAAACGGTGACAGTCACCGTGGACGTGACGGACGACGGCGGCACCGACAACGGTGGCAATGACACCGGCGCCGATCAGACATTCACCATCACCATCAACGGCGAGAACGACGCGCCGACAACGACCGGCCTGGACAACCGGACCAACGACGACGGTGAGGAGATATCGGGCATAGATACGTCGACGGAGTTCTCCAACGTCGATGCCACAGATACGCTGGAGTACTCGGCGACCGGGCTGCCGACCAACTTGACGATCAACTCGAGTACCGGCGTAATCAGCGGCACGATCAACGACTCGGCCTCACAGAACGGGACCTACAACGTCACCGTCACCGCCACCGACATTGACGACAGCGGTAATGAGACGGGCACGAGCGTGGACGCCTCGTTCAACTGGACGGTGAACAACCCAGCGCCGACGGCGACTGACAACAATGCCTCTGTGACCGAGGACGACTCAACTATCACCACCGGGAACGTTATCGATGATGACGACAACGACGGCGCAGACAGTGATCCCGAGGACCCGGTCAGTCAGTTGGTGGTTTCCGAAGTGAACGGCAGCGATGGGGATGTCAACTCGACGGTGACGGGTAACTACGGTAACGTGACAATTGAGGCCAACGGCACCTACACCTACAACCTGAACAACACCTTCACCACCGTCCAAGAGTTGGCCGCTGGCGAGACGCTAACCGACACCTTCGAATACACCTTGAGCGATCAAGAAGGCGGCACCGATACGGCGACGCTGACGGTGACCATCACCGGCACCAACGACCAGCCGGTTCTGGACACGGCGCTGCCGAACCAGACCGACGACGACGGTGACACGGTGAGCGTGGACATCTCGAACAACTTCTCCGACATCGATGCCAGCGACACGCTGACATACAACGCCAGCAACCTGCCGACCGGCTTGACGATCAACTCGAGCACCGGCGAAATCAACGGCACGATCAACGACTCGGCCTCGCAGAACGGACCCTACAACGTCACTATCACGGCCGACGACGGCAGCGGCAAGGCTAACGCCAACCAAACCGGCACATTCGACTGGACGGTGAACAACCCGGCGCCGAATGCGACCGATAATAATGCCTCGGTGAGCGAGGACGGGCCGACCAGTGCCAGCGGGAACGTTATCGGTGACGACGACGGAAACGGCATCGACAGCGACGACGACCCGGTCGGTCAGTTAGTGGTTTCCGAAGTGAACGACAGCGACGGGGATGTCAACTCGACGGTGGCGGGCAACTACGGCAATGTGACGATCGAGGCCGACGGCAACTACACCTACAACCTGAACGACACCTCAACGGATGTCCAGGAGCTGGCCGCTGGCGAGACGCTGAACGACATCTTCGACTACACTGTGAGCGATCAGGAAGGTGGCACTGATACGGCAACGCTGACGGTGACAATCACCGGCGATACGACCGCCCCGGAAGTGAGTATCGACCAGCCGACGGAGGGTGAGACGTTTGCCACCGGTACCGTTGCGTTCAACGCGAGCGCGAACGAAACGGGTGACTGGACATACAGCGTTGATGGCGCTGCCAACCAGACCGCCAGCGGCGGTGCCAACGGCACCCAGACGCTGAACAAAACGCTGACTCTCTCCGACGGCCAGCACAACGTCACGGTTTACGCCGCCGACGGCAGCGGCAACGTCGGCTCCGACACGGTCAACTTCTCCGTCGACACGACCCCACCAACAATTTCGAACGTCAGCGTCTCGAACCCAGAGGGCCGGAACGTCTCCGTTAGCTTCGAGAGCAGCGAAGAACTCAACAACATCAGCGTCAACGTCTCCGGCACTGAAGACGCCACGCTGACTGAGGAGGACTTCACCGACGACACCAACAACGGCACTTACTCCGCCACATACGAGGGCAGCAGCGACGGTACCTACAACGCGACGGTGGAGACGGCTGAGGACGGCGCCGGCAACGATGGTGCCACCGGACAGTCTGACGAGGTGACCGTCGACACGACCGCACCCGACATTCCGGACGACTCGTTCAATGTCTCGGAAGAACCCGGACAGAACGTGTTGGTGACGTTCAACAGCAGCGAAGAGCTGTCGAACATCAGCGTGGATCTGAGCGGGCCGGAGAACACGACGCTAACGGAGGACGACTTCATCTACGATGCGACGAACGGAACCTATACCGCGATCTATAACGGAAGCAGTGACGGAACCTACAACGCGACGCTGGAGACGGCCAAAGACAACGCGGGTAACGACGGTGCTGAAGACCAACAAGACACTACAGACGTAGATACGTCAACCGACGGTGGCGGTGGAGGTGATGACAGCGACGGTGGTGACGGTGACGATGGAGGCGATGACAGCGACGGTGGCGATGGAGGTGATGACAGCGACGGTGGCGATGGCAGTGACGGTGGTGACGGAGATGATGACAGTGACGGTGGCGATAGAGGCGATGACGGCGACGGAAGCGATGAGAGTGATGGAAGTGACAGTGGCGACGGAAGCGATGAGAGTGATGGAAGTGACAGTGGCGACGGAAGCGATGAGAGTGATGGAAGTGACAGTGGCGACGGAAGCGATGAGAGTGATGGAGATGACGGCGGCACGACCACGACGCCCACTCCACCCACGACTGAGGGGCCGAGTTCGACACAGCCACAAATCGGTGTCGAACCAGAGCGAGTCCAGTTCGAGAACGACACGGTCGGAGAGCCCCAGATCCGGAGCATCGTGGTGAGGAATCTGGTAACTTCGAACAGCACACTCGTCATTGAGGAGACCACAATCACTGGGCGACATCCCAGCGAGTTTGCTGTGGTCAACGACAGCGACGCCCCGTTTACCCTAGCTCCGGGCGAGCGCCGTGAGATCTACATCCGGTTTACTCCACGGACAACTGACGAGCGGCAGGCACAGCTCCAGATTGTCAGCAACGCGAGGGTCTCACAGATTGACGTCTGGCTCTCGAACACCGGGGCATACCTCGTCGTACAGGAAGTTGGTGTCGACACAGATACTGACGACAGAACGGTCAATATTGAAGGAAAATACATTCCCGAGAATAGCAACTACCTGGTCAATACGTCACGTCCGAGTATTACTGGTCGCCCGGCGAACATTGAGGAAACCAATATGACTGTGACCCGAACCGGTAACTTCAGTATGAATGTAACCCACTCAACAGACCCAATTCGGTCGGATGCCGTGGTCACAGAGCCAGACAGGTCAGCAGTCCAGTACGTCTCAGTAGACTACACCGTACCGAGTGAAACCTTCACGGATACGTCGTTTGTCTTCAAGGTACAAAAATCGGCAGTGCCGGCGGGAACTGAGCCTGATGAGATCTCATTCGAACGGTACTCCGATGGCGAGTGGCGCACGCAGAATGTCACGCTGGTCTCTGAATCTGATTCTGCCTACCGATTCCGTGCCACGACGAACGGGTATTCGCAGTTCGTGGTTACTGGGCCTACCATCGAAGACAGCGGGTGTGAGATGTTCGGGATCGATTACGGATCCTTGGTCATCTGTTGGTACTGGTGGCTTCTTATACCACTCGTGGGCCTGTTGCTCGTCGTGTATCCCATCTGGCAGCGGGGTATGATGGGACAACTCCTCGAGATACAAAACGACGATACCGGTGGTGAGAAAGATGAGTGAGCACTCCGACACCCTTGCCGATGGCGTCCGATGGGGGAGTCGGATCGCCGTAGCGGGTATTATCATCGCAGCGCTGTCTCTAGCGGTCTCCGTCGTCGGCATCGGTTCGGCTAGCCCGCTATACTGGGCTGGGATTCTCCTCTCGATTATCGCAGTTACTGGGGCCGCAATTTATGAAGCGCAGTACTCAGCTGTCCGCCAGGCCGGAGGGGTAATCTCGGCGATGGTCGGTGTATTCGTGTTCGGGTACGGCATTGAGAACCAGACCGTCCTGATTGTGCTGTTCGGTGCGTTTATACTCGTCGGCGGTGCCCTTGCGGTGATTCTCAACACACAGCGGACGGAATGAGCTGGCCGTTTGGTATGCGGAGTACTGTCGGATTCAGCACTTTTGGGATGGAGCTCCCGACCTCAAGAAGCGAACGGAATGAGTAGGTAGGTCGGGGAAGTAGCTGACATGTACGACATAACTGCCACATAGCGACTGACCAAATCCTAAGCAGGCTCTGTTGAAATCCTCACTAGGCAAGATATTCCGACTTGGTTCCGGTCAATACAGGACGCTCATAGATCGCTCGTACGTGTTTAGCCCGAGATCGATTTCGGTACTCTCTCCTAGGAGCCGTTTGAGAGATATCGTAGATCGATGCAACAGGCGAGCAAGTGGATTCCTGAGGGATGGTCTCCTGACCGGAGACCATCCCGTTTCGCCTGTTTATGACTTCTTCAGAGCCTACAAAGAAAGAGATCCTCGAACGACTCACTGCGCTTGAGGAAGAAAATCAACGGCTTCGAGAAGAGAACGAACAGCTCCGTGAGGAAAACGAACGGCTCCGCGAAGAGAACAAACAGTTCAGGGCGAAGCTCCGGTGGCACGAAGGACCGCATACGCCACCGAGCAAAGAACAATCGACCGATGACGAGTCGTCGTCCTCGCCCGGCGAGGACGACGACGAAGAACCTCGTACTGACGGCGGTACTCCCGGTCGAAAAGACGGTCACGAGCCAGAGTGGCGGTCTCACGCTGATCCTGACGAAGAAGTTGAGGTTACCTGTGACTGTTGTCCTGAGTGTGGCGACCACTTCGACGAGTCGGTGGGCGTCAGCCCCCGACTCGTCGAGGAGATCCCGGATCCACAGCCTCCAGAAGTCACCCAGTACAATCGCCACTACTACCAGTGTGACTCCTGCGGAACGGAGACAGTTGCGACACACCCCGACTGCCCCGATGAGGGGCAGTTCGGGGTGAACGTTATCGCTCAATCAGCACTCTCTCGGTACGATTATCGTCTCCCCTACCGGAAGATCGCCGATCGCTTCGAGCAACTACACGGACTCGAACTCTCTGGCGCATCTACATTGCACGCGACCGAGCGCGCTGCGCGCGCCGGTCGCTGCGAGTATGAGCAACTCCGTCGAGAAATCCAAGGAGCTGACGTGGTTCACATCGACGAAACAGGCATCAAACGCGACGGTGAGCAAGCGTGGATCTGGACGTTTCGGACGACAGAACACACGCTGTACGCGGTCAGAGAGAGTCGTGGGAGTGATGTTCCCGCCGAAGTCCTCGGCGAGGACTTCGCGGGAACGGTCATCTGTGACGGATGGACGGCGTACCCCGCCTTCAGCAGTAATCTTCAGCGGTGTTGGGCGCACATTCTCCGAGAGGCTGAAGACGTTGCGCAAAAACAGGCAGATGGCAAACCGATCTACCAAGCTCTTAGGCAACTCTACGTCGCTCTCCAGGCTCGGCTGGAGAGCGACTTGACTCTACGCAGGCGGGCAGAACTACAGCGCGTAGCGCGCAGAGACCTTGAGTCGCTGATTGAGCGGTCAGTTCCCGACGGACCGGTGGCAACACTGCTCGGGAAGATCGAAGGAGGACTCGACCACTGGCTCACCTTCGTCGGTGAGCCAGCGGTCTCCCCGACGAACAACGCCGCGGAGAACGCACTCCGTGAACCTGTTGTTCTCCGGAAGATCATCGGAACGCTTCGTAATGACCGAGGAATGTTTGTCCACGAGACAGTCTTGTCCCTGCTGGCGACGTGGCGCCAGCAGGGACGCAATCCTTACGACGAACTCAGGCGGGTTGTCCGCGACAACGAGATGATCTCACGGGATCAGGCTGCTCCGATTGTTGAGTCTTCAGGGTAAACACGTACGATCGCTCAATGTATGGAACTCATGAACCGCTCAACACAGAGGATCTAACTAGCGGATTCAATGTCTGTGATTTCGAACCGCGCGCCGCCCTCTGTTCCATCAGTCACAGACAACTTCCATCCGTGAGCTTCTACAATCCGTTTTACAATGGTCAACCCGAAACCAGTACCATCACTAGCCGAAGAATGCCCCGGTTCAAGCACTTCTTTGCGCTTGTCTGCTGGAATTCCTGGCCCGTCGTCTTCGACGTATATTCCCTGTTCGCCGTGACGCCCAACACGAACGGTCACGTCAGGCCCACCGTGTTCGACAGCGTTCCGGAACAGATTCTCGAACACGTGTCGCAACCGGCCCGGATCGCCTTGGAACATCATCTCGTCTACGATTTCGATGGTTGCGTTGCTCGTGTCTACTGTGGCCCAACACTTCCCGAGAAGATCAGTCAAACTGACCGCCTCTGTTTCGCTTATTGTGTTTCCCTGCCGTGCGAGAGTCAACGTATCCTCGACAATTGCTTCGATTCGATCGAGCGCTCGTAAGAGGGGATCGAGATGGTCGCTTTCTGCCTGCTCAGCAAGGAGTGCCGCACGACCTTGTGCGACGTTGAGCGGGCTACGCAAGTCATGAGAAATAACGCTCGCAAACTCGTCGAGCCGGTCGTTCTGTCGCCGTAACTGTTGCTCTCGTTCAACGCGATCGGTGACATTCCGGGTGATCCCGATGAGGCGAGTTATCTCATCACCGGTGATCACCGGCGCGAGCTTCGTCTGCCAGAAGCGTGCCTCCTCATTGACCCGTAGCTCCTCTTGATACGAAATTGGCTCACCAGCGCTGACACACCGGTGATAGTTTGCTTCGAGTTCTGCCCCTTGCTCTTCGCCGAATACGTTTCGTGGCGTCCGCCCTTGTACTTCTTCAGTTGTAATCCCTGTTTGTCTCTCATAAGACGGGCTGAGCCGTTCGAATTCGAACCTGACACCACTGTCCGACTGCTCGACAGCTACGAGAAAGATCGCGTCCTCCACATTATCTAAGAGGGCTTCGTACTCTTCGGCGAGTTCCCGAATGTCGTTCTCGTGCTCTTTTCGCTCGGTGATGTCCCGACTGCTGAGGAGAATACCGTCAATAAGGCCGTCGTCAAGCCGATTCCTCATCGTGGCTTCGATCCAGCACCACGATCCGTCAGCATCCTTGAATCGGACTTCGACGGTCTCTGGTTCTGACGGGTTTGACAGAACCGCTTCGACCGCCTCAGCGTTTCGCTCTCGATCGTCGGGATGGACAAATTCGTACCCTTCGTGACCGACTAACTCGTCGGGCTCGTAACCAAGAATTCGCGTGACGGCTGGACTGACGTAGCGTATTGTCCCGTCGGTATCGACGACTGTTGCGAGGTCGTTCACTTCCTCGACGAGTGCTCGATACCAGTCGGCCCCCCGTTCATTATCCCTTTTTGAAGCCGTATTGTCTCTCATTATTGCTCACACGTACTGAATATATAAAACAATCATAGCCCTTAATGGATAGTGTCGAATGTGGTTCGCTGAATCCAAAGACAGCACGAGGGCAGAATGACTAAACGAGCCGTGGTAAAAGGTTAATGAGAAGCTCTCCCCAGGTGGCCTTTTCAGGCGGGAATGTATCTGAAGAAGAGATTTTAGCAGAGCCAAAATAACGGTACGACCCACATCCGCATCTCATAGACTGTCTGGCACTTAGCCGTAGTCCCACATTTCGGGCTTGCGGCCCCTATCTCTACATATGGTCCGACCCTCCCAGACACGTGACCGCCTACAATCAGTTGAGTCGCTATCTCATGTCGAGCCGATACGTGTCGCCTCCCGTCGTTTTCGCTACTGGCGTTCGAGCACTTCAAGCGCCTTGCTGAGTCGCGAGATGTACTCGTCAGGTGGGAACCGCCACCAGACCTGCCCACTCATGTGAGCCAGCGGGAGTACGTGGGTGTCGATCGGCTCGGAGATCTGGTGGAGTGTCCCATGGATAGCCATAATGCTCTCTGGGTCGGCGTCCGTCTCCATGACAGGCTCGGGCGCGGTTGAGCGTCGGAGTGCCGGCCACGCGTTGCCGCCGAAGGTGATCACCAGCTCCGGATCCAACGCTCGGAGTTCTTGCTTGAGGAGGTGTTGATACGAGGCGCGCTCGGCGGCAACTCCGAAACCGTCGACGCGGTACTTCACGACGTCGCCGAGGTAGAAGTCTCGATAGAACTGTCCAGAGTCGACGTACTGGTGCCAGCCGTTCGGGAGCGAAATGAGATCGTGACGGGCGAGCGTCTCGAAAAAACGCTCCGAGAAGTCAGCATTTCGCCCGGTCAACCAGCTCTTGGCAAATTCGCGGTAGACGCCGATCTGGTCGCGAGCAGAACATTCGCCGGCGAGTGGGTTCTGCGGACGCAGTTCCGACAAGTGACGTTCATGGAGGTTCCCTGGATCCTGAACGAGGAGGACAATGTCCGGATCGTCAGTCTCCCAGTCGTAGTAGAACGTGTATGAGAGCCGCCGGCTGACCTCCTCTCGGGTAGGAAATCCTGTATCTGAGAGAACCGCCTTGACGCTACCGATCGCCGTCTGCTGTAGCTCTCGGAGCGTCGGCTCCGTTGGCTCGTCGATCTCCGAGAGGATCTTGCGAGCGGTCGTTTCGTCCATTTGTATCGAGTGGTGTCTAGCGGACTAATTGATAGTTCGGGTAGAGTGAGTCGTGAACGGTCTGAATACTACCGCCTACGCTCTCCGTCAGGACGAGCCAGTGTTGGGAATCGCTCCGCCATCTATTTAATCGCGCTGACGTGTGGATTTGGTATTACATGAGTCAAGCGACGCTCGGGAGTGGTCCCTACCAGAACTCCAACCTCTTCTCCGGTTACTATCTCGATGAGCGCGTCGCCGATCTCGACGCATGGGACTGCGACGCCGAGGCCAAGGAAGCCTTCGAGCAGATACGCGACCTCTGGGAGAAGGAAGGTACACTCCTGCCCTCCTACAACGAAGACGATTTAATTGGCACGTGGATTGCCGAAGTCGTCGACATCCTCGGGTACGGTACGAGCTCGGAGGTGACTCTCCCAGACGGTGGTGGCTACGTCGATCGGCTGCTCTTCGAAAATGACGACGTACGCCGAGAGGGAGCAAAGCGAGCCCTCGACGGGGACCACGAGGGGCTATTCTCACGGGCGTCAGCGATCCTCGAAGCCAAGCAGTGGGACTCCGACTTCGAGCAGCGATTCGCAGAGCAGCGCTCGTACCGAGACGCGTCTCACCAGATCAAATACTACCTCGAACGGACGCCAAGCGATCTGAAATGGGGTGTCCTAACGGACGGGAAGAAGTGGCGGCTCTACGGGACGAAAGACTACGAGACACAGACCTACTATGAGGTCGATCTCCCGGAAATTCTCGAAAGCGGGGATCTGGAGGCGTTCAAGTATTTTTATGTCTTCTTCAGGCCAGAAGCGTTTGTCGAGACAGCGGGAAGTTCGTTCCTCGACAACGTATGGACAGAATCGGAGACTGCCGCACAGGAACTTGGCGAGGACCTCCAAGACAACGTGTTCCGAGCACTGCGTGTGCTCGGCAAAGGATTTGTTGAGTCGAACGACCTTGACATCGATCCGGATGACGAGGACGCTCGCGACGAGCTGAAAAAGCAGTCGCTTGTGTTGCTCTATCGGTTGATGTTTGTCCTCTATGCCGAGTCACGGGGTCTAATCGATCCCGACGACCCCGCAGCCAGTGACGAGTATCAAGAGTACTTCAGCCTCGAAGCAAAGCGTGAAGAGATCATCGACGACATGGAGGGGCTCGACGTCGAGTCAGGAGACGCGTTCGACGACGAATTCAGTCAGTACTCCTCATCGATTTGGGGGCGGCTCTCCGAGCTGTTCGAGCTGATTGACGAGGGCGAAGAGGACCTCGACATCCCGCCGTACAACGGTGGGCTATTCAGCCACGAGGATCACGCGTTCCTCACCGAACACGAGGTGAAGGACCCGTACATTGCAGAGGTGATTTTCTGGTTGTCGACGACAGAGAACGACGAGGGCGAGCACGTCCCAGCGGACTACGCTGACCTCGACACGCGACACCTCGGATCGATCTACGAAGGGCTGCTCGAACACGAGTTCCGAATTGCGGGGCCAGAGGGCGTCGCCGCGGTCGCGGAGGATGGTGGACAGGTGTGGAAGCCGGGCGACGAGGTGTCGGTCGCTGACGCGGTCGAGGTCGTCGACGAGGGTGGGCTATACGTCGTCAATGACGAGGGCGAGCGCAAAGCCACGGGGGCGTACTACACCCCGGACTACGTGGTCACCTACATCGTTGAGGAGACGGTCGACCCGCTGATCGATGAGATCGATTCGAAACTCCGCGAGGAGGGGCTAGAACCGAGCGACCGGAAGTACTTTGTCGAGTTCTGGCAGGAGGTGAAGGGCCTGACAATCCTCGACCCGGCGATGGGATCGGGTCACTTCCTGACGAAGGCCACGGGCTACCTCACCGAGCAGGTGATGAGCGTCGTTCGCGAACAGGAGATCCAGTCGTACGATGAGCAGGACATCCGCCGTGACATCTCCAAGGAAGTCATCTACGGTGTCGACCTGAATGGGATGGCGGTCGAGCTGTCGAAGCTCTCGATGTGGTTGGAAACCCTCGCGGCGGACCAGCCGCTCGCGTTCTTAGACCACCACCTAAAAACCGGGAACTCGCTCGTCGGTAGCGACATCACGGAGGTCCTCTCGGACGACACGGAGGAGAATGGCGGCCAGCTCACGCTGACGCAAGCCTTCGCACGAGTCCGGCAGGACACGCTCGAACACGTGATGGAGCTGATGTCGGATCTCCTCGCGTTCGACAACGACTCCTTGGAGAGCGTGAAGTCGATGGAGGAACTGTACGAGGAAATTCGCGAGGACCCGCTGTATCAGCGGCTGTTCCAACTTGCGAACGTCCACACGGCCGAGGAGTTCGGCTGCGACGTGCCCGAGGACGCCTACGAGCAGATGGCGGGTGCGATCGAAGATGGAGACGACTGGGCAGAGATTGAGAAAACGGATTGGTTCAAACCTGCACAGGCGACCGCCGAGGAGCAGGACTTCTTCCATTGGGAACTGGAGTTCCCCGAGGTATTCTTCAATCGGGATGGAAAAAAGAAGGCAGAGTTGGGCTTCGATACGGTCGTTGGAAACCCTCCGTGGATGGGGACACGAACCGGAAGTATGCCCGATGATTTGGTGAGTTATATGCGCGAGGAGTACGTGTCTGCTGTCGGTCAATTTGACCTTGCTGCAGTACTCCTTGAGAGAGGGATCAAGCTCTCTGGTGGTTCCGATCCTCTGTGTTTCGTAGTTCCAAAAAGAATCGCGACGAATGAATCATATGAAGACCTGAGGAAGCGGCTAGCTACTGACCGGAAGCTGTCGCAGGCAATCGACCTCGGTGTAGCTTTTGAGGGAGTCAACAACGATGCGCTCATTCTGTTGTCCAGAAACGATAGCACAGACACTCCGACCCTGATGGGCGAACGGCAAAATAAGAACCAGATCGAAACGTGGGAGGTAAGTGATAGCCTGCTTCCTGCGATGCCGTTTACAATCTTCCCGGTCAACAGCTCCCAATCCCAAATAGATCTTGTGGATAAAATAAACAGGTCGTCTACAACGCGACTCGGACCTCACGTATCGATTAATCGCGGTGCAGAGTGTGGTATGAATCATGCGTCAATCAGTGACCAAGCATCTGAGTCGACCAGACCAATTGTCGACCACAGGGATGTCAATCGACACTACGTGAAACACTCCGGACAGCATATCGATCTAAATGCGATCGATGAGGATACCCTAAAAGGTCGAGAAATATACGAGGAGGCACCGAAACTGCTGGTCCGATTTTTGGCCTCTGAGTTGATTATCGGCAAGGACACACACGGATACTACTCGACGAATATGGTCTATCATATGCAGTGTGGTGAAAATCTGGACTATCTCTGTGGCCTACTCCCTGCCCGCCTCCTCTCATTTTGGTATCTTCATGCGTTCCAAAATGATGAGATCAAGTTCCCCCATCTACAGCAATCTCATCTTGAATCACTGCCCATCATATTAGATTCAGAGAGTGTCGATCTCTCAAGCTTCAGTGAAGAGGACTATCCTCCACAAGTTTCTGAACACCTATCTGAGGCAGGTTCGTCGTATGAACTTATTGAAAGCGTTGTAGACCCACTCATTGAGTACAAAAATAAGCGATCAGGGTTCAATCTGAATTTCCAACAATATCTCGGAAACACGAGCTATGACGTAGAGATCAGTTCAGTTGGACTTCTCCAACCGACAGCCCAAACAGATTCGATACTCAACAAAACTACTGAAGATTACCCGAATCTGAAAACAGGTAGTGTTTCAGTTGAGCGCGAATCCTCCAACACCGTCCTGATCAAAGCCACTGCTCGCTACAAGCCTGAAAACGAAGACGCGCACGAGACGGACCAGTGGGGATACACCGAGACGGACCCCCTGCCCGCGTTCCGGATCACGGATCTCACGGAGCCGGAGGCGGATCTGATCGAGCACTTCGTTCCGGTCGCCGTCGACGAGGCGGGCGGCTTCGCGAACTTCCGCGAGGCGGCGACGAAGACGAACTCGCTCGTCGACCGGTTGAAGGTGATCGAGTTGCCCGATGTCGACGACGTGGCTGACGACCTAGAGAATTACCTCCGGGCGGTCGAGCGTGCCGAGGAGCTTGACGAGAAGATCGAGAAGACCGACGACCTGATCGACGAGATTGTCTACGAGCTGTACGGGCTCACCGACGAGGAGATCGAGATAGTCGAGGAGGCTGTGAACTGACGATGGCAAGTCGCGATCCGACCGAGTTGAAAGAGGAACTCGGTAACGTGGACTTCGGCGGTGACACAGAGCAGCTCGTCGAGTTGCGATCGGAAGCTCGCGAAACCGTCAACGCACAGCGCGAGACGCTCAACGACATCGACACGAAGGCGAGTAAGATACTCCGACTCAACGTCGCACTGATCGGTATCCTCATTTCCGTGCTATCGATCGCAATACAGGTCGGGCCCGAGTCCGAGACGGGACTCGGAAACGTCGAGCCGTTTGTGAACCTTTATACAGAGATCGGAATCGGTGCGTTGGTCCTCTCGACGGCCTTCGCAGCGATGACCTACACCGCGTCGGAACTCGACGTTGGTGTGAGTTCTGACAACCTCACGAATCTACTCAAAGCCGAGTTCACACGAGACGAGACCGAAGAACTGCTCGTGAAGAACTACATAATGCGGATCAATTTCAATCGGAGTACGAACCTCCGGAACATCCCACTGATCCAGTTGACAATCGTCTTGATTGTCACGGCGATCGTCTCGTTCGTGCTGGGGATTTATGAAGGTGTTTCGGGTTCTGTCCCGATCTGGCTCTGGCTGTCATCAATCGGGCTGCTAGGAGGCGTCGTCTGGGTGTCCGGACTGGTCACGCAGGTCCACAGAGCGATTGTTGACATCCAAGAGTGGCGTTGACCCAACGATTATACACTTGACTGTACAAGTGGATTGTATGAGCGCAGAAAGCGAAGAGAAATCCGATCGAGAGAAGGCGCGTGAGAGCCTCCTCAGCGGGGGCGAACGGGTCTCGAAAGGCCGCCAGCGTGACGACGACGACGACGCTGACGACAACTGAACGGCTGACCGTCGCGAATCCTGTTGTACAATCGAGGCATCTGTGGTCGTGATTATTGCGCTAATTCCGCCCACTCGAGAGCATAGCAGACCCGAAACGGGCGTTTGAGAGGTTATTGTTTGAATGCTTTCGCCACAAGCAGTGGGAAGACAAGTGTTGCCTCTGCTTCCACTTGTGTGTAGTTCGTCTGATTTTCTTTGATCTTCCCCCAAGAAACCGCCTCGTTCGGCGGTGCTCCCGATAATGACCCATCACCCTCCATCCCCGTTGAAATATACACCACGTAATCCGCTCCTCCTCGAAAGAGGTTCGTCATGATTGCATGGTGTTTCGGTACTCCACCCCCCACCGCGATGAGCCCTGTCGAGTCCGCGAGCAGCCAATCTTCAATTAGCGAGTCATAGTCGTCCAAAATCTCAATACCCACTTCTGAATCGTACCCTTGCCGATAGTAGTAGAGGAAGTTCCCGACCTCGGAGTCCGTCAACGCTGGACAGTACACCGGTACGTCGTTGTCCGCCGCCTGCTTCAGAACCGAATCCTCATCCTCAAGAGTTTCACCTAACTCGCGTGCGAACGACGTCGGTGTTCTCACTTTCTCCTCTGCGAAAAAGTCCTCAAAGAAATCATACAGATACTCTTCCAACCACACATACCGGTCAGAAGGAACGAAGAGATTCCCGAGCCGATTGATCCCACGCTCACGGAGCGATGCCTCGTCTGCGTCCCATTTTCCCATTTTGAATGGCTTTGCCGTCTTGATCACGTCCTCGGTGAGCGATCCAGACGTCGTAATAACTACGTCCACATACCCCTCTCGAGGCTTTGTTGAAATCCTATTCTTCAGACATATTATCGCCTGAAACAGCCAGTCGATGAGACTGCTTACTCAGCGGTTAGTTGGTCCCGTTTTGTGTAAAGAATGAGGGCGATATAACTGGCAAATACTGTATGTGTGGTTCGCAGTGTATCTGTCCCAATCATCTCGGAATACCATGTGAGGGCCGAGAGAAAGAACACGCCGTATAGGAGGCAAGGAAGGGCAATATATACTGTAAGAATCTTTTTTGGAGTCACGGTAGCTCATTTCCTGACAACAATATTAAAACCACCAGACCCGGTTGAGATCTCCTTCGTCTGTATTGAGCGACCCGTGAGTCCCCTGTACTGAGCGATTGGAGGCACAAAACTATCAACTTCTGAGGATTTCAACAAAGCCCCTCTCGAACAAGATACGCGACGGTCTCGCGCAGCCCCGACGAGATGATGTTTGACGTGAACGTGAGGTAGACAGTAGCGTCCGCCTCCTGCATGCGTTCGGCGATGTCGATTGCCTCTGCGAGCTGCGTCGCCTGGAACCCCGTTGTCCCATACGCGTCAAGCATCTCGTCAAAATCAAATTCTCCGCGAAAGTTGTAGCCACCAACATCCGGCGTGTCGGGTTCCTCATCACTCCCAGGGACGACGTCGCTGTGAGAGTCGTCTGTGTCCATACTACTGGATAATCTGACGCCGGTTTGAAGAACTCGAAATTGGTCTTCAAGCCGTTGTTGAAATCCTCAGCAGTTGAGAGTTTTCACCCCAATCGCTCAGTACAAGTCAAGCAGAGACCGATCCGTTCCGGTTACTGTTGCTTGACGACGACTGTATCTCCAACGAGGTCACCGACCCGTTGGTTGTCGTCTGTAAGCAGTATTGATACCATTGCGACGAGATTGAACGTCGGGAGTGCATCAACGATCCATAACAAGTTCCGTAGTATTGACGCGCCGATCGTACAGTTTGAGCCGTCGGACTTGATAACGACCAGTCCAAGTAGGTATTTACCTGGTGTGTACCCGTATAGTCCCTCAAGGAGAAACCCGTAAACCAATGTTGCGACCAGTCCCGCGGACGCCAGAACGAGGAAACCGAGGTCACCAAGAGCTGCCCCGACAATTATAACGGGAACCCAGATTAGCCCCATGAGAATCGAGTCGATGAAGAATGCTCCGACTCGGTGCCAGATCACATCTCCGTTCGTCCCTCGCTGCGGTTGCGGATGCTTTTCCATATCCCACTTCTGTTACCCATCACTTATTAATCTTTGATAGTTCTGGAACGAATTTATAAAACAGCTCGCAGCCCTCGTCGACTGGCTGTTGCAGACGAGAATGTATCTGGAAAATTGGATATCAACACAGCAGTAGTCGCTTGTTCTCTAGTGAATAGCTTCGGACATGGTGGTGTGCGGGTTCCCACGATTGCTCGTCAACAAAAGCTTCGGAAACGGTGGAGGGACAGTATTGGACTCACACACCACTGCTTCAAGTGAAATAACAGACTCCACTGGCGATGAGTTTTTCAGCAGTTCTCCATGAGAGTGAGCGATATTAGCCAACATGCTGGACGGTTCCCCCATCTACGTTGGTTAAACAACGACCTCGTGTGTTGATTATCGGTGTAATCAGCGAACTCCCTATGCGAGAGATTCCAATACAAAAGTATGAGAGTCGGTGACTAAGAGCTGTCAGAAGCCCTCGAGATCAGGGTCACTCTTCCTCGTATGTGAGGTTCATCAGCCACTGGGAGAAGGCGTCTGACTGCGGATCGATTTCTTCCTCACCGATAAATGGCGAGAGCATGTCACCCGCCATTAGCAGTGAAAAGTCACGATCAGATGCTGTTGGTTCGAGATAGTAGGTCCGTTGACCTCCGTACACCGTTTCCTCACGCTGAATCAGCCCGGCACTCTCAAGCCCTTCGACTAGTCGGCTTCCTTTTCGCGAAGAGACGCCCAGCTCTTTCCAAAAGTCGCTCTGGTGAATCCCACCCGTCTCGCGGATCAGTTCAAGACCCGCACGTTCGTCCTCCGAGAGATCGGCTTCACCCTGTGACGCACTCATATTCCAACATCTAACGTGTATCCATTATAATCGTTCTTTCTGCTGCGTTGGCTTTGTTGAAACCCTCAGAGAGTTACATGTTCGTCCTGTAATTCCATGAGATGAAGACCCTCCCGAAGTCGCAGATTCTGCGTTTTACTGAGAAGGCGATCCATCTGGCACGCCGAGCAGTGTCTCGATACTCCTCGAAATTCTCTAAACACCGCTATACACTTCCGCAGCACGTTGTTCTACTGTGTCTCAAAGTTCGGAAGAATACGACCTACCGTGGACTGCTTGACGAGTTAATCGAGATGCCACGTATTCGTCGAGCTCTTGGATTAGCTGAACTACCTACACCGTCAACGCTCTGTAAGGCGTTCACTCGGCTTGATATGGCTGTCTGGCGTGTTATATTGACTCTCTCAGCGACGCTACTTCCGACAAACGGTATCGTTGGAGTCGATGCGTCAGGTTTCGACCGGAGTCATGCCTCGAAACACTACACGAAACGGGCTGAGCTTACGATTCAGCAGCTCAAAGTGACACTGCTGGTCGATACGAAAGTGAACGCGATTCTCGATCTACACGTAACGACGACGCGGAAACACGATAGCCAGATCGTTCCATCGTTGATCAAGCGCAATCCCGAGAATATCGACGTTCTCCTCGGTGACAAGGGCTACGACGACCAGAAAATCAGGCGACTTGCCCGACAACACGAGATTCGGCCACTGATTAAGCACCGTGAGTTCACGCCACTCCACCGAGCATGGAACGCACGCTTAGACACTGATCTCTACGGCCAGCGGAGTCAATCCGAGAGTGTCAACTCAACACTCAAGCGGAAGTACGGTGCATTTGTCCGGTCACGGTGCTGGTGGAAGCAGTTCCGTGAACTCATCATCGCCTGTCTCATTCATAACGTAGATCGATCACTCTGAGCGGTCAATAAGCGTACTTTAGATAAAAATCCGCGTAAGTATTAGTGAACTATATTGTCGTTTTTCACGTCAAACAAGAGCGCCATAGATCCAAACCATTTTGATTGGGTAATACAGTTCTCTTTTTAACCAGCTGAGCGTGTCATAGAAAGCGTCACGTACGAAGCGGCAGGGTGCGGAAAGTGTGTCCAACACCAGCGCAACCCTGCAAAATGTGGCTTCGGTAGACGACTTCTTGAATGCGGCGGCTACCGAAACAGTA
>NZ_SGUC01000023.1 GCF_005435165.1 Halorubrum sp. GN11_10-6_MGM | reverse complement strand
GCTGGCGACGTGGCGCCAGCAGGGACGCAATCCTTACGACGAACTCAGGCGAGTTGTCCGCGACAACGAGATGATCTCACGGGATCAAGCTGCTCCGATTGTTGAGTCTTCAGGGTAAACACGTACCTTATAAACAGCCGATGGCGGATCGGCAGTGAACACGGCCGAAGCCCCAGCCGCGAGGCGGGCGCACGCTCGCCGCGCTCCTCGGTCGCTCGTTTCACTCGCTCCCTGCGGTGCTTGGAGTCGCCTGCGCCCGCCTCGCGGCTGCCCCTTCGAGTCCCACCCCGCACAGCCCCGCACCTCACACCTCCCCAGCCTCGTCGCTCACTCCGTTCGCGACTCACTCGCGCGTGCTCCTCGCGCCCTCCGGGCGCTCGCAGGCACGCGCCACCGCACTGATTTATAAGTGAACGATGCTGCCGCTCACCGGTCGGAACGGATCGGGCCGACACTCGGCTCAGCGCCGCGCCCAGTCGAGCATCCGCGCGTAGAAGGGATCGGAGTCGAGCGCGTCGGCGTCGCCGACGAGCGTCAGCTGCTTTTTCGCCCGGGTGAGCGCGACGTTGATCCGGCGGTGGTCCTCGAATATCGGGCCGTCGAGGTCGCCGGTCGCGACGAACGAGACGAGAATGACCTCCTTCGAGGAGCCCTGGAAGCGGTCGACGGTGTCGACGGTCACATCGGTCCGGCGGCCGATCTCCGCGACCTGCGCGCGGAACGGGGCGATGACGCCGATGTCGTCGGGGTCGACGCCGGCGGCGACGTAGGCGTCGACGACCGTGGCGACGCGCTCGGCCTCGCGGACGTTCCGGTTGCCGTCGCGCTCGCCGTCGGGGTCGACGAACCCCACGCCGCCGGTCAGCTCGGGCGCGAGCGCGTCGGGGTCGACGCCCAGGTCCGCGAGGGTCTGCCCGGCCACCTCGGGGGTCGCGGGGCGGAGCGCGCCGTCGTAGAACTCGGCGGAGGCGAACGCCTGAATCCGCTGGCTCATCCGGTACTGGCGGTCGAGCATGACGCTCGCGTCCGGATACGTCTCGATGAGCCGCTGGAAGAGTGAGGTCTTGAGGTCGTTCTCGGCGCGGACGACCGGCGGGAGCTGCTCGTGGTCGCCCACGAGGACGAACCGGTCCGCGAGGTTGATCGCGGCGTGGGTGCCCGGCTCCGTGAGCTGCGAGGCCTCGTCGACGAGGGCCACGTCGAACTCGCACTCGCGCATGACGCGGGAGCCGCAGGCCGCGGTGGTGGCGGCGACGACCGGGGCCTCGCGCAGCTCGGCGGCCTTCGCGTTCGGCTCGCCACGTTGGACGAGCCGCACGTCCTGCATGTCGCCGCGGACGCCGGTCTCGCTGCCGACCCGAAGCACCTCGTCGAAGCCTTGGTCGCGCAGCGCTTCGAGCGCGTTGTCGACCGCCCGGTTCGTGAACGCCGACAGCAACACCCGGTTCCCCTCCGCGACCAGCGCCCGGATCGTCCGGGCGATCGTGTACGTCTTCCCGGTCCCGGGCGGCCCGTGGATCAGGGCGAGGTCCTCGGCGTCGACCGCGAGCTCGACCGCCTCGTTCTGGGCCGCGTTGTTGCCGATGTACGCGTCGGGCGCGTCCGGGTCGTCCGTTCCGGGGCTGCCGGCCGGACGGTCGGCCGGGTCCCGGAACTCGGGCTCTCGGCGGCCGAACAGCACGTCCTTGCGGTCCGGCTCTCCCTTTAAGACCGCGTCGTGGAGCGCGGTGAGCGAACGGTCGACGGAGATCTCCGAGGGGTAGACGTCGAGGCGGCGCAGCTCCACCGGCTCGTCCGTCTCGACGACGACTTCGTCGCTCCCGAGCCGGGTGATCCGACCGAGCTCGGCGTGGCCGCCGACCGGGTCGCCGTCGCTCGCGAGCGCCACGTCGCCCTCGCGGAGCTTCGAGACGGCGTCGTCCGGCTTCCGGGCGCGCAGCTCCCAGCGCGCGTCGTCGATCTCGGTCCGGCCGGTCGGTTCGAGGTCGATCAGCGCGCGGTCGTCCGCGGCGCGCTCCGCCGGCGTCTGCTCCCACAGCTTCCGGTACTCGGCGTGGGTCTCGCGGCGCTCCTCCTCTAAGGCGACGTAGAAGCGGTCGAAGTAGTCGCGCTCCGCGTCGGGCACCGGCGTCCCGATCTGTCCCGCCTTCGACTCCTGGTCGAGGCGCCCGGAGACGACCATACAGGCGTCCTGCTCGAAGCAGTAGCTACACGTCGCGTCCGCCTCGTACCCCGTCGGCACCGTGGGGCGCTTGCCGGGGTCGTTGAGCGCGCGCCACTCCATCGCCGCGAGGGCGTTGCGCTCGCGCACGACGAACTCCAGGAAGCCACGCCCGACCGTGAACTCCTTGGCGGGCGCGAGGTCGCCCGACTCCTCGTTGCGGTCGAGGGCGGTGTTTTTCGTGTACAGCAGCGTGCCGATCTCCGGGTCGACGCCCCGCTCGTCGAGCATGAGCGCGTAGCAGGCGGCCTGGACCTTGTCGTGGAACCGCGGCTCCCGCTTGGTGTTCTTCCCGGTCTTCAGCTCGACGGGCGTGTCGCGCCGGAGCGCGTCGGCCCGCCCCTTTAACCCGAACGTGGGCGAGATGAGCGAGAACTCGGGGCGCCACGTGTCCTCGTCGCCGAGCGTCCCCTGCGCGAGCCACCCCTCGACGGCGGCGGCGTTGCGGCGCACCTCGTCTTCGACCTCTTCAGTCTCGTAGCCGAGCAGGCCGAGTTCCAGCCCGGCCTCCGCGACGCGGTCTTTCACCGACGCCTCCAGCTCCATCCCGCGCAGCAGGTCGCCGAACACCTCGTGGACGATGGTTCCCTTGACCACCGGGTAGTTGAGCGGGATGCCCGACAGCTTATTCAAGTAGTACATCCGCGGACACTGGACCCACGACCGGATCCCCGTCACGTCGACGAGGAAGTCGGGCTGGAGGACGACCCACGACTCGTCGGTCGTCGCGTACCCCGCCTCTCCGCGGTACTCGTCCTCTTCGGGGTCGGTGACGAGGAGTTCCATCCCCGGTTCGGCGTGCTCGGCCGTCTCCGTCCACTTCCCCCACAGCGTCACGTCGACCGGGTCGCCCGCGCCGCGGTCCGGCCGGACCCGCACCTCGCGGAGGTCGCGCTCGCCGTACGACGTCGACACCGTCCGCGCCTCCCCGACGGAGACGATCGGCCCCCGAACGTTCACGCCACCGTTCGGCGGCGGCACCGAAAAACGCTGTCGGTGGTGGGCGTGGACCCGCGTCCGTTTCCCCGTTCGGCCGCCACCGACACGCTCTTGCGCTCGGCCCTCCGACTCGTCCACCAGCATGCGCGTACGAGACTGGGACGATATCCTCGCGGACGTCGCGAGCGACTCGACCGACCCCGACGGCTGGCGCGCGGTCGCCGGCTCCCGCCGCGGCGGCCTCGGCGAAGACCTCTACTTCGGCCACCCGAGCGTCGGTCTCTACCACCTGAAGACGTACGCCAAGAATCCCCGCGACCTCCGCGGCGTGGGGACGCGGGTCGCCCGGAAGGTCGACGACGAGCTGGACCCGCTCCTCCCGGACGCCGACAACGACGGGCGCTTCGCGGTCCGGTCGGCGCCGGAGGACGAGGACCACGCCGAGGAGATGGCGACGCGGCTCACGGAGACCCTGAAGGTCCACGCCGAGGCCCCCACCGACCCCGACCACCTTTTCGAGGACGTGATGGAGGCGGTCGAGTCGCCCGCGTTCGGCCCCATGGAGTACGAGTTCGACGGCCGCCCCGACGAGCTCGACGAGCTCTCGGACACCTTCGAGGAGGCCGAAGAGCTTCTCACGAGCGAGCTCGACGACCTGATCGAAGACGACGACGTCGACCGCGGGTTCCACTGACGCCCGGGCGATCGACCCGACCGCTCTCCCGAACGGAGCGAGTCCCGCCGCATCGGTTTTGTCGCTCCGCCGTCAACAGTGGGCATGGGACTCAAAGAAGACACGGCGAACGGCGTAATCTCGCTCGGCATCGGTGTCGCGGTCACGTGGCTCACCGCCGGCGACGGCGACCACGACACGACGGACCTCCTCGTCGCGGTCGCTATCAGCTCGTTCCTCTCGGGATTCTTCACGAGCTACTTCGCGAAGTGACCGCCAACCGGTGACGGCGGTCGCGGTCCCGCTCAGATCGCCGTCACCCACGCGCGGTACGCCTCGTCGAGCTCGTACACCTCGCGGAAGGCGCGCTCGACGAACCCCGCGACGCGGTTCGCGTCCGACCGCGCGGTGACGACCGCGTTCGTCCCCTCGGCCTCCTCCGGGCTGACGAGCTCGTCGATCCGGAACTCCGGGAACTCGCCGAGGAGGTCCTTCAGCCGGTCTAACTCCTCGTCGGTACAGTCCATGATGAGCTCGGTGCCCGCCAGCTGGATCCACGGGGGCACCTCGCCGCCCTCGGTGTCGTCGCTGTCGGGGTCGACGTCGACGGTCATCACGTCGCCGGAGCGCGCGCGGTGCGCGGCGGCGGCGTCGGCGAACAGCTTCAGCCGCTCGGCCTCGCTCGCGGCGTCGAATCTGGTCATACCACCGCTCGGCCGCGACGGGGCTTAAAAATCGTCACTCCCGTTCCGTCTCCGCCAGCACGTCGTCGACGGTCGACAGCGTCCGCTCGGCCTCGGCGAGCCGCTCGTCGGCCTCGCCGCGCTCGATCAGGGCCAGATCGTCGCTATCGAGCGCGTCGCGCACCTCGGCCGCGCGACGGAGCCGCTCGTACTCGTCGCTCCGCGCGAGCTCGCGGACGGAGCGCAGGGTGGCGACGGCCTCGTCGTCGGCGATCCGGCCGACGAGGGGGACCAGCTCGTCGATCTCGTAGGCGAGTTCGTCGCCCGGCTTCGGCGGCCAGTCGAGCGTCAGCGGCTCGCCGTCGAGCCGTTCCAGGTACGTCCGGTGGACCGCGACCGCGGTCCGGAGCGCGCCCGGGTCGTCGACGTAGTGTTCGAGCTTGGAGTTCGTGTAGTCGGCGTACTCCAGCAGCGTCGCCGGCGGCTCCTCCCCCGCGGCGTGCGTCTCGACGTACTCCGCCAGGTCGGTCGGCGGCACGTCGACGTCGACGAACGGGGTCGAATCCGCGCGGTCGAGGAAGTCGAACACCTCGCGGGCCGACGCCGACTTGAAGAACTCCCGGAACGCCTCGCGGACCGCGTCGTCGTACTCGTCGATCGGTCCGCGCAGGCGGTCGAGGTCGGCGTCGAGGTCGGCGTCGGCCATCTCGGCCACCTCGCGGAGTTCGTCGACCCGCGCGTCGAGGCGCTTGCGGGCCTCGCGGGCCGCCTTCCGGGACGCCCGGTAGTCGTCGACGGCGTCGTCGTACGCCTCTAGCAGGTCGACGAACTCCCCGGCGGGCTCCAGCGCCTCGCGGGCGGCCGCGAAGTCCTCCGCGGAGAGGCGGCGCTTGTCCACGGCCTCGTCGGCGGCCTCGAAGGCGTCGGCGGCGGGGAGGTCGTCGTCGACGTCGACCGCGTCGCCGAACTCCCCCCGGAAGCGGACGTACGACTCGAAGTCGCCGGAGCCGACCGCGTCCTCCTCGAAGCGGTCGAGGATCCGGTGGGCGTTCCGGTACGCGTCGGCGGCGCCCTCCACCCGGTCGCGGCCGTAGCCGTCGATCCGGGACTCGATCCGGCGGAGCTCGTCGTAGCGCTCGCGGAGCCGCGCGGCGGCCTCGCCCGCTTCGGCGACGGGGTCGTCCCCCTCGCTCTCGGCCGCTCCCGACGCGGCGCCGACAGTCCCCTCGGCCATCGGTCAGTACACCTCGTCGGGGTCGAAGACGCGCTCGCCGACGTTCTCGCCGTCCACCGTCCGGTGGAAACACGACCGGTGGCCGGTGTGACAGGCGCCGCCCGCCTGGTCGACGAGGTACAGCAGCGCGTCGGCGTCGCAGTCGACCCGGACCTCGCGGACCGACTGGGTGTGCCCGGAGGTGCCGCCCTTGTGCCAGATATCCTCGCGGGACCGGGAGTAGTAGTGGGCCTCGCCGGTCTCGCGGGTGCGCGAGAGCGCCTCGGGCGAGACGTACGCGAGCATCAACACCTCGCCGGAGTCGGCGTCTTGGGCGACCGCGGGCACCAGCCCGCTCTCGCCGAAGTCGACGTCGATCGGCTCGGCCTCCGCGTCGGCGTCACTCATGGCTGTCCGGAGGCGTGGCGCTCGAATAGTCCTTGTGCCTGCGGTCGTCCGGTGGGACCGTCGCTCGGAGCGCCCCGCCTCGACGCGGCCGGCCCCGACGCGCCGCGGGACGCGGCTACTCCTGCCGCAAAAAGAGCGCGTCGCCGTCGGCGTACGCGTCAGGCCGCCGCTCGACGACCGCGAAGCCGAGCGACTCGTACAGCGAGAGCGCGGCGTCGTTGTCCGGGTGCGCCTGAAGCGTCACCGCGCCGTCGGCGTCCCCGATCGCGGCGCGGAGGAGTCCGCGGGCGCGCCCCTCGCGCCGGTATCCCGGTTCGACGACGAGTTCCGCGACGTGGACGCCCGGCCGATTCGGCGCGTCGACCGGGAGCAGGTAGCCGACGACGCGCCCGTTCGCGACGCTCACCCGCGCGGCGCCCACGGCCAGTCCGTACTCCAGCAGGTCCGGACTCGGCTGTCGGAGGTGCGACTGGAGCGCGCGGATCCGGTCGGCGTCGGCGGGTCGCCCCGGACGGACACGGGGGTCGGGGGCGTCGCCCTCGTCGGGCCCGCCCCCGCCGCCGTCGCCATCGTCGGCGTCCCGGTCGTCGTCGCGCTCGCCTCCGCCCGGGTTCGAGGCGTCCCCGCCCGCCATCTCAGACCACCGCCCAGAGCGCGACGGCGACGGCGGCGCCGCCGAGCGTCGCGAGGAAGTTCACGGTCTGGTTGCCGATCCGGTCGCCCTCGATCAGCGCGCCGAGGAGGCTGTCGACGGTCATCCCGGCGACGCCCGCGGCGACGACCGCCCCGGCCGCGGCGACGCCGCCCGGGGTAACCGGGTCGAGGAGGGGTGTCCCGCCGGCGGCGAGGGCGCCGACGAGGAGCGCGCCGGCGAGGCCCGCCAGCTCGCCCTGCCAGGTGATCGCGCCGTCCGTCCCGGGCTCGACGCGGCGGAGCGTCGTCACCAGCCGCGGGCCGTCGAAGAGGCCGCCGATCTCCGAGGAGAGGGTGTCCGCCATCGCGGTCGCCGTCGCGCCCGCGAACGCGAAGCCGAGCGGCGCCGCCGGGACCGCGAGGTGCGGCGCGGCCGCGTAGCCGACCACGGCCGCGAGCGCGACCGCGGAGTTCGCCAGCACGTTGCCGGTGCTGCGAGCGCCCTCGTTCTCCTGGGCGACCCCGCGGGCGGCCTTCTCGTCGAACCGGTACTTCGAGGCGAGCCCCCCGATCGCGTAGAAAGACATCAGCGTCAGGAACCAGCCGACGCCGCCGAGGACGACCGCGAGCAGCGCCGCAACGACGCCCGTGAGCATCCCGGCCACCGAGGCGGTGCCGATGGCGAAGGAGACGTAGCCGAGCGCGCCGGTCACCGCGAGGCCGGCGACGATGAGGGGGGCGTCGACGGTGGGCTCCAGTGCGAGGAACCCCCACGTCGCGAACGCGACGAGGATCGTCGTGATGTGCGCGTCCCGAGAGAACACCAGCGAGCGGATGAGCGCGGCCGTCAGCGCGGCCGCGGCCGCGAGGAAGACGAGCAGGGGGACCGTCGCGCCGTCGACCGGGGCGCCGGTCTGGAGGCGCACCGCGATCTGTCCGAGGAGGGCGGCCGCCGTCCCGGCGGCGACGTAGCCCGCGACGAGCGGGAACTCGTCGCCCGTCCGCCGGGAGACGAGGGTCCGCCCGAGGCGACCGGCGCCGACGGCGAGCGTCGCGGCCGCGAACGCCTCGTACGGCAGCGGCGCGCGCGGCAGCGACGCGAACAGCGCGAGGCCGGCGCCCGCGAGCGCGAAGGAGACGAGCCCGTAGAGGCGTTCCGCCTCGCGGTCGCCGGGCAGCGCGAGCGTCTCGAACCACTCGCCGTCGCGGACGCCGAAGAACGCCGCCCCCGCCACGGCGAAGAAGGGGACTGCGGCGGCGGTGTCGAGCGTCGGCGCGAGGGCGGCCAAGGCGGCCACCGCGGCGAAGATACTCGCGCGTCGGAGCCTCCGTATCACACCCTCGGCTACCCGCGACGACCACTTAACGGTCCCGACAGCCGTCGGGCGGTCGATCCGGGCGTCTTCCCCCGATCAGTACCGGTACTCGTTGAACTGGACCGCGTGGCCCTCCAGCACACGGACGGACTCTTCCGAGTCCGCCTCGTCCTCGCCGGTCTGATCCTCGTGTGAGTCAACCACTGTCATATGCGAGCGGTACATTCGCTCGTACATAACTGTTGTCCACGCAGCGGACGTTGTCGGCGGTTGGTTCGACGGTCGCTGTCGACGATCTGTCGCCGCCCCGTCAGCCGATAACTCGGCCGATCTGCCCGAGGTGGTCGATCACGTGGTCCGGGTCGACGTCGGACGCCGAGAGGGTCGCCTCGTCGGTGACGCCCGAGCGGACGAGGACGGTCGTCATTCCGGCGCGGGCGCCGAGCGCGATGTCGGTGTCGAGCCGGTCGCCGACGACGAGACACTTCTCGGCGGGGTACGGGAGCCGCTCGCGCACCATCTCGATCGCGGTGTCGGAGGGCTTGCCGAGGACGGCGTCGGGGTCGCGCTCGGCGACGCCCGCGATCGCGTTGATCACGGCGCCGGACCCCGGGACGTCGCGCTCGGGGGCCGGAATGACGACGTCGGGGTCGGTGCCGATGAAGGGAACGTCTCGTTCGAGGGTCCACAGCGCGGTACAGAGGTCCTCGTAGTCGAACTCGCGGTCGATCGAGGCGACGAGGGCGTCGGCGGCGCCGACGTCGTCGGTCGTCGAGAGCCCGGCCTCGGCGAACTGGTCGATCAGTCCGGACTCGCCGATACACAGCAGGTCGTCGTCCGCGTGGTGCTCGCGGAGGTACCGCGTCGTCACGCTGCCCGCGGTGAAGACGCGCTCCGCGTCGACGTCGTACCCCGCCGCGCCGAGCCGGTCGACGTACGCGGGCGGCGCCTTCGTCGGGTTGTTCGAGACGAACAGCGTCTCGATCCCGGCCTCCCGGAGCCGCCCGTAGCCCGCCGGGGCGCCCGGGATCGGATCGTTGCCGCGCACGACCGTGCCGTCGACGTCGAGGACGGCGCCGCTGAAGTCCATACTCGCGGTGGGGGCGCCACGGTCGTAGGGGTTGCGCCGTCGTCGCCCCGGACCGCGCGACCGCGCCGGACGAACGCCCCGGATCCGGTCGCGAGATCGATCGCGAACTCGGTGCCGGTTCCGATCACGAACCCGACACCGATTCCGATCACCAACCCGACACTGATTCTGATCACGAACTCGGTACCGGTTCCACCTTCGGGATAACGGAAGGGTAAAGCGGCCGCGTTCCGTATCGGTGTCTACTGTGACGACGACCCAGGTGACCCTCGTCCAGATCGACAACTACGGCCCGTGGACGACGACGCCGGAGCCGCGCCGGGAGATGGACCTCCAGACGCTCCAGTCGCGGCTGTTCGCCGACGTCGCCCAGTTCCTCGGCCACCGCGACGCCTACGTCTTCTTCACTCGCTTCGACAACATGATCGCGGTGACGAACGGCGTCGACGGCGCGGCCCACGCGAGCCTCCAAGAGTCGATCGGCAACCGCTACCCGGTCAGCGTCAGCCTCGGGACCGCCGTCGCCGAACGCCCGGTCGACGCGCTCGAAGCGGCGAACCGGCGGCTCCAGACCGAAGGGAGCGCACAGGACGAGAGTCGGACCGAGGTGCTCGCCGGCGAGTACCTCTCCGAGACGGATCGGTCGGACCTCCAGATCGCGCACTTCGACGTGGTCAACGCGACCGGCAAGTACACTGACCGGCTCAACGAGTTCGACACGTTCATCAACATCGAACGGGCGTACGGCTCGCTGATGCGCCACCTCCGCGAGGCGCACGGCGCCCTCTCCTTTTTCGTCGGCGGCGACAACGTCGTGGCGGTCTGTCCGGACCTCCCCGAGCGGGCGTTCTCGTCGGCGGTCGCCCACGTGAAAGACGACGTCGACATCGAGCTTCAGGTCGGCGTCGGCCGCGGCGCGTCCGCCCACGAGGCCGGCTTCGCGGCCAAACACGCCCTCGAAGAGTGCCGACACGACGGGACGAGCGTCGAGCTGTTCGCCGCGCCCGCGGCGAGCGACTAGCGCCCGGTCACGCTGACGGTCGATTCCCGGGAGGCACGCAGGAATCAAATTTGATAATTTCGGTGCGGGTTTTATATACACCTGTCGGCTATCCCCGGATAGCATGTCAGAGGAGATAGTGTTCGTCTGTACGGCGGACGGCTGTGACGAGGGCCCGTGGGAGGGCTCGCACGACGCGATGGCACACTGCTCCGAGCATCCCGACCACGGCTACACCGGGATGCCGCGGTCGGAGATCCATCCGTCCCACGAGGTGATCCCCGCGACCGCGACGCGGAAACGCGACAACCGCAACCTCCAGCATAAGGGACACCCGAAGGGTGCGTACGCACAGAACGACTGACAGGTCCCGGCGGGCGAGCCGCGACCCCGGCGTCCGTCCCCGACGCTGGAGTCGGCTCCCCGTTCTCCTCGCGGGACGCGACGACGATCGTTCTCGCTGAGCGGGGCGGTCTTTTCCTCCGATCCGACGCCCTGTTCCCTTCGATCCGGCGCCGTTTATACGCGACCCGAGCGTACGAGCCGGCATGGTCTCGGAGATTTTCGATCCCGACGCGTGGGAGTCCGTCACCGACGAGTTCGACGACATCACGTATCACCGCGCGGTCGACGTTCCCGCGGTCCGGATCGCCTTCGACCGCCCCGCGGTCCGCAACGCCTTCCGTCCCGGCACCGTCGACGAGCTGTACGCCGCGCTCGACCACGCCCGCAAGCAGGCCGACGTGGGCACCGTCCTCCTCACCGGGAACGGCCCCTCTGAGAAGGACGGCGGCTGGGCGTTCTGCTCGGGCGGCGACCAGTCGGTGCGGGGCGGCTCCGGCTACGAGTACCGCGACGACGACGAGGCGGGCGACGACGACGACGACCTCGTCCGCGAGGCGCGGGCGGGCCGGCTCCACATCCTCGAAGTCCAGCGGCTGATCCGCTTTATGCCGAAACCCGTCGTCGCGGTCGTCCCCGGCTGGGCGGTCGGCGGCGGCCACTCGCTCCACGTCGTCTGCGACATGACCCTCGCCAGCGAGGAGCACGCGAAGTTCCTCCAGACCGATCCCGACGTGGGCTCGTTCGACGGCGGGTTCGGCTCCGCGTACCTCGCGAAGCAGATCGGGCAGAAGAAGGCGCGAGAGGTGTTCTTCCGCGGAAAGACCTACTCCGCCGACGAGGCCGAAGACATGGGGATGGTCAACGAGGTGATTCCGCACGAGGAGCTAGAGGAGGTGGCGCTGGAGTGGGCCGACGAGATGACCCGGAAGTCGCCCACCGCGATGCGGATGCTGAAGTACGCGTTCAACATGGCCGACGACGGGATGGTCGGGCAGCAGGTGTTCGCCGGCGAGGCGACTCGCCTCGCGTACATGACGGAGGAGGCCCAAGAGGGCCGCGACGCGTTCTTGGAGGGCCGGGAGCCGGCGTTCCGCGAGTACCCCTGGCACTACTGAGGCCGGCGGGCGGTCCAGATGCGCGTTCTGCGTGCCCAGATATCGTCTACCGAGATCGAGGGCCCCTTCGGCCTTCGCTTCGAACGGCGCTTCGCTCCGTAGAATGTCGTAGGGCTCGGTCCGCGCCGTCTGGGCCGTGAGCTCACGGGTGGCGTGTTCCGTGTGTGGGACCATCGCCGGTTAACTATTTATTTCCTTACAAAAAGTCTTTGTTCAAAATCCGACGCGCCGGCGCCGTTGAAACTCTCAGCGGGCGATCCGTTCGGACCGGTTTCGGCTCGCCGGGGGAACGACGGATCGTTCAGTCGTCGGTCGAGCGGCGTTGCCCGAGCAAATACCCGATCCCGCCTACCGCCGTGAGCGTCTGTACGACCCCGAATCCGGGTTGCTCGTCTTCGGTCACTCCCGCCCGATCCGTGGCCGAGTCACCCTCGTCGGTGCCGTCTTCTGTGGCAGGGGTTTCGGTACCCGTCTCGCCGTCTTCCTCGGCCCCGCCGCCGTCACCGTCGGCGCTGTCGTCGTCTCGATCGCCCGTCGTCTCCGTACTTTCGTCGCCTTCCTCGGTCGGTTGTTCGGTCACCACAACGGGGTCTCCGAACGCCGTCTCGTTGACACGCAGGACGAATTCTCCCGTCTCCTCGAAGGCCGTTTCGAGTTCAACGGTTTCCGTGCTGTTCGGACCTATCTGAACCGCCCTCGTTTCGACGTCGGTCGTTTCGGCTTCGGGTCCGTCAACGGAAAGGGAGATCGTCGTCGCTGATTCGACGTCGGTCCAATTCGTCACGACGACGCTCACCGTTACGGGGTCTCCGACACGTGCTTCGCTAGCGGATTCCCGAACCGTCACATGGACGAGTTCGAAGTCCGCTTCGATCCGTTCTTCGTGGAACTCGGCCGCCTCCAGCCTGTATTCCCGATCCGGGGCGTGCGGCTGTCCCTCGAATTTCCTGAACGTGGCGGGGACGCCGAGGTGGTCGTAAATTTCGCGGCTGGTTCCGAACCGATCGTCGACCTGTAACGTCCCGAAGATCTCCTCGATCGCTCGGTCGATCTCGTCGTCGCCTCTGAACCGTTTGTGAACGTAATTCCGGGGGTCATCGGGGTCTTGATCTTCGCCACCGATCCACCGGAACTGCTCGATGTCCATCCACGCTTCCCTGTCGAACTCCTCGCCGGTTAGTTGCTCCAGATTCCCGGTCCCGATCGGCCACGGAATCGTCGTTCGGTCCGGATCGCCGTGAACCGGGATATCGTCGGTGAGCTCCTCAAATGGGAGGAAGGCATATCCATTTGCGCCAGAAGAGTACGCGTTGACGTGTTCCGGGTGAAGCGGGGCGATTTTTTCGATAAAATCGGCGGCAGACGACCCGCCGTCGTAATGGATCCCGTCCGCAATCGTATAGGTACCCGCGTTCAGTCGGGATTTGGCGTCCTCGATCATCGCGATGAGTTGGAGGTCGACACGCTCGCGTCGGGGATCGGTAATATCCAATTCCGGGGCCAACGTCAACTCCTGCGGCTCCAATCCGAGGTGTCCGCGCGTTAACGTGAGAGGGATGTCCAACACGGGACAGTTCATCGCGTCCCCGATGCGCCCCGTGATACCGCGATCGGGCCGTCGGGCGTCCTCGACCCGCTCTTCGAACTCGCCCCAGGGATGCGCTGTAACTACCAGCGGTCGTTCCTGAGAGTCGTTCACGGAGTTTTCGACTGTAGGGAACGCCGGCGTATAGAGGAAATACGGGGAACGGAACCCGGCGTCGGGATCCGCTTCGATCTTCTGGACCCCCGGTTCGGTTCCGTAAGGGGTTCCAACGGGTTCGGCACCGTCGGCAGCCTCGGAAACGAAGACCTCTGAACTCATCGTATCGTACGATCGGCCACCGGTTATCGGGTACAGTGATGTCCGTACAGATTGAGATTCGGAAATGGGGGCATCGAGTTCGAGCTCCCGGTCGGTGAACTCCGTTCCCGCCTCGATCTCCATCCGTTTATAAACCGAGTCTCCACCCGTGTCCCGGGCGATCTGGAACAGCCCGTCGACATCAGTTTCGAACGACTCCACTACGATGGACTCCCCGCCGGTCATTTGATCGGGAACTTCGATAGTGACGTTCGGGTCCTCTTCTTGGGCCAGCGCTCGTCCGCTGGCCCCGACGACACCCGCCGTAGAGATCCCCGCCAGCTGGAGCATTCGTCGCCGCTTTATTCCGACGTGTTGTGAGCTCATTATCATATCCCCGATTCAAAAGATAAAAAAGATGAAGGGTTACGTCGATATTGGAACGTAGTTCGCCGCGTACCCGGCACCGCACGCGAGACCGCCGTGCCGGACGGACCCGCGCTGTTCGGTACCCTCGGCAGAACGCGTCATCGATTGACTGCTTCAACGGGTCGATACCCCGTCATGACGGCGGCTGACCGATCAGTCGTCGCCGACGATCCCCTCGGCGACCGCCATGTCGTCGACCGAGGGGTCGTCCTCCGACTGTCGGAGCACGAACCGCTTGCGGATCAGGTCGGCCACGTAGATCGCCGTGCCGAGGATGATCAGCGTGTCGCCCGGGAGCCGCGCCCAGAACAGCGTCTGGACGATGTCGCGCTCGTAGAACCCGAGGCTCCGGGCCGCGGCGTACCCCTCGGTGAACGCGACGTCGAGCTGGAGGAAGCCCACCGGCAGGACGGAGACGAACACCATCAGCGCCAGCCCGGCGTTCCAACACCAGAACGACGCCCGGAGCCAGGAGGCGTCCCAGCGCTCGGGGTCGATCGACAGCTGGAGCATGTACGCGACCATACCGAGCGCGAGGAAGCCGAAGGCTCCGAACATCGCGGCGTGCGCGTGGCCGACGGTGAGGTACGTGCCGTGCTCGTAGTAGTTGATCAGCGGGAGGTTGATGAAGAACCCGAGCACGCCCGCGCCGACGAAGTTCCACACGCCGCTCGCGACGATGAACATGAACGGCAGTTTGTACGGGAACCCAGTCTCGCTCATCGCGCGGTACTGCCCGATCGCCTCGTAGAGGATGAAGATCAACGGCAGCAGCTCCAGCGTCGAGAAGACGCTGCCGATCGGCACCCAGTAGTCGGGCATCCCGATCCACCAGTAGTGGTGCGAGACGCCGATGACGCCGGTGCCCATCACCAGGAGCGCTTGGAGCATCACCGCCTTCTCGGCGCTGCGACGGCTCAGGAGGTTCATCGACACCAGGGTCAGCCCGATGATGGCGACGATGAAGAACTCGAAGGCGCCCTCGACCCACATGTGGACGACCCACCACCGCCAGAACTCGGTGACGGCGATGTTCGTCGTGGGGGTGAACATGAACCCGGCGACGAACAGCAGGGTGATCGACCCGCCCGCGTAGAGGATCATGTGCGCGAGTCCGTAGACCGGCTCGCGGTCGAGCAGGGGTTTGAGTCCGCGGACCGCGAGGACGGCCCAGAGGATGAACCCGACGAGCAGGCCGCCCTGCCACACCTTGCCGACTTCGAGGTATTCGAGCCCCTCGTTGCCGAGCAGCCACCAGAGTTCGCCCGGCAGGTACCCGTTCGCGCCGAGCCAGATGCCGCCCATCCCGCCGACCACGACGACGACGAGCGCGCCGAGCAAGACGCTCACGTACGTCCCCTGTCGCTTCGGCTCGTGACCGGTCAGGAGCGGCGGGAGGAACAGCCCGGCGCCGAGCCACGTCGACGCGATCCAGAGGATGCCCAAGTCGATGTGCCACGTCTTCGCGATCGAGAAGGGGAGCAGTTGGAGGATGTGGACCCCGAAGATCCGCTCGATCCCGAAGAACCCGGCCCGCTCGATGTAGAAGTGCGCGAGGAGCCCGCCGAGGAGCACCTGCGCGAGGAACAGCCCCGCCGCGATGGGGATGAATCGGAGCGCGGCGCGCTGGCTTGGGAAGACGCTCACGTCGCCCGGTTCGGGCACCGAGATTCCGGAGGCGGTCGGTTCGGGGAGCTTCACCGACTTGTACAGCAGGATCGCGGCGCCCGCGGCGCCGACGAGCAGCACCATCGCGATCACGCTCCAGATCATCGCCGAGCCGGTCGCGTCGTTGCCGGCGCCCGGCTGGTAGGGCCACTCGTTGGTGAACGAGTGGTCCGCGTTCGGGCGGTCGGTGTGCGAGAACCACGCGGTCCACAGCGCGAAGTCGGCGAACGACTCCGCGCCCTCCGCGGACTCGATCATCCCGACCGGGACGCCGCGGTCGTGGTCGCCCTCGTGGTACCGCTCGACGTACGTCTCGCGAACCTGCCGGTGGGCGTACGCCTCCGCGGCGGAGTACCGGACGACGTCGCCCCCGTCGTGGGACGCATCGAGCTCGTCGCGCACGAGCGCGTCGATCCGGGACTGCTCGCCGGAGTCGAGGTCGTCGTACGCCGCTCCGTACTCGGCGTCGGCGTAGTACTCGCGCATGTGTCGGGTCTTCAGCTCCAGCGTCTCGGCGGTGTAGTCCTCGCCGTAGTAGGCGCCGTTGCCGAGGATCGACCCGTGGTTCATCAGCCCGTACTGCTGGAACGCCTCCTTCCCGTCTTGGACCTCGGCCGCGGTGACGATCGTCTCGCCGTCGGGACCGACGACCTCGTCGGGTATCGGCGGCGCCTCCTGGTACGCGAACCACGCCCCGGCGCCCATCACGACCAGATTCAACAGGAACGCCGCGACGATCACCTTCGCGATTGTCTTCCTCGTGAGTCGCATGTGCGAGGGTACCGCCGAGACGCCCTATGCGTTTAGCGGCAACATGTTCGGTCGGATTTTCGACGCCCGGAAGCGCCGCAGTCGGGCGGTTTGAACGAGTCTTTCGACCGTCGCCGCCCTCGCGGTCCGGGCGGGCACGCTCGACGGGCGTTCTCGACGAATCCCGCGTTGCCGGGGCCGCGCTCCGCGCGAACATGTTCGCAATCCGGCTTACCCGGAACGGCGGCGTAGCTTCGCGTATGTCTCAGACCAGCAAGACGACCGAGTCGCCCCCTGTCGATGCCGACGTCGACGCGAGCGCGGGCGACGCCGAAGCGACCGCGACCGAGGCGGAGACGACCGTCACCGTGCGGTGTACTGGGCACGTGCGGACGGAACTCGACGTCTACGAGTTCGAGTACACCTTCGAAGGCGACACGCTCCGGGCGTTCCTCGACGAACTGTTCGAGGAGTACCCGCAGCTTCAGGAGATGCTCATCGCGGAGACGGAAGCGGACGCGACCCACAGCGGGTGGGCGCCCGCGCCGGAGGAACTGCCGGGGACGTGGACGAAGAACCCCGTCGGCGAGCAGACGACGACGTACGCCCGGATCCTCGTCAACGGCCACTTCAACGAGAACGAGAACGGGTTCGACACGAAGCTGGAGGAGGGCGACCGCGTCGCCTTGGTCTACCCGTTCATGTTCTGCTGTTAGCCCGCCCTCTGCCCGCCGCTTCGTCCGGCACGTTTTGAGCGTCCGCCGCCCATCGAGAGGCATGTACGCGGCCCTCTACTTCAGCGCGTCCGCGAACGTCGGCGGGTTGGCTTTGTACTCGTCTTCGAACCGATCCGGTGGATGAGATACCCTGCGGATCCATGTCGACGGCGAGGACATCGACGCCGGGACCGGCGAGCGCCCCGGCGACATTGATTACGTTCGTCGTCTTGGAGACGCCCTTCTGGTTCGTCACTGCGATCCTATCCATCAGGCTTTCCTACGCTTCCGTGCGTTCTGTGACTTCAAACAACCACGTCAGACATCCAGCTGACGGAGTTACTCGGGCTCTTCGACATCCTTCTCTTCTCGTTCACTGGCGTAGAGATAGGCGTACTTTCTCCAGTTCCTCAGAAGGCGGGCTTCAGCTTCGTCAACTGTCATCCCGGGGAACTCGGGCTTGTCTCGATTTTTCGGGAGGAGCCACAGTTCATCCATATGTGGCGTTCCGTGGTCGGTGTCCATCCGAACCACGTTAGTATTTGATTCGGACTCCTCGCTTGCCACCCTCACGACAGACACGCACCAACTGTTCGGGTTGTTTGGTTCTTTGGCGATATTGAGGAAGTAGCGGTCGCCCTCGTACCAGTCGAGGGGGATGTCGTCTACCGTCTCCTTAGACTCGCCACTCATAGGAAACCACCCGCCAGGACGATACTGGAGTTCGGTTCTATCTTGCTAATGATACTAATCAAATCGTACTCCGAGATAGGTCGGAGAATAGAATTTTCCATATTCATTGGCTATAAGATTTCGTAGGTTTGTCTGTAGAGCCATGCCATCAGACACTCTCCACATATCACTAAGCAACGCCAGAACGACACACAGAGGCGAAAGAGTGTCCATATATTCTCTAAAAACTCAGTGAACTTAAAGGCAATGATCCTGACTAATTCTTGAACTGACATTCCACCGATCGCAAGCTATATTTCGTTGGTAGTTCTACCAACGGTCAGGGAGACGATTATGTCTAAGAACGATTCGGTGGAAGAAGATTCCACCAAGCCCGTTGGTGATCTTGGAGCAGATACGGATCCCAGTCCAGAACGGCGGCGGCTCCGGTACTACCGCGCGCTGCGTGATGCTGGATACAGCGATCTGACGATCATTAGTCGGGAAGACGTTATAGACCACTTCAACCACCGCCACTTCGCGATTATTGATTACCTCCGGGAGAACAATGCGGATTCAGTGAGAGGGCTCGCCCGAGAACTGGAGTTTGATAAAAAGAACGTCTCGGAGGACCTCAAGCTCCTCGCGCGACTGGAAGTAGTTGCGTTCGATGAGTCCGGGCGCTCCAAATCACCTCGGCTGAAGAAGGATCACATCTTCGTCGAGCCGCTTGCGTGACACTGGACCCTAGTTATTCTCCCGAAGGGAATTTCAACAGCATTCGATCGCAGGCATGCGGGGGAAGGGATTCGAACCCTCGAACCTCTACAGGAGCGGATCTTAAGTCCGCCGCTTTTGGCCAGGCTCAGCCACCCCCGCGCGGATTCCGCTACCGGCGGCGGGGTGAAACCCCTTTCGGAAGTCCTACCAGTCGACCGACAGCGTCCCGTCGCCGTGCGGGTCCGGCGCGATCTCCTCGTCCGTCCGCCGGTCGACGACGTGGATCACGCCGGCCTCCTTCTTCGCGGGACACGCCTCGGCCGCGCGGACGTTCTCTTCGAGGTCCTCCTCGCCGATGTAGTACGTCTCCGGCTTCGCCATCCCGCTCACCACGTCCATCACCCAGTTGTCCGCGACCTCGGCACATTTCCCCGCCCCGAAGCACTTGTTCGCCTCGAAGACGATCTTGTAGGGCTTCTCCTCGATCGGCGGCCCCTCTCCGCCGATGTCGCTGGCGCGGAGTACCTCGTCGCCGCCGTCGGTCGCGGCCTCATCGCCGCCGGTCTCGACCTCGTCGCTCATGTCGACTCCTCGGCGACCGCGGGCCTTTCGTCTGTCGGTCGTTCCCGGCCGCTCGGACCGAGGTGCGGGGAGGTCACTCCCCGACGTGCTCCGCGAGCAGCCGCTCGGCGTGGCCGGGCGACTCGGCCAGTTCCCAGCGCACCTTCGCGTCGTCGCCGTACGCGAGCGCCTCCTTCAGCTCGTCGCGGAGGATTCCCGTCCCGAACCCGACCGTGTCGCCGTCGGCGTCGCCGAGCTCGTACAGCGCGTAGCGGTCGGGCGCGCTCCCGACGGTCGAGCGGTCGAGGTCGCGCCAGGGTTTCGCGAGGCTCATGTCGCCGAATCCCCCGGTGTCGGCCTCGGAGTCACCGGTGCGCGTCGAGGCCGTCTTCCGGGCCCTCGACGATCTCGTAGCTCCCCTCGGTCCAGCCGTCCTCGACGAAGACGAACACGCGCCCGCCGGCGACCTCGGGGTCGGCGACGACCTCGTTGCGCTGGCCGTCTCGGCCGACGATCACGCCGGGAAACACCTCGTCGCGCTCGCCGTCCTCGACGATGACGCGGCCGACGCCGGACTCTTCGAGGATCTCGTCGTCGGTCTTGTAGTCGTTCACGTACGTCATCACGCCCTCGGTCTCCGTCGGGTCGGTGACGAGCACGTGGGTCTCCTTGCCGGGACCGGCGGTCACCGATCCCTCGGCGGACTCGGGGACGCCCCGGTAGAGGGTCGTCCGGCCGTCGAGGTACTCGACGACGACGCCCTCCTCGCGGAGGTCGATGCCGATCGAGGTCGGCGGCACGTCGCTGCGTGATGGCGCGGACATACGCGACGCTCGGAGTGCCGGCCTCAAAAGGGACGCGCTCGGGGGTCGCGCCGAATCCCGTCGAACTGCGAGGGAACGTCGAACTGCGGCGGAACGTGTCGAACTGTAACGGAGCCCGTCGAACTGTAACGGAGCCCGTCGAACTGTAACGGAGCCCGTCGAACCGCGGCAGAGCGCGCCGACGAACGACCCGGCGGAAGCCGGGCTGCGGGGCGCCCTCAGCCGCGAGAATCGGCGTGCCACATTTAAGTCCCTGCCGCGGGGAGTGCGTGTCATGCAACGGACGCGACGGACGCTTCTGGGCGCCGGCGCCGCCCTCGTCGGGACCGCCGGGTGTCTCGGCGTCGAGGGCGTCGAGTACCCCGACGCCCCCGCGGACGCCGACGCGCCGGGCGACGGAGACGGCCCGGACGACGGTCCCTCCGAGGACGACGCCTCCGACGATCCGCCCGAGCAGACCGACGGCGACCCGCCGGCCGCGAACGCCGCGCTGGCGGACGCGACGCGCGAGGTCGTCGACGACGCGGTGTGGTTCGCGACCGAGTACCCGGACGCCGTCGCGACCTACCGCGACGCGGTCGCCGAGGCGGTCTCCACCGTTAGGTCGGTCCGCGCGACGGTCGACGAGGAGGCCGCGATCACGGCGGAACAGGTCGACGAGGTCGCGGCCGCTGGCGAGACCGCGATCTCCCGCGCGGCCGACGCGCTGGAACCGCACTTCTCTCCCGGGCCGCGGATCCGCGACCACGTCGACCGCCACGTCGAGACCCTGCGCGAGTTCGCGCCCCGCGGCGACGTCGACCGCGCCCTCGAAGAGCTCGACCGGATGCGGTCCGGGCTCGAGGGCATCGGGACCTCGATCTACGTCGAGCGGGCGTTCTCTCGGGACCCGATCCACAACCGGCTGTTCCGCCGACTGCTGGCGCCGCTCCCCCCGGACGACCCCGAGCGCGGACGCGTCACGGGCGGGACGCTGATGGAACTCGCCGTCGCGAGCCGCGGCTTCTCGACGTTCGCGCACCGACCGTACGACCGCGAGGCGGTCGACAGCGACCGGATCCCGCGGATATACGGCGACGCCTTCGGTCCCGAGCGCCGGCGCGAACTCCGCGCGCGGCTCGGCCCGATCCCGCAGCCGGCCGATCGCGTCGAGGAGCTGTTCGTCGCGTTCGCGCGCCGTCCCCCCTTGGGGAACCGCCGCCGGGACGCGTTCGAGGGGTGGGCCCGGGAACTGGGCGGCGTCCCCGTCCACGTCCAGCGGTATCCGGACCCGACGACCGCCGCGTCGCGGCTCGCGACCGCGATCGAGGAGGGATCGACCGAGGGTCGCGCGCCGATCGACCCCGAGGCCACCCTCGCCGGCTCCGACTTCGACGGGAACGCGTCCGCCGCCGGAAACGCGTCGGACACGGACGCGGAGACCGACGCTGGCCCGACCGCGTGGCACCGTTTCTACCACCGCGAGGCGGAGGGCGAGCGCTACGGCTTCGACGAGCACGCCGGCGTCCAGTACGGCTACGTCGTCCGCGCGGGCGAGTTCCTGCTCGCGACCGGCTTCTCCGGCGACGCGTGGGAGGAGCGGACCGGCTGGCACGGCCGCCTGCGGCACGGGTGGGTGACCGGCGCGTGAACGCGAACGCGATCGGCCTCGTGGCCGCGGCGTTCGCCCTCGTCGGCGCCGGCGTCGGCATCGTCGCCGCGGCCGCCACGGGGTGGGCGGAGACGGCACTGGCGACCGCCGCGACCGGCGAGACCGCCCGGTTCGGCCCGGTGTTCGTCGCGCAGTCGTACCTCGCGGTGACCGCGACCGTCCTCGTCGCTGCGGTCCCGTTCGCCGGGGTTCTCGGGGTCCTCGTGGGGTCGCGGTCCCGCGGCGTCGTCGCCGCGGCGACGACCTGCGGGCTCGGCACCGGACTCGGCGCGCTGGCGTACGGGCTGGTCGCGGTCACGCTGATCGTGGTCTCGCAGGGCGACGCCGCCGCGCAGGCGCACGGGCTCGCCGACGCCCTCGTGCCGACGCTCGCGACCGCGTTCGTCTCCGGCGCCGTCGGTGCGTCGACCGGGGTCCTCGGGACGGTGATGCGATGACCCATCCCGACGACCGGGCCGACGGCCGAGACGCCGGCGAGCCCGACCCGTCGGTCCGACGCCCGACCCGGCGAGGAGTCGTCGCGCTCGGCACGGCCGGCCTGCTCGCCGGCTGTCTCGTGACCTCGGAGGAGGAGGCCCCCGGAACTCGGCAGACGGACGACGGACCGAGCGGCGACGATTCGGATAACGATGGAGGTGACGGAGGCGGGTCGGACGGCGACGGAGGCGGGTCCGACGGCGAGGCGGAACCGACCCCCGACCAAGTCGGCCCCGACGGGTCCGGGCTCGTCGTGACCGACGCGACGGTTCTAGAGGTGCGCGAAGGCGGCGGCCGGACGACGGTCGAGGTGCGGCTACTCGTCGAGAACGCGGGGCGATTCGAGTACGGGACCGTCGAGTTCCGGGTCGACGCGTACGCGACGCCGGCGGGGTCGGACGAGCGCGAGGCGGTCGGCTACGGGGACGCGACAGGGCGATTCGGCGTCGAGAATCGGTTCCGAAACGGTGACACCGAGTCGTTCGCGGCCGAGATCACGTTCCCGAGCAGTCGGAGCCGCGTTCGACCGGACCCCGACCGGTACGCGGTCGACGCGGCGGTACGGCGCGCGGAACCGATCTGAGGCGGGTCGGTGATCGCGATCCGCCCGCCCGAGAGACTCGCCGTGATCGCTACCTCTTTGTCCGCGCTCGCGAGCGTGAACCCATGGAGGGACGGGCGGCGGCGCTGGGCGCCGGAACCGTGTTGAACGCGCTCGCGACCGGCACGGGCGCGGCGTTCGGCATCGACGTCGAGACGCGCGCGACGGTCGAACTCGACCCCGCCGCCGACGGCGTCGACGGGGAGATCGCCGAGGACGCCGCCGCCGACACCGCCCTGATCGAGCGCTGCGTCGCGCTCGCGACCGAGCGCTGGGGCGACGGCGAGGGCGGTCGCGTCCGGACCGCCAGCGACGTGCCGCTGGCGGCCGGTCTCAAGAGCTCCAGCGCGGCCGCCAACGCGACGGTCCTCGCGACCTGTGACGCGCTCGGGCTCGCGGTCGGCGACGACCCCGACGACCCCGCGGTCGACGTCACTCGGCTGGAGGCGTGTCGCCTCGGCGTCCGCGCCGCCCGCGAGGCCGGCGTCACGGTCACGGGCGCCTTCGACGACGCGACCGCCTCGATGCTCGGCGGCGTCACCGTCACCGACAACGACGCCGACGAGCTGCGCTCGCGCGAGGCCGTCGACTGGGACGTCCTCGTCTGGACGCCGCCGGAGCGCGCGTACAGCGCGGACGCCGACGTCGCGCGCTGTCAGGCCGTCGCGCCGATGGCCGACCTCGTCGCCGACCTCGCGCTCGACGGCCGGTACGGTGAGGCGATGACCGTGAACGGGCTGGCGTTTGCGGCCGCGCTCGGCTTCGACGCCGACCCCGCGGTCGAGGCGATGCCCCACGCGACCGCGGTGTCGCTGTCCGGAACCGGCCCGAGCGTCGTCGCCGTCGCCGACCCCGCTGACCCCGAGACGGACCTCGACGCGGTCGCCGACGCGTGGGGCGACCGCCCCGGAACGCTGCGGCGAACGACCACGAGAAACGACGGCGCGGCCGTCGAGTGAGCGCCGGAGAACACACCACGGACCACCCCTGCCACATCACCAACCCGACCCCACTACCAACCAATGAGCGACACACCCAACGCGGAGGACCGAAGCCTCGACGAACTGCGACGCGAGATCGAAGACATCGACCGCGAGATCGTCGAGCTGATCGCCCGCCGAACGTACGTCGCCGACACCGTGGCGGCCGTCAAAGACGAGCGCGACCTCCCGACCACCGACGAGGGCCAAGAGGAGCGCGTGATGGAGCGCGCCGGCGAGAACGCCGAGCGCTTCGACGTGGACGCGAACCTCGTGAAGGCGATCTTCCGACTGCTGATCGAGCTGAACAAAGTGGAGCAGCGGGAGAATCGGTAGGGCGCAACACTCTCGAAGACTGGGAGTGATGCCGAGTCAGGGACAGCTTGGGACGTCCGAACTGATTTATATCACTCTCCTGTACTCGTCAGCATGGGGAGTTACGCGACGCCGCCGGATTGGTCGAGAGAGACCGACGGCGACGGCGAGTCAGAGGATAAGCTCGGCGATCTGCTGTCGGGACGACTGGCCGATGTCGATGTCGACTCCGTCGCGGCGGTACGCGAAACACGAGAACGTCGATGAAGGCGTTCGTCGACACGAACGTTTTCGTCGCCAGCCTCACGGACGAACCGGGCCGGGGCGACGTAGCGACCGAACTCCTGAACGAGAGTCACGAATTCTGTACGTCAATTCTCAACCTCATGGAGATTCGGTCGGTGTTGACGAAGAAGAAACGCGTGGAACAGGAGCGTGTTGAGGAAGTACTGACGGATGTCTACGGGAACGTCGACATCTACGCTCCAGAAATCAGCGACCAGATTGCGGCGTACAGTCTTCAGCAAGACACGCTACTGTACACGCTCGATTGCGTTCTTCTCGCCCTCGCCGAAGATATCGACGCGACGCTGGTCACGTTTGACGGCGAACTGCTGGACAACGGTGCCGTCCCACCGGCAGAGTTGCTGGACTAGCGTTGATTCGGAGACGGCGGTGAATAGCGGCAATCCGTGCTGTCCCTGTTACATCAGTCGACTACCTGAACAAAGTAGAGCAGCGGGAGAGCCGCTAGAGTTCTCTCAGGCCGAGGCTGTACTCGAGTGCCTCGTCGACTTCCTCCATGCGGGACACCGGAACGGAGCCGATACGGTTCTTAATACGATGCTCGACGGAAACCGTGCGAATCTGACTACAGAGAGCGACCGAGTCCTCTCGGAGTGGGGACTCGCCAGCCGAGACGAGAACCTCGAACGGATACAGGTCGTCTCCCGGCGAGGTCGTAAACGGGACGACGATGGTCGTCGGCGCGTTCTCGTTCCCGACGTCGTTCTGTACGACCAGACACGGTCGCGTTCCTCGTTGTTCTGACCCCGCTGTCGGGTCGAGTTCGACGATGACGATATCTCCGCGTCGAACGTCCATCGATTACCACTCGGGAGAGTCACCCAGATACTCGTCGGCCTCGCGAGACACACCGTCCATCTCCTCTGCGAGGGCTTCGGATTCCGCTGCGCGTCGTCGGTATCCCTCGGCGAGTTCATCACGAGACAGGGGTTTTTCGATGGTTATCTTCCCGTCCTCCTCGTGAACTAGTACCTCGTCCCCGCCGTGGATCCCGAGTTTTTCCCGCAGTTCTTTCGGGAGGGTCACCTGCCCCCGTTCACCGACTTTTCGTTTCTCGCTCCGACTCATGCGTATTCATATCATATTCGTACAAATATTCCTTTCGCTCGGAGATGCTGAGAGGGACGGACCACCGGCGACGGTCAGGCTCACCACGACCACGACCGGGGCGGACGATTCGCCCGCCTGAAGGCGTCCTTCTCGTACGTCGGCGGTCACTCCTACCGGAGCATCGACGAGGGCGCGTCGAGCGGGGCACGCCATCCCTTCGGCCCCTCTCCGCTGTGCCCCTCGTCGTCGCGGGGGTCGGGGTCGTCGCCGGGACGTTCCGGACCGTCGCCGCACCACGGCGCGTAGCAGACTTCTCCAACGCGTAGATTTAATTCGGGCGACGGCGTGCGGGCAGCCGTGGTATCGCCCTCGTCGATCGCGGGTACCGACTCGGGGATCGTCCGGGAGCGACCGTTCCAGTTACTGCTGCTCGTCAACGTGCTTCCGCCGCTCGGCACCGCGCTCCTCTCGCCGGTGCTCGGGTCCCTCGTCGAGCCGCTCGGCGCCTCGACGGCGAACATCGGGCTCATGATGTCGGCGTTCACCGCGCCGTCGATCGCCGTCATCCCGATCGCGGGCGTGATCTCCGACCGGTACGGGCGCCGACCGGTGCTGCTGTTCGGGCTCGTCTGGTTCGGGCTCACCGGTACCGCCATCGCCTTCGTCTCGACGTTCGGCGCGGCGCTCGCCCTGCGCGCGCTCCAGGGGATCGGCTTCGCCGCGCTCACGCCGATCATCATCACCAGCCTCGGCGACCTCTACACGGGCACGAAGGAGGCGACCGCACAGGGATTCAGGTTCACCGGCTCGGGGCTCTCCCAGACGGTCTTCCCGCTCGCCGCCGGGGTGCTCGTCGGGATGGCGTGGCAGTACCCCTTCCTGTTGTACGCCGTCGCGTTTCCGATCGCCGCCGTCGTCTACGTCCACCTCGAAGAGCCCCTCGACGAGGCGGGCGATGAGGAAGCCGAGGCGGGAGACGAGGGAGGCGAGTCGAGTGACGGGAGAATCGAGGCGGGCGATGAGGAAGCCGAGGCGAGCGACGAGGGTTCCGCGACGGGCGTTCGCGACCAGATCGGCGACATGCGCGCGCTCGTCGCGCACCGTCGGGCCTGGACCATGGTCGTCGCCCGCGGGAGCGCGAACGTCGCGTGGTTCGGCTTCCTCACGTACAACTCGATCCTCGTCGTCGACGTGCTCGGGTACACCCCGGCGGAGGCGGGGGCGCTCGCGGCGCTCGCGAGCCTGACGTACGCGCTGGCGGCGACGCAGGCCGGCCGGATAGCCGAGGTCTTCGACGACCGGCTCTACCCGCTTCTGGCCCTGAACCTGTCGATGGGGACGGGGCTCGGGCTCGCCTTCCTCGCCCGGTCGCTCGCGGTCGCCGCCGTCGGCGTCGCCCTCATGGGGGTCGGCTTCGGGCTCGTGCTCTCCATCTACCGGAGCGTGATCACGACGCTTCCGCCGCCGGACCTGCGCGGGGGGCTGGTCAGCCTCGGCGAGGGGAGCGGGCGCGCGGCGGCGACGGCGACCCCGGTGGTCATGGGCGTCGCCGTCGCGCTGGCCACCCGCCCGCTCGGGTTCGAGGCGGCGGTCCGCGCGGTCGGCGCCGGTGCCGGCGTCGTCGGCGCCGGCGTCGGCATCGTCTGTCTGCTCCTGATGAGCGCGTCGCCGCCGATCCGGATGGAGGGGTAGGGCGGTCCGCCCGCTCCGATGGCCGCGACCCCGGGAGCTTTGTCGGCCGGCCGCGACGCGTCGACCATGTCCGCCATCGACGTCGCCGTCCTCGACCACCACGCGCACGGTATCCCCGCGGCCGACTACGCGGAGATACTCGCCCGACGGCTCCCCGACCACGAGGTGCGCCTCGCGGCGACGCCGGCCGACCACGACCGCTACCTCCGCGAGGCGACGGTCGTCACCGGGAAATACATCGACGCCGACGAGGTCGCGGCCGCCGAGAACCTGCGGCTGTTCGCGTGTAACTCCGCGGGCGTCGATCACCTCCCGCTCGATCGGCTCGCCGAGCGCGGCGTCGCGGTGACGAACGCCTCGGGCGTCCACGCCCCGAACGTCGCCGAACACGTGCTCGGCTGGGTGCTGACGTTCGCGCGCCGGCTCGACGAGGGGCGTCGTCGCCAGCGGCGCCGCGAGTGGCGGCGCTTCCAGTCGTTCACCGAGGTCGCCGGCAGCACCGTCACGGTGGTCGGCCTCGGCGCGATCGGCGAGGCCGTCGCGGAGCGGTTCGCGGCGTTCGACGTCGACACGATCGGGGTCCGCTACTCGCCGGAGAAGGGCGGTTCGACCGACGAGGTCGTCGGCTACGGCGACCTCCCGGACGTGCTGCCGGGGACGGACGTGCTGGTCCTCGCGTGCCCGCTGACGGAGACGACCGAGGGGCTGATCGGCGAGACGGAGTTCGACGCGCTGCCGACCGACGCGGTCGTCGTCAACGTCGCGCGCGGCGGCGTGATCGACACGCCGGCGCTCGTGGCCGCGCTGCGGTCGAACGCGCTCCACGGCGCGGCGCTGGACGTCACCGACCCGGAGCCGCTCCCGAGCGACCACGACCTGTGGGGGTTCGAGAACGTCTTCCTCACGCCCCACGTCGCGGGCCACACGCCGCGCTACTGGGAGCGGCGCGCGGACCTGCTCGTCGCGAACCTCGAACGCGCCGACGAGACGGGCGCGTACGAGGGACTGGAGAATCAGGTGGCCTGAAAAAGCGGTTCTGGCGGGTCGCGGCGCGACTCCTTACTGGTACGCCTGTAGCCCCGTGAGGTCCTCGCCGAGGATCAGGGTGTGGATGTCGTGCGTCCCCTCGTAGGTGTACACCGTCTCCATGTTGGCCATGTGGCGCATCGGCGAGTAGTCGGCCGTGATCCCGTTGCCGCCGAGCATCTCGCGGGCGATGCGCGACTGGTCGCGGGCCATCCGGACGTTGTTCCGCTTGGACATCGAGACGTGCTGCGGTCGCATCTCGCCGGCCTCCTTGAGGTCCGCGAGCCGGTGGGCGAGCAGCTGGGCGAGCGTGATCTGGGTCGCCATCTCCGCCAGCTTCTCCTGTTGCATCTGGAAGCCGCCGATCGGCTTGCCGAACTGCTCGCGGTCGGTGGCGTACTCGCGGGCCACTTCGAAGCAGTCCTGTGCGGCGCCGATCGCCCCCCACGCAATGCCGTACCGTGCCTGCGTCAGACACGACAGCGGGCCCTTCATCCCCTCGACGCCGGGGAGGCGGTTCTCGGCCGGGACGCGGACGTTCTGGAGGCTGATCTCGCCGGTGATCGACGCCCGGAGGCTGAGCTTCTCGTCGATCTTGTTCGTCGTGACGCCGTCGCGGTCGGTCTCCACGAGGAACCCGCGGACCGGCGTCCCCTCCTCGCCGTGGTCCTTCGCCCACACGACCGCGACGTCCGCGATCGGGGAGTTCGTGATCCACGTCTTCGAGCCGTTCAGGACGTACTCGTCGCCGTCCGGCTCGGCCATCGTCTCCATCGCGGACGGGTTCGACCCGTGCTCCGGCTCCGTGAGCCCGAAGCAGCCGACCGCCTCGCCGGCGCCGAGCTTCGGGAGCCACTCCTCCTTCTGTTCGTCGCTGCCGAACGCGTGGATCGGGTACATCACCAGCGCGCCCTGGACGCTCGCCATCGAGCGGAGCCCGGAGTCGCACGCCTCCAGCTCGCGCATCAGCAGGCCGTACGCCCGCTCGCTGACGTTCGGGAGGCCGTACCCGTCGAGGTTCGGCGCGTAAAAGCCCATCTCGCCCATCTTCGGGATGAGCTCCGTGGGGAACGTGCCCTCGATCCAGTGGTCTCCCATGTCGTCGACCTCGCCGTCGATGAACGATCGAGCCGAGTCGACGAGCAGTCGCTCCTCCTCGGACAGGGTCGACTCCATGTCGAAGTAATCCAGCATACGATCGCTTGCGATCCCAAGGATAAATAAGTATAGTTGTGTCGGTCAGTCGTCCGAAATCGGGACTTCGGTCAACCGATTGAACTGACACGAGCGCCCGTCGTCCGAGCGGCGAGCGCGAGTCCGAGACGGCGGGGAGTTCGGGCAAGGAGCGCGGCCCGAGACGGCGGGAGGTCCGGGCAAGGAGCGCGGCCCGAGACGGCGGGAGGTCCGGGCAAGGAGCGCGGCCGAACCGAGGCTCCGGCCGAGACCGCCTCAGGCCCAGCCGTCGGTCCCGTCGAGCAGGTGCTCCTCGACGACGGCCTCGTCGAGTTCGATCCCGAGCCCGGGTGCCTCCGGCACCGCGATGCGGCCGTCCTCGATCAGCGGCTCGTCGCGCGCCAGCAGGTCGTCCCACCAGTCGACCTCCAGCGCGTGGTACTCCAGCAGGTCGAAGTTCGGCGTCGCCGCGCCGAGGTGGACGCAGGCCATCGTCCCGACGGGGCTACAGACGTTGTGCGGCGACAGCGGCATGTAGTTCTCCTCCGCGCGGTCGGCGATCCGCATCGTCTCCGAGAGCCCGCCGACCGTCGTCGGATCGGGCGTGACGATGTCGACGCCGTGGTCGTAGATGAGATCGGAGAGCTCGAACACGCGGAACCGGTTCTCGCCGGTCGCGACGGGGGTCCGGGTGGCCTTCGTCACCTCCTTCTGGGCGTCCATGTTCTCCGGCGGGACGAGGTCTTCGAGCCACATGAGGTCGAACTCCTCCAGCTCGTGGGCGAGCCGCTTCGCGCTCTCGACGGAGTAGTCCCAGTGGCAGTCGAAGGCGAGGTCGACGTCGTACCCGATCTCCTCGCGCACGGCGGCGACGATCTCCTTCTTCTCTCGGATCGCCGCGTTCGTCAGGCGCCCGTTGTACGGGTCGTTCTCGTTGTCGGCCGGGAGGTCGAGGTCGAACTTCAGCGCGGAGAATCCCATGTCGGTGACGCGGGCGGCCTCGGCGGCGTACGCCTCCGGGGAGTACGCCTCCGCCTCGGCGTAGGTGGTCGCGCCGTCCTCGACCGCGTACGCCTCGCCGGCGTGACAGTCGCAGTAGAGCCGTACCTCGTCGCGGTACTTCGAGCCGAGCAGCTGGTAGACGGGGAGGTCGAGGATCTTCCCGGCCGCGTCCAGCAGCGCGATCTCGATGCCGGAGGCCGCGGTGACGACTTTCCCGGTCGTGCCGCCGTGGCCCGACATCTCCTGGAAGATGTACCGCACGAGCCGCTCGACGTCGAGCGGGTTCTCGCCGACGAGGAACCGGTTCGTGTACTCGACGAGCTCCGGGACGCCGCCGCCCCGGTACGCCTCGCCGATGCCGGTGACGCCGGCGTCGGTCTCCACTCTGATGAGGTTCCACTCGAAGTTCCCCTCGACGACGCAGGCGTCGAGGCCGGTGATCTGTACGTCTCGGTCCGGGTCGCGGGTGTCGATCTGGTCTGAGTAGTCTCGCATGTGTGGTGGTGATTTCTCGGGTGTGTCGGGGTCAGTCGTCTCTGAAGCGCTCCAGCGCGTCCTCGTCGAGCGGCACGCCGTGGCCGGGGCGGTCGGGAAGGTCGATGGTTCCGTCGTCGCCGGGCTTCACGGGGTCGGCGACGACGTCGTCGAACGCCTTCACGTCCATGTCGCGGTAGAAGTACTCCACCCAGAGGCCGTTCTCGATGGCTCCGAGCAGCGAGGCGTGGATGTTCCAGTTGTAGTGGGGCGCGATCTGGATGTCGTACGCCGAGGCGTGGTTGGCGATCTTCAGCCACTCAGTGACCCCGCCGCAGACGGTGACGTCGGGCTGGAGGATCGTCGCCGCGCCGGTGTCGGCGAGCCGGGCGAAGTTGTGACGAGTCCCCTCCAGTTCGCCGGTGGCGACGGGGTAGTCGAGCCCGTCGTTCACCTCGGCCATCGTGTCGACCCGGTCGATCATCACGGGCTCCTCGATGAAGTACGGGTCGTACGGCGCGAACGCGCGGCAGTTGCGGAGCGCCTCCGTGCTCGACTCCCAGACGCCGTTGGCGTCGAGGAGCAGGGTGCGTTCGTCGCCGATCTCGTCGCGCACCGCGGCGACGCGCTCCGCCTCCTCGTCGGCCGAGAGGCGGCCGACCTTCATCTTCACGACGTCGTGGCCCTCGTCGAGGTAGCGTCGCATCTCGCCGCGGAGCGCCTCGTGGCCCTTGTCGTCGCGGTAGTAGCCGCCGCTGGCGTACGACGGCACCGACTCCGCGTGGCCGCCGAGCAGCTTGTGAAGCGGCATGTCGGCGGCCTTCGCCTTCACGTCCCAGAGCGCGATGTCGACCGTCGAGATGGCGCGCAAGAAGAGCCCGGTTCGGCCGATCTGGACGTTCCCCTCGTACATCCCGTGCCAGAGCCGCTCGGTGTCGCGGGGGTCCTCGCCGACGAGGATCGGTTCGAGCAGCGACTCGACCGCGTCGGCGATGAGGCCCGCCCCCTCGTACCCCAGCGAGTAGCCGACCCCCTCGTGGCCGGTGTCCGTCCGGACGTACGTGATCGCGTGGTCCCGATAGGTGAGCGTCCGGTTGGAGAAGGAGACGGGCGACTCCAGCGGCAGCTTGATCGGGAACGACTCGACTTCGGTTATCTCCATGAGTGGTGCGGCGTCACACGGGTACAAGTAGACCCCTGTATCGGCAATGCTCTCACAGCCCCTGTATTGGCAATATAATCACATTTCCGGCATCGGCGATACGCTCACTCGGCGGCGGTTTCTCACCAGCAGTTTTTGTATCGCCGCCGCGAGGGGGTCACATGAAGTTTCCCGAGCGTTCCGACGTCGACGGTCTCATCGAGCCGCAGCCGCTTCCGGGGTTCGCGCGGGTCCGATACGAGCCGGAGACGGAGCGCCTCGACGACCCCGTCGGGGCGGCGCGGGCGGAGCTGGACGAACTCGACCTCGACGCCCTCGACCCGGGCGCGACCGTGGCGGTCGGCGTCGGGAGCCGCGGGATCGACCGCATCGACGAGGTCGCGGCGGCGGTCGTCGACGAGATTGCCGAGCGCGGATTCGACCCCGTTGTGGTGCCGGCGATGGGCAGCCACGGGGGCGCGACCGCCGAGGGACAGCGCGAGGTGCTGGAGGCCCTCGGGATCACCGAGGAGTCGGTCGGCGCGCCGATCGACGCGCGCATGGCGGCCGCGGAGCTGGCGACGGTGCCGGTGGGCGACGTCGACCTCCCGGTGTACTTCTCGGAGGCGGCGCTGGCGGCCGACGCGGTGCTGGTGGTGAACCGCGTGAAGGCCCACACCAACTTCACCGGGCCGATCGAGAGCGGGCTCGCGAAGATGACCGTCGTCGGCCTCGGCAAACAGCGCGGCGCGAAGTCGTTCCACTCGACGGCGATCGCCGAGGGGTACGTCGAGACGCTGACGGCCGCGCTCGACGTCATCGAGCGGGAGACCCCGCTCGTCGGGGGGATCGCGCTCGTCGAGAACTTCGAGGAGGAGATCGGTCACTTGGAGGCCGTCCCCGCCGGGTCGTTCCTCGACTGCGAGCCGGAGCTGTTGGAGCGCGCGTACGACGAGATGCCGACGCTCCCGGTCGACGACGTCGACCTCCTCGTCATCGACGAGATCGGCAAGGAGATTTCCGGCGCCGGGATGGACACGAACGTCATCGGGCGCTACCGGGTCCTCAACGCGCCCGACCCGGAGACGCCCGACATCGACCTCATCTACGTGCGGGGGCTGACCGAGGCGACGAAGGGGAACGGCAACGGGATCGGGCTCGCGGACCTCACCCGGAAGCGTGCGGTCGACCAGCTCGATCTGAAGAAGACCTACGCGAACGCGCTCACGAGCGGGTCGCTCGCGAAGTCGAAGCTCCCCGTGGTGGCGCCCGACGACGAGTTCGCGCTCCGGACCGCGCTGGCGGCGCTCGGCGGGTACGACCCCGAGACGGTCCGAATCGTCTGGATCCCGAACACGCAGGACCTCGGCGAGCTTCACGTCTCCGACGCCGTGGTCGACGACCTCCCCGAGGCGGCGAGCGTGGTCGGTCGCGAGACGGTCGGGTTCGACGACGGCACGGCGGCGTTCGAGGCCGCGGCCGACGCCGACGGGGACAACTAGTGGCCGACGCGGTCTCGCGGCCGTCGTGTCGGCCGATAGACAGCCGCTCCGGTTGCCTGTAAGAAAACGTTTTCACCCGACACTCGGAATCGGTAGTGCATGGACCTACAGATCGACGGAAACGCGGCGCTCGTCACGGCATCGTCCAGCGGACTCGGCAAGGCATCGGCGAAGGCGCTCGCCCGAGAGGGTGTGAACGTCGTCATCAACGGTCGCGACGAGGAGCGACTGGCGGCCGCCAAGGAGGAGGTGGAAGCGGTCGCGACGGGCGAGATCGTCGCGCAGCCGGCCGATCTGACTGACGCCGACGAGGTCGCGGCGCTCGTGGAGACGACCGTCGACGAGTTCGGCACGATCGACCACCTCGTGACGAGCGCGGGCGGGCCGCCCTCGGGCGCGTTCCTCGACACGGACGACGAGGATTGGCAGCACGCCTACGACCTGCTCGTGATGAGCGTCGTCCGGCTGGCGCGGGAGTCGTATCCGCACCTCAAGGAGGGCGACGGCGGCACGATCGTCAACATCACCTCCCGCAGCGTGAAGGAGGCCATCGACAGCCTCGTGCTGTCGAACTCCGTCCGGATGAGCGTCATCGGGTTAGAGAAGACGCTCTCGAAGGAGTTCGCGCCGGAGGTACGCGCGAACGCCGTCCTCCCGGGCCCCCACGAGACGAGCCGGATCCGCGACCTCGTCGAGGCCGCCGTTGACCGCGGCGACTACGACTCCTACGAGGAGGGGCTCGACGACTGGGCGGGGAACCCGCTCGAACGCATCGGCGACCCGATGGAGCTCGGCAACACCGTCGCGTTCCTCTCGTCGCCGAAGTCGGGCTACGTCAACGGCACCGCGCTCCCGATCGACGGCGGCTCGACCGGAGCGAACCTATGAAGCCCGTCCCGTTCGACGAGGCGGAGACCTACGAGCCGGAGGAGGGGTGGCGGCGCGTGTCGATGGCGGGCAGCGACCGGTTCTCCTTCGAGTGGTTCGAGAAGCCGCCGGGCCACAGCTCGCCGATGCACGACCACGAGAACGAGCAGGTGTGCCTCTGTCTGGAGGGCGAGCTCACGGTCGCGACTGAGGACGACGAGGTGACGCTCCAGAAGAACGATTCTGTCCTCCTGGAGTCCAACGAACCCCACCGCGTCGAGAACACGGGCGACGAGCTCGCCGTCGGCCTCGACGTGTTCGCGCCCGGGCGCTCGTTCGACTTCTGGACGGACCGGGATGAGTGAGATGAACGGAGCGACCCCGAAATGAAGTACCTCGCGCGAACGGCGACCGGCGACCCGCTGCTCGGCGACGACGAGGGGTACGTCCCCCTCGGCGCCGTCGAGCCCGACCTGGAGACGGTCCGGGACGCGCTCCCCCGCGCCGCCGCGGGGACGCTCGGCGACGTCGCCGACGCGACCGCCGACCCCGTCCCGGCCGCGGACCTCTCGTTCGGCGCGCCCCTAGAGTCGTTCGGGAAGCTGTGGGGGATCGGGCTGAACTACGAGGAACACGCCGGCGACCTCGACGAACAGCGCCCGGAGGAGCCGGCGAGCTTCATGAAGCCGTCGTCGGTCCTGACCGGGCCGGGCGGGCCGATCCGCCTGCCGCCGACCGAACAGAGCGAGCGGGTGACCGCCGAGGCGGAGCTCGCCGTCGTGATGGGCCGGTCGTGCCGAAACGTCGACGAGGGCGACGTCGACGACGTGGTCGCGGGCTACCTCCCCGTGATCGACATGACCGCGGAGGACGTCCTCCAGCGGAATCCGCGCTTCCTCACGCGGGCGAAGAGCTACGACACGTTCCTCGTGCCCGGCGCCGCGCTCGCGGTGCCGGAGGAGCCGCTCGACCTCGAAGCGCTCTCCGTGCGGACGGAGGTCAACGGCGCGGTGAAGGCCGAAAACGAGATCCGAAACATGCTGTTCCCGCCGGCGGAGATCGTCTCGTTCCACTCCGACGTGATGACGCTGGAACCGGGCGACCTGTTCAGCACCGGCACGCCCGGTGCGGCGCCCATCGACCCCGGCGACGAGGTGCGGGCGGTCGTCGAGTCGATCGGGACGGTCGACGCGCCGGTGACGCGGTAGGCGGACCGGGTCGCAGAGCGCGGCCGTCCGCCCCCGATCGGCGCCGTCGAGCCGCCACTGTCGTGTTAACTTAAACATGATTCCACCAGACGGCGTGGGCTTGTAACCAGTTTTCCGCGGTCGGTGGACCGACGTGGCTGAAACAGTTTGAAAACGAAGAGGTTCGTCGTTCTACTTCTCTAAAGACACGTTCTACGGAGTTTCTGAAGCCGTGTTGTTCGACGCGGTAGCTATAGTTTTCGCGGCGGAGCCCACCGATCAGATCGTCGGCGTCATCGACGAGAAACAGGGCGTCTTCAACGTCGTGTTTCTCGGCCAATTCTGTGAGAAATTCTCGTGCGATCGGTATCGTGTACGTCGGAAATAGCCGTGAATGAAGGATTCTGTTTGTTTCCGGATCGACGGCAGCATACAGCCAATACTGCTCGTCATTGATCCGGATCGCCTTTTGATCGACCGCAACGCGATCCGGGCTTTCACCGCCAGCTGGCTGTAAATCAGCTTTCTGTACCCAGTTGTGAACAGCGACACGACTTCTCTTGACACCCAATTCCTCAAGAAGAATAACTGTATTCGAAAGTGATAATCCTGCGAGATGGTGGCGAATACCCTTTTCAATGATCGACCGGGGTGTCCGCTCTCGCTCCACAAACTCCAAGTCGATCCACTCGGTACACTCGGTGAGGCGGGCGATTTCTGGCATAGGCACTAGAACTTCGCTCCGCCTCTTCCTTAACTTAACACCGCGGCCGCCACGGCAGACAGATTTATCATCCCCTGTTCGGTTGAGTGTCACCATGTACCGCGTACTGCTACCCGTCGGCGGCGACGTCGACCACGCGCTCGCCGCGGCCGACTCCGTCGCGTCGCTACCGAACGCCGACTCCGACGTCGAGGCGGTGATTCTCAACGTGTACGAGGGGTTCGAAGTGAGCGGCGAGGGCGGCCGCGTCGACTCCGAGGAGGTGTGGAATGATGAGAACTACCCCGAGAGCGTCGACGACGTCGAGGACCGGCTGACTGAGGCGGGCGTCGAAACGTCTCGCCGGCGCGAACACGGCGACCCCGCCGAGACGATCATCGAGGTCGCCGACGAACTCGACGTCGACAACATCACCATGAGCGGGCGGCGCCGGAGCCCGACGGGCAAGATGCTGTTCGGGAGCACGACCCAGTCGGTGTTGCTCGCGGCGGACCGTCCGGTGACGGTGATCCTCGACGAGTGACGATCTCCCCCGACGCCGGGCCGCGCCATCTCGACCGGAACCTGTTACTGTAACACAATTGAAAGAACGGGGCGGCCGCGGCACGGTCGGTCGCGCTGTCGACTGTGGAATGAGACGAGATACGTCGAATTCACCCCGACGCTACGGGGACGGAAAGTCTCCGCACGGCTCTGTGCCGGAGGCCGTGACGTGTTAGATACCATGAAAGACCGTGAGATTCTCGGGTTTTGAACTGAAATAAACAGACACATTGTTAATGATCGACCGGATGTACTCAGTTGAGTATGTCGAAGAACTCAGTCAATCGTCGTAAGTTCCTGTACGGTACCGGCGCTGTAGGCATCACCGGACTCGCCGGCTGTTCCGGCGGCGGCGGCGACGGCGGCGACGGCTCCGATGGTAGCGACGGGTCCGACGGCGGAGACGGATCTGACGGTAGCGACGGCTCCGACGGTAGCGACGGCTCCGACGGCGGGAGCCAGGACCTCTCGCTCCGCGTGGGGACGTCGGCCGGCGGGACCCAAGACGTGGGACTCGCCGTCGAGCGCGCGGTGAGCCAGGAGAGCGACACCCTGAGCTACTCGACGATCGAGAGCCCGGGGTACATCGGCACGATCCGCCGGATGGCGAACAATCAGTTCAACGCGGGTATCACCGACAACAACTCGCTGTCGAAGGCGCTCGACGAGACCGGTGCGTTCTCCGAACAGCCCGTGGAACGCATCCCGCAGTACGGGTTCTACGCGTTCCCGTACGCCATCTATATCATCGCTCGCGACGGCACGGGGATCGAGACCTTCGACGACCTCGCCGGCGCGAACGTCTACCCGGCCGAGCCGGGGTACTCGACGCGCGCGACGACGCTCGACGTCTGGTCGCAGGAGCCGACGGCCGACATCTACGACCAGATGAACATCCAGAACATGGGCGTCGACTCCGCGCCCGGCGCGTTCGAGGAGGGGACGATCGACGCCAGTATCGCGTACGGGACGCCCGGCGTGCGATACACCGGTTTCGTTCAGGAGATCGCCTCCCGAACGGACATCCACTACGTCGAGCCGACGGACGCGCTCATGGAGTCCGCCGAGTCGTACCCGGGCGCCGGCACCGGCACCACGAGCTACGACGACTGGCCCATCGCGGACACCGACATCGGCACGGACGAGGTGTTCCACTGGAACCTCGAAGTGAACTACACGTTCAACCCCGAGGCGAACCCGGACGCCGTCTACGAGCTGTGCCGCGTCGTCGACGAACACAACGACACGGTCAACGAAGGCGAAGCGCAGTTCAACGACTTCGAGTCCACCGCGGACATGCTCGGGTCGGCCAGAGAGAACATCCCGGTCCACCGCGGTGCGGTCCAGTACTACCGGGACAACGACGCGTGGGATGACAGCCTGACCGAAGGCGACAGCGCCTGATCGGCCGGTAGTCGGGGGCTCTCCCCCCACGATATCCGAGGCGTACCGATCAGTAATTTAAAATCACCAACCACGTAACCGACAATCCAGACATCAACTATGACACTCTCAATCACGCCCGGACAACCGAACGTCCCACCTAACGTACGACGACGCCAATGAGTACGGAAACGGCCTCGACGGACTCTGAGTCGGGACTGCTGCGGGGGCTCGACGTCACGGTCACGGCGGCGGCGCTGCTGTTCTGGGCCGGCGTGCTCTACTGGGCGCAGACGCAGACGATCTCACAGGTGCAGTTCGCCACCGCGTTCGTCGGTGGCATCCTGACCGTGTACGCGCTCAACGAGACGCGGCTCGCCATCAGCGACGGCGAGTGGATCGACGGCGCCGTGTTGATCCCGGCGTCGCTGTCGCTGATGACCGCCTCGGCGTTCTTCGCGCTCAACTTCCAGGACGTGTACCTCCTGCGGCAGGGGTACGCGCTCGAACACGAGTACATGCTCGCGCGGCTCGTCGTCCTCTCGCTGATGTACCTCACGTGGCGCGAGTTCGGGAACGTGTTCCTCGGGCTCATCATCGGCGTGTTCGCGTACGCGATGTACGGGAACCTCGTGCCGGGCGTGTTGGGTCATGCGGGGATGAACCAGGCGACGCTGCTCCAAGCGACCGTCACCGACCTGTACGGGTTCTACGGGAGCCTCACGCAGATCACCGCGTCGTGGATCGCCCCGTTCCTGCTGTACGCCGGCCTGCTGTTCGCGTACGGCGCGTTCGACCTCATCCTGCGGGTCGCCATCGTGGCCGCGAAGTACATCGAGTCGGGGATCGCACAGACCGCCGTGCTCTCCTCGGCGGTCATCGGCTCGATCAACGGCTCCTACACCGCGAACGCGGCGATGACGGGGTCGTTCACCATCCCGACGATGCAGGAGTCCGGAATGGCTGGACACCGCGCGGCCGGCATCGAGGCGGTCGCCTCCACGTCCGGGCAGGTGCTTCCGCCGGTGATGGGCGCGTCCGCGTTCGTGATGGCGTCGTACCTCGGCGTCCCGTACCTCGACATCGTCGTCGCCGGCCTCGTTCCGGCCGCGATCTTGGTGGCGTCCATCTCCATCGCGGTTCACTACCTCGCCATCTCCGACTCCAGCAGTCAGGACATGGAGTTCTCGGAGTTCTTCGACGAGGAGCTCTCGACGGAGAAAAAGGTGTTCGAGGCGATCCGGTTCGGCGTGCCGTTCGGGATACTCATCTACCTCCTCGGGGTCGCGCAGTACACCGTGATGACGTCCGCGCTGTACACGGTCGTCGCGATGATGGTCACGGGGACGCTCATGCCGCCGATCCAGCGGCTCGTCGACAACAGCGGCGTCGGCCCGGCCGGCGAGCTCGTCACGCAGGTGAAAAACACCGTTCACGGAATCCGTCGCGGTGCGATCATCCTCGCGCCGATCGCGATCATCCTCGTCGTCATCAGCGGCGTCGTGAACCTCTTCAGCACGACCGGCATCCCGGCGAAGATCGCGCTGCTGCTCATCAACATCTCCGGCGGCGTGCTGCTGTTCGCGGTGCTGCTCGGGATGGGAGTCGCCATCCTGATGGGCGTCGGTATGCCGACGGTCGCCGCGTACGTCATCGTGGCCATCCTCATCGTGCCGACGTTCGTCTCCGATTTCAACGTCGCGCCGATCACGGCCCACTACACGATGTTCTACGCGGCGATCCTCGCGGGGATCACGCCACCGGTGGCGACCGCGGCGGTGATCGCGGCCGGGATAGCGGAGGCGAACTTCTGGCGGACCTGCGGCGCGGCGATCCGGATCGCCGCGCCGCTTTTCGTCCTGCCGGTCGCGTTCGTCTACAACCCCGGCCTGATCTCGATGGACGTCGGGGCGTACACGCTGTACGTCGGACTGCTCGTGCTGCTCGGCGCGGTGGCGATCATCTACGGGCTGAACTACCCGTTCAAGATGCGCCCCGGGCGGAAGATCGGCGCGCGCGCGCTGCTCGCGACGCTCGGCCTGTTCATCATGGTGTACCCGAACAACACCGCGAAGATCGCGGGAATCGCCGTCTTCGCCGCCGTGTTCATCGCCGAAAAGGTGATGATCCGCGGTCTCACGCTGCCGTTCGGCAGGGGGGCGAGCCAATGAGCGACGACGACTCTCCCGAATCGGTCGCCGAGGAGTCCGCACAGCAGGCCGGCGGCCTCGGAGAGATCATCCCGGACCCGCTGTTGCCGGTGTGGAACCAAGTCGAGAAGATTCAGGCGTTCCGTCGCACGCACGGCTCGAAGTACGTCGGCGCCCTCGAACTCCTCACCGCGATCGCGCTCACCGGCGGCTACGTCTGGTGGCTCCTCATCTTCCTCGAACTGCTGTGAGGCCGCCGGCGGCGTCCGGTCGGTTCCGGACCCCGCGGTGATTCGTTCGGGAATTCCGACTCCCGCGCCAGATCGCTTTTTATTCGCCCCGTCGAACTCGGGGCATGACACGCGTCGCCGAACTCCTCGCGTATCCCCTGAAATCCTGTGACGGCGTCGCCGTCGACCGCGCCGCGATCGGTCCGGCGGGCGCGCTCCGTGGCGACCGCTCGTACGCGCTCGTCGAGGCCGGCGTCGACCCCGAGACGGCCTCGGTCGGGGGTGGCGGCGGCTACGTCAACGGAAAGAGCGAGGCGGCGGTCCACGGCCTCCGCGCGGAGTACGACCTCGCGGGCCCGACCGACGCCACGCCGACCGCGGTGACGCTCTCGCGACCGGAAACGGCGCGTGCCCCGGCCGACGAGCGGACGTTCGCGCTCCCCGATGAGGGCGACGAGTTGGCCGACTGGGTCGGCGAACACCTCGGGTACGCCGTCGACCTCGTCCGCGACCGGAGCGGCGGCTTCCCCGACGACCGCGCCGCTCACGGCCCGACCGTCGTCTCCCGCGCGACGCTGGAGACCGTCGCCTCGTGGTTCGACGAGGTGGCCGACGCGACGGAGATGCGGCGCCGACTCCGCCCGAACGTCGTCTTAGACGACTGCCCCGCGTTCTTCGAGGACCGACTGTTCGCCGACAGCGGGGAGGGCGTCCGCGTCGCCGTCGGCGACACGGAACTGATCGGCGTCAACCCGTGCCAGCGCTGTGTGGTCCCCTCTCGGAATCCGGACACAGGCGCCGAGATCGAGGGGTTCCGCGAGCGGTTCGTCCGGAAGCGTCGCGAGACGCTGCCCGAGTGGACGGCGAGCGACCGCTTCGACCACGACTTCCGACTGATGGTGAACACGGTCGTCGAGGAGCGCTCGTGGGGGGACGTTCTGGCGGTCGGTGACGCGGTCGCCGTCGACGGTCTCGTGGCTGTCGACGAGAACGGGACGCCGACCGCGTAGGTGGGCTCCGCAGGGAAACGGCGAAGGCGACGGAAAAGGGTACAGACGATACAGACGAACGGCCGCAGCCGAGCGGAGCGACCCCGTCAGCGACCGCCGTCGGTCATCGCGACCGGTTCGTCGGGGTCGGGGTCGGCGTCGGCGGCTTCCTCGGCGTCGTCCTCGCCGTTCGGCGCGGGGTCGAAGGCCGTGTCCGTGACGCCGAACTGCGTCCAGAGCGTCGCGACGACGACCGCGTACGCGACGAGGTCGTAGTGGACCGCGCCCGCTAGCCCGGTGAACGCGACGAGCGTGCTGTACCCGTAGAGGGCGGCGACGCTCCCCACGAAGGCGACCTCGTTGGTGAACTCGCCGTCGCGTACCGCCGCCGCGGCGCGCCGGATCGTCGGCCCGCAGGCGACGAGGAACGCGATCCCCGAGAGCGCGCCGAGGTTGATGAAGAAGTGCGTCGTCATCTGCGAGTCGAGGATCGACTGGAGGTACTGGACCGTCACCGGGTCGTAGAACAGCCACTCGACGCGGGTCGGGTACAGCACCGCGACGTACGGCGTCGCGACCATCAGGCCGAACAGCACCGCGACCGCGACGCGGGCGGACGCGAACTGCGAGGCGCGCCGCGCCTCGAACGCCTCGTCGCCGGGGGCGACGACGAGCCCGCACGCTTCGAGCACCTCGCGGATCGCGCCGCGCGACAGCGACGGGGCGTGGTGAACGCCCACCGTCCCGTTGCGCCGCGTCGCCGAGGCGGCGCTGACGCCGTCGACGTCGCGCAGGACCGCTTCCAGCACTCCCTCGCGGCGGTCGGTGTCTATCCCCTCGACCGAGAACGTGTCGTGGTCGTGGTCGGCCGGCACGCGGGCGGTTCGCGGTCCCGAACCGGTCTCGCCCCCGCCCGACCGCTCTCCGGTCGGTCCGTCGATTCCCCGCTCGCGGGCCGCGGCGTCGAGCGCCGTCGCCTCCCCGCGGTGGTCACGGTCTCTCATGGGCAGTACCTACGGTTACACAAGCATCAAACTTCCCCCCACCGCCGGGGGTTACGGACCGTTTCGAACTCCCCGTCAGGCGTTGACCGATTCGAGGTAGGTGCTCACGATCATCTGTCCCTTCCGGGTCAGCGTGGTGCCGCTGTCACCGTCCGCGACGAGGTCGGCCTCGCGGAGCGTGTCGAGGATCATCGACGTCTGCGCGACGTCGCCGGTGATCACGTCGGCGATGTTCGCCTCCCCGCCGGCCGAGTAGATGGAGACGAGGATCTCCAGCTGCTCTTCGGTCGGGTCGAAGGAGTCGAGCTCCTCCATCGCCTCGTCGTATTCGATCTTGATGTACCGGCCGAGGATGTTGAGCGCGCGCTTGTTCGGCACGGTCGCTATCGACGTGACCGTCCGCTCGTCGAGGACGTGCCGGAACACGAGCGCGGGGCGCTTCGTCCCGTCGAGGGTACGGTCGGTCCGCTCGTAGTCGATCACGGCGGAGAGGTCGACGGCGAACGGCTCCGGACAGTTCCCGAACCGTATCTCGCCCGGCGCCACCGTCACCGAGGCGCGGTGATCGGTCGCGTCCGTGACGCGCCCGCCGACCTTCGCCGGGTGGCGCACCGTCACGGTGACGTCCCGCAACAGGGCCTTGAACAGCAGCCTGACGAACTTGTCCATGTCGTCCGGCTCGCCTTCCACGAGCGCCGAGCGCCGCGACCCGTCGCGCTCGTACGCGACGGTGACGCTGTCGTTGAAAAACGAGCGCAGCTCCCCCGGGACGTTCCCGACGACGACGTCGAAGATCCGCGAGAGCGGAATCGTCTCCTTCCCGCCGTCCGTCGCGAGGACGAGCCGCCGCTGGCTCAACAGGACGCGACCCGTCGCCGGCTCGTCTGTCGGTAGGCTCGCCGCGTGGACCCGGCCGACGAAGTCGGCGACGACGGACTCCTCCATCGGTACCCTCTGAGCGCCGTACGCTATTTATTGTTACCCGTCTCGTATCAGTCGTGATAACCCTCTGTCACGAGGGCGCCGAGACCGGACGGACGGTGGCGGCGATCGGAGCGAACGGCCGACCGCGGCGGACCGCACCCCGTTCGCGGCACCGAGCCGGGTCGAACGTGTTCGGTCGCTCGGATCCTGCGGCGGCCCCGCCGGCTAGGGAACAGCAAAGCCTAATGAGGTGGGCTTCAAACCGGCAGGTGATGCCCACAGTAGAATACCTCAACTACGAAGTGCTCGACGACCACGGCTGGTCGATGGACGACGACGATCTCTTCGAGGAGGCCGCCGACGCCGGCCTCGACGAAGAGGACTACGGCACCCTCGAAGTGAACCAGGGCGAGTACATCCTCGAATCCGCCGAGGCGCAGGGCTACGACTGGCCCTTCTCGTGTCGCGCCGGTGCGTGCGCGAACTGCGCGTCCATCGTCAAGGAAGGCGACATCGAGATGGACATGCAGCAGATCCTCTCCGACGAGGAGGTCGAAGAGAAGAACGTCCGCCTCACCTGCATCGGGAGCCCGGCCACCGACGAGGTCAAGATCGTCTACAACGCGAAACACCTCGACTACCTACAGAACCGCGTCATCTGATCGGATCTTTCTGGTAACGGGCCGTTCTCACACGGGATCGCGACGCCCGCGGTCCTCGACTTCCTCGGGACGGTAGCGACCGGTCTCGCGAAACGATAGCGACCGGGTTCTCGAAACGGTAGCGACCGGGCTCCCGCTTCGATCCGCACCCTCTGAGTGGCGACCGCGTCTCGCGGCCCTCTCCCGAACCAGTTCGGGCGAGTTTCGCGGCCGTGAGAACGCGCGAAACCCCGTTCGGGGGACCGCCCGTATCGGGGGTATGGTCGAGAAGACGAATCGAAGCGAGGACGCGAGCGGGGTTCGATCGGCCGACGGTCGCCGGTTCGAGGTGTTCGTCCGCGACGAGGAGTCGGACCCGCTCCGCCACGTCGGCACGGTCGCGGCGCCGACGCCGGACGCGGCCCACGAGGAGGCGAGCAAGCTGTTCGCGTGGTACGCCCGCGACGTGTGGGTGTGTCCGGCCGCGGAGGTGTCGCGGTACTCCGCGGCGTCGATGGCGGACGACGGGGCGACCGGAGCTCCGGAAGGGGCTGACGACGGCGAGGCGCCCGACGACGACGAGGATGCGGCCGCCGCCGAGGATGCGGCCGACACCGAGCAGCGCGTCTACGAGGAGACGGAGGGGACGCCGACCGCCTCCTCCGGCGGCGCGCCGGTCGACCGCGACGGAGACGACGCCGCCGAATCGCCCGCGGAGGGGTCGCGATGATCTCCGTCAGCAAGCTGCTGTGCGGCCTCGACGCCGAGAGCGACGGGCTCCGCTACGACGCGGCCGACGGCTCGAAGGAGCCGCAGATCACCGAGGAGAAACAGCGCCGCCCGGTCGTCGTCTGGAACACCACGAAGCGCTGTAACCTCTACTGCGAGCACTGCTACGCCGGTGCGGACGCCGAGGGCGCCCCGAACGAGCTGTCGACCGCGGAGGGGAAGGCGCTCATCGACGACCTCGCCGAGTTCGGCGTCCCGGTCCTCCTCTTTTCCGGCGGCGAACCCCTCGTGCGCGAGGACCTGCCCGAACTGATCGAGCACGCGGACGAGAGCGGGGTCCGCCCGGTCCTCTCGACGAACGGCACCCTCCTCACCCGGGAGCGGGCCCGCGAGCTGAAGCACGCGGGGCTCAAGTACGCCGGGGTCTCGGTCGACGGCCTCCCCGAGCGCAACGACCGCATCCGCGGCGAGAAGGGCGCGTTCGACGCCGCCGTGCGCGGGATCGAAGCCTGCCTCGACGTCGGGCTCAAGACGGGGCTGCGGTACACGATCACCGAGCACAACGTCGACGACCTCGCCGGCGTCGTCGACCTGCTCGTCGACGTCGGCGTCGACCGCTTCTGCTTTTACCACCTCGACTACGGCGGCCGCGGCGCGGACATCTCCGACGTCGACCTGAGCCCGGAGGCGACCCGGACGGCGGTCACCGACCTCTGTGACCTCACCCGCGAGTACCACGACGCGGGCGAGGAGATCGAGACGCTGCTGGTCGGCAACTACGCCGACGCCGGCCACCTCGTCGAGTACGCCGACCGCGAGATGGGGACCGACCGCGCCCGGCTCATCTATCGGTACCTCGAACGCAACGGCGGCGACCCCACCGGCGAGCGCGTCGCCGACGTCGACCCCGTCGGCAACGTCCACCTCACGCAGTTCTGGCAGGGGTACTCGCCCGGGAACGTCCGCGACCGCTCGTTCGGCGCGATCTGGTCCGACGAGTCGAACCCGCTCCTCGCCGGGCTCCGCGAGCGGGAAGAGCACCTCTCCGGGCGGTGCGCCGACTGCGCGTACCAGTCGATCTGTCGGGGGGGCTCGCGGCTGCGCGCGCTCTCGGCGCACGGCGACCCGTTCGCGCCCGACCCGAAGTGCTACCTCACGGACGCCGAGCGCGCCGGCGACGAGGCGCTCGCGCGGATCGACGGTGCGGGTCGGTCCGCGCCCGCCGACGACTGAGCCGACACCGGGACGCCCGCGCTCACCGCTCGGCGCCCTCGAAGACGTCGGTCACCAGCTTCGCCTGCGCGGTGCGGAGCCGCTGTGAGAGCGCGGACTTGCTGATCCCGAGCTCGTCCGCGAGCTCGCACAGACGAACGTCGCGGTCGTCGTCGAAGTAGCCCCGGACGACCGCGAGTTCGAGCCCCCGGCGCTGTTTCGGCGTCAGCGCGGAGAGGTCGAAGGTGACCTGCTCGGTCGCGTCCGGTCCCTCGACGACCGCGAGCCGGACGAGCCGGACCCCGTCGACGACGCCGCGGAGCGTTTCGACGAGGCGGCGGACGGCGGCCCGGTCGTCGACGTACGCGGTCACGAGTATCGTCCCGTCCTCGACGCGTCGGAAGTGCGGCGCGTAGCCGAGCCGCGAGAACGCGTGACAGAGGCAGTCCTCGTCGACCTCGCCGGTCCCGCGGTACACGTCGCCCTCCGGCGTCGTCACGTCGACGACGCACTCGTCGCCGACCGCGTTCACCGCCACCTCGGCGGCCTCGTCTGCCTCGGCGGCGATCGGACAGCCGCCGTCGTCGGTCGGGTCGACGTCGAGGTCGACCCGCAGGCGGCGCCCCCCGTCGTCGCCGGCGGCGTCGGACATGATCATCGCTACGGACGGGAGCCGTTTTACTTTTCGGCGGATTCCCGGAGCCCGGCCGAGCAGCACGGGGCGACCGCGGACCGGCTCGACCGATCCCGCACCGTTTATTTCTCGCGGGCGGGAGTACGCGGACGACGTGCGAGACACGCTCCGCGGTATCGTCGAACTCGCGCGCCTCGGCAACTGCGTCGCCGCCGGGGTGCTCACGGCCACCGGTGCGTTCGTCGCGGGCGCGAGCGGAGCGGTCCTCCCGACCGCGCTCGCGGCCGCGACGACCGTGTTCGCGGTCGCCGCGGGCAACGCCGTCAACGACTACTTCGACCGCGAGATCGACGCGGTGAACCGGCCGGACCGGCCGATTCCTCGCGGCGCGGTCTCGCCGCGCGCGGCGCTCGCGACCGCGATCGGCTGGTTCGCGGTCGCTGTCGCGGTCGCGATCAGCCTCCCGCCGCTGGCGATCGCCATCGCCGCGGTGAACCTCGTCGCCCTGGTCACGTACACGAGCGTCTTCAAAGGAACGCCGGGCCTCGGCAACGTCTTGGTCGCGTACCTCGTCGGGTCGACGTTCCTGTTCGGCGGGGCCGCCGTCGGGAACCCGCGCGCGGTCGTCGTCCTCGCCGCGCTCGCCGGCCTCTCGACGTTCACCCGCGAGGTGATCAAAGACGTCGAGGACGTGGCCGGCGACCGCGAGGAGGGGCTCGCGACGCTGCCCATCGCCGTCGGCGAGCGCACCGCGCTGTGGATCGGCGCGGCCGCGCTCGTCGTCGCCGTCGCCGTCAGTCCGCTTCCGTACCTCACCGGGACCCTCGGTGCGGGGTATCTCGCGGTCGTCGCGGTCGCCGACGCGGTCATGCTGTACGCGACCTACGAGAGCTTCGTCGACCCCGGCGCCGCACAGCAGCGATTCAAGTACGGGACCTTCCTCGCCGCGGCGGCGTTCGTCGTCGGGCGGGCCGTCGTGGTCGCCTGAACCCGGTGCGACGACCGACTCCGGTGCGACGACCGACTCCGGTGCGACGACCGACTCCGGTGCGACGACCGACTCCGGTTGGCGACGCGACTTGTCGCTGTCCGAGATCGAACGGAGCGGCGGCTCGCGGACGCGATTCGGTTAAAAACTACCCCCGAAACCGGTTCGGTTCGAACCGGCGCTCGACGGCGGACGGTTAGGTGACGGTCACGCGACGTTGAAGCCCTTGTCGCGGAGGAAATCCTCCACGCGACCCGAGTGGTTCCCCTGGAGTTCGATGGCGCCGTCCTCGACGGTGCCCCCGCAGGCGAACTTCGACTTGAGATCCGACGAGAGGGAGCTCATGTCCACGTCCTTCGGATCGAATCCTTCGATGACCGTTACCTCCTTACCGTACCTGCGCTCGTCGATGCGGATGCTGATCTGCTGGGACTCTTTCGCGACGTCCTCGCAGACGCAGAGTTCCTGAGGCAGTCCGCACGTCGAGCAGACTTCCGACATTACAGCCCGAATCTACAGGACGCCCATATTAAATAGTGTCGGGAGGCCCCCCGTTCAGCGGACGAAGCGCCCGACGAGCGGCAGCCGTTCGAGCGCGAGCCGGCGGACGGCCCGCCGGGCCGCGTCGGCCTCGTCGCGGGTCACCGAGCCGGCGTACGCGGCGCGCTCGTACGCGGCCGCGACGGTCTCGACGCGCTCGTCGGCGCCGAGCGTCCGGACCGCGTCGACGTAGCTCCGCGGCGTCTCACCCGGTCGCCGCTCGCGGTAGCGCCCGGCGAGCAGCCGTTCGAGGTCGGCGAACGCCCGCACTGCCTCCGCGTCCGGATCGCGTCGGCGCCGCGGGAGAATCGGGCCGATTCGCCGGCTCGCCCGGCTCGCGAGCCCCGTGCGGCGGGCGCCGGCGACGCCGAGCCCCGCGACGAGCAGCCAATAGAGCGCGGTCTCCGCGCTCGGTGTCGGCAGGAGCCCGCCGACCCCGGAGCCGCCGGACTCGCCGGCCGGCCCGATACCGTCCGCCTCCGCGCCTTCGAGACGGGAGATGTCCGCCTCCGAAAGGCCCGTACCGTTCGTCGCGTTCGCGTCCGCCGGCTCCGACTCCGTCGAGTCGTTCTCGTCCGCGCCCGGCTCCGACTCGCCGCCGATCGAGTTCGGTTGGGCCGTCCGTGGACCGACCTCCAGCGTCTGGTTCGGCGTGGACGCCTCGGTGTCGACGTCCTCGACCCCGTCGGCGCGCGCCTCCGCGAGCCGGGTGTCGCGGGCGGCGTCGCGCGGGTCGGGCGGGGTTGGGTCGAACGCCACCCAGCCGTGCTCGGGCACGTAGATCGACACCCACGCGTGGGCGTTCTGTCCCCGGACGACGTACTCGTCCTCCCCGACCCGCTGCCCGGAGGTGTAGCCGCTCTCGAACCGCGTGGGGATCCCCTGCGATCGGAGCATCGCCGCCATCGTCGTCGCGAAGTAGACGCAGTAGCCGGCGTCCATCTCGAAGAGGAACGCGTCCGCCACGTCGCCCTCGGGCTCCTCGACGGTCAGCGAGTAGTCGTACCCCGAGCGCAGGTACGCCTCGACCGCGGCGGCCTGCTCGTACGCCGAGTCGGCGCCCGCGGCCGCGACGATCTCCTCCGTTCGGTCGCCGACCCGCTCGGGCGTGCTCTCCGGCAGCTGGGTGTACCGCTCTTCGATCGCCGCGGGGTAGTCGGTGCTGGCGTTCCGGAGCGCCGCGGGGTCGGCGTCGAGGACGCGGCTCTCGACGCTCACTCGGTCGCCGGGTTCGAGCGGCTCCGCGAGCCGGAGACTGCCGCGCTCGTCGACCTCGACCGCCCCGCCGCCCGAGGCAGACACGGCCTTCCACGGGGCCGGCAGCGCGGTCGATTCCGTCTCTGCGGTTATCGACACGGAGACGGCTTCGCTCGGTCCCGGTGGTCCCGCGAGCGGGTCGCCCAGCGCGGACCGCTCGCCGGCCCTCACCCAGCCGTCGCCCGTGTAGGTGTCGTACGCCCCCGTGTGCCAGTTCCGCTCGACCGGACTCTCGATCGTGTACCGAACCTCCGGCGAGAGGCGCGTGGACCCGATCACCTCCAGCTCGTCGTCGGCGCTCAGGCTCGACTCCAGCGTCGCCGTCCCCCGGTCGAGCCCCAACGGGGCCGCCGCGCCCGCCGGGATCACGGTCACGGTCGCGCTCGCGACGACCATCGCCGCGACCACCACCGCGAACGTGCCCGCGTGGCCCCGACGCCGGCCCGGGGTCGAGAGCGTCGAGAGGCCCACCGCGAGCGCGAGGCCGACGACGCCCGCGACCGCCGCTCCGGTCCCCGCGTCGCCGGTGAGGACCAGGAAGCCGAGGGTCCCGCCCGCGACCGCCGCGGCCGCGACGTGGCGGCCGCGCCCCGCGAAGTAGCCGACGAGGAACGTCGGCACGGGCGCCACCGCGAGCACCCAGACGTCCGCGAGCGCCAGCCGCAGCACCGAGAGCCCGGTCGACAGCGCGAGCACGTCCAGGACGACGCTTCGCACGGTGAACAGCGCGCGCTGGCTCTCCGGAACGGCGAGGAAGTACCCGACCAGCCCGGCGGCGAAGAGCGCTCCGGCGAGCAGGAGCGCGGTCCGCTCGGCGACGGCCAGCGCCAGCGCGACGCCCCCCACCCCCGCGACGGCGACGACGGCCGCCGTCCGCGCCGTCCCGCCGACGACGTTCGTCACCTGGAAGAACACGCCGAGGTACGCCGCGGCGACGACCGCGACGCCGACGACCGCCGGGC
>NZ_SGUC01000022.1 GCF_005435165.1 Halorubrum sp. GN11_10-6_MGM | reverse complement strand
AGACTCACACCATATCTCCGAGCGTTTCAGCTCCGTCGTGAAGTGTTCCGAAAACCGGGGAAAGAAGCGCTCAAAACCATCCTCGAAACTGCGCTATGACTCACCAACAATCTCCGCCACAAGAGCGGTCATGTATTTACAAACGGCTGAGTGAGGCTTTGAAGATATCCGCCGCCGCACTGCGCTCTCTCAGTTATAAATAAAGAACTGCGACCATCCGAACCTATCCAAAAATTCGACAGGAATCGTCCTCTCAGACGTGTTCGGCGAGGAAGTCGACGATCTCGCGGTACGCCTCGATCCGGTTGTCGAGCTTCGCGAACCCGTGCCCCTCGTCATCGAAGATCAGCTTCCGGACCGGGACGCCCTGCTTGCGGGCCTCCTCGACGATCTGTTCGGCCTCGCCGACCGGCACCCGCGGGTCGTTCTCCCCGTGGAGGACGAAGAGGGGGGCCTCGATCCGCTCGATGTTGTTGATCGGCGAGACGGACTCCAGGAACTCGCGGTCCGCCGCCAGCGAGCCGTACTCGGCCTCGCGCAGCGAGCGCCGCCAGTCGCCGGTGTTCTCTAAGAAGGTGACGAAGTTCGCGATGCCGACGATGTCGACGCCGGCGGCCCACAGCTCCGGGTACTCCGTCAGCGACGCCAGCACCATGAACCCGCCGTACGAACCGCCCATCGCGACGACGCGGTCCGGGTCGACCTCGGGGTGGTCGTGGAGCCAGCCGACGCCCTCCCGGATGTCTTTCACCGAGTCCATCCGGTTCTCGACGTCGTCGAGCGCGGAGTACGCCTTCCCGTACCCCGATGAACCGCGGACGTTCGGCTCGAAGACGGCGTACCCGTTGTTCAGCAGGTACTGCGTGACCGACGCGAACGAGGGGCGACGCTGGGACTCCGGCCCGCCGTGGATGTCGACGACGACCGGGTAGCCCGACTCCGGCGGCTCCGTCTCGGGCACGGAGAAGAACGCGGGGATCTCGCGGCCGTCGAACGTGGGGTAGTGGACCAGTTCGCGCTCGACGAACGTGTCCGCGGGGACGCCCGCGGTCGAGGCCCGGGTCCAGCGCTCCGCCTCGCCACTGGTCGCGTCGACGACGTAGACGTTCGCGTTGTGCGTGCTGCCCGTCGTCGTCACCGCGAACCGGTCGCCCTCGGGGCCGAAGCTCACGCCGCCGGCGACGCCCCGCGGCAGGTCCGGCGTCGGGAACTCGTCGATCCGGTCGGGCGCGACGAGCTCGCCCGCGGTGATCTCAGTGTAGCCGTCGACGTTCCGGGAGTAGACGATCCGCCGGGAGTCCTCGTCTATCGCGACGCCGTCGACGTTCCACTCGTCGCCGTCGGCGACGACGTCGAACTCGTCGGTCGCCAAGTCGAGCCGCTCTAAGCGGAGCGTGTCGCTCTCGCGGTCGGTGACGAGGTACACTCCCTCGCCGTCGGGGCCCCACTCCGGGCTGGCGTACCGGACGTCGCCGTCGTGTGGCGTGTGGTGAGTCAGATCGCCGCTCGACAGGTCGAGGGTGTACAGGTCGTGGTCGAACGAGGAGTGCGCCTCGTGGACGATCAGGCGGTCGTCGCTCGGCGACCACCCGGCGACCGAGAGCCAGCCGTCCCCCTCGTAGACGAGTTCGGCGTCGTTGCCGGTCTCCTCGCGGCCCTGAACGTACACGTCGAAGACGGCCTCGTCGCGGCGGTTCGACGCGAACGCGAACCGGTCGCCGGCCGAGTCCCAGCCGCCCCACCGGTGTTTCGACTCCGGTTCGGCCGTCAGGTCCGTGATCGCCCCCGACTCGAAGTCGAGCCGGTAGAGCTGCGCGCGCTCGTTGCCGCCCTCGTCCATGCCGAAGACGGCCTCGGAGCGCTCCGGGGAGGAGTCGACGAAGGAGACCGACTCCTCGAAGAAGGTGTGCTGTTCGGGCCACGACTCGGGCTCGCGGACCGACCACACCTGCCCGGTCCCGGTCGTGTCGAGCAGGAAGGAGAGCCGGCCGTCGGGACCGAGGTCGGCGCCGCCCGCGCTCCGCACGTTGAGGTAGCGCTCGATGTCGTACTGTCGCATGCCACTCGGTTCCGCGCGTGTCGTGAAACCGTTTCGGGTGGCGGACCTCGGACGCGGTCGCCGCGCCATCTCCCGTCCGGATGCCGTGTCTTTTTACCGGCGCCCCCCGTGCGGTCGGCGTATGCGCGTCGCGTTCGTCTCGCTTTTCGCCCCCGGACACGGGGAGACCCCGGCGCGAACGCGAACCCTGCGGACCGCTCGCGCCCTCGCCGACCGCGGCCACGACGTCGTCTGGCTCTGCGCCCGCTGGTGGGGCGGCGACCACGACGTCTTCGACGAGGACGGCATCGAGTATCGATCGGTCACCGTCGAGCCCGCGCCCGCCGCCTTCGTCGCGCGGCTGCCGACCGCCCTCCGCCGCGTCGCCCCCGACGTCGTCCACGCGGTCAACAGCCCGCCGACGCCCGCGCTGGCCGCCACGGTCGGGGGGTCGCTCTCACGGGCCCCGGTCGTCGTCGACTGGTGGCGCGACCATCCCGCCGACGCCCGTCGCTGGTACCGGCCGCTCGCGCGGCGCGCGGACGCGGTCGCGACCCCCTCGCGGACCACCAAGACGCGCGTCCGCGAACACGGCGCCGACGGCGACGACGTCCGCGTCCTCCCCGAGAGCATCGACTTCGACGCCGTCGAGACCGCGGGCGTCGACGACCGGTTCGACGCGGTGTACTCGCGACGGCTCGACCGCCACGCCAACGTCGAGACGTTCCTCCTCGGACTGGCCGAGCTTCGGGGCCGCGACTGGACCGCGGCGGTGATCGGCGACGGCCCGGAGCGCGGCCGGATCGAGTCGACCGCCGCGGACCTCCGGATCGACGACCGGGTCGCGTTCCTCGGCGACCTGCCGGTCGAGGAGCGGCTCCCGATACTCAAGGGGACGCACGTCGCCGTCGCGACCGCGACGTGGGAGACGTTCGCGACCGACCTGCTGTGGGCGGTCGCCTGCGGCTGCGTCGCCCTCGTCGAGTACCAGGCGGACTCCAGCGCTCACGAGCTCGTCGAGGGCCGCGAGCGCGGACGGCTCGTGACGAGCCCGGCGGAGCTGGCGGACGAGTTCGTCGCGGTCGGCGATCTCGACCGGCGATCGGTCGACTGCGAGTTCGCCTCGTACGACCACGAGGCGGTGGTCGACCGCTACGTCGCGCTGTACGAGGAGCTCCTCGACGGGGAGTGAGACCGGGCAGCCGGCCGGCGACGACTGTGAAAAGGGACCGATCGCCGTCCGCTACGCCTGCTCGCGGCCGGTGATCGAACCGCCGTACTTCATGAAGACGAACGCCAGCCCCAGCGTGCTCACCATCGCGATGAACGTCGCGATGCCGAGCGCGCGGGCGGCGTCCGGGACGAACACCGCGTTCGACCCTCCGCCCCCGCCGGTCTCGACGGTGGCGACGTCCCCGCCGACGGCGATGCCGCCGTGCATGCCGACCGCGGTGTGGGGGACGCAGTGGTAGTGGGTGATGCCGGCGTCCTCGCCCGACGTCTCGTACTCGTAGGTGTTCCCCTCCTCGCCGACCGGACTGCCGCTGTCGAGGCTGGCCGGCCCGCCGCCGTCGACGGTCTGGACGTTGTGGTCGCCGCCGTTGCCCGTCCACTCCCAGACGATCGTCGTCCCCTCGTCGACCCACACCAGCGTCGGGTCGAACGCGAGGCCCTGGTCGCCGGCGCCGACCGAGATGGTCACCGAGTCCTGGCCGCGGGCGTCGGTGTACGACCCGACGTTCCCTTCGGCCCCGCTCGGCCAGTCGGGTGCCACTTCCTGTGCCGCCGCCGTCCCCGCCGTCGCCGTCGCCGCGCCGGCGGCGGCCGCCGCACCGCCGGCCGTCCGCATGAACGCGCGCCGAGAGACGTCGTCCGAACTCATACAGCCCGGTTCGTGGTGCCCCGTAGTGAATATGTTGATCCGGACGTGGCACCGCCGCCGCGATCGACCGCCCCGCACGGCCCCTCACGCCTCCCCAGCCTCGTCGGGCGCGTCCCGCGGGCTCCCTTCGGTCGCCCTTGTCGCGCCCGACTCCCTCGCGCGGTGCCGCTCACGGCCGCCACGAGCGGCCGATCGCGGGCACGCGCCACCGCTCCTCGAACCATCAACAGACGTCGCCGCGGTGGTCGGTGTTTAAACGCGGGCTATCGCCGAATCCGATCGAGGTCGTCGAGGAACGCCCGCAGCGCCGACCGCGTCACGTGCGGCATACACACGACGCGGAGCTCGCCCGCGCCGGTCCGGGACACCTTCCAGCCGGCGTCCCGCAGCGCGGCGAACTCGGGTTCGGGCACGTCGGCCGCGACGAGCGGGAGTTCGGGCTCGACGACGTCGTACCCGCGGTCGGCGAGCCCCTCGGCGAGCCAGTCGGCGTTGTCGGCCGCGCGTTCGGCCGCCTCGCGGTAGCCGTCGGGCCACAGCGCGTCCATCGCCGCGACCGCGCCCGCGACGCCGGCGCCGCTCCGGGTCCCGGTGAGCGTCGCCTGCGACCGCGTCTCCAGATAGGGGGTGTCGACCGCGAGCGCGTCGAGCGCGGCGTCCTCGCGCGCTAACAGCCCGCCCGCCGGCACCGGCGCCTGCCCGAACTTGTGGGGATCGATGGTCAGCGTGTCGACCGGCGCGTCGTCGAACGACCACGCGTGGTCGGTAAAGGGGAGGACGAACCCGCCCCACGCGGCGTCGACGTGGAACCGCGCGCCCGCCTCGTCGGCGATCGCCGCCAGCTCTCCGATCGGGTCCACCCGCCCGTACTCCGTGCTCCCGGCGACGCCGACGACGAGCGCGGTCGCGTCGTCGACCGCGGCCGCGACCGCGTCGGTGTCGGCCCGGTAGTCGCCGTCGAGGGGGACCGTCCGCAGTTCGACGCCCAGCACCGCCGCCGCCTTGTGGAACGAGAAGTGCGCGCTCGCAGGGGCGACGACGTTGAGGGCGCGTCCGCCGCCGCCGCTCCCGTCGCTCGCGCCACGTCCGCCGTCGTGTCGGTTCCGCGCCGACCGCACCGCCTGGACGTTCGCCTCGGTGCCGCCGGAGGTGACGTACCCCGCGGCGTCGCCCGGGCTCGGGTGGTCGGCCAGCGTCGCGAGCCCCTCGACCGCGCGCGCCTCCAAATCCGCGACCGCGTCGTAGGTGGCGGGGTCGCCCGGGTTCGTCGCGAGGAACCGCTCGGCGGCCGCGCGGGCGTCCGGATGCGGCTCCGTGCACATCGAGGAGAGCACCCGGTCGAACGACCGCGGCTCCGGTTCCGGCCGTTGCATTCGACTTCCCGTTACCGGGCGCGGCTCTTACTCGTTCCGCTCTCGGCTCTGAGCGTGAAAGGTCGGCTCGGACGGTCTCAGCGGACCGAATCGAGCAGCAGGCGCTGTTCGGTCCGCTTCACCTCGTGTTGGACGTCGCGGACCGCGTCGATGTTCGCGGAGATGGAGGAGACCCCCTTCTCGACGAGGAACTCGACCATCTCGGGCTTCGAGCCGGCCTGCCCGCAGATGCTGGTGTCGACGCCCAGCTCGCGGCACGTCTCGATCGTGTCGCCGATGAGCCGCAACACGGCGGGGTGGAGCTCGTCGAACCGGTCGGCGACGTGCTCGTTGTTGCGGTCGACCGCGAGCGTATACTGCGTGAGGTCGTTGGTGCCGAAGGAGGCGAAGTCGATGCCGGCGGCCGCCAGCTCCTCGATCTGGAGCGCGCTGGCGGGCGTCTCGATCATCACGCCCCAGCGGTGCGTCTCGGGGTCGATCCCGGCCTCGCGCATGTGCCGTTTGACCCCCTCGACGTCGCTCGCGTCGTTGACTAGGGGGAACATCACCTCTAGGTTGTCGTACCCCATGTCGTAGAGGCGCGCGAACGCGGCCAGCTCCTGCCGGAACGGCTCCGGCTTGTCGAGGCTCCGGCGGATCCCGCGCCAGCCGAGCATCGGGTTGTGCTCGGCGGGTTCGCCCTCGCCGCCCTCCAGCTCGCGGAACTCGTCGGTCGGCGCGTCGATGGTCCGCACCCGGACCGGTCGCGGATAGAACTCGTCGGCGACGCGCCGGACGCCCTCGATGAGCTCGTCCTGATAGGCGCGGGCGCCGTGGTCGGCGATGTACTTCTCGGGCGTCTTCCCGAGCGACAGCACCATGTGCTCGATCCGGAGCAGCCCGACGCCGTCGGCGCCCGTCGCCGCGGCGCGCTCGGCCGCCTCCGGGATCGAGACGTTCACCTTCACCTCCGTCGCCGTCATCGGCTTGACGGGCGTCTCGGGGCGCGCCGCCTCCACCGGCTCGAACTCCTCGCCGGACTCGGCGGACTCGGACTGCCCCGCCCGGATCGTCCCCTTGTCGCCGTCGAGGGTGACCTGCTGGCCGTCTTCGAGGACGCGGGTCCCGTTGCCGGTGCCGACGACCGCGGGGACGCCGAGTTCGCGCGAGATGATCGCCGCGTGGCTCGTCATCCCGCCCTCGTCGGTGACGATGCCGGCGGCGCGTTTCATCGCGGGCACCATGTCTGGCATCGTCATCTCCGTCACCATCACGTCGCCCTCCTGGACCTGGTCGAGGTGGTCGAGCTTGTGGACGATCCGGACGGCCCCGGAGACGACGCCGGGGCTCGCGCCGAGCCCGTCGACGAGGACGTCCTCCTCTTCGCCGCCGTTCGAGACGCTGGCGGCGCCCGGCTGGCCGGACGACGCGTCGCCGGCGGTCGACTTCCGCGGGGTCTCGCCGCCGGTGCCGGACGCGTCCGCTTCCTCCTCCCCCTCGTCTTCCCGGATCGTCGTGATCGGGCGCGACTGGAGCATGTATATCTCGCCGTCGTAGATCGCCCACTCGACGTCCTGCGGCGTTCCGTAGTGGTCCTCGACGCGCTCGCCGAGCTCGACGAGGTCACCGATCTCGGCGTCGGAGAGCACCCGCGCGTTCCGCCGGTCCTCGCCGACGTCGAGCTGGACCGTCTCGCCGGTCTCGTCGTCTTTCACCATCTCCACCTTCTTGTCCGCGACGGTGACCTCGTCGACCGCGCCGCGCCCGCGGTCGTACACGTAGTTGTCGGGGGAGACCGTGCCGGAGACGACCGCCTCGCCGAGGCCCCACGCGGCCTCGATGGTGACCTGCGGCTCGCCCGTCGAGGGGTGGCTGGTGAACATCACGCCGGACTTGTCGGCGTCGACCATCCGCTGGACGACGACCGCGATGTCGACGTCCTCGTGGGGAAAGCCGCGCTGCTGTCGGTAGTAGATCGCGCGCTGGGTGAAAAGCGAGGCCCAACACTCCTTCACGCGCCGGAGGAGGTCGTCCTCGCGGACGTTGAGGAACGTCTCCTGCTGGCCAGCGAACGAGGAGTCGGGGAGGTCCTCGGCCGTGGCCGAGGAGCGGACGGCGACGAACGCCTCCTCGCCGTCCTCGCCCATCGCCCGGTACTCTTCGAGGATCTCCTCGCGCACGTCCTCGGGGAACGGCGCGTCGAGGATGAGTTCCTCCGCTCGCGCCTCGGCCTCCCGGAGCGCCGCGGAGTCCTCGGGGTCGACGTCGACCGCCTCGAACAGCTCGTCGTCGATCCCGGCCTCCTCGATGAAGGTCCGATACGTCCCCGCGGTGACGGCGAACCCCGGCGGCACCGGGAGCCCCGCACCGATGAGTTCGCCGAGCGACGCGGCCTTCCCGCCGACGGTCCCGACGTCGTCGGCGTCGACGTCCTCCAGCAAGAGTACTGCCATTCGTGTACCCGGAGGATCCGCGAGCCGACCTATGAAGCTTCCGGCACGCGCAATGGTGAATAAAAGACAACTCGGGACCGAGTTGTGTCCCGGTGCGGATCGCGGAGCGTCAGAGCGGATCGCGGAGCTGTAGAACGGATCGCGGAGCGGTAGCACGGATGGCAGAGCGTCAGGTGCGACACGAGCGAGCGCGGAGCGCGTCAGGTCCGGAAAACGAGGGCCGAAGCGTCGAGGACAGCGAACCGAGTCGCGGTTCGTACCACTCCGTAATAGACCGGCAGTCCTATACTTACCTGCCGTTCTGCGATCAGACACTGTAACGAGTTACAGGTCCTGTAACAGATCCCGGGCGACCCGGGAGGCGGTTCGCACTCCGGGTCAGTCCTCGTCGAGCCGCCGTCGCTCGTCGCGCAGCAGCCGTTCCCAGAGCCCGAACAGCGCGCTGTCGAGGCCGTACGCCTCGTCCACGCACCGCACCCAGCGGTCGTCGGCGAACAGGTGGCGCTGGAACCGCCGCACGTCCGGCGAGAGGCGGTCGCGCTCGCCGCCGTAGTACGACAGCGACTCCTCGCGGGTCCGCGCGACGAGGGCGTCGGGCACGTCGATCCCGTCGGCGGCCGCGACGTGGTCGAACCACTCCAGGTGGAGCAGCGAGTCGGCGAGGAGGAACCGCTCCCGGAAGCCGGAGACCCGGGACAGCGCCGGTGCGCCGTCGATCCGGACGTCCGTCGGGCGCGAGAACCGGGGCGCGGTCGCCGTGACGGACGCGCGCTCGGCGACCGCCCCGGCGACGCGGCGCAGCCGCCAGTCGGCGTACCGGACCGGCGCGATCAGCGCGAGCTCGTACCACGTCGGCAGCCACTCGCAGTACGGCTCGGAGAACGCGCCGTCCGCGAGCAGCGTCGCCGCGACCGAGCGCGCCTCGCCCGGCGTCAGCTCGTCGGGCGCCGTCCGGAGCCGACGGACGGTCCGGTCGTCGTCGAGCGCGTCGACGCCGTCGAATCCCATCCCCTCGGCGACGCCGGTCGTGTAGGCGCGACCGGCCTCGTACCAGGCCGCGAAGTCGGCGGGCGTCGTCAGTCGCAGGAGGCGGAGGACTGTGATACCGATCGGAGGGACCGGACGGAGATAACCGTTCGGCCCCGGCGCGCCGGGTCGGGGGTCGGACCGAGCCGGAACACGTCCGCTCGGTCACTCGGACTCGGTCGGTCCGTCGAGCGCGTCGTCGAGTCCCCACTCGGCGGCGCGGTCGCGCGCCTCCGACCGCGCCTGCTCGCGGATCGCGTCGATCCGGTCGTCGTCCGCGAGGAAGGCGGCGACGGCGTCGTCCTCGTCAGCGGCGTCTCGCAGCCGCTCGTCGGGCGCCGCCTCGCGGGTCCGGTCGGCGAGGTCGGCGTCGTCGGCCAGCTCCGTCGCGGCCGCGTCGGGCGCGACCCGTAACGCCTCCTCCTCGTGGGCCGCCGCCAGTCCGTCGGCGTCGACGGCGTACAGCTCGACGCGGTAGGGGCCGGGGACCGCCAGCTCCGCGAGGGCGCCCGGGCCGCCGCTGTCGGTCACGGTGTTGTACGCCAGCACGGGCACGCCGTCGTCGAACGTGATGACGCCCCGGGCCTCGCCGGACAGGAGCAGCGTCTCCTGCGGGACGAGCGTCGCGTAGCCGGTGAGCCCGCGGTCGAGCGCGCGCGACAGCGTCGTGCCGACGTCGGAGACGACCCGCGAGCGCAGGAGGGTCCCCCGCGGGATGGTGAGCGTCGGCGAGCCCGCGCCGTCGCCTTCCGTGCGTCCGCTCATGGCGTGTCGGGGACGACCGCGCTGCGGAACCGGTCGGCGACCGCGTCGCCGTCGCCGTCGCGCACGTCGAGCCGGTCGGCCGCCAGCCGGTAGCGCGCGGCGGCCTCGCTCTCCGGGGCGTGCGCGAGCAGGGGCTCGCCGGCTCGCCGGGCGGCTCGGACCGCGTCGCTCTCGGGGACGTTCGCGAGGACGGGGCCGCCGAAGTGGCGCTCTGCCTGCGCGGCCACGTCGTCGGCCTCGCTCCGGACCTTGTTGAAGAGGACGCCCGCGGTCTCCGTGCCGTACGATCGCGCGTACTCCTGGACCTTCAGCCCGTCCGAGAGCGCGGGGATCGTCGGCTCGACGACGACCACGACGCGGTCCGCGAGTACGACCGGTAACACGGCTGACTTCGAGCCCAGCGCGGCGGGCGAGTCGAGTAGGAGCACGTCGGTGTCGCGCGCGAGCTCGGCCACCACGTCGCGGAGCCGTTCCGGTTCCGCGGCCTCGAAGCCGGCGAGCGAGGTGCCGCAGGGGACGACCGAGAGCCCGAACCGCTCGTAGACCGCCTCGTTCACGTCGGTCGCGGTGCCCTCGACGAGGAGGTCGTGGAGGGTGACCGCCGCGTCGTCGAGCCCGGCGTGAAAGAGGAGGTTCGCCATCCCGGTGTCGGCGTCCACGACCGTCACGTCGTGGTCGGCCGCGAGCGCCATCCCGAGCGCGAGCGTGCTCGTCGTCTTCCCCGTGCCGCCCTTCCCGCTGGCGACCGCGAACGCCTCGACCATACGCCCGCTCTCCGGGCGGTCCGAATAAAAGCTATCCATCGCGGTCGCGGTGATGCTCACCTGCTGCGGATCGCGGTGGCGCGTGCCTGCGAGCGGCCCTTGGCCGCGAGCAGCACGCGCGAGGGAGTCGGCCGACCGGAGCGAAGCAGAGGGAGGTCGACGAGGCTGGGGAGGTGTGAGGTGCGGTTGCTGTGCGGTGCGGGGTGGGACTCAAAGGGGCAGCCGCGAGGACGAAGCTCGGCGACGTGAGCACCACAGGAACGAGCGAAGTGAGTGACGAGGAGCGCAGCCAACCGCGCGAGTCCTCGCGGCTGGGGCTTTGGCGGTGTTCGCGGTTGATCTGCCGTTTGCTATTTATAATCGAGCGGCTGGGACTTTGGCGGTCTTCACCGCAGCGTCATCGTTCATTTATCAGCGAGCCGTTGGAGAGCACCAGCACGCAGCGCTATCTCGCCGCCGCTGATCCACCCCTACTTCTCGTCCGAGCGCTTTTGATCACGCGGAACAAGACTCCGGTATGGTCGAAACGATCTCCGCCGACGAGTTCCGCGACAGGCTCGACGAGCGACGGCGCGGCGAGCGCTCGTTCGCCGTGGTCGACACGCGACCGGAGGAGAGCTTCGAGGGGTGGCGCGTCGCGGACGCCGTCCACTACTTCTACAAGCCGTTCCACGAGTTCGACGTCGACGACTTCGAGCGCGAGACCGGTCTCTCGGCCGACGACAGCGTGATCACGCTGTGCGCGAAGGGGAAGGCCTCGGACGCCTTCGCCGTCGAACTCGACGCGGCGGGCTACGAGGACGTGGTCGTCGTCGCTGACGGCATGCGCGGCTGGTCCGCGGTGTACGACCGGACCCCGGTGCCGCTACCCGACGCGCCCGACGACGCCCCGCCGCTCGACGTCGTCCAGATACAGCGCCGCGCGAAGGGGTGTCTGGGCTACCTCGTCGTCGGCGGGCGCGAGTCGGGCGAGGCGGACCACGTCCCCGCTGACGGTTCCGCGGGCGATTCCGACGGCTCCGACCGCGTCGCCGTCGCCGACTCCGGCGGCTCGCCTCGTATCGCCGTCGCCGTCGACGTCTCCAGACACGGCGAGGAGTGGGTCGAGGCGGCCGCCGAACTCGACGCGTCGATCGCAGCCGTCCTCGACACGCACGTCCACGCCGACCACCTCTCGGGGGGTCGCGCGCTCGCGGACGAGCTCGGCGTCCCGTACGTCCTCCCGGCCGCGGCCGCCGAGCGCGACGTGGCGTACGACTTCGAGCCGATCGGGCGCAACGAGACGCTCGACGTCGGCGGCGTCGACCTGAAGGCGCTCGCGACGCCCGGACACACCGACGACGGCGCGAGCTACCTCGTCGGCGACGCGGCGGTCCTCACGGGCGACACGCTGTTCACCGAGGGCGTCGGGCGGACGGAGCTCCAGTTCTCGGCGGGCGGCGGTGATGAAGCCGGATCACAGACGGGCGCCGCCGACGCGGCCCGCCGCTTGTACGACTCGCTCCACGGCACCCTCCTCGCCGAGCCGGACGGCGTCGTCGTCTGCCCCGGGCACTTCGCGGTCGCGAACGACGGGACGACCGGCGACGTCGAGCCCGGCGCCCCCGTCTCCACGACGGTCGGGGACGCGCGCCGGGAGATCGAGATACTCGGCCTCGACGCGAGCGACTTCGTCGACCGGATCACGCGGACGCTCCCGGAGAAGCCGCCGAACTACGAGTCGGTGATCGCGGCCAACCGCGGCGTCGAGTCGCCGGCGGACGAGACGGCCGCCATCGAACTCGAACTCGGGCCGAACCGCTGCGCGGCCGAGCCGGGCGCCGACTCCGTCGCGGACGACGACTGAGGAACGGGGTCGCCGAGGCGCCGCCGAGGCGTCAGTCCCCGCGGAGCGACCGGCCTACTCGTCGTGGATGAAGACGAGCCGCTTCGACTCCGTGTTCACCAGACAGAGGTCGATCCCGTCTCGGGTCGCGCCGATCTGCTGCCAGCCGTGGTCGCTGACGAACAGCGTCTGGAACACGCCGCGGTCGCAGTCGGGGTTCGGGCAGCCGACCCCTGCCGCGTTCTTGTAGACGGTCGTGCCGCCGCCCGAACTCTGGCGCACCAGCCCGTCGGTCAGCGACCGGAACTCCTCGGCGGACATCGGACTCTCGACGTCGTCGTCTCCCATGAGCGTACGTTCGCGGGCGCCCGTCTAAAAACCGCCTGCCAGTGACAACTGCTGGCACGTTTCGGGCAGCGGCGGCCGCCGGGACTCCGCGTTCACTCGCCGTCTCGCTTCGCGCGCTCGGCGTGGGCGTCCGCGAGCCGCGTCGGTTCGGGGAGTTTGTACCCCCCACACAGCGCCGCGACGAGGTCGACCGCGCCGTCCGCCGACACGCGGTGGCCGGGACTGACGTACAGGGGGTTCACCCGCCTGCTGTTGGGGTACTGACGCGACTGGAACGCGTGGCCGATGACGGTTCCCGGCTCGGCGGTCGTCACCGCGTCGTCGGCGCGGACCGGCGTCCGCCAGCCCGCGGGGCGCTCGGCCGTCGGCTCGTCGGGTTCGCCGCAGAGGAGGCTCTTCGCGACGCCGACGCTGGGCACGTCGCGGAGGACGCCGACGTGCGTCGCGAGGCCGGCCTCCCGGTAGTGGATTCGGCCGGAGCCGTCGCAGACCAGCAGGTCGGGATCGGCGTCGAGCGCGTCGAGCGCGGCCAGTATCGGCTCCCCCTCGCGGAACGCGAGCAGGCCCGGGATGTACGGAATCGCGAGCGGCGTCGTCGCGCTCGCGTACTCGACGACGCGGCCGTTCCGGAACGCGACCGCGGCTGAGACGGCGGCGTCGGGCCGATCGCCGCGGTCGGTGCGGAACGCCTGATCGACGCCGACGACGGTCGGGGCGCCTGCGTCGCGGTCGTCGCCCGAATCGGCGCTCGCGTTCACGCTCGACTCGCCGCCCGCGTTCAGTCGCTCCTGTGCGCCGTCGCACGCGGGCGGGAGCCCGTCCGCGAGCGAGACGCCCTCCTCGACCGCGACGGCGGCGGGGTCGGGCGTGCCGTCGTCGGCGAACGTCGCGGCCGCCGCGATCTCGCGTTGGAGCGCCTCCATCTCCGCGCGCGACAGCGACGGATCGGGTCGGAGGTCGGGCCGCGCGAGGTCCATCAGAGCCGTCCGCCGGGGCCGCCCGGCCCGCCCGGGCCGCCCGGGCCGCGCGCGCCGCCCATCGAGACGCCGCCCGCGCCGCCCGCGGAGCGCGCCAGCCCCTCGTTGCGCTTCCCGAACGCGAGCCCGATGGCGAAGCCGATCAGGTGCGCGAGGTGCGCGATGCCACCGACGCCGCCGGTGCCGCTCGTGACGACCAGCAGCGCGGAGACGGCAGCGATCCCCCACGTGAGGTACTTGATCTTCATCGGGATGACGAAGAAGAGGAGGACCTGCATGTTCGGCCGCCAGACGGTGAGCACGCCGAGGATCGCGAAGCCGGCGCCGCTGGCGCCGAGAACACCGGTCGGCGGGGCGTTCGTCGCGATCGCGAACAGGACGTGGCCGAGCCCGGCGGCGATCCCCGCGCCGAAGAAGAACGCCACGAACTTCTTCGAGCCGACGGCGCGCTCGACGAGCGGACCGAAGAACAGGATCACGACGCTGTTCCCGATGATGTGGAACAGCTGTCCGGGGGCGTGCGAGAACACCGACGTCACCCACGTCCAGACGTTCGTGATCGCCTCCGACTGGAGCACGAACAGGGTGTTGTGGAGCGACTGGCCGCCGACGAACAGCGCGATCCACTGCGCGACGAACGTCACCCACATCGCCAGCAGGATGGCGTACGTCGCGTTGTTCCGGAAGTAGCTCACCAGTCCGCCGGTGCCGGTCTCGCGGTCGATTCGGCGCTTGACGCGGTCGACGACGCCGCCGGCCCCCGCGGAGGCGCCCCCGCCCCCGCCGGTGCCGTCCGCGGCCCCGCCCTCGACGCTCTCGTCGAACCCGCTGTCGAAGACGCCGCCGGGGTCGTCCCACCCGGCGAGCCCCGGGCAGTCGTGGTTCTCCGGCAGTCGGTGTTCGGCGCAGAACGTCTGGCCGCACCGCTTACACTGGTAGGGGAGGTTCTCGTACTCCCCGCACTCGTCGCACGTCGCCATTGGCGGCACTTACGGGGGCGGTCGTAAAGCGGTTTGGCTCTTTAGGTGGCTTCGTATGAGGCGGTCGGTGGTTCACGTGCTGGATTCACTATCACGTGGGTGAACACTGCCGAAGCCCCAGCCGGGAGGACGCCGCACACTCGCTGCGCTCCTCGCGCGCGCTGCTCGCTGCGGTGCTTACGTCATCTGCGGCGTCCTCCCGGCTGCCCCTTCGAGTCCCGCCCGGCCGCGACCGCCTCGCGCCTCCCCAACCTCGTCGCTGGCGGTCTTCGCTTCGCTCGACCGCCAGCGACTCCCGCGCGCGTGCTGTCTCACGCCCTTCGGGCGCTCGCAGGCACGCGCCACCGCGGAAGTCGGTTCAGTCGTCGCTCGGCGTCTCCGAATCGCCGTCTCTCAGGTCGTCCACGAGCCGGCGGAGCGTCGCGAGGGGGTACTGCCCGGGCGCGGTCGCGTTCGCGGGGTCGACGGGCGCGTAGCCGATCTTCGAGCCGTAAATCGGGGTGACCGCGCGGGTGTGCCGCCCCGGCTCACCCATGCACATCGTCGCGACGCGGTGCCCGGCGGCGGTCGCCTCGTGGGTCGCCTCGATCATCGCGAGCGCGTCCGCCGGCGCGGTGGCGGTCGTCGCCAGCTTCCCCACGTCGCCCTCGCTCGCGGCGTCGGCGAGGAGGTCGACGATCGCGGCGGGCTCCGGGGTGGACTCGAAGTCGTGGACGGACGCGACGACCTCGACGCCGGCCTCGCGGGCCGCGTCGCGCAGGGCCGCGGCGTGCGACTCCTCCGCGGCGTCGGGGTGCGTCCCGCGCAGCGCCGCGAGTTCGACGTCGACCGCGGCGACCGCGTCGTGGCCGATCGCCGTCGAGAGCGCGTCGTAGCGGCCGAGCCCCTCGGCCTCGCCGCCCTCCCACGACGCCCGGTTCGTGACGAGCAGCGGGAGCTCGCCGTCGTAGCCCGCCAGCTGGTCGAGCGGGTCGCTCGCGAGGTCCAGCCGGAACTCCACCGCGTCCGCGTGCTCGCGAGCCGCCGGCTCCTCGGAGAGGTCGGCCGTGCTCGCGGCGAGAACGAACTCCTCGAACATACGCGGGCGTTCCGCGGGCGGGGACTTAGGTGTGTGCGTCCGCCGAGCGGACGCGGAGAACGGGGTCGGCGAGAAGCCGGTCAGGCGACGAGGCCGTCTTCCGCTTCGAGCAGCTCGTGGTACCGGTTCCGGATGGTGACCTCGGAGATGTCGGCGACCTCCGACACCGCGGCCTGCGTCGTCTTCTCGTTCGTCAGGAGCGCGGCGGCGTAGACGGCGGCCGCGGCGAGACCCACCGGCGATTTGCCCGAGTGGACGCCCTTCTCCTTGGCGTTGCGGAGGAGGCTCTTCGCGCGCATCTCCGACTCCTCGCTCAGTTCGAGGTCGGAGGCGAACCGCGGGACGTACTGCTCGGGGTCGGCCGGCTTCACTTCGAGCTTGAGCTCGCGGACGACGTAGCGGTACGTCCGCGCGATCTCGGCCTTCTCGACGCGCGACACGTCGGCGATCTCGTCGAGGCTGCGCGGGACGCCGGCCATCCGGGCGGCGGCGTACACGCAGGAGGTGGAGACGCCCTCGATGGAGCGACCGGGGAGGAGGTCCTCGTCGAGCGCGCGGCGGTAGATGACGGAGGCGGTCTCGCGGACGTTGTCCGGCAGGCCCTGTGCCGAGGCCATGCGGTCGATCTCGCCGAGCGCCTGCTTGAGGTTGCGCTCCTTCGAGTCGCGGGTGCGGAACCGCTCGTTCCACTTGCGGAGCCGTTGCATCTTCTGGCGCTGGCGCGCGCCGAGCGACCGACCGTACGCGTCCTTGTCGCGCCAGTCGATGTTCGTCGAGAGCCCCTTGTCGTGCATCGTGTTCGTGGTCGGGGCGCCGACGCGGCTCTTCTCGTCCTTCTCGCGCGAGTCGAACGCGCGCCACTCCGGACCGCGGTCGACCGAGTCCGCCTCGACGACGAGCCCGCAGTCGCTACAGACCGTCTCGCCGTGTTCCTCGTCGTTGACGACGTGCCCGCCGCACTCCGGGCAGCTCAGCGTTTCGTCGGTGCTCTCCGATTCCTCCTCGTTCGTCTCCGTTCGGGTGCGACTCCCCCGTGTGTGTAGTCGTTCACTCATAGCTCGGTTGCCCCCGGAAACTGAAACTGCCCGAGAGCGATCTTACGTTACCGTCGACGGAACACAACTTAAAACGACCGGAACGTGTCGCTCGAATCCCGACGAAAGGACACGATCTATCACGTGTTTTCACCGATCTCCGGTCGTCGTCCGGACCGTTGGCTTCGCGGTTCGGACGCCGTGAACTCACCACGGAAGCAGTTTTCGCCACCACGATTCCGATCCTTCCTCGTCGGAATCTGTCGACTGTTCGCCCGCGATCGAGCCGTCGAGAGCAACATCCGGTGACGATTGTCCGATGTCTTCCGGTGTTGTTCCCATCGTCGTCACTTCTTCCGGGTCCATCGGCTGCGGTCCCCGATCTTCTGGTGTTTCGTCTTCATCGAGGTGTTCGCCGGTACAGCCGTGGTTTTCGGGGAGACGATGATCCGGACAGACTGGATCGCCGCAGTAGGCGCACCGATACAGCATTCCGTCGGAGCTAGTGGCCGATCCGCAGACTACGCACGACTTTCCGGCCATATCGTCTGTTTTCCGTCGCGCCTACATATTCATGTTTTGTGTCTCAGAGTCTCTCGATGACCCCTTCCGTCGCTCGTTTCAAAGCATCCGACCGAAACGCTTGCGCCGTTCGCGCCCCGACCACGGGCTATGACTGAGCCCCGCGTCGTCTCCCTCGCCCCGAGCGCGACCGCGACGGTCGCCGCGCTCGGGGCGGTCGACCGCCTCGTCGGCGTCACGCACCACTGCGACCTCCCGTCCGACGCGGACGCCGGCTCCGCGCACCGCACCGGGGCTCCCGACGCCGTCGGCGGCTGGCTGAACCCCGACCTCGACCGCGTCGCCGCCCTCGACCCCGACGTCGTCCTCACGAGCGACGGCCTCCAGTCCGACCTCGCGGACGACTGCCGCGAGCGCGGCCTCGCCGTCGCACACCGCGAGCCGGAGACCCTCGACGACGCGGTCGAGGCGTTCGCGGCCCGCGGTGCCGACGTCGGCCGCCCCGAGGCCGGCGAGCGACTCGCGACCGACGCGCGCGACCGGCTCGACCGGATCGCCGACGCCGTCGCCGGCCGCCCCCGCCCCACCGTCTACTGCGAGGAGTGGTCCGACCCGCCGATGGCGGCCGGCAACTGGGTCCCCGACGCCGTCCGCGCCGCGGGCGGGCGGTACCCCTTCGCTGACCCCGGCGAGCGCTCCCGCGAGGTCGACCCCGCCGCGGTCGAGCGGGCCGACCCCGACCACGTGGTCGTCCACGTCTGCGGGCACGGCGACCGCGTCGACCCCGCGACCGTCGCCGAACGCGACTGGGCCGTCGACGCGCCGGTCCACGTCCTCGACGACTCCCTCCTCAACCAGCCGAGCCCCGCGCTCCTCGACGGCGTCGAGCGACTGGCGCGCTTGCTCCATCCCGAGGCGTTTTCGGCCGCGGGCGACGACGCCGAGGCATGACCACCCTGCGAGTCGGCGTCGGCAGCGGCAACCCGGTGAAGCGGCGCGCGGTCGAACTGGCGCTCGGTGCGGCGGCGGACGCCGACCTTCCGGGCGACCCGACGGGTGTCGCGGTCGAGTCGGTCCCCGTCGACTCCGGCGTGAGCGAACAGCCGACCGGCCACGCGGAGACGATCGCAGGCGCGGAGAACCGCGCCGCGGCGGTTCTCGACCCGGACCCGATCGACGGTGCGGGAGCCGACCGCGCCGCAGCCTACGACCTCGGCGTCGGGATCGAGGGCGGTGTCGCGGAGTTCGACGGCGCCGACGATCGCTACCTGATCATGTGGGCGGCGGTGACCGACGGCGACCGTGTCGGCCGCGGCGCCGGCCCGTCCCTCGCACTCCCGGCCGACGTCGCCGCCCGCATCGACGACGGGAGCGAACTCGGTCCGGTGATGGACGACCTCCTCGACACCGAGGGAATCGCGAAGCGCGGCGGCGCCGCCGGCGCGCTCACGAACGGTCGCGTCGATCGGTCCGAGGCGCTCGCGACCGCGGTGAGCGGCGCGCTCGGCCTGTTCGTGTCCGGGCTGTACTGACGCTTCTCCGGCGGGTGTCGCGCCGCCGTACTCTCCCGGTTCTCCGGCGGGTGTCGCGCCGCCGGACCGTCCCGGTCTCCGGGTGCGAAGCGGTTCGAAGGCCGTACCCAAACGCGGCGATCGACCGGCCGTCTCGACCCCTCCAGCGCGTAAGACCGCACGACTGCGGCGCGTTAACCTGACGTACCAACCGCCTTATGCGGGATCCCGACGTGGTGTCTGTATGAGCACGGTCCACTCGGACGCGGTCGCGGAACAGGGCGTCGTCTCGGTCGAATCCGACGGACTCTCCGCGAAGCAGGCGCGCATCCTGGGATACCTCCGGGAGAACGCCGCCGACCGGACGTACTTCAAGTCGCGGCTGATCGCCGACGACCTCGGACTCTCCGCGAAGGAGGTCGGCGCGAACATGGGCGCGGTCGCCGAGGCCGCCACCGACGTCGACGTCGAGAAGTGGGGCTACTCGTCGGGCACGACGTGGATGGTCACGGCCTGAACGGGGACCGCCCGCGACGGGGCGCGTCTCACGGGTCGTACGCGACCAGCGACGCCGCGTCGTCGGCGAACGCGACCGCCTCGGCGCCGAAGGAGTCGGCGTAGCGAACGACGAGCGTGAGCAGCCGCTCCGGCTCGGTCAGCGCGTAGCCGTCGGTCCGGTCGAGCAGGCCCGCGCGCTCCAAGTCGGCGGCCGCGGCGCTTATGGTCGGGCGCGAGACGCCGAGGGCGCTCGCGAGGTCGGCGCCGGTCGCGTCGGGGTCGCGCAACAGCGCGAGGACCATCCCGCGCGGCGTCTCCCGGCGGAGGTAGCCGAGCGCCCGCTTGTCGGTCTCGTCGAACCGTCCGGCGGGGAAGAAGCGGCGGTAGTCGGCGTCCTTCTCCGACTCGATCGCGCCCGCCGCCTCCAGCTTCCGGAGGTGGTACTGCGCCTCGCCGGTGCCGAGACGGAGGTCGTCGCGGAGCTTCGAGAAGTGCGCGCCGGGGGTCGTCGGCACGTAGCCGCGGATCGCCTCCCGCGTCTCGTTGGTGTCGTCGACGCCGTCGTCCGCTCTCGCGGTTCCGACGAACGGCGCCGCGGCTCCGACCGCGGCGAACCGCCGGAGCGTCTCGCGCTTCTGCCCGTCGAACCCCTCTGTCACGGCCGTAGTAGCCGACGCCTCGACAAAAGCACTTCGCTCGTGACGGTGAGCGGCGAAAAACGCGGTTACCGCCTCGCTTCGCGCGGATCTATTCTTCTTTCTCGACTTCCGCGGCCGCCTCCTCGTCGTCCATCTCCTGGATGACCTCGTCCGCGGACTTGATGTTCGCGCCGGCGTCGCCCGACTTCACCGCCTCCGCCTCCTTCTCCAACTCCTCGACGTCCATCTCCGCGGACTGCTCGATCTGGCCGAGGATCTCGTCGATGTCGTCGAGCCCGAGCATCTTCCGGGTGTCGTCGTCGAACTCCTTCCCGTCGAGCCCCTCCATCTGCTGGACGTCGGAGCCGGAGAGCGCCTTGCCGTAGCGGCCCACCAGACTCGTGAGCTCCTGCGGGAGGACGAAGGTGGTGGACTCGCCCTTGCCGATCTCTTCGAGGGTCTCCATGCCGCGCTCGATGATGGCGCGTTCGCCCATCGATTCCGCGGAGCGGGCGCGGAGGACGGTCGAGATCGCGTCCCCCTGCGCTTCGAGGATCTGGCTCTGCTTTTCACCCTGCGCGCGGATGATGTTGGACTGCTTGTCACCCTCCGCCTGCTCGACGGCGGAGCGGCGTTCCCCCTGCGCTTCGAGGATCATCGCGCGCCGACGGCGCTCCGCGGAGGTCTGCTGCTCCATCGCCTGCTGGACGTCCTTCGAGGGGTTGACCTCGCGGACCTCGACGCTCTCGACGCGGATCCCCCACTCGTCGGTTGGCTCGTCGAGCTCCTTGCGGATCTTCGCGTTGATCTCTTGGCGCTTGTTCAGCGTGTCGTCGAGCTCCATGTCGCCGAGGACGGCGCGGAGGGTGGTCTGCGCGAGGTTCGAGACGGCCTTCTTGTAGTCGTCCACTTCGAGGAACGCCTTCTTGGCGTCCATCACCTTGATGTAGACGACCGCGTCGGCGGTCACCGGGGAGTTGTCCCGCGTGATCGCCTCCTGACGGGGGACGTCGAGCGTCTGGGTCCGCATGTCGAACGGGTACGTTCGGGAGACGAACGGCGGGATGAGGTTGATACCCGGTTCGAGCAGCTTCCGGTACTCGCCGAAGACGGTGAGCGTCTTCTTCTCGTAGGCGTCGACGATCTCGAACGACTGCCAGAGCGTGACGACCACGAGCAAAAGCGCGAGCAGGCCGACGCTCACGAGCCCGAAGCCGAGGCCGGATTGGAGGGTGATCGGATCCATGCCTTCCGCTTAGGCCATCGCACGCTTAATAGTTCGCACGCCGAAGGCGATCGGCTCGCCGTCTCTCGGTCGTCTCCGCTACTCCGCGTCGAACGCCGCAGCGACGTTCTCCAGCGCGGCCCGGAGCTGCCGCTCGTTGAACCGGCGGACGATCGGCGCGCCGACCCTCGTGAGCGCGCTCTCCGGCAGGTCGTACGTCGCGGCGTACGTCAACTCCGTCCCCCCGTCGACGGGTTCGAGTTCGAGGTCGATGGTCCCAGTGAGCCGGCCGCGGAGCTCGAAGACGTGGCGCTTCGGGGGTTCGTGGACGGTCTGGACGATCTCGCCGTCGATCCCGATCCCCGCCGTCCGGTAGGTGTACGAGAGGCGCTTCCCGCCGTTCGCGAGCGGTTCGACGTCTCGCACGTCGCCGAGACCGGGCGTGATAGTCGCGTGGTTCTCGGGGTCGTCGAGGAACGCGAACACGGCCTCCGGGTCGGCCGCGACGACGATCGCGTCGCTCGCGGCGAAGGGGTCGTCGCCCGCCGTCGGGCTCATTCGCTCGATCGGGGGTCGACGTACGCCTCGACCAGCTTCCGCTCGGCCGCGCGGAGGTGCTGGTGGTACGTCTGTCGCGTGATCCCCATCTGCGCCGCGATCTCCGAGCCGTCGACCGGTCGCGGCCACTCGAAGTAGCCGTTCAGCTCGGCGGTCTTCAGCGCGGCGCGCTGTCGCTCGGTGAGTCGCTCGTCGACGGCCGCCGCGAACTCCGCGACGGTGCGGTCACGGCTCTCGCGCTCGACGCGCGACCGGAGCTCGACGCCCGCGTACTCGTCGCGGAGCACGTCGAGGATCGACCGGACGTCGTGCTCCGGCGGCGCCTCGATCGTCAGGGTCGCTCCCTCCGGCGTCGCGGTCGCCTCGGCGACGACGCCGCCGTGGTCGGCCAGCTGCGTGAGCGGCGGCGACTCGGTGACGGTGACGGCGAAGCTGACGCCGTCGCTCGTCTCGGAGACGGTCCGCATCGACTCGACCAGCGGCAGGGCGGCGAGCTCGTCGAGGTCCGGGTCCTCGCCGTCCGCGCGGAAGTACAGCTCGCAGGCGTCGTCGTCGAGCCGCGTCGTCCCGAGGTGCTCCACCTCTCCGCCGACCGCGTCGGCGATCCGCGCGAGCGCCGCCGCCGGGTCTCGGATCTCGACCACGAGTTCCACGACGCGGTCGGTCGTGAGCATCTCCGTCGTCTCGATTGAGTGGAGCCCGTTCGCGATCATCTTCCCGACCGACTCGCACACCCGCCGCTCCCGGCGGTCGAGCACGTCCGCGCCGCTGCCGTAGATCCCCAACAGCCCGTACCGCCGCTCCCCGTAGGTGAGGGGCACGACGAGGAGCCGCCGCCCGCCGGCGGACTCCGGTTCGAGCGGTCCGTCGGCGACGCGTTCTATCGACCCGCTGTGGCTCGTTTCGGTCTCGATGGCCTCCCGCACCTCGCTCGGCGTCTCGTCGATCTCGTACGTCGCGCCGGGCTCGACCGACACGCCGCTCGCGGCGCGTATCTCGAGCCGACCGGTCGCCGACGACACCTCGCCGATCCACCCGCCGGCGTACCCCGGCTCTCCGGCGACGACCTCGCACACGCGCTCCGAGATGACGCCCGAGTCACGGTTCTCGACGAGGATACGGCTGATGTCGGCGAACAGCCCGTTCACCCGGCCGAGGACCCTGTCGAGCGAGCGGCGTTCCGTCGCGAGCTTCTCGGCGCGCTCCTCGGCGAGCCGCTCCGCCTCCTTCCGGTCGCTGATATCGTTCTGGAAGCCGACGTAGTGGGCCAGCTCGCCGTCTTCGTCGTACACCGGTGCGACCGTCAGTTCGTTCCAGAACGGCGTGCCGTCGCGCCGGTAGTTCCGGATCTCGACGGTCACCTGCTCCTCGTTCCCGAGCGCCTCCGCGATCTCCGCGACGGTCTCCGGGTCCGTCCCCGGCCCTTGGAGGAACCGGGGGTTGCGTCCGAGCGCCTCCTCGACCGGGTAGCCGGTGTGGTCCTCCCACGCGCCGTTGACGTACACGAGGGGGTAGTCCGGGAGGTCGGGATCGCTGATGCTGATCCCGATCGGGGCGTCCTCGACGGCCCGCCGCACCTCCGACGCCGTCGGTTCGTGGTCGGAGACGTCCTGTCGCGGCTCCGAGGTCGGGACCGCAGAACAGACCGTCGAGACGTCGGAGACGAGCCGTTCGATCGACGCCGACCCGTTCTTCTGGAGGAACCTGTCGACGCCGCTCTCGAAGGCGGCCTCCGGAACGCCCTCCTCGTCCGTCGCCGTGAACATCACGACGGGCACGCCGGCGTCGGACTCCTCTATCGCGCTCGCGAGGGCGACCCCGTCGTCGCCGGCCAGCGCGTACTCGCTGACGACGCAGTCGTACTCGCCGGTCGTCGCCTTCGCGACCGCGGACGCCGCGGTGTCCGTGCGGGTCACGTCGAACCCCGCGGCGCCGAGCGCCGTCTCGATCCGATCGCTCCCCGCTTCTGGGTGGACAAGGAGCGCTCGTGCGTTCGCCATGAGCGATCCTTCGCGCCGGGTCGAGTTAAACGGTCGCCCGTGTTCCGAGGACCTGAGCCGTCGCCCGATCGGCCGAGCGACCGAGCGCCGGGCAGCGACTGTCCAGTTAGGCCGAGTCCCTTTTGGCTCGCCGAGCCACGGTCGAGTCATGGCGCCGACCGTTGCCACCGACGAGCACCCCTTCGGCCGAGCCCGCGGAGCATGAGCGTGCGGGTCCCCGTCAGGGCTCCCTCCACGTCGGTTCCGGAGGACCGCGTCGGGCTCCCCGAGGCGGTCCTCGCCGACGTCAGGATCGGTCCCGGCGACGCGGCGGTCGTCGAGGGCGTCCACCGCGTCGTCGCCCCGGTCGTCCGCGTCGACGTCGATTCGCCGGGCGTCTTCCTCCCCGAGGGGCTCCGCCGGACCGCCGGACTCGACGCGGGCGAGACCGCGACCGTGACGCCGTCGACCCTCCCGGTCGCGTCGTCGGTCGCCCTGCGCCTCCGCCAGTCGATCGACGTGGAGCGGAGCGAGGACGCTGTCCGTCGCCGGCTCGATCGGCGGGTGGTCGCCGTCGGCGACGCGGTCGAGGTCACCCGCCTCGGCGGCGCGCTCACGCTCCGGTTCGACGTGCGGGACGTGACTCCCGCGTCGCCGGCGGTCGTCACCGACGAGACCGAGATCACCGTCGCGGCCGACGAGAGCGAGCCGTCGGTCGTCACGGAGCGCTCGGGCGGCACCGGCACGGGCGACGAGTTCGTCCCCACGGCGACGTTCGAGCGCCTCCGCGACGCGGCCGTGACCCGGTTCGACGCGGCCGAGACGTTCGAGGCCGCGGGGTACCCGACGCTGGGACTGCTCCTCCACGGGCCGCGCGGGTCGGGGAAGACGACGCTCGTCGAGGCCGTCGCGGCCGCGACCGACGCCGCGCTCGTCCGCGTCTCGGCGGCCCGGCTCCGAGGCGAGCGCGCGGGGGACCGGTCCGAGCGGCTCGATCGGCTGGTCGAGGCCGTCCCGACCGGCGAGCCGACCGTGGTCCTCCTCGACGACCTCGAAGCGCTCGGAACCGACGGCGGCGACTCCGCGCTCGCAGACCGCCTCCGGTCGACGGTCGACGAGCTCCGCGCGGGCGACCGGACGGTCGTGATCGGCGCGACGACCGACCCGGACGGCGTCCCGTCGGCGCTGCGCCGCGGCGGGCGGTTCGACCGCGAACTGGCGGTCGCGCCGCTGACGACCGGCGAGCGCGCCGCGGCGCTCGAAGCGCTCTGCGAGGGCGCGCCGCTCGCGATGGACGTCGACTTCGAGGCGATCGCCGCGCGGCTCGACGGCTACGTGTTCGCCGACCTGACCGCCCTCGCGGACGCGGCGCTGGAGCGGGCGGTCCGCCGCGAGGGGCGGACCGCGATCCGGCTGGCCGACTTCGAGGCCGCGCTCGACGACGTCGAACCCGGCGGGCTCCGGGAGGTCACGGTCGAGTTCCCGGCGGTCGGCTGGGACGAGGTCGGGGGGCTCGACGACGCCAAGCGCGAGCTGGTGCGCGCGGTGTACTGGCCGCTGGAGTACGCCGACCGCTTCGCGGAGCTGGGGATCGACCCCCCCTCGGGCGTGCTGCTGTACGGCCCGCCGGGGACCGGGAAGACGCTGCTCGCGCGGGCGGCGGCGAGCCTCAGCGACGCGAACTTCATCCCCGTGAACGGCCCCGAGCTGCTCGACAAGTACGTCGGCGAGTCCGAGAAGGCGGTCCGGGACCTGTTCGCCACCGCGCGCGAGAACGCCCCGGCGGTGATCTTCTTCGACGAGGTCGACGCGGTCTCGCCGAGGCGCAGCGGCGACGACACGGGCGCCGGCGAGCGCGTCGTCTCGCAGCTCCTCACCGAACTCGACGGGTTGGAGCCGCTGACCGACGTCGCCGTCATCGCGGCGACGAACCGGCCGGAGAGCATCGACGAGGCGCTGCTCCGGCCGGGCCGGATCGAGAAGGCGGTCGAGACGCCGCTCCCCGACCGAGACGCGCGCCGCGAGATCCTGGAGATACACGCGCGAGAGACGCCCGTCGCCGCCGACGTGGACCTCGACGCCCTCGCCGCGCGCACCGGCGGCTACAGCGGCGGCGACCTCGCGGCGCTGGTCCGCGAGGCCGGGCTGCTCGCGATCGAGGACGCCATCGTCGACGACGGACCGGCGGCCGAGCCGACGGTCGGCCGCGACCACTTCGACCGCGCGCTGGCCGAGACCGCTCCGTCGACCCGCGACGGGCGCGGCGACGCCGAGCGCTCCGGCGAGTAGCGGGCTGCCGGCCTCTCTGCCCGCCTCACGTCGGCTCCTCGTGGAGGTTGAGGACGAAGTACGCGACGCCGACCATCGCGAGCAGTTCCATCGCCGCCATTCCCCAGAACGTCGGGCCGAACCCCGCGCGCCCCTCCAGCGTCGGGATCACGAATATCCCGGCGAGGGCGGTCACGAGGCAGACAGCGAGCCCGACGACGGAGCGCGTCCGCAGCGCCGGCGGCTGTTCGGTGTCGGTGTGAGCCATGTGAAAAATGAACGGTGAATGGGGTTGAACCGTGCTGTTCGGTCGCGTCGGGTCGACTCCGCGATCAGTCCGCCGCCTGCGCGTCGGCACCGGCCGACGGCTCGGGCGCCTCGGTCTCGCCGAGGATGGCGCGGCTGCGGAGCAGGACGAAGCCGAACCCGACCTTCGCGGTCACGTCGAGGACCATGAACGCGAGCGTCTCGACGCCGAGGCCGACGACGCCGGCGCCCTCGGTCCCGACGATCCACAGGATCGGGTACGCCGTCCAGAGGACGGCGACCAGTGCGGTCAGCGTGTTGAACGTGCTCTGTACGTCCTCGGAGCGCTCCGCGGCGGCGCTGCGGAGGCTCGTCAGGAGGTAGTAGAGCACGAACAGGAACGCGATCGTGCTGAACAGCCACCAGGAGTACCGCGCGAGCGGCGTGTGCGAGAGCGCGCCGATGAGGCCGGTGACGATCATCAGCGCGTCGACGCCGATCAGCGTCCCGATGGTGACGCGGTCGACCTTCGCCAGCAGCGCGAGGTCGAGCAGCAGCAGCGGCGTGGTGAACAGCCAGTCGGCGTACCGGGCGTAGTAGATGTCGAGCACCTCTCCGCTCACGAGCTCGACCTCCGTCACGCCGATGCCGAAGAACATCGCTAGGTACGCGGCCGACGCGATCCCCGGTACGAGTATCGTGATCGCGTAGTACTCACGGGCCTCCTTGTCAGTCACGCCCCATCCGCGGGCGATGAAGTAGAAGGTCCCAATGAGCATTAGTATCGTGCCGATTCCCAACCAGAGCGTCTCGGGGCGACCGTCCCCGAGCAGGTCGTATCCCGCCTGTAGCGCTATCGGGTCCATACCCACATCGTGATACAGTATATATGCTATTCAGATCGATGCCAACCCAGTCAGGTACCGCGAGCGGACGGTCGGCGATCCGACCGGGTGATCGACGCTCCGCACCGCTGACGAACCACCGGTCGAGGGTGACGTCGTCGCCCCGAAAGTAATGACCGTGGGGAACCACGGGTGATACATGGCCGACGACGACACCGAGGCGGAAAAGGAATCGACCACCGAGACCGCCACCGAACGGGACGCCGAGGCGGACGCCACCGACGACGTCACCATCGACGTCGAGGCGATAGACTCGTACGAGCAGCGCATCGAGGAGCTGTCGGCCGCGGTCGAGGAGCGCGAGGAGACGATCGAAGAGCTCCGGTCGGTCGTCGAAGCGCAGTCCGAACAGATCGACCGGCTCGAAAACCAGTTCCTCGACCTCTCCGCGCGCGTGGCCGACGGCCGGAACCTCGGCGTCTGCCCCGAGTGTAACGGCCCCACCGAGAAGAAGGAGCGGCTGTTCCGCTCGGACACGATCGAGTGTACGCGCTGCGGCGAAGTGATCCACACGTACTGAGCCCGTTCCGAACCCCTCGCTCTCCACTCAGCGCGTCGCCGAACAGACACGCGGCTCCGTTGAACCCTCACAGGTGACGCGTTCTGAACTGTCGCTGGTCAGTACAGAGGTAGCGGCGAGCGATTTCGGGAGTGAGTGAATTACGATGACTCGGTGGTTGTTTATAACTGATCGAGTGGCCTTGCCGCTGGTTGTTTATAAACGGCTGACGACGGATTGGCGGTGAACACGTCCAAAGCCCCAGTCGCTGCGACCGCGCACGCTCGCTGCGCGCCTCTCTCGGTCACTCACTCCGTTCGTTCCCTCGTTGCGGTGCTTGCGTCGCCTGCGCGGTCGCAGCGACTGCCCCTTTGAGTCCCACCCGTACAGCACCGCGACCGCACCTCTCGCCTCCCCAACCTCGTCGCTCACTACGTTCGCGACTCCCTCGCGCGGTGCTGTTCGGCCGCGACGCGGCCTCACAGGCACGCGCCACCGCACCGCTTTTTATATACAACAGCTGCCGTCGTTCACCTCTACTCAAACATACTAAGACCGTCAGCGTCGATCTGCGATACCCACTCCCGAAACCGACCAGGGAACACTCCTCAGCGACCGACCGTTTCAGACGAGATTCATCTGAAAAGAGGGGGTTCCGACGGAGCCGGGGATATAAAAGACCGAATAATGGCGACGAGGCCCTAACCCCGTAACGCCCGTATTGTCACCCATGTCGACGTCGACGGCGAGTCCGGCGCGGCGGCTCCTCGGCGAACCGGAACGGACGGCCATCGGTGCCTCTCGCGCGGCGTTGCTCCTGCTCGCCCTCGGATTCGGCGCGCTGTCCGCGGCCGGCACCGACGTGTCGCTCCGGACCCAGATGATCGCGTACCTCGTGGGGATGGTCGCGTTGAACCTCCCGCACGGGGGGTACGAACACTTCTCGAACCTCCGGCGGCGCGGCCTCCCGTTCGGCGCGCGGTACGTGGCGCTGTACCTCGGCTTCGTCGCCTCGTTCGTGGCGCTGTTCGTCGTCGCGCCGCTGCCCGCGCTCGCGCTCGCCTTCGGGACGGCGGTCGCGAAGGGCGGTCACGGCGACCTCCGCGTGATGGACGCGCTGGTCGGCACCGACCACCTCCCGACCCGGCCGCAGCGGGCGCTCGCCGCGCTGGTCCGCGGCGGGGCCGTGATGGTCGTCCCGGCCGTCTTCTCGACGGAGACCTTCTACGGCTTCACCGGGATCATGCTCGGCGTCTTCGACGGTCGGTTGGCGGGTCCGGCCGCGTCGAACCCGGAGGCGTTCACGACGGCGCTCGGCGGGGCGTTCGGGCTGGCGGTGCTCGCGCACCTCGGCGGCGGCCTCGCGACCAGCCTGCGCTCGACCGACGGCGTCGGCCGGTCGTGGCTCCTCGACGCCGCGGAGACGCTGCTGCTCGTCGCGTACTTCGCCTTGGTGCCGGTCGTCGTCGCCATCGGGCTCTACTTCCCGCTGTGGTACTCGCTCCGGCAGTCGGCGCGGAGCGTGGTCGTCGAGCGCGAACAGCCCGACCGGACGGAGGGCGTCTCGCTCGTCGTCGCGTGGGGCGTCCTCGTCGTCGGCGCGCTGGTCACGGCGACCGTCGCGACCGCCCTGTGGGTCGTCGCACCGAACCCGATGGCGGGCGGCTCGCTGCTCTCGGGCGCCGTCGCCTTCTACACCATCTTCGTCTGCGTCATCGCGATGCCGCACGTCGTCGTCGGCGAGTGGCTCGACTTCGGGCGCGGCATCTGGTACGTGCCCTGACCGCGACGGATCGCGTCGGCGAGACCGCGCTCGCGACGCGAACCGCCCGCGGTCGACGAGATAACAAGCCCTAAAACCCGGCTCGTCGACCGATACGGTATGCCTCTGCGGTTCGCTCGGCGGCTCGGGCTCGCGGACGCGGTGACCGTGGCCAACGCCGCCGTCGGCTTCCTCGCCGTCGTCGCCGCGACGGTCGACGTCGCGCTCGCGGCCCGCCTCGTCCTCCTCGCCGCGGTCGCGGACGGGCTCGACGGCGTCGTCGCCCGCCACCGCGGCTCGACCGCGGCCGGCCCGTACCTCGACTCGCTGGCCGACGTCGCCTCCTTCGGCGTGGCGCCGGCCGCACTCGTGGCCGCGGTCGTCCGCGACGGGCGCTCGCTTGCGACCGACCCGGTCCTCGTCGCGGTCGGCGTCGGCGCCGGCGCCCTGTTCGTCGCTGCCGCGGTCGCTCGGCTCGGGCTCTACACCGCCGACGAGGACGGGGCGCGGGAGACGGTGGGCGTCCCGACCACGTTGGCCGCGACGGTGCTCGCGGCCGCGGTCATCGCGGGCTACACAGCTCCGCTCCTCCTCGTCGCGGCGACGGTGACGTTCGCGCTGCTGATGGGGTCGACGGTGACGTACCCCGACCTCCACGCGCAGGACGCGCTCGTGATGGGGGTCGTTCAGGTCGCCGTGATCCTCACCCCCGCCGGTCACATGGCGACGAACGCGCTCCCGGCGTGGATCGGCGAGGGGTTCGCGTTCGCGCTGCTGTTCCTCTCCTGTGGCTACCTCCTGCTCGGCCCACGCTTCTACTGGGGCGACGGCATTCGTGCGCCGCCGGGGCTGCGTCGCTGACGGAAGAACCGCAGCGCCGGAGTCACCGCTCACGCGCGAGCGGTCGGGAGAAAGCGGGGGAGGTGGTGCGGCGTCGACGCGCCGACTACAGCAGCTCGTCGAACTCCTTGTACCGAGTGATGTCGACGCCGTCGTCGGTGACGACCGCGACGTTGATCCCGTTCCCGGAGGCGAGGTCACGCTCGACGGCGGACTGGATCGCCTTCGCGGCGATGGTCTTCGCCTCGTCGATGGTGACGTCGTCGTCGTACTCCTGCTCTAAGACACCGAGCGCGTACTGCGACCCGGAGCCCGTGACGGTGTACTCCTCCTCGGTGGTGCCGCCGAGGGCGTCGATGGAGTAGATGTGCGCGCCCTCGTCGTCGACGCCGCCTAGGATCGGCTGGACGACGAAGAACGCCCCGGAGCGGAGGAGGTTCCCCGTCAGGGTCGACAGCGCCTCCATCGACATGTCCTTGCTGCGGCGGGCCTCGTAGAGGCTCGTCTCGGCGCGGAGCGTCGAGATGAGGTTCTGCGCCGCCGAGACGGAGCCGGCGATCGTCAGGGCGCCGCGCGGGTGGATCTCCTCGACCTTCTGGACGTCCTTCGAGGAGACCATGCCGCCGAGCGAGGCGCGCATGTCGGTCGCCATCACGACGCCGTCTTCGGCCTTGATGCCGACGGTCGTGGTGCCCGTCTTCATCTCGCCGTCGCCCTCCGCTTTCGCGGCGCGGCGCTCGCTGTGTTCGAACTCGCCGAGCTCCGGTCCGAAGACGGGCTGGTCGCGGCCCAAGTCGGCAGCCGGCCCGTCTGAGAGGTCGCCAGTCGGTGTTCGCATTACGCCCACGTTCGCCCGGCGCGCTGATAAAGGCAACCCTTCGGGGGCCGCCGACCGGTTCCGACGGGCCTATCCGTCACGGGTCGAGACCGGCCGACTGCGAAGCGGTGGAGGGCTCCGAGCGACGGGCGGCGCAACCGCTCGGGACGGTTCGGTTCGAGGTCGGCGACGCGAAACGAGCGGCTACGACCGGACGATCACTCCTCGGCGGCGGTCTCGATCGCCTCGGTGCTGGTCTCGACGAGTCGGCCGACGGGGACGTTGACGCCGAGGCGCCGGCGCGCGAAGACGGCCACCGGGAACAGCGCGATCCCGGCGGCGACGGTCGCTTGGTGGAGCCCGAAGAGGGCCGCCGTTCGGATGCGGTCGAACATTGGACTTCTGCCCGACCCGAACGGGTGATAGTATAAATATCTTCCGCGGTTGTCGCCGAAGTTACCCCGACGCTGTCTTGCGTTTTCCGGTCGTAAATTAACGATCCTGAAACATCCCGCCGGTCCAGCCGATCGACGCGTATCCCAGCCCGGTTTGACCTCGTTTATCGTCATAACTTATGAGAATCCTCGCCGCCTCGTGCGCCTCGCATCGGCCCGCTCGACTCGCCCGTCGCTCCGTCGGGACGCGCCCGGACCGTTCGGGTCGGACCGAATCGGATTTAACCGCGCCCGCGCCTAGCGAGTCGCGTGCAGAACGTCACCGACCGGATCCGGAACCCCTTCGGGATGCGCCCCGACTGCCCCTCGTTCGTGCCCGGCTACGGCGACGCCAACGCCGACTTCCACGTCGTCGGCGACTACCCCGGCGTTCACGGCGGGACCGCAGCGGGCGTCCCCTTCACCGGGGAGCCGTGGTCGCCCGCGTTCCTGTCGGCGCTGTCGGAAGCCGGACTGATCGCGGGGCTCGCCGACGGGGTCGCCCCCGACGGCGTCGCGCGAGACGGCGACCCGACGGCGGTCGACCCCGTTCGGACCGACCGAACCTTCCTCTCGTACCTCCACATGTGCGCGAGCGAGGACCCCCCGGACGACGCGGCCTACGACGACATGGAGCGGTTCTTCGACGCCGAGCTCCGCGCCATCGCGGCCCACGTGCTGCTCCCGGTGGGCGCGCGGGCGACCGAACACGTCCTCGAAACGTACACCGCGCGGGCCTGGAAGACCGAGATCGACATGGACGCGCTCCACGGCGAGGAGCTGCTCGGCGCCGGCTGGCTCGTCGTCCCGATCAAAGACCCCGCCGACTGGACCGACGGTGACGCCGACCGGTTCGTCGACTCGCTCAGGGAACTCCGGTCGACGGATTTCCGCCGGGAGAGCGACCTCGGTCGCTTCATCGCCGGCAGCGACCCGTACATGGTCCGCTGACGCGGCGCCGCCAACCGAGCCCGCGACCCGTTCGTCGAACCTCCGACCCGTTCGGTTTTCGACCGGATGGACGTGCGCTTTCTCCGGCAAAGCGGTCGGCTCATGAGGTGATACGGCAGTAATACCCCGGGTCCACGGACGATCGTTTTCTACTCGGCCGCGAAGGTGTCATATTTGTCGCTACTGCCCGGATTTTATATCTGTCCTGTCGATCTGTACGTAGACGCCCGTTCGATAGGGCGTCGGCCGCAGGACTGGTACTCCGCGCGGCGACTTGGTCAGTCCCGGCCCTCACCGGCCGGTTTTTCCTCGGCGCACAGCGCCTCGACGTACTTCCCGACGTGGTCGTCCATCCGCCGCTTGTAGCCGGCGCGCCGCGCGAGCCGGTCGAGTTCGCGGGAGACGTACGTGCCGTACTGGACCGCCTTCTTGTCCGCGGCGGCGACCGATTCCGGTACGCGTCCGGCCGCGGTCCGCCGGAGCGCGACCTTCCGCTCGTCGCCGTCGACGAGCAGGTCGTCGGGGAGCGCCAGCGCGGCGGCGACGACCCGGTCGTCGAGCAGCGGCGTCGCGGGCTCGACGCCGGCGGCGCGGAGCGCGAGGACGTCTCGCTCCAACTGGTCGGGGAGCGTGCGGACGGTCTCGGTCCGCGCCCCGCGGACGGTGTCGGCCTCGACGCGGGGGTCCTCGGCGGGGTCGACGACCTTGCTGTAGCCGCCGAACAGCTCGTCGGCCCCCTGCCCGACCGCGAGCCGGTCGAATCCGTCGGCCGCGGCCGCCTCCGCGGTCAGGAACAGCGGCACCGCGATGGCGACGTCCATCGGGTTCCGGCGGCCGGTCGCGGCCGCGACCGCGCGCACGGCGCGCCTGAGGTCGTCGTGAGTGATCTCGACGACCCGAAGCTCGCGGCCCATCGCGGTCGCGGCCTCGCGCGCCGCGGCGACGTCGTGGCTCCCCTCGAAGCCGGCGACGTAGCAAGGGGCATTGAGGACCGCCGCGGCGACGAGCCCGGAGTCGACCCCGCCGGAGAAGGCGACCGCGAGGCCGCCGTCGTCGCCGGTCGCGTCGCGCCCGTCGGCGTTCGCGGCGGGAGCCGAGACCGCGAGGTCGTCGAGGGCGGCGCCGACCGCGTCGTCGACCGCCGCCAGCGCGGCCTCGCGGTCCGCGGTCGGCCCCGGGTCGGGAAGCTCCCAGACTCGGTCGTCACCGCCGGCTCCGACGACGGTCCCGGCCGGGACCGACTCGGGCTCGTCGAGGTCGGTGCGGTCGAAGCTCCACGCGGCGGGAGCGGTCGGGTCGGCCCCCGTCTCGGCGTCGAGCGCCTCGGCCTCGACGAACAGGGGCTGGCGGCCGAGGACGTCGCGGACGAGGACCGACCCCTCGCGGTCCGGCGGGTCTCGCCCCCCCGAGCCCCGGCTCAGGGGGTCGGCCAACAGCCCGGCGAAACCGCGCCCGCCGGGGAGGGGGTCGCCGTCGCGGAGCGCGGTTCTGACGCGGTCCGCGGGGGCGCCGCGCAGATCGGACGATGAGGGTACCGTCATGCGCTCACCGGAGGGCGTCGAGCGCGCGGAGGGCGCGGCGCTTGGCCCCGCCGCCGAACTGCTTGAGCGAGACGCGCCACGGGGTGCGCTTGCCGACGACGCTCGTCCGGCCGTCGGCGATGCCGTCGAGGATCGCGGCCGCGGAGCGCTCGTCCGCGCCCACCTCCGTCACCGCCTGCCCGACCATCTCGGAGATGTGGGCGTCGCTGCCGGCGGTCATCGGCAGGCCGTTGCGGACGGCGAACTTCTCGGCCTGTCGGTTCGAGCGCCCGGTGAACAGCCGGGAGTTGTACACTTCGAGGGCGTCGGCGCTCGCGAGCTGCTCGTCGGTGATGTGGGCGGCGACGCCGTGGCGGGACTTCTGGAACGGGTGGGGGACGACCGCGATCCCGCCCTGATCGCGGATGCGGTCGAGCGTCTCGTCGAAGGGGAGGCCGCTCTCGACGCGCTCCTCGATGCCGAACGCGAGGACGTGGCCGACCGCCGAGGTCACCTCCATGCCGACGATGCCGACGAGGCCGTAGTCGGGGGCCCTCTCGGCCGCCTCGATGCTGGCGTCGATCTCGTCGTGGTCGGTGACGGCGAGCGCGTCGAGCCCGACCGCGGCCGCCTGCTCCAAGAGGAGGTCGACCGGGTCGCGCCCGTCGTACGACAGCGCGGAGTGCGCGTGAAGCTCGACCGATAGCACGTCCGTCGCTTCGGCCGTGGTGATAAAAAGCGCCCCGGTCCGCGCCGGCTCCCGGTCGATTCCCGGCGGCTGAACCCCGATTTGGAGATACACTATTTAAACCAACTGCGGTGGCGCGTGCCTGCGAGCGGTCGCCATCGGCGACCGTGAGCCAGCACGCGCGAGGGAGTCGCTGGCGGTCGAGCGAAGCGAAGACCGCCAGCGACGAGGCTGGGGAGGCGTGAGGTGCGGGGCCGTGCGGTACGGGGTGGGATTCAAAGGGGCAGCCGCGAGGACGAAGACGCGCGATGTAAGCACCGCAACGAGGGAACGGAGTGACCGAGTGAGGCGCGCAGCGAGCGCATCGAGTCCTCGCGGCTGGGGCTTTGGCGGTGTTCGTCGTCGATCCGCAGTGGACTATTTATAAGTAGCCGACTGGAGCTTTGGAGGTGTTTGCCGTCAACCCGCCAGCAATTGTTTCTAAATGAACGACGGAATCGACAAAAACGGGGACCGAACCGCCGACCGCCGATCAGAACGCGCTCTCGCCCACCGTCTTCCGGTAGGTCGCCCGCCCGCTGTGGGTCGCGTCGTCCCACGACTCCACGTCGACGATCACGCGAGTGTTGATCGCGTCGTCCGGCGCGCCCTCGATCCGGAGCGTCGAGTCGCCGATGCGAGCGACGTGCCCTCCGTCGTCCTCGCCCGTCACCATCACTTCGAGGACGTCGCCGGCGTCGTAGTCCGGCCTCGACCCGCGGAACGACCAGCCGGCGAGGAACTTGTCGAAGACGCTCATGCGCGCGACACCTCCTCTGAGACGCGGTCGGGGATGTACTCCCGTCCGAAGCCGGTGACCGCGGCGAAGACGAAGATCGCCACGAGGAACCAGCCGTGGAACACGTACGGCACGACGTCGATCGGGTTGACGACCATCGCCGAGCCGTACTCGGCGCCGAGGCCGTTCGGCCCGACCATCACCTGGTACCCCACCAGCACGCCGCCCGCCCACGGGAAGATGTAGCCGAGCGCGGAGGTGTTGGCGTCGAGGATGTTCGCGCGGCGGTAGCCGTTGATGTTGAACTTCTCGCCGATGCGGGCGACGTACGGGGCGATCGCGATCTCCGCCGCGGTGTTGATCGTGATCATCCCGTTGATCGTCGCGGTGCCGAGGACCATCGTCAGCTCAGCCCGGCGGACGGTCGTCGCGACGCGGTCGAGGAGGAACGTCTGGATCGCCTCGAAGCCGCCGCCGCGGATCATGATCTGCGCCATCGCGACGATGAGCAGCGTGAGGACGATGAGCGGGAAGAAGCCGACCGCGCCGGCGTAGAGGCTCCCGCCGACGCCGGCGGTCTCGCCGACCTCGACGACCGGGAGTCCCGAGAGCGACCCGGCCTCGGTGACGGTGAACGCGACGATGTCGCTCGCGCTTGACAGCCCGAACAGGAGGTTGAACGCGACCGCGACGATCAGGCCCCACGAGATCGCCTCGACGATGTGGCGGCCGGCGACCGCCGTGAGGATGACTATCCCCATCGAGAGCAGGTGGACCAAGCCGAGCGCGTTCGCGGACTCGCGGAGCGCGACGGCGCCTTCGAGTTCCACGCCGGACATGACCGAGCCGGCGATCAGGTACGCGACGAACGCCGGGACCGCCGCCGCGATCGCGTACTTGAACCGCGAGGCGACGACCCCGCCGATGTCCGCGTCCTGCGTCACCGCGCTCACGATCGTCGTGTCGCTGACGGGCGCGAGGTTGTCGCCGAAGACCGCTCCGGACAGGATGGCGGCGAACAGGAGGACGGGGTTCGCGCCGATGAGGACGCCGGCCGGGAAAAAGAGGGTGACGAACGCGACGGTCGCGCCGTACCCCGTCCCGATGCCGGTCGCGAGGAGGCCACAGAGGACGAACGCGGCCGCCGGGAACGTCGACGCGCCGACGTTCAGGGCGTCGGCCGCGAAGATGAGCCCTTCGACGAAGCCGCCGACTTGGAGCGTCTCGGCGAACATCCCGGCCCACAGCCACGCGACGATCGCGGTCGCGGCCACGCGCTGGGTCATCCCCTCGAAGATGGTGTCGGCGTACGCCTTCCAGTCGCCGCGAACGAGGAACATCCCGAGCGTCGTCCCGATCAGCGCGCCGACGACGAGCCCGTTGGTGTCGCCGATCCCGAGGACCCCGCTCTGGAGGATCGCCCACCCGATGAAGAAGACGAGCGGCACCGTGCTCGCCCACTTCCCCCCGCGGAACTCGATCCGCGGGCCGTCGGTGCCGTCGCCGTCTCCCTCGCCGACGCCGAACTCGCTGCCGTCCGGTGGCTCTCCGCCGTCCGTCGCGGTCTGGTCGCCGTCTGCTGCGTCGGTCATCTGAGTCTCACACCCCTCCGCAGGCCGACGACCCACGTAAATCCCCGTGTGTCCGCTTCGCCGGACGCGGTCGGCTTCGGGGACGCGCTCAACGCCGTCGGCTCCGCGGACGCGCTCGACGCCGTCGCGCGACAAGAACACGCTTAAGAACCCCGCCGGCGACTCATCGTACGGGAACAGCACAGCTGCAGATCCGACTCGCCCGGGCCTCTTTCGCCCGCGGCTTGGGAATGTAGCAGTGCGCCGACGCCTCCGGCGTCGCGGTCGGGCGGCCCGCTCGCGCGGGCCGTCCGGTCGGATCGCTCGGTCCGCGAGCGGTCCGTAGCCGCGCCGCGCGGAGTCGCGGTCACGTTGCGGTTGTGCCGTTCCAACCAGACAGACAATGGCACGAATGCACACGCGCCGTCGCGGTTCGTCCGGTTCGGACAAGCCGGCGACGGACGAGACCCCGGAGTGGAGCGACGTCGACGCCGAGGACATCGAGTCCCGCGTCGTCGAACTGGCGGAGCAGGGCCACGACCCCAGCGTCATCGGCCTCAAGCTGCGCGACGAGGGCGTCAAGGGCGTCCCAGTCCCCGACGTGAAGCTGGCGACCGGCAAGAAGGTCACCGAGATTCTCGAGGAACACGACGCCGACGCCGACATCCCCGAGGACCTCCGTAACCTCATGTCGCAGGCGATCCGCCTGCGCGAGCACATGGAGGAGAACGGGCAGGACCACCAGAACAAGCGCGCGCTCCAGAACACGGAGTCGAAGATCCGCCGCCTCGCGAACTACTACCGCGGCGACGAGATCGACGAGGAGTTCACGTACACCTACGAGAACGCCGTCGAACTCCTCGAGGAGTAAGCGTCTCACGCGGCGATCGCCGAGGAGGCGACTCTCGACCGACACACACCCAATGACCGAAGCCACGTCCGCCACGCCCGCCCCCGACGCGCTCGCCGGCGTCCTCGCAGACGCGCCGTTCGTCCGGCTCGTCGCGACCGACGACGGCGACGCGCTGGCAGCCGCGGGGCTGCTCGCGCGAGCGCTCCGAGCGACGGGCACGCCGTTCCAGGCGCGCGTCGACCCCGACCCGGTGCCCGGCGACATCGACGACGGGGTCGCGGTGGCCGTCGGCGTCGACCGCGGCCCGCACGCGATCCACGGCGACGGGCGACCGGCCAGCGCGGCGGCCTTCGCGGTCGCCCGAGCGCTCGGCGTCGAGCCCGACCCCGTGGTCGCGCTCGCCGGCGTCGTCGCGGCCGGGTCGATCCCCGGCGCCGACGGCTCGAGTGACGCGCTCGACGCCGCGGAGCGGGCTGGTCGCGTCGAGCGGCGCCCCGGCGTCGCGCTCCCGGTCTCGGGCGACCGCGCGGACGACGGGACCGCGGACGCACCCTCGCGGGCCGAGGCCCTCGCGGCCTCGACGCTCGTCTCGACGCGGTACTCCGGCGACCCCGAGGCGGCGCGCGACGCGCTCGCCCCGCTGGCGCTGCCGGGCGACCTCGACGACGACGACCGACGGCGCTTCGCGTCGCTGGTCGCGGTCGACGCGGTCGACGGCGACGACGCGAGCGAGCGCGCGGCCTCGGCGGTCGAGCGCGCGCTCCGCCCGTACGCGACGGACGGACCGTTCGAGACGGTCGGCGGCTACGCCGACGTCCTCGGCGCGCTCGCCCGGGAGGCGCCCGGGACCGGCGTCGCGCTCGCGCTCGCGAGCGACCCGACCCCGTCGCTCAGGACGGCCGCGCTCGACGCGTGGCGCCGCCACGGACTGGCGGCCCACCGCGCGCTCGCCGACGCGACGGTCGGCCGGTACGACGGCTGCGTCGTCGCCCGGATGGACGCCTCGGAGGCGGTCCTGCCGACGGTCGCCCGGCTCGTCCGGGACTTCCGGTCGCCGGAGCCCGTCGCGGTCGCGGTCGACGAGACGGCGGGTCGGCTCGCGGCCGCCGCGACCGACTCGATCGGGCTCGGCGACGCCTGCCGGACCGCCGCCGGCGAGGTCGGCGGCGACGGCTGGGGGACCCCCGACCGCGGCGGGATCGCGGTCACAACGGACGCGACCGAGGCCGACGGTACCGACGTCACCGCGGCGCTGGCCGCGCTCCGGGAGGCGATCTGAGATGGCGGGCGACGACTCCCCGCCGACAGCCGCCGACCGGACCGCGACGGTCCGGACCGAACACGCCGACGCCGCGACGGTCGCGGCCGCGCTCGGCCCGGACGAGACCGACTCGATGCGCACGCGCGTCGACGGCGACGTGGTCGCCTGTACCGTTTCGCGGCCGACCGCGGGCGGGCTCCAGTCGACGCTGGACGACCACCTCGTGAACCTGCGCGTCGCCGACCGCGTCGTCGAGCGCGCTCGGACGCATCGCACCGGTTCCGCCCCGGACGCCGCGGACGACTCCGCGAACGCCGAAGACGCACCCGGCTCCACGGACGCCGCAGACGCACTCGGCTCCACAGACGCACTCGACTCCACAGACGAACCGCAGACGACCGACACCGACACACAACCCGACACATGAGCGAACGATCCGTATCCAAGAGCAGAGAACAGAAGCGCTGGTACACCGTGCTGGCGCCCGAACAGTTCGACCGGCAGGAGCTCGGCGAGACCCTCGCCGAGGAGCCCCAGCAGGTCGTCGGCCGCACGATCACGACGACGCTCGACGAGCTGACGGGCGACTCCAACGCGAACAACACGAAGCTGACGTTCAAGATCACCGACGTCGGCAGCGACTCGGCGTACACCGAGTTCATCAAGTACGAGCTGACGCGCGACTACCTGCGCTCGCTCGTCCGCCGCGGCGCCTCGAAAGTCGAGGCGTCGATCACGGTGCTGACGACGGACGACTACCGCATCCGCGTCCAGCCCGTCGCGCTGACGACGAAGAAGGCGGACCGCTCGCAGGAGAAGGCGATCCGCCGCGTGATGATCGACAAGGTCCACGCCGCCGCCGAGGAGCGCACCTTCGAGGCGTTCGTCGACGCCATCGTCGACGGGAACCTCTCGTCGGCCATCTACGGCGACGCCAAGGAGATCTACCCGCTCCGCCGCGTCGAGGTCCAGAAGCTGACCCTCGAAGCGCGCCCGAGCGAGGTCGCAGCCGAGGAGGAGGCCGCCGTCGACGTCGACGCCGACGAAGTGGCGGTCGACGCCGACGAGTAACGCCTCGCCGCGCGGACCGACGCGACTCGTTTTGCGTTTATCAACCGCGTAGCGGCCGCGCCGGCGCAGGCCGCCGCGATCGAGGCCACCGTCTGGTGACGCGATTCCCCTAAGCCGCCTTCGCATGCGACTCGTCCGCATCCGGCGATCTCCGGGAGACGAAAGCTTGAAACGCCGCTCGCCCGACCTCACAGGTATGGAACTGCGGGTCATCGAGAAGACCGACACGGAACTCCACATCGAGATCGCGGGCGAGGACCACACGTTCATGAACGTGCTGAAGGGCGCCCTGCTGGAGTCGGACGACGTCGCGGCCGCGACCTACGACATGAACCCCGAGCAGTCGGGGGGCCAGACCGAACCCGTCCTCACCGTCAAGGCCGAGGAGGGGGACCCGCTCGACGTGCTCGCGGACGCCGCCGGGTCTCTCACCGAGCGCACCGACGCGCTGCGCGACGCGGTCCGCGCGGCCTGATCGCCGTCGGACGTTCTTTTCCGCCCGACGCTCCGTTCGCTTCGTCTCGTTGCCGTTCCGCTCCGTGCCCTCCGAGGGGCATACCTAAGTGGTGACTCCCGAAACGGGAGGGTATGCCGCCGAGCGTACTCATGCTGGGGTGGGGGTTCCCGCCGAACATCACCGGCGGGCTCGACGTCCACGTGGGAGAACTGTTCACCGGGCTCCGCGACGAGCTCGGCGTCGACGTCACGCTGGTGTTGCCGGCGGAGTTCGCGCCGGACGACGTATCCGGCCTCGAACCGGTCGAGACCGGCGAGGGCGACGTCGCCGCGCGCGTGGGCCGACTCTCCGACCGATTCGCCGAGCTGGCGCCCGACCACGACGTGATCCACACGCACGACTGGTTCGGCTACGGGCCCGGCCGCGCCGCAGCCCGCGAGTCCGACGCCACGTGGATCTCCTCGTTCCACTCGCTGGCGAGCGACCGCAACATCGACCCGCCGAGCCGCGAGGTCGAGACCGAGCGTCGGCTCGCGAACGCCGCCGACACGAACATCGCGGTCAGCGAGATCGTCCGCGGCGACATCCGAGAGCTGTACGGCGCGGACTCGCGGGTCGTGTACAACGGGTTCTCGACGCCGACGTTCTCCGGGAAGGACGTGCGCGCTGACCTCGGCATCGACGGCGAGATGCTGTTCTTCGTCGGCCGCCACACCGACCAGAAGGGGATCTCTCACCTCCTGTACGCCGCGAAGAAGCTCCGCGGCCGCGACGTGACCCTCGTCGTCGGCGGGTCGGGCCACCAGACGGAGCAGCTGAAGCGGTTCGCCGAGCTGCTCGGCATCGACGACCGCGTCGAGTTCGTCGGCTACGTCCCGGAGGCGGAGCTTGGCGACTACTACGCCGCCGCGGACGCGTTCGTCTCCCCCTCGTACGCGGAGCCGTTCGGGATCACGATCACGGAGGCGTTGGAGGCGGGGACGCAGGTCGTCGCGACGCCCTCGGGCGTCGCCGAGGTGCTCCCCGACGACTGCCTCGTCGAGGTCCAGACGGACTCGGAGTCGATCGTCGAGGGGCTCATCGAGGCGCTCGACCGCGAGGAGCCGCCGGAGTACGAGCGCCGCGAGTGGCTCGACGTGGCCGAGGACACGCTCGCCGTGTACGAAGACGTGGCGTAATCGCTGTCGGACGCTTCCAACATCGCTGAACCGAACTAGTACAGACGGCGCGCGCCTCCGAGCGGTCGCCTCCGGCGACCGCGAGGAGCGTCGCGCGAGGGAGTCGGCTAGCCGGAGCGAAGCGGAGGCTAGCCGACGAGGTTGGGGAGGCGTGAGGTGTGGTGCCGGGCGGTGCGGGACTCGAAGGGGCAGTCGCGAGGCGGGCAGAGGCGCTGTAAGCACCGCAGCGAGCAACGCGAGCGAGGAGCGCAGCAAGCGTCTGCCCGCCTCGCGACTGGGGCTTCGGCGGTGTTCGTGTCGATCGTGGTATCCCCGATCGCTGCCTACTTGTCGCCTCGGAACACGTCGAACTCGGTCGCCGGCTCCGGGTGCGTGATCCGGAACCCGTCCGCGGTGTCTATCACGCCGCGCGTGCTGCTGCTCCCGCCGCCGTACGGGCTCTCCTCGCCGCCCGCGCCGGCGCCCTGATACGGCGAGGTGTACGGCGAGCCGTCGATCGGGTCGTCGAACCCCTCCGGCGGGAGGTAGATCCGCTCGCCGCCGCCGGAGCGCACGACGACCGCGACGTCTCGCGTGCCGCTCACGTCGATCACTGTGCGGTCGTCCGTGACGCGCGCGTCGATATCGATCTCGTCCATGCCCCACACTGCGGACGGGGGCGGTTTATCGCTACCGGCCGTCCCCGCGGGCGTCGAGGCCCGGTCCGGCGGCGCTGGGTGGTGAAGGCGGCCTCGGGTGGTGAATCCTTTTGTGCGGCCGCGCCGAACCTCGCTCCGATGGACGTCAACAGCCATGCCGAGGAGCTCGCCTCCGACCTCGGCGTCGACAAAGAGGAGGTCAAGGCCGACCTACAGAACCTACTGGAGTACAGCGTGCCGATCGACGAGGCGAAACAGAGCGTCCGCCGGAAGCACGGCGGCGGTGGCGGCGGCTCGACCCCGACGCCAGACGCGGTCGACGTCGGCGAGATAACCACCGACCACGACGGCGTGACGGTCACCGTCCGCGTGCTGACGCAGGGGACGCGCACCATCCGCTACCAGGGCGACGACCTCACGATCCGCGAGGGGGAGGTCGCCGACGAGACGGGCGTCATCTCCTACACCGCGTGGCAGGACTTCGGCTTCGAGCCGGGCGACTCGCTGACGATCGGCAACGCCGGCGTCCGCGAGTGGGAGGGCGCGCCGGAGCTCAACCTCAACGACTCGACGACGGTCGCCATCGCCGACGAGCCGGTCGAGGTCGATCGCGAGGTCGGCGGCGACCGGAGCCTCGTCGACATCGCCGCCGGCGACCGCGGGCGCAACGTCGAGGTCCGCGTGCTGGAGGTCGACGAGAAGACCATCTCCGGCCGCGACGGCGAGACGGAGATCCTCGAAGGGGTCGTCGGCGACGAGACGGCGAAGCTCCCGTTCACCGACTGGCAGCCCCGGCCCGAGATCGAGGCGGGCGCGGACCTCCGGATCGAGGACGTGTACGTCCGGGAGTTCCGCGGCGTCCCCTCGATCAACCTCACCGAGTTCTCGTCGGTGACGCCGCTGCCAGACCCCGTCGAGGTCGCGGAGGACGCGCCCCGGCTCTCGGTCGCCGACGCGGTCGGCTCCGGCGGGATGTTCGACGTCGAGGTCGTCGGGAACGTCCTCGAAGTCCGCGACGGCTCCGGGCTCATCGAGCGCTGTCCCGAGTGCGGCCGCGTCGTCCAGAACGGCCAGTGCCGGAGCCACGGGGACGTCGAGGGCGAGGATGACCTCCGCGTGAAGGCCATCCTCGACGACGGTACCGACACGGTGACGGTCGTCCTCGACGACGAGCTCACCGCCGAGGTGTACGGCGGCGGCCTCGACGACGCCCTCGACGCGGCGAAGGACGCGATGGACAAGCAGGTCGTCGCCGACGCCATCGCGGACACCCTCGTCGGGCGCGCCTACCGCGTCCGCGGGAACCTCTCGGTCGACGACTACGGCGCCACCCTCGACGCGGCCGAGTTCGAGCTCGCCGCCGACGACCCGGCCGCACACGCTCGCGCCGCGCTCGCGGAGGTGGGCGAATGAGCGGCGACGACGGTCCCGGAACGCGGGAGGTCGCCTACCGGCTGTTCGCCGCCGAGTTCGACGACGCCTCGCTGTCGTACTCCGAGAGCGACGAGGAGCGCGCCCCGAACTACGTCGTCACCCCGACCGGCGCGCGGGTGAACCGGCTGTTCACGGCCGGCGTGCTCACGGAGGTCGAGCGCGTCAACGACGAGACGCGCCGCGGCCGCGTCGTCGACCCCTCCGGCGCCTTCGTCACGTACGCGGGCCAGTACCAGCCGGAGGCGCAGACCTTCTTGGAGCGCGCCGAACCGCCGGCGTTCGTCGCCTTGACGGGGAAGGCGCGCACCTTCGAGCCGGAGGACTCCGACCGCGTGTTCACCTCGGTCCGCCCGGAGAGCCTCAACGAGGTCGACGCCGACACCCGCGACCGCTGGGTCGTCTCCGCCGCCGAGGCCACCCTCGACCGCCTCGCGGTGTTCGCGAAGGCGCTCGAATCCGACCTGCGCGGCGACGACCTCCGCGCGGCGCTGGAGGCGGGCGGCGCCCCGGCACCGCTCGCCGCGGGAATCCCGCGGGCGCTCGACCACTACGGCACGACCGCGGCCTACGCGGAGGCGGTCCGTCGGCTCGCGGTCGACGCCCTCGAAATGATCGCGGGCGACCGCGACGAGGTCCGCGCGCTCGACCTCGCCCCCGACGAGGGCGGCGAGACCGCGATCGGACCGCTCCCCGAGACCGACGTGACGGTCGCGGAGCCGGCGGCGACGGGCGAGACCGACCGCCCCGTCGACGTGGGCGACGATTCCGAGCCGGAACCGTCCGCCGGGGAGAGCGACGCCGAACCGATCGCTGACTCGGAGCCGACCGCCGACGCCGATTCGTCGCCTCCCGACGCCGATTCGTCGCCTGCCGACGAGACGACCCAGACGGCGTCCGACGAGCCCGCCGAACCCGAGACGAACGAAGCGTCCGATCCCGGGTCGACTTCGAACGCCGAACCCGAATCGGTCGGCGACGCGACCACTCCCGCCGAGACGATCGCCGACGGCGACGCAGCGGGCGACGACGCCGCGGCCGACGAGTCCGCTCCCGATGCCGCGACCGACGACGGCGGACTCGGTGACTTCGACGCCGGCGACGGGGGAGACGCGACTGCGGACGCCGACTCGGAGCCGGACGCGACGGCCGACGTCGGTCCGGACGCGGACGCGGACGACATGTACCAGCTCGACGACGAGGAGCGCGAGGAGATCGAGTCCGAGTTCGGCACCGACTTCGCGACCGGGACCGAGGTCGACGAGCCCGGCGAGGCCGACATCGACGTCCCCGATCCGGAGGACCTCGACGACGAGCCGGTCGACGACCCCGCCTCCGCCCCGGACGACGCTGACGCCGGCGAGAGTGATGGGGCCGACGCCGCACCCCCTGAGGGCGGAGACGAGTCGGAGGATGACGAGTCGGGGGACGACGCTGACGACGTCGACCTCGAAGCCGCGGCGGTCGCGGCGATGGACGACCTCGACGACGGCGACGGGGCGCCCCGCGAGGCGGTCGTCGAGCGCGTCGCCGCCGACCACGGCGTCGAGCCGGGGGCGGTCGACGACGCCATTCAGGACGCCCTGATGAGCGGCCAGTGTTACGAGCCCGGCGACGGACTGCTCAAGCCGATCTGATGGCGCGGGTCGAGCCGGTCGTCGGCGAGCCCGCGGCCGTGGCCGACCTCGGCGGTGAGCGCGCGCTGCTCGTCGCGGACGTCCACGCCGGCATCGAGGTCGGCCTGCGCTACGAGCGCGGCGTCGAGCTCGACTCCCGCGCCGACTCGCGCCGCGAGCGGCTCTGTACTCTCCTCGCCGAGACCGACGCGGACCGACTCGTCGTCCTCGGCGACCTCGCCCACCGGATCGGCGCGCCCGACGGCGACGAGCGCGAGGAACTGGAGACGCTGATCGCCGCCGTCACCGACCGCGTGCCGATGACGCTCGTCGAGGGGAACCACGACGCGGGCGTCGCGGAGGCGTTCGCCGACGACCTCGACGTGATCGGGCCCGCTGGCGGGTTTCTCGGCGGCGGATCCGGGTCGGACGTCGCGGTCTGTCACGGCCACACGTGGCCGAACCCGAACCTCCTCGACGGCGACGTGATATGTACCGGCCACGAACACCCGCAGGTGCGGCTGGAGGACGCGGTCGGCGGCTCGCGCGTCGAGCGCGCGTGGCTCCGGGGTGAACTCGACCCCGACGCGTTCTGCGAGGACGGGGCGGAGAGCGATGCGGGGGAGACCGCTCCCGCCGACCCGCCCGAACTCGTCGTCTTCCCCGCGTTCAACGAGCGGTCCGGCGGCACGTGGGTCAACGTGGAGGGAGAGTCGTTCCTCGCGCCGTACCTCCCCGCGGCGCTGCCCGCCGCGGACGCGTACCTGCTCGACGGGACGCGGCTCGGCGACTATCGGAGGGTCTGACCCGCGGAAAGGGACGTCGACTACGCTTCGACCGACTCCTCGACCGGCCGGAACCGGAACCCGTCCCACTCCTGGCTGTCGGGCTCGCGGATGCCGGCGCCCGGCTCGCGCAGCTCGTCGGCGTACACCGGCTCGACGCGGTCGCCGATGTCGACGTCGAACGTCTCTCCGGTGGGTTCGCGCTCCGCGATCTGTCCGAGCGCGCGGACCGGCGGCCCGTCGTACCCCTCGCCCATGTCGAACTCGACGATCGCGAGGGTGTTGGGCTCGCGGACGCCCGGCGGCGTCGCGGTCGAGGTCGTCCACGTGAGGACGCGTCCCTCGTGTTCGCGGAGGTCGATCGTCCCGACGCGCTCGGCGCCGTTCGGGCTCACGGTGTGAGGGGGGTAGGTGACGGTTCCGTCCGCGTACTCCGCCGCCTCGAAGGTCTGTTCGTCCGTTTGGGTGTTCTCGCTCATTGGCTTCCCTCCAGAATCGTCGTCGTCACGCAGTTCCCGAACCCGCCGACGTTGCAGGCGAGCCCAGTGTCGGCCTCGACCTGTCGCGGGCCGGCGTCGCCCGTGACCTGCTTGAATATCTCGTACACCTGTGCGACGCCGCTGGCCCCGAGCGGGTGCCCCTTCGACTTGAGTCCGCCCGAGGTGTTGATCGGCAGGTCGCCGTCGCGGTCGGTGACGCCCTCCTCGACGGCCTTCCACCCCTCCCCTTTCTCGAAGAAGCCGAGGTCCTCGCTCTGGAGGAACTCGAGGATGGTGAACATGTCGTGGAGCTCGGCCACGTCGACGTCGTCCGGGCCGATCCCGGCCATCTCGTAGGCGACCTCGGAGGAGTCGACGACGCCGCCCATCGTCGTCGTGTCCGCGCGCTCGTGGACGACGTGGGTGTCGGTTGCGCCGCCGATCCCCGAGACGACGGCGTAGCTGCCGTCTGGCGCGTACTCCTCCGCGACGGACTCGGGACAGAACACGAGCGCCGCGGAGCCGTCCGTGATCGGGCAGAAGTCGTACAGCCGGAGGGGGTCGGCGACGATCGGCGAGTCGAGAACGGTGTCGAGGTCGACCTCCTTCCGGAACTGCGCGTGGGGGTTGTCCACGCCGTTCCTGTGGTTCTTCACGGCGACCTTCCCGAGGCTCTCTCGGGGCGCGTCGTAGGTGTCGAGGTAGAGCCGAGCGGTGAGCCCCGCGAACGACGGGAGCGTGACGCCCTGTTTGTACTCGACCGGATGCGTGAGCGACGCGATCACGTCGGTCGCCTCGGACGTGGTCCGGTGGGTCATCTTCTCGCCGCCGACGAGCATGGTGAGGTCGCTCGCGCCCGAGGCGACCGACTGCCACGCGGCGTACACGCCCGCGCCGCCCGACGAGGAGGTCTGGTCGATCCGCGCGGTGTAGGCCGGCTGGGCCGCCAGATCGTGTGCGAGGGCGTTCGGGACGCCGGTCTGCCCCTCGAACTCGCCGCTGGCCATGTTCGAGACGTACAGGTGATCGAGGTCGTCGCCGTCGACGCCGGCGTCGTCGAGCGCGGCCGCGCCCGCCTCCGCCAGCAGCTCCCGAACCCAGGCGTCGCGCTGCCCGAACCGGGTCATCGACGCGCCGACGATCGCTACGCGTTCCATACGCGTGGGTCCACCGCAGTCACCTAAAACGTACCTCTCTGCGGTCGGCGGGGACCGGCCGACGGCCGGTCTCCCCGCCGGCTACTCCGCGCGCCGACCGCCGTGGCCCGGGTAGTCGCGCTCGAACCGCGACCCGACCTCGTCGCGGTCGAGTCGGATCACGACCGGGCGCCCGTGCGGACAGGCGTAGGGGTTCTCGCAGGCGTCGAGCCGATCGAGGAGGTCGACGACCCGGCCCTCGGTCAGCGAGGTGTTCCCCGTCACCGAGGGGTAGCAGGCGAGGTCGGCGAGCAGCTCGTCGACGACGTCCGCGACCGGCTCGTCGCCCGCGGCGGCGTCGTCGACCAGCGCGGACAGCGCGTCCCGCAGGAGGTCGGGATCGAGCGCGGCGTCGAAGACCGCCGGGACCGCCGTCACCGCGACCTCGCGGTCCCCGGCGCGCTCCGCGCGGAACCCGATCTCGGCGAGGTCGTCAACGAACTCCTCGAACAGCGCCGCCTCGCGCGCCGTCAGCTCGATCCGGACCGGCTCCGCGAGCGCCTGCGCGTCCGCGCCGTCCGCGAAGGTCGCCTTCAGCCGCTCGTAGTTCACGCGCTCGTCGGCGGCGTGCTGGTCGATCAGCACGAGCCCGTCGGGCGCCTCGGCGACGACGTACGTCTCGTGGAGCTGTCCCAGCACCCGCAGCGAGGGGAGCGAGTCGAACGCGCGCTCGCTCTCGGTCGCCTCGCCGTCGAGGGTCCGCTGTCGCGTCGGCGGGCGGGCTCCGGGAGCCGACCGCGCCGCCGACCGGACGGCTGGCTCCTCGCCCTCGGCCGCCCGGTCGGCGGAACCGGTCTCGTCCGTGGCCGGGTCGTCCCCGCCGAGCGACGCCTCGCTGGCCGACGCCTCGTCGCGGGCCGACCCGTCCGCTCCCGTCGACGGACTCGGCGCGCGCTCCGCGGAGTCCTCCTGCCAGCTGCGCGGGGAAGGCCGGGCATCGGTCGCGTCGCCGCCCCCGCTACCCGTCGACTGCTCGGTCGCTCCGTCCGATCCACCGTCTTGGTCGCCGAGGCCGTCGACCGCCCACGCGGCGTCGTCGGAGGGGTCCAGCTCGGTCGGGGTCGAGGGGTCGCGGGCGTCGGCGTCAGTCTGCGTCGTCTCGGCGTCGGTCCGCGTCGTCTCGGCGTCGAGCGCGGTGTCCCGGGAGCGTTCGGAACTCGCGGGCTCGGTCGAGTTCGCCGATTCGGTCGATGTCGCCGACGTGCGCCCCTCTAACGCGGCGCGCTCGTGGTCGGTGTCCGCGCCGCCGACGGCCTCGGCGTCGGGCGTCTCCGGGTCGACGGCGGTCTCGTCGGGGGCCGACTGGCCGCGGGGCGCCGTCGAGCGTATCAGGCCGTGGTCGAGCAGCGCCTCCTCGACGGCCGTCTCGACCGCGCCGCGGACCGCCGGCTCCTCGTCGAAGCGGACCTCCAGCTTGCGCGGGTGGACGTTCACGTCCACGTCGCCGGGCGGGACCTCGACGAAGAGGACGGCGAACGGGTAGCGGTCCGGCGCCAGCTGGCCGCCGTAGGCGTCGAGCGTCGCCTCGCGGAGCGCGCTCGCGGTGACGTACCGCCCGTTGACGTACGTCGAGAGGTAATCGCGCGTCGAGCGCGCCGTCTCCGGGTGCGAGACGAGCCCCGTAACCCGGTGGACCGGGGTGTCGGTCTCGGCGCCGTCGCTCGCGTCGCCCTCGCGCCCATCCGGCGTCCACGCCACGTCGATCATCGACTCGGCGACCTCGCGGCCGTAGACGGCGAGGACGGCCGACCGGAGGTCGCCGTTCCCCTCGGTCGCGAACGTCTCCCGGCCGTCGTGTTCCAGCGAGACCGCGACGTCGGGGTTCGCCAGCGCGTACCCCGTCACGACGGTGTTCACGTGGTCGAACTCCGTGGCGGTCCGCTTGAGGAACTTCTTGCGCGCGGGCGTATTATAGAAGAGGTCGTCGACCTCGACGGTCGTCCCGGCCGGACAGCCGGCGGGGCGGACCTCGCCCACGTCGCCCCCCTCGACGGTGATCTCCGCGCCCGCCTCGGCGTCGGGCGGACGCGACCGCACCGTCAGTCGCGAGACGGCGCCGACTGTGTACAGCGCCTCGCCCCGGAAGCCGAGCGTGCCGACGCCGCGGTCGAGGTCCTCGATGTCGCCGATCTTCGAGGTGGCGTGCTCTGCGACGGCCGCCTCCAACTGGTCTTCGGGGACCCCGACGCCGTCGTCGCGGACGCGGATCCCCTCGGTGCCGCCCGCCTCGACCGAGACGGCGACGCGGCTCGCGCCCGCGTCGAGGCTGTTCTCGACCAACTCCTTCACGACGCTCGCGGGGCGCTCGACGACCTCGCCCGCCGCGATCCGCTGGACGGTCCGCTCGTCCAACCGCTCGATGTCTGGCGGCTCCATGCGTTACCGTCAGTCCGACGAGCGCGCACTTCAAGGCGTTGTCGGCGGCGGCGACCGGGACGGAACGCGTATCGGGCGACGACGATTCATAAGCCGAACTGCGGTGGCGCGTGCCTGTGAGCGGTCGCCCCCGGCGACCGCGAGACAGCACGCGCGAGGGAGTCGGTCGGCCGGAGCAACGCGGAGGCCGACCGACGAGGCTGGGGAGGCGTGAGGTGCGGGGCTGTGCGGGGTGGGAC
>NZ_SGUC01000021.1 GCF_005435165.1 Halorubrum sp. GN11_10-6_MGM | reverse complement strand
GCTGGCGACGTGGCGCCAGCAGGGACGCAATCCTTACGACGAACTCAGGCGAGTTGTCCGCGACAACGAGATGATCTCACGGGATCAAGCTGCTCCGATTGTTGAGTCTTCAGGGTAAACACGTACCGGATCCATCTCGCCGTTTTGGACTGATTCATCGACTTTCGTCATACGTTGTCCACTTGCTGTTCGGTTCTATCGGTACGTTACAAAAAGTATGGTCCACAGTCACGTATCTCGGGCTCGATCCTGCTGTGCGCGACCCCGTATGGAAGGGGTTTTATGCGACCCGCGGAAAGTGTGCGCCACTATGGGAGACAAATCGAAGGCTCAAAAGAAGCGTCTGGCGAAGGCGGAGCGCCAGAACACCCGCGTCCCCGCGTGGGTCATGATGAAGACGGACATGAACGTGACGCGAAACCCGAAGCGGCGCAACTGGCGCCGGAACGACCTGGACGAGTAAATGTCGACGAACGACTTCGAGGAGCGCGTCGTCACCGTCCCGCTCCGCGACGCCAAGGAGAAGCCCGTCCAGCAGCGCGCCGACTACGCCATGAAGATCACCCGTCAGCACCTCGCGAAGCACTTCTCCGTCGACGAGGGCGACGTGATCATCGACGGCTCGGTCAACGAGGCGGTCTGGGAGAACGGGCGGCAGAACCCGCCCAGCACGGTGCGGGTCCGCGCGGCTCGGTTCGTCGAGGACGGCGAGCCGGTCGTCGAGGCCGAGCACGCCGAGTAGCGTGTTACGGGCGACCTTCACCGGCTCGTCGTACGTGGGCGTGTTCGCCCGCGCCGTCGACGACCTCCTGCTGGTCCGGCCGGACGTCGACGAGGCGCTCGCCGAGGACCTCGGAGCGGAACTCGGCGCGGAGCCGCTGCTGACGACGGTCGGGGGGTCCAACACGGTCGGCGCGCTCGCGACGGGCAACGAGAACGGCCTCCTCGTCTCCGCGCGAGCGACCGAACGCGAGAAAGACCGGATCGCGGACGCCGCCGGCGTCCCGGTGTACGAACTCCCGGGCGAGATCAACGCCGCCGGAAACGTCGTCCTCGCGAACGACTACGGCGCGTACGTCCATCCGGACCTCTCGCGCGAGGCGATCCAGACGGTCAAAGACGCGCTCGACGTCCCCGTCACCCGGGGCGACCTCGGCGACGTCCGGACCGTCGGCACCGCGGCGGTCGCCAACAACACGGGCGTGTTGTGCCACCCGCAGTCGACCGAGTCGGAGCTTCAGGCGGTCGAGGAGGCGCTCGACGTCCGCGCCGATCTCGGCACGGTCAACTACGGCGCGCCGCTCGTCGGCTCCGGGCTCGTCGCCACCGACGAGGGGTACGTCGTCGGCGAGGACACCACCGGGCCGGAGCTGGGCCGGATCGAGGAGACGCTCGGCTTCATCGACTGAGCCGCCCGCCGGCGTTCCCGACCTCCGCTCTCCGTTCTCTTTCGCTGACACTCCTACATTTAAGAGCCACAGCGGAGTTGCGGACGGTATGCCCGCTATCGAGTGTCGAAACCTCACCAAGTACTACGGCGACGTCCGGGGGATCGAAGACGTCTCGTTCACCGTCAAGGACGGTGAGGTGTTCGGCTTCCTCGGGCCGAACGGCGCGGGAAAGACCACCGCGATCCGCACCCTGTTGGGATTCCTGTCGCCGACGAGCGGCGGCGGTGCGCTGCTCGGCCACGACGTGACCGACCCGGCCGCGTCGCGTCGCGCCCGCGAACGGACCGGGTTCCTCCCGGGAGACCCCGGACTCGACCGCGACCGCACCGCGGCGGCGTTTCTGGACCATCAGGCGGCGCTCAGGGGAGAGTCGAGTCGCGACGCACTCGTCGACCGGTTCGGTCTCGACGAGTCGCGCCGAATCGCCGACCTCTCGCGCGGGAACCGACAGAAGGTGGCGCTGGTGGCCGCGTTCATGCACGACCCGGACCTGCTGCTGCTCGACGAGCCGACCTCCGGGCTCGACCCGCTGCTTCAGGAGGAGTTCGCCGCCCTCGTGCGCGAGCGCGTCGACGACGGCGCGAGCGTCCTCCTCTCCTCGCACGTCCTCGGCGAGGTGGCGGCGCTCTGCGACCGCGTCGGCGTCCTCCGGCAGGGCCACCTCGTCGCGGTCGAGTCCGTCTCGGACCTCCGGTCGCGAGGCGGCAAACAGGTCCGCGTCCGGGTCGCCGAGGACGTCGATCGGGCCGACTTCGAGCTCCGCGGAATCATGAACCTCCGGGTCGGCGAGACCGTCTCGTTCACGTGGACCGGCGAGTACGACGCGCTGATCGACCTGCTCTCCGGGTACTCCGTGCTGGACCTCGACGTGGTCGACGCGCCGCTCGAAGAGGCGTTCATGACGTTCTACGACGGCGACGTCCCGGGACCGACCGGGAGCGGCGGCACGCCCCGGGGCGACCGCGCGGCACGGGACGGCGACGAGCAGCGCGACGCGACCGCGTCGTCCGGGGGTGAGTCGCGATGAGCGACCGCCCGGCGCCGTGGATCGCGATCGCGCGCTACGACGCCGCGGGCCGCGCCCGCGGGTCGCTCGTGGTGACGGGGCTGCTCTCCGCGTTCCTCCTCCTGTTTCTGGCCTTTTTCCCCTCGCTGTCGACCGCCGGTATCGACCTCGACGCGTACGTCGAGGCGTTCCCGCCCGCGTTCCAGGAGGCGTTCGGGATCATCGCCATCTCCTCGATCGAGGGATTCCTCGCGGTGGAGTTCTACCAGTTCGCGTGGCTGCTTCTGGTCGGCCTCTACCTCGCGTACCTCGCCGGGGGGACGATCGCCGGCGACGTCGCCTCCGGCCGGATGGACCTCACGCTGTCGGCGCCGGTCGCGCGGCGCGACGTGGTGATCGGGCGGTTCCTCGGACTCGTCCCGTTCGTCGTCCTCCTCAACCTCGTCCTGCCGGTCGTCGCGTACGTCGGCGTCCTCGCGGTCGGCGAGACGATCGCGGTCGAACGGCTCGTCGCGGTCCACGCGCTGGCGGTGCCGTACCACCTCGCGTGCGTCGCGGCCGGGATCGCCGTGTCGACGCTCGTCTCGCGGCCGGGAGTCGCGCAGCGGGTCGCGCTCGGCGCGCTGTTCGCGCTGTTCATGTTCGAGTCCGTGGTCGCCAGCACCGACTACGCGGCGGTCGGGGACGTCAGCCCGACGGCGCACTACGATCCCTCCGCGGCGCTCGTGTTGGGCGAGTACGACCTGACCGGCGCCGCGATTCTGCTCGCGGCGACGGCGGGTCTCGTCGCGCTCGCGGTCGTTCGGTTCCGACGCGCGGACCTCTCGGGGTGAACCCCGGAGTTCGAGACCGTTCCGTCTGGCTCACGGCCGCCTCGCCGCCTGTCCTTTTTTAGGAAGATACTTCCCTGTCCCTGCCGGATCGGGGAACATGAGTACCTACACGGTGAGTGGACGGTTCCAGAGCCGAGACGGCGACCAGCCGTTCACGAAGGACGTCGAGGCGGAGAACGAGGACCTCGCCCGCGAGCGCATCTACACCACGGTCGGGAGCCAGCACAACCGCAAGCGCACCCAGATCGAGATCGAGGAGGTGTCCGAGGCATGATGGGCGGCGGACAACAGCAGCTCCAGCAGCTCTCGCAGGAGCTACAGGAACTCGACGAGGAGATCGAGGCGCTCGAAGCCGAGATCGCCGACTACCGCGAGGAGAAGGCCGACATCGACGACGCGATCGAGGCCATCGAGACGCTCGACACGGGCGCGACCGTTCAGGTCCCGCTCGGCGGCGGCGCCTACCTCCGCGCTGAGGTCCAGGACATCGACGAGGTCATCGTCTCGCTGGGCGGCAACTACTCCGCCGAGCAGGAGCAGGACGACGCCATCGACGTCCTCCGGCGCAAGCAGGAGGCGCTCGACGATCGGATCGAGGAGACCGAAGCGGAGGTCGACGAGCTGGAGTCCGAGAGCGACGAGCTCGAACAGCAGGCCCAGCAGATGCAACAGCAGATGCAACAGCAGCAGATGCAGCAGATGCAGCAGTCGCAGGAAGACGACGGGGAGTAACGGAGGGCCCCGACCGTGTTCGACGGACTGAAAGACAAGCTCTCCGGCTTCCGCGAGGACGTCGAGGAGTCGACCGAGGCCGAGGAAGATGCGGCGGCGCCCGACGAGGCGGCGCCGGCCGGGAGCGACGCCGCCGCGACCGCCGAACCCGCGGAGGTCGACGCGGACGAGTCCGACGCCGACGAGTCGGGGTCGGACGACGAGCCGAGCACCTTCCAGCGCGCGAAGGCGTTCGCGACCGGACGGATCATCATCGAGGAGGAGGATTTAGAGGAGCCGCTGTGGAACCTCGAGATGGCGCTGCTCGAAAGCGACGTGGAGATGAGCGTCGCCGAACAGATCCTCGATTCCGTCCGCGAGAGCATGCTCGGCGAGTCCCGGAAGCAGGTCGAGACCACCGGCGAACTGGTCGAGTCGGCGCTTCACGACGCGCTGCTCGACGTCATCGCGGTCGGGCAGTTCGACTTCGAGCAGCGGATCGCCGAGGCCGACAAGCCCGTCACCATCGTCTTCACCGGCGTCAACGGCGTCGGGAAGACGACGAGCATCGCGAAGCTCTCCGAGTGGCTCGCCGACCGCGGCTACTCCTCCGTCCTCGCGAACGGCGACACCTACCGCGCGGGGGCCAACGAGCAGATCCGCGAGCACGCCGACCGGCTCGGCCGCGATCTGATCAGCCACGACCAAGGCGGCGACCCGGCGGCCGTCATCTACGACGGCGTCGAGTACGCGCAGGCGAACGACGTCGACGTCGTCCTCGGCGACACCGCGGGGCGACTTCACACGAGCGACGACCTGATGGCGCAACTGGAGAAGATCGACCGCGTCGTCGACCCGGACATGACCCTCTTCGTCGACGAGGCGGTCGCCGGGCAGGACGCGGTCAACCGCGCGAAGGAGTTCGACGACGCCGCCGCGATCGACGGCGCCATCCTGACGAAGGCCGACGCCGACTCCTCCGGCGGCGCCGCCATCTCGGTCGCGTACGTCACCGGAAAGCCGATCCTCTTCCTCGGCACCGGACAGGGGTACGACGACATCACGCTGTTCGACCCCGAGGACCTCGTCGAGAGCCTGCTCGACGAGGAGTAGCCGAAGGCTCGGAGCCGCGTTGCCCTTCTCTCGCCGTTGCCCTTCTCGCGCCGTTTCACTTCTCGCCCGTCAGCGGCGTGACGACGGACTCTCGACGCTCGGACGGCTCAATCGTCGTCCGAACGTCCCTCCGGCGTCGCGCGGTCGACGGTGTCGACGTCCGCACCGACGGGCGCCCTCTCGACGCGCGCCACGATCCGTGTCGCGGCCGCGACCGAGCCGACGCCGAGGAGGGCGCCGGCGACGACGTCGATCGCCCAGTGAATCCCGAGGAACATCGTCGAGTAGACGACGGCGGCCGCGAGCGCCGCGGCGAGCGCCGTCCACCGCGGGAACCGGCGCCGAGAGCGCCACGCGACGGCGAACACCGCAACCGAGAGCGAGGCGTGGAGCGACGGGAAGACGTTCGTGTTCGACGCGACCGCGGCCGTGAGTTCCTGCGTCTCGGGGTAGAACTGGTACATCAGCCCGTCGACCGATTCGAGGTACCTGCGGGGCCCGTATCCGATGAACAGCGTGTAGCAGACGGTCCCGACCGCGTAGTTCAGCATGTAGGCGACGAGCAGTTCCTTCAGGTGTCGCTGTCCGGTCTTCCCGCCCAGGAAGTACACCGCTGGCCCGGCAGCGAGGAGCACGGCGAACCCGAGCATGTACGCGACCGGAAGGGTTCGAGCGCCGCTTCCGGCGTCGCGCGCTGTAGCACGGCCACGAACTCGCCGTCGACCGCGTACAGCTCGTCGGTGATACGCCAGTCGAGCGCGCGCGATATCCGGATGCGGTACCCCTGCGTGATCTGCTTGACCGCGAGCAGGGCGAGCGCCGCCCCGAGGTACGGGGCGACGTCACGGAGGCGATCGTCGAAGCCGGTCACCGCGCGGGACAGTTGTCGAGGCCCGACACAGAGGAGGGCTGTGATCGCCGTCCCGACGAGGACGGAGAGGCCGGTGATGGCGATCACTTCGAGGAGCGACATCGTCGTCTCTTCACAGTCCTCCCGACAGATGAGTGACACGGTGTGGCGGCACCGCTTACGCGGGCCTCCTCGGTTCCTCGCGCGCCGAGCGCCGATCGCCTGCCGGTTCGAACTGCGATAAAGAGATTTCTCACGCTTTTTTATTATCAGTGACGTCGATGAGTATAGTGGATAATTATTTACGTTACTCAGAGTCCGGTTAGTTTGAGGACAACGTCATGACTGACAGCGATAATCACGGGGACGGGTCGACGCACAGCCCAGAGACAACCGCGTCCGAACGCGGATCGCAGCGCCGCGATATTTTAAAGGTGGGGGCGGGGGCGGTAGGGATCGCCGGGCTCGCGGGGTGTCTCACCGACGACGGTTCGGACGGTTCGGACGGTTCGGACGGCTCCGACGGTTCGGATGGGTCCGACGGCTCGGACGGCTCCGACGACTCCGACGACTCCGACGGTTCAGACGGCTCCGACGGTTCCGACGGCGGAAGCGAGACGACGAACGTCGCCATCGTCTCCAGCCCGGCGGGGTTCGGCGATCAGGCGTTCAACGACCTCGCGCTCGACGGGCTCCAGAACGCGGCCGAGGAGTACGACATCGAGATCCAGCAGGTCGAAGAGACCAACCAGTCGAACTATCAGACGGTTCAGTCGCGACTCGCCGAGAGCGGCGACCCGGACTACGACCTCATCGTCTTGGTCAGCTACAACCACACGCAAGCGCTCCAGACGAACGCCGAGGAGTACCCGGACCAGAACTGGATGCTGATCAACGCGTCGGTCGACCAGCCGAACGTGGCGGGGTACACGTGGGCGAACCACCAGATGTCCTTCCAGGCGGGCGTGTTGGCCGGGACGATGACCACGCGCGAACTCTCTCACGAGGGCAACTCGCTCAACCCGGACGAGAGCGTCGTCGGGTTCGTCGGCGGCGTCGACGGCTCGCTCATCAACGCGTTCGAGCGAGCCTACCGCGCCGGGGTGGAGTGGGTCGACGAGGGTATCGAGGTCAACGTCGGCTACATCGGGAACTACACCGACACCCAAACCGCGAACAACATCGCCACCTCGCAGTACGACGCGGGCGCCGACATCGTGTATCACGCCGCCGCGGCGGCCGGCCAAGGCGTGTTCCAGGCCGCACAGGACGCCAGTCGGTTCGCTATCGGCGTTGACGCCGACCAGTCCGTGACGCTCCCGGACTACCAGGACGTCATCATGGCGTCGGCGGTGAAGTACATCAACGAGGGGACGTACGAGGTCGCCGAAGCGGTCGTCGAGGACAACTGGTCCAGCGTTCAGGGGTCGAACGTCCTCGGCCTCGAATCCGAGGGCGTCGAGGTCGTGTTCGGGCAGGCCGTCGGTGACAGCCTCCCGGACGTCGCGGCCGAGAACCTCGAGGAGAGCAGGCAGGCGATCATCGACGGGGAGGTCACGGTTCCCTGTAGCGCCGGCGGTTGCTGACAGCGGGCGGTGCCCGCGAGTATTTTTCCACTATGCCAGAATCCACAGACAACGCGTGCGCCGTCGAACTCACCGACATCACGAAACGGTTCGGCGACGTCGTCGCGAACGACGGTGTCGACTTCTCTCTCAGGAACGGGTCCGTCCACGCCGTGGTCGGCGAGAACGGCGCCGGCAAGACGACCCTGATGAAGGTACTGTACGGCCTCTACGACCCCGACGAGGGGACGGTGACCGTCGACGGTGAGCCGCGGACGTTCGCGTCGCCGCGCGACGCGATCGACGCCGGCATCGGGATGATCCATCAGCACTTCCAACTGGTGGACACGATGACTGTCCTCCAGAACATCGTCTTAGGTCACGAACCGTCGAAAAACGGACTCGTCGACGATAGCGAGGCTCGCGAGCGCGTCCGAGAGATCTGCGACGCCTACGGGTTCTCCGTCGACGAACACCTCGACACGGACGTCGAGGACCTCGGTCTCGGCGTCCAGCAACACGTCGAGATCGTCAAGAGCCTCTACCGGGGCGCCGAGACGCTTATCTTCGACGAGCCGACGGCGGTGCTGACGCCACAGGAGGTCGAGGGACTGTTCGACGTCATGGAAGCGCTCACCGCCGACGGGCGCTCGCTCGTCTTCATCACGCACAAACTCGACGAGGCGATGACGGCGGCCGACGAGATCACGGTTCTCAGGGACGGCAGCGCGGTCGGGACGGTCGACGCCGACGAGACGTCGCGGAACGAGCTCGCCCGGATGATGGTCGGTCGAGAGGTGCTCTTCGACATCGAGCCCCGAGAGCGCTCTCCGGGTGACGTCGCGCTCTCCGTCGACGACGTCTGTACGGACGACGAGCGGGGGATCCGTCAGGTCGACGGCGTGAACTTCGCCGTCAGGGAGGGAGAGATTCTCGGCGTCGCCGGCGTCGAGGGCAACGGACAGCGGGAGCTGATCGAAACGATAACCGGTATGCGAGACGCCGAACGCGGCGCCGTGACGCTGTTCGGCGACGACATCACGGGACTGAGTCGGCGGGAGCGCATCGAGTCGGGAGTCGCGTACGTTCCCGGCGACCGGACTCGCGAGGGGCTCGTTCAGGAGTACAGTCTCGTCAAGAACGCGCTGCTCGGCAACCAGACCGTCGAACCCTTCGCGGACGGCGCCTTCCTCGACTGGCGGGCGATCACCGACCACGCGGACGCCATCGTCGAGGAGTACGACGTTCGTCCGGCCGACGCGGACGCGGCGGCGGAGTCGCTGTCCGGCGGGAACCAACAGAAGTTCGTCGTGGGTCGCGAGCTCGAACGAGACCCGTCGCTGCTCGTCGCGGCGCATCCGACGCGGGGCGTCGACATCGGGTCGATCGAGTTCATTCACGAGCGGCTCCGCGAGATGCGTGACGAGGGCGCGGCCGTGATCTTGGTCTCCTCGAAGCTCGACGAGGTCAAGCGGCTCTCCGACCGAACGGCGGTCATGTACGAGGGAGAGTTCGTCGACGTGGTCGATCCCGGCGACGTGACCGAGGAGGAACTCGGACTGATGATGGCCGGACAGTCGCTCGACGAGCCCGACACGGTCGCGGTCGACGCGGGGGGTGACGCGTGAGCGACGCCGGCGCTTCGCGCGTCCGGACCGCGCTCGACCGGCTGGTCGACCGTATGGTCCGGGCGACCGTACTGGAGCGGATCGTCATCGCGATCATTTCGACGACCCTCGCGCTCGGTATCGGCGCGGGTATCGTGGCCCTCTCCGGATACGACGCCGTCGAGTTCGTCTACTCGCTCGTGTACGGGGCGGTGGGCGAGCTCTCGAACGTCGCCTTTACCCTCAGACAGTCGACGATGCTCATCTTGGCCGGCGTCGCCGTCGCCGTCGCGTTCCGCGCCGGCGTGTTGAACATCGGCGTTCAGGGGCAGTTCGTGGTCGGCGGATTCGCCGCCACCCTCGCGATACTGTTCCTGACGCCGCTGCTCCCCGGGAACACCTTCGTCGGTGTCGTTCTGATGGTCGTCGCCGCCGGAGCCGCCGTCGTCGCCGGTGGGGCGTACGGTGCGCTGCCCGGGTTGATGAAGGCGTACGCCGGTGCGAACGAAGTCATCACGACGATCATGCTGAACTTCATCGCCTCCGGGGTCGTCTACTTCCTCTTGGACGCGTACCTGCGTCCGCCGGGGGCGGCGGCGCCGAACACGGAGTCGTTCCCCGACTACGTCGACCTACCGGGATTCGCCTTCGGGAGCCCGTCGTTTTCGGTCATCGGGTTCGCGATCGCGCTGGTGACCGTCGCCGTCGTCTACGTGTACATGACGCAGACGGGGTCCGGCTACGACCTCGTCACCAGCGGCTTCCAGGAGCCCGCCGCGAAGTACTCCGGCGTCGATCCGAACCGAATGATCGTCCGGACGATGACGCTTTCGGGGATGATCGCCGGGCTCGCCGGGGCGCTGTTCGCCGTGATGATCTTGGGGTACTACAGCGACCCGAACACGTTCCCGACGTTCGGCTTCGACGCCATCGCCGTGAGCCTCTTGGCCGCGAACAACCCGCTCGGGGTGATCCCCGCCGGGCTCCTCTTCGGCGGGCTCGACGCGGGCGGACAGTACATCGGTTTCACGCTCGACGTGCCCAGCGAACTGGTCGACGGCGTGATCGGGCTAATCGTCCTGTTCGTCGCGGCGCCGGAGCTGTTTCGCGCCGCCGGACGGTACACGGGTCTCGGAGGTGACGCCCGATGAGCGCCGTCCGCGAAGCGATGGACGGGCGCTCTGCGTTCGTCGGCGGGCTCGCGCTGCTCGCGGTCGCTCTGATCGCGTTCCTCGTTACCGACATCCCCGGCTCCGATCTCGTGACGGTCGGCGCGATGGAACGGGCGCTTCAGGCCGCGACGCCGATCGCGCTGGCCGCCATCGGCGGGCTCTACGCCGAGAAGAGCGGCGTGTTCAACATCGGGCTAGAAGGGTTCATGATATTCGGCGCGCTGTTCGGAGCCGTCACGGCCTGGACCGCGTCCGGAAGCGACGGCGTCGGCCAAGCGGATCTCTGGCTCGGCGTGTTGACCGCGATGGTCGTCTGCGGTCTAATGGCGGCGCTGTTCGCCGTCCTCCTGATCCGCTACGAGGCCGACCAGATCGTCGCCGGGCTCGCGGTGTGGTTCATCGGACTGGGCTTCGGGCCGTTCATCTCCACGGTCGTCTGGGGCGGCGTTTCGAGCCCGTCGCTCCCGAACATCGACAACGTGGTCGTGCCCGTCCTCTCCGAGGTCCCGATCGCGGGGCGGCTGTTCTTCGACGCGTCGCCGCTGGTCCTGTTCACGGTCGTCCTCGCGGTCGGCGCGTGGATCGTGTTGTTCCGGACCCGATACGGCTATTGGGTACAGGCGGCCGGGGAGAATCCGGAGGCGCTCGACACGGCCGGCGTCGACGTGAACCGCGTCCGCTACGCCACGCTCGTCTTCTCGGGAGTCATGGCCGGCCTCGGCGGTGCCGTGCTGTCGATAGGCATCGGGAGCGGCTTCACCGGGACGGGAGTGACGATGGTCGACGGCCGCGGCTGGATCGCGATCGTCGCGTACCTGTTCGGCAACTACAACCCGCTCGGTACGTACGGAGCGTCCCTGTTGTTCGGTGCGATGGACATGCTCCAGATCCAGCTTCAGACCATCGGTATCTCGCTGCCCGGGAGCATCACGGGGCTGTTCCCGTACGTCGCCGTCCTCGTCGTGCTCGTCGTGGTCGGGTACACGCGGGTCCCGGCGGCGGTCGGTGAACCGTACTCGAAAGAAGACTGACCGGCGGGTCCGAGCGCTCGGCCCGTCCGGGCACTTCATTACCCGTCCTACCGAAGGGCGGCGTCATGAGCGGAACCGATCCCGGTCTCAGGGACCAACTGAAGTCGTTCGGGTTCTCCGACAAGGAGATTGATACGTACACGACTATCTTGACCCTCGGCGAGGCGAAAGCGAGCGCGATCGCAGAGGGGGCCGACGTCTCCAAGCGGTACGTCTACAACGTGTTGGGAGAGTTCGAGGACCGCGGGCTCGTCGAGATACACGACCACGAGACGCCGACCACCGTACGGGCGTTGGACCCGTCGACCGTCGTCGACCGGCTCTCCGGCACCCTCTCGGCCCTCGAAGAGAACCTCGACGCGCTCTACGATCCCGACCCGGAGGTCGACCGGCGCTACGAGGTTATCAAGTCGACGGCGACGGTCAGGAAGCGTATTTCGCGGCTGCTCCGGGAGGCGGAAAACGAGGTCAGCCTCTCGGTCCACGCGTCGATCGTCTCGGACCTCGCCGCCGACCTCAGGTCCGCGGTCGACCGCGGCGTACTCACGCTCGTGCTGGTCAACGACGACGGGACCGACGCGGCCGAAAGGGACCGATTCGACGGGTTGGGCAGCGCGGTGCGCGTCTGGGACCACACCGGTCCGATGATCCTCAGCGTCGACCGAACCCACGGCCTGTTCTCCCCGCCCGAGGTCGTCGTCGGCCCCCCGACCGACCAGCAGGCCATCGGCTTCACCGAGGACCGACTCTCACCGGCGCTGGTCGGATCTTTTCTCGGGAACTACTGGCCCCTCGCGACGGAGGTGTACGTCGACGAGCCGAGCGAGCCCCCGGAGACGTACGACCGGTTCAGACACGCGGTGTTGGACGCGACGCTCCACCGCCGCTACGGCCGTGAACTGATCGCGGAGGTGTCGGTGCGTCCCGCCCGGTCCTCCGAGCCGTTCGAGACGCGGCGCGGTCGGGTGACCACCGTGCGGCAAGGGCTCGTCGAACCGACGACGAACAACATCCCCATCGAGAACGCGTTGGTACTCGACGACGGAACCGAGGAGTTCACCGTCGGCGGGCCGGGCGCGATCATGGAGACGTACGAGGCCAGACGGGTCCGGCTTGAGGTCCCCGAGACGACCGATCAGTCCGTCTCCGAACTGCTCGCTTCCTCCTCGAAGATGTAGCCGCGCGTCGATCCGTTTCGTCGTCCCGTACCCGGTCACTCGGCCGATTTCTCGCCGATTCGACATCCGCGCGAGTCCTTGCGCCGCCGCCGTCATCGAATCGTCGCTTCGGAAGGCGTCACGCAACCCGTCGAGACCGTCGCTCGGCGCTCCCACGAGCGGAGCCGATTCACGGGGACGGCCCCACAATTGGATATCGCGATATACAGTTTATCAGTTTCGCGCCGAACAGATATCTGACCGATCGAACCCGACGAAAAGACGCGGATCGTTCAGATACGGAGTCGGTACACGTTCGCCTCGTAGACCTGCCGCACCTGATCCCCCCAGTTGTGCGTGTAGGTATCGATCACGTCGTCGGCGACGTCGCCGCGGAGGTACTTCACCACGCCGCGGTCGCCGGTCCTGTCCCGGAGGTGCGTCGTGAAGAAGTGGCGGAAGTAGTGCGGCGTAACGTTCTCGTCGGCGCCGCCACCGGTCCGGTACCACCCCTCCTCGCGTGCGTGCCGCTCGACGACGTGCCTGACCGCCTGCGGCTCTAGTCGTTCTCCCCATCCCTCCGCGGTGCCGACGAACAGCGGCTCCGCGGGCGACGGCGAGTCCGGTCGCACCGCGAGCCACGCCTTCAGCGTCCGGCGGAGCTCGTCGTCGACCGGGATCACGGTCCCGCGCTTCCGTTTGTTCGCCGCCGTTCGCACCTCGCCGTTCAACTCCTCGCCGACCGCCGCCTCGGCGGTCACGAAGATCGAGTCCGGTCGCTCGGACAGCGCCGGGCGCTCCCCGAGCGAATACTCCGCGTTGAGCTCCGAATCCGTGACAGAGAGGTCCCGCAGATCGAGGTTACACAGCTCGCCGACCCGCATTCCGGTTTTCAGGAGCGTCACCACGAGCGCGCGATGGAGCGGGTGACGGATCCCGGCGACGAACGACCGCATCGCCGGAACTGAGACGTCGCGTCGGGCCGGGTCTTTGTCGACGGTCTCGTCCATCTCCTCCATTACCAGCGTCATCGGGTTCGCGTCGAAGGCGCCCACCTCCGTCATATACCCGTAAAACCGGTGGAGGTACGCCGCGTACGTCGCGACCGTGCTGTCGGCGACGTCGCCCCGCAGCGAGTGGACGAACGACATACAGTCGCGGTGGGTCGCGGATTTCGGGGTCGCGTCGTCGAGAAACCCCTCGAAGCGCCTGAGTACGCGCTCGTACGCCGCCCTCGTTCGGTCCGTCTTCCCGTGGTACGTGAGATCTTCGAGGAAGTAGCCGACCGGATCGTCGGGATCGGGAGCCGTTCGCGCGCTACTCATCGGTCAACACGTACCCTCCCTCTCGACCGCTGTACCGAACGCGGTTTCGTTCCTGGAGATCGTCGAGGGTCGCCTCCAACTCGTCCTCGACGTCACCGACCACGACCTGAACGAGTTCGTCCCACGAACGGGGTCCCGATTCGAGAGCCCTCTCGACCCCACTTTCGAGGTCGTGACCGCTGGGGTCGGAGGGGTCGGAAGCGGGTTCCACTCGTTCCCCGGATTCGGCCGGTGCGAATCCACGGCGTCCAGCTTGGACCATCGTTCTGACGAACTCGCTCAGCGACATCCCGAGCTCGTCGGCGTGGTCGCGCCACACGTCCTTCTGTTCCGTCGGCACGTACGTCTTCACCGACTGTCGGTCGCCTCCCATCGTTCTCGGACGGGCGTTCTCGGCGGCCCGACTTCAATCTATCCCACAATTTCGGATAAAGTCACTTATCCTCGTCTATAGAACTCATATTCACCCGGATAAAATAGCATATGCTGGATTGTAAGACTACAGCCATCGATAAGTAGTACTAGAATAAAAGATATACAAAACGCTCGCTGATCCACCGAACGCGGCCGGATCGAATCGAGTTCGTGTCGCCGAGTCGGTCGGGCACACCTTCGGCCCGGTCGTGTTGTCGCACCCGCTCACGGGAACGAAGCGAGCGAGCTCTCGGCGGTAGCTCGAAGTTGGGCAGGAGAACTACGGTTTGGAACACAGGAGACGGATGGGGTGGCGATCACCTATCGATTCGCGATCAACGTAGATTCATACACCCCACGCCCTCGGGAACGCCTCTCAGGTGGAACGCGTATATCGTATTTCGCGATATCGTCTGCGGGTCAGACGCGAATTTCCGAGTCGGTCGCCTCGCGTTCGAGCGCTCGGAGCACGCGGGAGACCGGATCGCCCGTCTCGGCGGCGTTACGCATCAGAACCGTCTCGCTCGGGAAGAGGTGTTCGCCGACGGCGAGACCGTGTTCACGCGCCGTCGAGCCGGTGACGGTGAGGTACACGCCGAGTCCGACCCTCGCTATCGCGGCCTCCTCTTCCTCGTCGGCGCCCGGATGGACGAATTCGACGCCGTCGAGCGCGTCGGTTCCCAACACGGCGGTGACGAGGCGCTCGTACCGCGGCGAGATACACAGCGGCCCCTCGTAGTCGGCGAGATACGCGCGGTCGAACGTCGTGTTCGGCGCCCGCTCCTCCTCGCGCCCCATCAGGGTGTGGAACACGGTGTCTCCGAGCCCGGTCACCACGCGCACGTCGGTGTCGAGCGGGTCGATGCGGTCGTTGATGTCGGAGATGGTGCCGAGCCCCGTGTCTCGGATCCCGACCACCTCCTCTAAGACGAGGTCGGCCGAGTCGAATCCGAGCGCGAACTCGTGGGTCCGGAGCGCCCGGAACGGTTCCTCGCGACCGACAAGTTTGACCGTTACGTCGCCTAGATCGACCGTCGCGGCGTCGAAGACGATCCGACGCGGTTTGCCGTTTCGGTCGTCGCGAAGCAGCGTGAACTCGGGCTCGGCCGGGGTCGCCGGGTCGGAGTACTCGGCGAGGCGCTCGTAGGGACCCGCGTCAGCGTCGACGGACCCCTTCGTGACGGCCTTCTCGTACCGGAGCGTGTTGCTCACGCCGTCCGCGAGCCGGTCGAGGCGGTCGCCGTCCGCGACGGCCGCGATCCGCTCTAAAACCGCTTCGAGCGGGCGCCCCTTGCGGGGAACCGCGACCGGAACCGGATCACTCATTGTCCGTTCTGCGAGCGGGCGCGTAAAACGGGTTGCGTTTTTGAACCGGGTCGACGGCGGGCGATCGACGCTTCCTCGTCTCCGACTACGGCGTCGAAGACGGTCGGTTCAGGGACCGAACGCCTCGTTGAGTCGAGAGCGGAACTCGTCGAGCTCGTCGAGGTGCTCGTTTATCTCGTCTAACTCGGCGGCGACGTCGTCGAGGTCGTCCCCGAGACGGTTCTCGATGTCGGTGAGCCGCGAGTCGACCTCCGCGAGGTCGTCCCACAGGTCGTCGAACTCCTCGTCGAAGCGGTCGAGTCCGGACTCCACGTCGCCGACGCGCTCGGCGGCGTCGGCGGCCCGCTCTTCGGCGTCCTGGGCCTGCTCCTCGGCGCTCTCGGCGCGCTCGGCTGCCTTGTCGACCTCCTCGTACAGCGTTTCGACGTCGTCGCCCAGGTCGTCGACGGTCTCCGCGACCGCGTCCGCCTGCCCCTCGATTCGGTCGACGTCGGCGTCGAGCCCCTCCACGTCGCTCTCGACGGCCGAGACGGCCGCCTGAACCGATTCGACCGAGTCGTCGATAGTCTCGACCTCGTCTTCGACGGCCCGCACGTCGGCTTCAACGCTGCGCACGTCGTCCTCGACGGCGTCCACGCGATCGTCGACCGCGTCGACATCGTCAGCGGTCGACGCGATGGCGGCGTCGACGCGGTCGACGTCCGACTCGATCGCCTCGCGCTGGTCGTCCGCGTCGTCGAGGCGATCATCGAGAGCGTCGACCTCGGACTCCACGGCGTCGACGCGTTCGTCGATCCCGTCGAGGATCTCACGGGCGGTGCCCTCGCCGTCGATGAACTCGGCGAGCGCGTCGGCGTACGCCTCGATGTCGGCCACGCTCGACTGAAGCCGGGCGATCCGCACGTCGACGCTGCGCGGCACGCCGCCCGCAAACTCCCGCTCGATCGTGGCGATGTCCTCCTCGTCGGCCGCGCCGCTTCGGATCTCCGCCGCCAGCGCCGCCGCGAGACCGCCTTCGCCGGGCAGGCTCGCGGTCTCGTCGGGCTCCGACTCGGCGTCGGCGACCCCCTCGTGCTCGCCGTCAACGGACTCTTCGGCACCCGCGTCGTCCGTTTCAGGCGGCTCCTCGGGTTCCTCGTCGTCGTCTGTCGACACCGTCTCGTCGGCCGATTCGGCTTCGGTTTCCGGCTCGGTCGCGGCGCCGAGCGGGTCTCCCTCGTGGGCCGTGACGGCGGCCGTCCCTTCGCCGACCGCACGTGGTTCGGGTGCGTCGGGTTCGTCGTCGACCTCGGGTGCGTCGGGTTCGTCGTGAGCTTCGGGGGCGTCCGGTTCGGCCTCAGGGGCGTCGGGTTCAGCTTCGGGGGCGTCCGGTTCGGGCTCTTCGATGGAGCCGCCGGCCGGATCTTCCGGCAGTAGCTCCTCGTCTTCCGCCATTCCGGGGAGCGTCGCACGGTCTCCGGAGAGCACCTCGCGCACCGCGTCCGTGTCACCGGCGCCGAGGACGTCTTCGATCTCCTCGCCGACCGGGACGTGTTCGATCACCGGCGTTCCGAGGAACCCGTCGAGGTCGGGGTCCTCGTCGCGGATTCCGAACACGGTCTCGACGCTCTCGTCGGGGTCGATGACGCGCTCGAACTCCACCCGATGGTCCTTGTACGCCGTCCAGTTCTCGCTCTCGTACTCCGGGTGGAACCCGACTCGGTCCATCGGGAACGACTCCGGGATCCGGTCGACGATACGCACCCGTACGGGATCCTCGCGGTGCGAAGAGAGGGTGTACATGACCGCGGGCACCGGGAACGCGTCGTCCGTGAAGGATTTCTCGACGCGGATGCCGTCCTCGTCGACGGTCGTGGCCGCCTCAGCCGTCCGTTCGCTCATATCCCACGGTCCCGGAGCAGGGGCTTAAATTCCACGGGCCGGGTTTCGCGGCTGATAACCGACACACGCCGCGAAATCGGCCGCTCGACTCCCGTTTACAGGTCGATCCGGTCGCCGATCTCGACTATCTCCAGCCGGTCCGGCGACTCGTAGCTCCGGACGTGGTCGTGGAGCGCGGTCGGGTCGGCGGTCAGCCCCTTCCACATGTCCCAGTGGGTCGGAACCAGCCGGTCGAGCCCGAGGTCGTTCGCGGCCGTCGCGATCTCGTTCTCGTCGCTGTACCACTTCGTCTGGACCGGCTCGCCCGTCTCCTTGTCGGGAATCGTTCCCTCAGAGCCGAACGCGAGGATGCCGAGGTCGATGTCGAACCGCTCGCCGAGCTCGGTGAAGGACGGCGAGGGCTTGCTGTCGCCCGCGTGGAACACCGTGCCCGCGTCGTGTTCGATCACGTAGCCGACCGGGTGGGTGGCGTCGGCGTCGCGCGTCTCCACGACGTGAACCGTGAACTCGCCGATCCGCAGCTCGTCGCCCTCCCGAACCTCGGTGAAGGCGGCCTCGCTGAGCGCGTACTCGTCGGTCCACGCCTCCTCGTCGCGCGCGACCGCGAGGGAGTCGTCGGGCGCGACGAGGTCGGCGTCGGTGTTTTCGAGGATCGGTGCCTGCGAGGGGCCGTGGACATGGTCGGTGTGCTCGTGGGTGGCGAGCACGGCGTCCGCGACGTCGACGTCCGCGGGATCGAAGGGGATCGGGATCATGCGTATCGTCCGCGGCGGGTCGCCCGTGCCGACGTACGGGTCGATCCAGAGGACGGTCCCCTCGCTCCCCTTGATAGCGAAGCCGTTACAGCCCAGATACCACAGCGCCACCGTGTCGGGGTCGGCGTCGGCCACCGCGCGCGGCAGCCAGTCGCCCCAGTCGGAGTCGGCCATGGACGACGCTGCGGGAGCGGCGGAGGTAATAATTCCGGAGTTCGTCGGTTTTCGGAGGATTGCGTCGGCATGGATCCGACGCATTTTCGTCGCGGACGCAACGAGTAAACCCCATTCCGCTATACCAAATGTGTGCGCTGTGGTTGCGATTCCCCGGTGTTTGCTGTACGGAATCCCCAGTTTTTGACCAACTCACTCGCCAATCAGCCGCTGATCACTGCGAAAACTCTCCATATAACTGTCAAAGACAGGACATCTGCTAAAATACCGGTAAAAATCAAGGAGCTGTGTACTGAAGGCTCTACGCGAACAGTCGAACGCGAACCTCAGTGAGCGGCTATATTAGTCGTGTTAGCTGCCGATCGAGAAACGATAGGAACCGTTGCGCAGTTATCCGCGGTTTCGACCGAAATTCTCTGTCGAGCCCAGCCTGTACAAGGAAATCAACCATCAGCCACGCATTGTACAGAAGCACAGCGAACCCGAAATGCCACAACCGAACCTCAAACTCCTTCGATGTCGTCCATGCAGCGAACTCTTTGATCTTCTTGTACGCCGTTTCAATCCCACCTCTCCGGTTGTACTGCTCAACTTTTCGCTTGGTCTGCCGGCGGTCAAGCGCAATCTCATCGTCTGCATGTGTGTTCGTATAGAACGGAACCGCAGCTTGGTCCTCTTCAGGAATGAGTTCTTCACCTTCATCAGCCGTTTCGCCGTACCCGTACTGTTCGTCATCAGGATCACCAGGTAACCCGATGAGCGTTGTCGTGACGCGCTCGTTCGACACCCCGTGTTTCACCGCTCCGCGCAACGCCCACTCCTGCTCAACAGAAACGATTCCTTGCTCCATGTCTACGTTCCGCTTGAGCCAGAGTTTCGTTCGGTCGTTCCGCGGAGCTGGCATCAAGTACCGCATGTTATGCTGTTCAAACGCTGCAATCGTATCAGCGGATGCGAATGCTCGGTCAGCGTACACGCACCGCGGCGTCACGTGGCGTTTCGTTTTCGAGAGAAGTTTCCGAACGACATCCCCTGCCACGTACGATTTCTCTTCACCTCCCGGATACGCTTGGTTGTCGGTGAAGTCTGGGTTACCGACTGGCAGCATCCCGACAACCATGTGGACTCCCTCCCCGACGAGTGTTGCAGTGGCGAATTTGTGACACCACTTGTACTGTTTGTGATCAGGCGTGCCTGACACCCATTTGAGCCCTTCACGTTCACCGTAGTACGCGACGTACGTGATGTCGATCGCCATGAACACAGGGTCTGGGAACTCAGCGTACGGTTTGATACGGGTCAACGCGCGGTGAGCTGCGCTGTTCACCATGTCCGTAATCGCGTTTACCGAGAGTTTGTGGATAGCGTTGAGTAATGTCTCACCTCGCATCCCGTCTTCATAGAACGGGTCGCTCGGTTGGATGTCCTTCTTGTCTGCGAGTTTATCGCCGTGGAGGTCCGCGCCGTTATTCGCAGCTACACCCTTCATTCCCATGATAGTCATCAATTCCAACATATCGTCCTGATCGTAAATCGCGTTCTTAGGACGAGGGAGATCGAGAGCAGGAAACACAACGCCAGCCATTTCGTTCAACACTTCCTTCGTCTTCTTTCGGAGTAGACGCTGTTCTGTTCGTTTCGACGTCCCATCTGTTTCTTCGAATTCCAAGCCAGTGTGCCCACCGATTGGACTGCCGCGTTCAGTAGCAATTTCGTCGATTGTTTTTGCGGTCGTTTCGATAGTCCCCTGTAGGGACTCAAATCGTTCTCTCCATGCGCGAGCGAACGTGTCCCCGTGTGGGATGTCATCTTCGGAGAACCCAAACGCCTCAGCAGTCTCTGGGTTCGATTTTAGACGGTCAGAAAGACCAGTAACGGATTCATCCTCGGTTTTTGCCCACAGCATTGCCAAGAACATCGGCTCGAAATCTGTTGTTTCAGCGTGCCACTCAGGGTACGCATCATCACGCTGGTACATTGAGACATCAAGTTCCTGACCGAGATCCGCCCAATCAGTTCCATCGTCTATGACATCGTCAGCTTGCTGTGAGATCATATTCAACGCAGGACCAGAACCGAGTTCATCGACAGCGGATGGGTCACTCATCGAAACCACCGTCCACGCGTGAACGCGCGCAATACGTCCGTGAGATACGACAGAGTGCGATTGCGCCAACCATAGAGATAGTAACTCGAATATGGAGCATATGTATGCGGGTGTAGTTTCCGAATGAATGGTTAAATAAAGTGTCTTGAGGCCTATTCTTCAGGTTTTCTAGGTTTCTCGAATATCTAGTTATTTCCAAATTGGAGTTAGACTGGGTTTCTAAATGGACCGGCCTTGAACGGAGATCTGATGGCTGTAACCCTTCAGGAGTTTCTACAGAGTAAAGGCGGAGTTGGGCTACTGTCGCTACTTCACGAGCGCCCGATGACGTATTCGGAAATCGAACCGGAAATAGATGTGACGTCTTCAACTATTGTTGCACGGCGTGACGAGGCTGCCGAACTCGGACTGTTGGACGTTTCTCTCGGTGAGGGTGAAGTCGGGACCAAACGCGTGTATACTTTGACCGATATGGGCGAGTTCCTGACGGACAAGATGGCACGAGAGGGAATTGTCAGTAACTACCGAAAGATGCGGGCGCATCAACAATCGGTAGACGAACAGACAGACGGTCTTGTACAGTGGATGAAAGAGAACCCATCGGAGCTCCTACAGTTTCGAAATGGTGGTGATGGAACCATTATCAGCAAAGACGACATGGACGAGGATTCGGACAGTGAAACAAACACGAACTATTCCCCATCACCGAGTGAACGTGAGGAAGTACCTGATGCTGACAAGTACGCTAGCAACTTGGATGACCCAGAAACCGAGCCACCTGCACGGCCGAGTGAGGGAGATAACTTCCCTCCTGAAGATGAGTTACCTGTGGACCTGATACCACCCGAGGATTCGGATTCAGAAACTAGCGATACAGAGGCGGACGATGACGAGGAAACCACCGATGATTCATCGAGTGGGTCTGCTTCTTCATCAGATCGTGCTCCCGATCTCGATCAATCGACAGACCCAGAGGAATTGGAACAAGAAAGGCTCGAAGAAGTATCCTATGATGAATATCCACCGAGCGAAGAAGACGACGACACTGATTCGTAGGGAGTTGCGATTCTGTTGAACTCCTCAGTGATGCTACGTGTTGTTCCCGTTGTGGTCAGTACAGGGGATAGACGTAGCAACAGTCGATGCTCTTTTTATTATAAAGATTGTATAGTATATTATGATCTCGCTCCAATTTGCGATTCCTCCTGCTGTTGGGCTTCTGGCTATAGTATGGCTTATTTTGCCCTTTGTAGTAAGCTACTGGGTGTACACCGATGCCAAGAAACGCGGCAACAACAACGCCGCGTTGTGGGCTATTGGTGTCGGCGTGCTCACAATCACGACGTTTTTCGGGGGGATACTCGCACTCGTCGTCTACATTTGGAGTCGCAACTAACTGACGGTCCTCGTTTACGCTATTCGAAAACGTTGGTGATACTCTTACTCTCTACAGTACTATCGCCACGGGGACGAGTTACTGACGAACAAGCACCGTTCAGTGACCAGCTGTTTCAGACAAGAATATGTCTGAAGAATCGGATTCTAAGAGCCCGGGTCACTGCTGTTCAGCCGGTTCTGGCCCGCTTAGAGTAAGTAGCTCCCCATCAGTAAGGCATTCAGAACAGACCGGTGGTTCAGACGTATCACCGTCCCAGTCTACAGCATCCCAAGCGTAGGTCTCACTACACCGGGGGCACGACCAGTCGTACACACTGTACGTGTCCGTGAGATCAGAGAATACATGAGCGAGTGTTGGGGTGAGTTTCGCATCGGCCCGTGAGTCAAGATAGTCGGTGAGGTTCTCTCGGTCATACTCTTCAAACAGTGGGAGTAACCCGGTGTACCCTGTGTCTGCGTACGGTGTATTAGCTTTCCCACACCGATGTTTGAAAGAGCAATAGTTGCACTCCCAGTCACGCTCGGGCGTTGCCGGCGGTAATTCACCATCCTGTTCATACTCCGTTTGGGCTACCATCCACTCGACGATTGTGTCCCAGAACTCTGAGTTGAACGTGACATGGAAGGTTTTGAGATCAAATGTTTCACGCGATCCGTACACGAGCATTCCGTCGGTAATGGAGTGGTCACTCATCTCATTGAGTGCATGTAGGTAGGCGTGGAGCTGCGCTTTGTGGTGACTCTTCGGCTCATCAAGGTGGTCTAGAGAGGTTGTTGTCTTAATTTCTGTCAGAAACAGTGGGTTAGCCTCACTCGTGACGATTGCTGGGTCAGTAGACCCTCGAATCCGGAGCTCTGTCCTGTCTCGACTGATGGTCGTATCTATCCACAACGAGTTCTGTACGTACAACTGGTCGGGGATGACCTCTTGCAGGTATGGGACGATGAAATCCTCCTCGAAGGCACTGCCGACCCAGAATAGCCCCTTCGGGGGCACACCTTCTCGTGGTGCGTTCTGTCGGGCGTAGCTCGCTTTCCGGTGACACTGTAGCAGTTTGCTCGGGGTGTGACGTTCCGGGTCTTTCGGCGGCGACAGCCCATTGAAATACGCTTTGCCCTCCAAGATGTTCTGCTCAAATTGCTGTTCGTTGTACCACTCGGTGAAGGTCCGATTCGAGACACGGTGAACGATGTTCTCTGTGACGTTGAGATCAGTACCAACCGCGCCTGTTTCGTCGACGGGAATATTGAACTCGGGGCCTTTCTGTGGATTATCACCAGTCATACGAATAGGACGTGCAGTCGGGGTCAAAGGCAAGGGCGTGTTGTTTCCGAAAGCTTCTGTTGAAGCCCTCAGTAGATGAGAGATTTGGCTTTGTTGTGGTCAGTACAGGGGGCTCACGAGTCATTCAGTACAGTATATACATATACAATCAGTAGTCAGATTTCTAATTGACAGCTCGCAACCGTTCCGGCACAACCGTGCGTTCTGCTGTGTGAGCAAAGAGCAGTCCAACGTAAGCCCCAATAATGAGAACGTCAGATGACGGTATAAACGGGGGTGCGCCGAACGCAAGTAGAAGACCGAGAGTGAGAGGAAAGACAATCATACCGATACCAAATGCTACTAATGACAAACGCTCTCGGCGCTGTTCCGGATATCGGTCACGCGCAACCCAGACAACCGGACCGGCAAGGAGTGCGATACCGACTCCAATACCCACAACAGAGCCCCATGGAATGAAACCACCCTCCATGAGTCGGAGAAGGCTCAACAGAGCGTATATTCCTACAAATACGAATACAAGGAATTGTCGTGTAGCGGGTGAGAGCGAGGGGGCCATATATCAAAAAACAACCTGCGTTGTATAAAATATTATCACAGGGAAGCCGAACCACTTGCAGTATTCAGCGGCCAGTTGTTTCAGGTATAAATATGTCTGAAGAAGAGATTTCAACAGGGCTCATTACGCGACTGTACGGTAGGTCCGCCCCCGCGTGTTGCCTTCTGCCTCGATGAGATTGTAGTGTTCAAGCTTCGATAAGTAGTTCCGGACCATGCGTTGCGTCTTTGGATCACCCACTCGATTACAATACTCCTCGTACAATTCATTCGGTTGGATTTCTCCGTACTCGGTGATGGCCTTGTATAGGACTTCCTGGTGGGTAGTGAGACGATCAACGGTTTTCTGCTTGATTTCCGATTTCGCTTCCGGAGTCACTTTCCGAATAACGCCATCGCCGATTTTATTCATCTGTTGAGCGTTGGCGGTGCGAGCAGCTTGGCGAAGTATTCCAATAGCCACGCGAGCATCACCAGCTGCATTATTCGCAATTAGACTCAATTCGTTCGCGTTGATTACGTCTGGGTTGAGTCCCCAAGAGACACGATCGTGGAGGATAGCAACCAATTCGTCGTGGTGGTATTGTCTGAAATGGATGCGGGTGGCGTTAGCGAGGCGGCTGTTGATTCGGTCATCAACATCTGCGAAGACTCCCTGTTCATTGTTTGCGATGAGGATCATTGTGAGGCCGCGAATCCGGTACAGATCGTACAGGAGACTCTTGTCTTCTAGCTGGTCTACTTCATCGAGGATAACAACATAGGGTGGGCCGTCGTAGTCGCGGAGACGATCGAGGAGCTGGTCTCGCGGGGTTGACTGTCGGTGAATGTCGATTGTTTTGTTGATGCCCTCTAGGAGGGTGTAGAGCGTTTTGAAGCGGCTGTAGTCCTCCCAGCAGTTGACGTACTGGTGGTTGAGGTCAACGACGTTCTCGCGCAGTCGCTCAACGGTGAACTGTGCGATGCAGGTTTTCCCGACGCCGGATGGGCCGTGGAGGAATGCGGGGTCAGTAGAGTTTCCATCAAGAATGGGCTGCAGGACGCTTGAGAGCGTGTTGACTTCGGCGTCTCGATGCGTCACCTCCCGTGGGATGAACTCCGGTTGGAGTACCCGAGCGTCCGTGATCATGGGTGTCGACGAGAGGCGAGGCTAATAAATGGAAGTGTGGCGTTTCCGAATCTTCCGAATGTATCCTGGCGTTTTGAAATCATGAGTTCACTGTCTCCCCACAGAGGAATCGGCTGGGCTTTGTTGAAATCCCCAGTGAGTACATATTTCTGCCCGGTTCCGGTCAGTGTAGGTGACTCAGGAATCGCTCAGTACAAGTATCCGACATCAGGAGAATGTGGCTCTGTTGAAATCCTCAAACAGTGATATATTCTGACCCAGTCGCGGCCAGTACAGATGGTGAAGTCAGCGTTCAGTTATTATCGGTTTCATACGTTCTTGTGTGGATCAGCCAGTCGTTCTATGAGTGAAAGAGTCCATTTGGAGCAATCTGCCCGAAAGACTTTACGTAAAAAGTACACATTTACACGTGATGAGCACCTCTACGTACAGCCGTCGCCCGTTGGCAATAGCCGGCCTGACTTACTTCGGATCTGTTCTCGTAGTCGGGCTTCCATTGATGTATGCTATGTATGTGTTTTTCGTAGATACAGCTATTCTGTTTAACCTGAACCTTGGTGCCGCTTTCTTGTGGCAAATACTCCTGCTGGCAGTAGCCTTCTTGATCGGCATCTCAGTTGCCGGAAAAGTCGCAGACTACGTACTCAAGAAATTCTCTAAAAAGGTGGAGTAACGCGGTATTGTACTGACTGCTGGCTTTCGTCTAAGCGAGTGGTAGATACTAAATCGGCTCAATATGACCGGCTGTTTCACATGATGTTATGTCTGAAGAATAGGATTTCAACAGAGCCTCACTAGTAGACTAGATCTCCATATAGTACGAGGCCGGCTGAGATGGCGAGAGATTATCTGTAATGAACAGAATATGATTAACATGAGCGCAAACAAGAGTATCATCGGTGTTCAGGTATCGATACTAGGCTTGGCGGTAGCTAACTTCTACCGAGGGTCAGATATATTCGGGTTTTTAGTGCCTGTTGCCCTCTTATTATATGGTTCGTATCTGGTTGGGAATAACGAGTTTGATCGTTGAGAAGTAAGATACGCAGGTCTCATCGAACAGCTGTTTCAGACAAGAATACATCTGAAGAAGGGTATTTCAACGGAGACAATATTTTCTAACGGATGGTTTCAGTAGAGGTCGTCTAGATTGAATCCCGTACAGCAATTTTGGCATCCGCAACTACAGTGTGCGTGTCACCTGATTCGCCCCAATCCGCGATCTACCGAAAAATCGGAACGAGACGCCGTCTACTCGGAAGGGAAATCGAGAGTGAAATTCCGACCCGCGCGAACCGCTACTGCTCCCTCGACAGCCGACCGGGCGTCCAGTCGACGCCGTCGAGTTCCAGGTGCGTGAACGGGAGCGCGTCCTCGCCGCTGTAGCTCGCGACGAGGTGGCCGTCGCCTTCGAGGTAGTACTTGTACGTCGTGAGCCCCTCCAGCCCGACCGGGCCGCGGGCGTGGATCTTCCCGGTGGAGATCCCGACCTCCGCGCCGAGGCCGTAGCGGTAACCGTCCGCGAACCGGGTCGACGCGTTGTGGAAGACGCTCGCGGCGTCGACGCCGGTCATGAACGCTTCCGCCGTCTCGGTGTCCTCGGTGAGGATGGACTCGGTGTGTTTCGAGCCGTGGTCGTTGACGTGGTCGATCGCGTCGTAGGGGTCGCCGACGACCTTGATCGACAGTTCGAGGTCGCCGTACTCGGTGTCCCAGTCGTCGTCGGTCGCGGGCGCAACGTCGACGACCTCGCGCGTGCGCTCGTCGCCGCGCAGTTCGACGCCGGCGTCCTCGTAGCGCGCGACGAGATCCGGGAGGAACGCGTCGGCGACGGAGTCGTGGACGAGCAGCGTCTCGACCGCGTTACAGACGGCGGGGTACTGTACCTTCGCGTCGAAGGCCACGTCTTCCGCCATCTCCAGGTCGGCGTCCGCGTCGACGTACACGTGACAGATCCCCTCGGTGTGACCGAGCACGGGGATCTGCGTGTTCTCCTGGATGTAGGAGACGAACTCCGAGGAGCCGCGGGGCATCACGAGGTCGACCCGGTCGTCGAGTTCGAGGAGGCGATCGACCTCCTCGTGGGCCTCGACGTGGGCCGCCCACCCGTCGGGGAGGTCGGGAGTGGCCTCGACGATCGCCTCGTGGAGGATTCGGTTCGACTCGCTCGCCTCGCTGCCGCCCTTGAGGACGACGGCGTTGCCGGACTTCAGCGCGAGCGCCGCGATCTGGACCAGCGCGTCGGGCCGCGACTCGAAGACGGTCGCGACCACGCCGATCGGCACCGCCACGCGGTACAGCTCCAGGTCCTCGTCGAGCTCGCGGGCCGCGAGCGTCTCGCCGAGCGGGTCGTCCTGTTCGGCGACCGACTCCACCATCGAGGCGATCTCCTCGATTTTCGTCTCGTCGAGCTTCAGGCGGTCGACCAGGGCCTGCGTGTACTCGCCGTCCGCGAGCATCGCCTCCGCCGCCGCGACGTCCTCGGCGTTCGCCTCGAGGATCTCGGCCTCGCGGTCGCGGATCGCGTCGGCGATCGAGCGCAGCGCCTCGTTTCGAGTCGCCTCGTCGGCGTTCGCGAGCCGGAGCGCCGCGCGCTCGGCCCGCCGGGCCAGCTCGTCGGTGTCGGCTTCCACGTCGCTATCGGGTTCGGTGTCGGGGGCGTTCTCACTCATCGTCGTCACCCGTCTTCGGGACGAATAGCGTGCCCGCCGGCTTACCCGCTGCGATCCGCGCCAGCACGTCGCGCTCGGCGGAGCCCGCGATGATCGCGGGGATCCCGTGGCGGCTCACGTCGTGGGCGCCCTCCACCTTCGTGCGGATGCCGCCGAAGTCGGTCTCCGTTCCGCCGCCGACGATCTCGCGGAGCCGCTCGTAGCCGTCGTCGACCGCCTCGATCAGCTCCGCGTCGGCGTCGCGTTTCGGGTTCCCGGTGTAGACGCCGTCGACGTCGGTGAGCGTCACGAGGAGGTCGGCGTCGAGCCCGATCGCGATCGACGCCGACAGCATGTCGTTGTCGCCGATCCGCAGCTCGTCGGTCGCGACCGCGTCGTTCTCGTTGACGACCGGGACGACCCCCCACGACAGCAGCGTCTCGACGGTGTTTGTGAAGTTGTCGAACCGCTCGGGCGCGTCGAGGTCGGTCCCCGTCACGAGGATCTGCGCCACGTCCTGGTCGAACCGCTCGAAGCTCTGCGTGTAGTGGCGCATCAGCAGCCCTTGGCCGACCGTCGAGAGCGCTTGGCTCTCGGCGATCGACTCGACGCCCTCTCGCGACTCGGGGCCCACGTCGAGCCGGCCCGTCCCGGCGCCGACGGCGCCCGAGGAGACCAGCACGACCTCCGTGCCGCGCTCGCGGAGGTCCATCACGTCCGCGACGAGCTTGTCCAGCTTCACGCGGTCGAGCCGGGAGGCGTCGTCGGTCAGCGAGTTCGTCCCCGCCTTGACGATCACCCGATCCGCCTCGGCCGCCTCTCGCCGGGCGGTTTCGACGCGCTCCGGGTCGGCCGTGCCGACTCGACTCCCGCCGCCGGCGTCCGTCCGCTCGACGCCCGCGTCCTCAGGCATCGTCGAACGCCTCGGCGAGTTCTCGCGACCGACGCTCAGCGGCCGCGACGGCGTCTTCGACCGCCGCGTCGGCGTCGCTGTCCCACAGCACCTCCATCCCCTCGATCGTCGTCCCGTTCGGCGAGCAGACTGCGTCGATGAGTTCGTCGACGCTGCGGTCGTCGCGCAGCACGGTCTCCGCCGCACCCTTGAACGTCTGCGCCGCCAGCGTCTCCGCTTGTTCGGGGTCGAGCCCGCCGTCGATCCCGCCCTGTTTCATCGCGTCGATCAGGTAGAAGGCGAACGCGGGGCCGCTGCCGTTGACCGCGGTCGAGACGTGCATCAGCGACTCGTCGACCTCGACGAACTCCCCGACCGCGCCGAGCATGGCGCGGACCTCGTCGGTGAGCCCCGCGTTCGTCGCCGCCGCGGCCATGTCGCCCGTCTCCGCGGCGAGGTTGGGCATGATGCGGACGACGGACGCGTCCGTGCGCTCGTCGACGAACTCGCGGGGGAGCCCCGCGGCCAGCGTCACGAGCTGCTGGTCCGCCCGCAGGTCGAGCTCGTCGAGGACCGCCGGCGCCACGTCCGGCTTCACCGCGAGGACGACGATGTCGGCGTCGCGCGCCGCCGCCACGTCCTCGGTCGTCTCGTCGACGGCGTCTTCGATCGCGGCGAGGGCCTCGGAGTCGAGGTCGATCGCCGTCAGGTGGTACCCCTCCGCGCGGGCGAGGCCCCTGAGCAGGGCGCCGCCCATGTTCCCGCAGCCGATTACGCTCACTCGAGTCATTTGGCCCTACGGAGTCGGTCGGCGGACATACCAACTGCGGTTTTCGCAAGATTCCGCGCAGCTGGCGATTTCAGCCGTTTTCGCTCCGTCTACGTCAGATCTGCGTACAAGGACTCGTACCGCTCGGCGATCGCGTCGAGCGAGAACGCCTCGCTGCGCTCGGCGGCGCTCGCACCGAGCGCCGCCCGCCGGTCGGCGTCGCGAACCGCGTCGATCGCCTCGACGAACCCCTCGACGTCGTCCCCGCGCGCGTCGCCGCCCCCCGCGTCGGAGTCGGCCGCCTCGCCGCGTTCGTCGCCGACCTTCAGGCAGTCCTCGCCGTCGTCGAGCCAAGAGAACGTCTCGATGTCGCGGACGACGAGCGCCTTCCCGGCCGCCATCGCCTCCAGCAACGCGATCCCCTCGTTCTCCTCGTGGGTCGGGAAACAGAAGACGTCGCCCGCGGCGTACGCGCCGCGGATGTCGTCGACGTAGCCGGTGAACGTACAGTTCGACGGCGCCTCGTCGATGAGCCGCTTCGTCTCGCGGCCCTTCAGCGATCGGTCGACGTGGCCGAACCACGCGAAGTCCACGTCCGGCATCCGGTGGGCCGTCTCGACGAACGTCTCCAACCCCTTCCGCTTGATGACGTGGCCGACCATGAACACGGTCGGGGGGTCGAGGTCGTAGCGGTCGCGGTACTCGGACTCCAACCCCTCGAACCCCGCCAGCTTCTCGCGGTCGACGCCGTTCGAGACGACGGTGGTGGGGACGTCGGTGTACTCCCCGATAACCTCGCGGTTGTACTCGGAGGGGCAGACGAGTCGGTCGGCGAGCCCGTAGGCGCGCCGCAGATACGGCTTCAGCGGTCGCGCGAGCGCGTTCGTGAACCGGAAGCTGTCGCCGAAGTCCTCGGCGGTGACGTGGGTGTGCGCGACCACCGGAACGCCGGCCCTCCGGGCGCGGCGCGCGTACCAGACCGAGCGCGGCCCCATCAGGTTGCAGTGGAGTACGTCGGCGTCCAGCGTCGGCTCGGTGGTGTAGTCGATCCCGACCCGGTCGAACATCTTCCGCTGGTGGTCGACGGACGCCGCCATCCCGCCGGTGACGTGCTCTTCGAACTCGAAGTAGTGGCTGACCTTCATCGGCGGCGCCGGTCGTCCCCTTTCGGACGACCGGTCACTCGACTTCCAGCCACGGGACCTCCATCAGCGGCGGGATGTACGTCTCGATGTGGTGTTCCCAGACGCCCTCCTCGCCGAACGCCTCGCCGTGGTCGGCGGTGACCACCACGTCGCCGTCGAGCTCCTCGACGAGGTCGGCGACGCTCTCTAAGGCGATCCGGAGGTTCTCCTCGTACATCGACAGCGCGGTGACGCGCGTGCCGTCTTTCACGAGGTCCTTCGGGTCGAGTTCGAGCCACAGCCCGGCCTTCTGAGCGAACTCGCTGTCGTCCAGTCGGCTCTCGATCTTCGGGCGGACGGTGTCGCTGAGCGACGAGAGCAGCCCGCCGTCGTCGTCGCTTCCGCCGTCGTCCTCTCCCTGCTCTCTGATCCCCTTCTGGATCTGCTTGAGCTTCTGGCCCTTCCCCCGCGAGAGGTAGGGCGCGTGCGGCTGCATGTAGTGGAGGACGGTGCGGTCGGCGCGCTCGACGGCGTCCCGATTGCGGTGGAACGCGTCCGCGAGCCCCTCCGGCGGGACGGTCCCGAGGTCGTCGTCCCAGTCGGTCTTCCACACGTCGTGGATGTCGCTGATGTGTTCGGAGGCGGTCCACTCGTAGTCGCAGCTGGCGCCCCACTTGAGCTCGTTCAGCGGGATCCCGAGGTCGTTGATAAAGGGGTTCCCGGAGAAGTACGCGATGTCGTGGTCGCCGGTGAACGTGCGGTAGGCCCACTCCGGCGTCGACGAGCCGACGCTGCGTCGCTTTTCGAGCGTTCCGTCGAGGTACTCGTCGTACACGTCCGCGAACACGTCGTACCGGCACGCGTCGAGCACCAGGCAGTAATCCCACTCCGACTCGAGGAACCGCTGGTCTTCCATTGGATGGGCCGTCGGTCCGGCGGTACGTATGTATTCCCATTCTCGGCCCCGGACGGGAGGTCCGTCCGATCGAACCGGAACCGGGGGAGGGCCGCTCCGTCCCGGCGGACGCGAAGCAGACGTTTCAAGTTCGCTACCACCCCACCTCGCCTATGGACGGCCCACAACGGCGCGCGCTGATCCTCGGCGGAGCGGGGGCGGTCGCCCTCCTCGCGGTGCTTTTCGTCGTCGTCGGGGTCGACCGCATTCTCGACGCGCTCGCCCGGGCCGACCCGGCGCTCGTCGCCGCGACCGCCGGACTCGGGCTCTGCTGGCTCGTCGCGTGGAGCCTCATGCTCCGCGCCGTGCTGGGCGCGCTCGACGTTCGCCTGTCGGTCGCGACGTCGTTCCTCGTCTACAGCGGCGCCGCCTTCGCGAACAACGTCACGCCGTTCGGGCAGGCTGGCGGCGAGCCGGTCGCCGCGGCGCTCATCTCGAAGGTGGCCGAGTCGCGGTACGAGACCGGACTCGTCGGCATCGCGAGCGTCGACGTGCTCAACGTCGTCCCCTCCGTCTCGCTCGTGTTCCTCGGGGTCGGCTCGTACGCGGCCACCACCGCCGTCGGCGACCGCGTCGGGTTCGCCGTCGCGAGCGCGGTCGCGCTGATCGCCGCGATCGTCTCGGCGATCGCCTTCGTCTGGCGCTACCGCGTCGCCGTCGTCGACCGCGTGCCGGGCGCGGTCGGCCCGTTCCTCGGTCGGTTCGACCGGTTCGACGCCGAGACGGTAGAGGCGGGCCTCGCGGACCGGCTGGGGAACTTCTTCGCCGACATCGAGCGCGTCGGCACCGACCGCCGGCGACTCCTCGGCATCGTCGCGCTGTCGCTCGTCGGCTGGCTGTTTCAGGCGGCCGCGCTCACCGCCGCGTTCGCCGCGATCGGCCATCCGATCTCGCCGCTGATCCCCGTCTTCGTCGTCCCGCTGTCGTACGTCGCGGGCGCGACGCCGCTGCCCGGCGGACTCGGCGGCATCGAGGCCGCGCTCGTCGGCCTCCTCGTTCCGACGACCGGCGTCGCCGCGTCGGCGATCACCGCCGCCGTCCTCGTCTTCCGCGGCGCCGTCTACTGGCTCCCGATGGTCATCGGCGGCGCGTCGGCGTCGGCGCTGGGCGTCAAGGCCTTCGAGTGATCGGCGGTTCCGGGCCCCGGCGTCGAGTCACCGCGTCGAGTCACCGCGCCGACCGCCGTCGGAGCCCAGCGCCGAGCGCGAACGCCGCGCTTCCGGCCGTGAGCGCGACGGCGAGCGCGACGACCGGCCCGATCCGGAGCCCGGTCAGCAGTTCGGCGCGCGGGGACAGCGCGACCGCCGACGGACGCGGGACCGCGTAGCCGCTGGCGTCGACCCCGTCGCCGCGGACGAGCGCCGCGAGCGGCGGGACGACGAAGATCCAGACGGCGGCGAGAAACACCGCCGTCCAGCCGGCGAGGAGACCGCCGCGGACTCGGCCCGCGTGCGCCGCGCTCGCGAGGCCGACGGCGACGAGGCCCGCCCAGAGCGCGTAGCGTCCACCCGGTCCCGTCGGTTCCCACGGGAGGATGACGACGAGGAGCGACGCGGCCACGAACGCGGCCGCGACGGTACCGAGCGCGCGTTTCGGAGTCCGGTCGGCTCCGAGGAGGAGGGCTCGGAACTTCATGCGTCCCGGCTCGACGGGGACGGTGAAAAATCCCGGCCGTAATCGAGAACGGACGTGAGGCCGGTCCCCGAGAAGCGGCGCGGACGGTGGGTCAGAAGAACAGCCACAACACGAGCAGCGCGTACAGCGTCACGAGGGAGATAAGCGTCAGGCGGATGAGGATGTTGACGCTGAAGACGAGCCCGTTGTAGTCGTTCTTGAGGAGCTTCACGGGATCGGACCGACGGCTGGTGAACCCGACGGTCGCGGGCGCGAGGTCGTCGACGGCGCGGTCGACCGCGCGCTCGATCGCGTCGGTGTCGGACTCGCGCATATTCGCGAGCTCGTGGATCGACGCGTGGGTGTCCGTCGAGAAGGGGATCACCGCGTCGAACGTCTCGCGGAACTCGTCGGCCGTCTCGCGCACGTCCGGGGTGAGTCCGTTCGTGTCGACGCCGATCCAGAGCACCTCCTGCCCGTCGACGGACTCGACCATCGCCAACGCGTCCTGTCCGGCCCGCGTCACCTCGAAGCCCGCGGCGTAGTCGTCGACGAGCTCGGCGTCCGCCAGCCGCTCGCGGAACTCGTCGAACGCGCGCTTGAGGCGGTCCGCCTCCGCCGAGCCGTACTGGATCTCCACGTCCGGCCCCCGCTGGATGTCGTGTCTGTGCTGGTCGATCAACAGCACCTCGTCGTGGTCGACGTCGCGCATGAACACGCCCGTGTCGTAGTCGTCGATCCCCTCCCCGTGGAGGACGATCAGCTCTTTGTCGCCGATCCGGCGGCCGTGGAACCGCACGTCCGCGTACCTATCGCGGTCGCCGTACGACTCGGTGACGAGCCGCGACGCGCGATCGGTCCGCTCCGGTTCGTCGACCGCGTCGAGGAGCCGCTCCGCGTCCGCCGGGTTCGAGAGGTCTTCCTTGTGCGTACACGGGACGTGGAAGAAGAAGCCGGCGTCGCCGCCCGACGCGGTCTCGGCGCCGCCGTCGGTCGCGGTCTCGCCGCGGTCAGTCGCAGTCTCGCCGCTGCCGTCGGTCGCGGTCTCGCCGCCGTCGGCCGCGTCGCCCCCTCGACCGCCGTTCAGCGCGTCGATCAGGTTCCCGCTCAGCTGGCCGCCGCCGAAACCGCCGAGGGGACCGGGGTGGACCCACGGGGCCGCGACCGTGAGCTGGCTCCCGTTGTCGACGGCGAACGTCTCGACCGACGGGCACGCCTCGACGCCGAGGTCCAGCGACTCGCGGTCGTTCCGGAGGAGCCCGGAGGTGAGCGCGAACGCCGAGACGTCGGTGTTGCTCTTGATCAGGTAGTCGACGACGACGAGGACCAACACGAGAAAGCCCGCCGCGATGAGCAGCGAGCCGAACGCGAACACGTGGCGGTACGTCGTGAAGCCGAAATCGTTGCCGCCCAGTGCGTAGAACGCGGCGATGAGCAGCCCGGGCTGGGTCAGCGAGACGAAGAGGATCCGGTCGGACCGGTCGATCCCCGTCGAGACGACGAGGACGAGGATGTTGATCAGGTACAGCGTGATGAAGCTGAGCCAGATGATGCTCCACGCGTTCCCGACGTTGTCCGCGCCCGAGAGCACCAGCGCGTACACGAACAGGACGAACTGCGAAGTGAGCGCGAGGAAGTAGCTCCACGACCGCGGGTAGCCGTCGAGGACGCGGGGGAACAGCTCGGCCGCGGCGACGAACGGGATCAGGAAGATGAGGACCGCGACCGGCACGATCCGCGACGGGTCCGGCTCGAACGGCGTGAAGAGCCAGAACCCGCCGACCGTGGCGACCCCGTACACGGCGCTGAGAACGACGAGTGCGGCCGCCTGAATCCTGAGCGGGGGAACCGAGAAGATGAACCGCTGGAAGGCGTCGACGTTGTCCGCGCCCATCTACGCGGTCACCCCGTAGATAGATTCGAGTTCGTCTATCGTTCGCTCCACCGAGAACCGCTCGACCGCGGTGCGGGTGTCCCTGTCGCCGTCGAGGCAGTCGCGGACCGCGCGCTCCATGTCGTCGAGGTCGCCGAGCGCGAAGCGACTCCCGTTCTCGGGACCGATCGTCTCGTCGAACGGCGCCACGTCCGCCGCGGCGACCGGAGTGCCGCAGGCGTTCGCCTCCAGCGTCGAGAGCCCGAGCGTGTCGCAGGTCGAGGCCGTGACGAACACGTCGATCGCGGCGTAGAAGTCGGGGAGGTCGTCGCGGGGCAGGAAGTCGTGAAACCGGACGTTCTCGGGCGCGTCGGCCTCCAACTCCGACCGGACCGGCCCCTCGCCGACGAGTTCGAACCGCACCTCGGGCAGCCGGTCCGCGAGCCGGAGGATCTCGTCGACGTTCTTCTTGTGCGTCAGCCGACCGCTGTAGCCGACCACCGGCGCGTCCGCCGCGGTCGGGCCGCCGTCCGCCGCCAGCGAGTCCACCCGGGCGTCCTCTCGCGGGCGGAAGCGGTCCATCTCGATCCCGACCGGGAGCCGGTACGGCTCCACGTCGCGGCGGATGCGCGAGGTCGAGGCCGTGACGCAGTCGAACGCGTTCAGGAAGCGGTTCTCGTAGGCGACGTACGCCCGGCCGGCGAGCGCGGCGAGCCGCTCGGACCTGAGCCCCTGGACGAAGTAGTCCTCGACGGGCGTGTGGTGGGTGTACACAGAGGTGGCGCCGCGCCGCTTCGCGTAGCGGAGCCCCATCAGCCCGGTCGACGCCGGCCCGTGGCAGTGGACGACGTCGAGGTCGGGCAGCGTCGAGAGGCGGCGGTAGGTCGGGAAGCGGTACTGTCGGTAGAAGGGGTTCGGCAGCGAGGGGACCGGTATCTCGTGGTCGTCCGGCTCGTGGTCGCTCTCCGGATACACGACGTACACGTCGTGACCGCGCGCTTCGAGGCGGTCGCGCCACGCCTGGATGGTGTAGGTGACCCCGTCGATACCGGGGAAGTAGCTGTCGGTGAAGAAACCGATGTTCATGATTGCGGTCGTGCGTGGAGGGGTCGCGTCCGGCCGGGGCGGCGTCTCCCGCCGCGGTCGGAGGGGGGTGCGTCGGTCGCGGCGGGGACGCGGCCGGTGGTTCGGTCCGGCCGGCGGTCGCTTGCGACGACGAGTGCTACCGATACCACTGTTGGTCGCGAGATTCACCACCTGACCGCTTCAACATTTTCATTTCCCGATCCCGCTCGTGTTCATTTCCCGATCCCGCCCGCTTAATCCGCCGGCCCACGAACGCCGACGCATGATCACGACCGACCGCATGGCGGCCGTCGACGCCAACGCGGCCGCGCTCGGCGTGCCCCGCAAGCAGCTGATGGAGTCGTCCGGCAACGCGGTCGCCCGGGAGGTCCGCGACGTCGCGGAGCCGGGCGCGACCGTCGCGCTCGTCTGCGGCCGCGGGAACAACGGCGGCGACGCCTTCGTCGCGGCGCGGTTCCTCGAGGAGTACGACGTGACGGTCCAGCTGCTCGGCCGCCCCGAGACGATCCGGACCGACATCGCGCGGGGGAACTGGAACGCGCTGGCGAGCGCCGAACTCCCGACCGAGGCGGTCTCCGACTCGCGCGAGTTCGCCCTCGCCGCCCCCGCCGATACCGACTCCGACGACGGCCCGGACGTGGTCGTCGACGCGATGCTCGGCTCCGGGGTCTCGGGCGCGCTCCGCGAGCCGGAGCGCACGGCGGCCGCGGCGATCAACGCGAGCGACGCGACGGTGATCGCGGTCGACGCGCCGTCCGGGATCGACGCCGACACGGGGGAGCCGACCGGGGGTTCGGACGCCGCTGCGGCCGACGCCGGAGGGGACGCGGTCGCCGTGAACGCCGACCGCGTGGTGACGTTCCACGACGAGAAGCCCGGGCTGGCCGCGCTCGACGCCGACGTCACGGTCGCCGACATCGGGATCCCGGCTGCCGCGGAGCGGTACACCGGGCCGGGAGACCTCCTCGGGCTCGACCGCGACCCGGACTCGCACAAGGGCGACAACGGCGAGGTGCTGGTGGTCGGCGGCGGCCCGTACACCGGCGCGCCGACGCTGTCCGCGCTCGCCGCGCTCCGGGCGGGCGCCGACCTCGTCCGGGTCGCGTGCCCCGAGTCCGTCGCGGACGCCGTCCAGCGGTTCTCGCCGAACCTCATCGTCCGGCCCCTGCCCGGCGACCGCGTCGGGGCCGCCCACACCGAACGGGTCGCGTCGCTCGCGGCCGAGCACGACGTCGTCGTCCTCGGTCCGGGCCTCGGCGGCGGCGACGGGACCGAGGCGTTCGTCCGCGAGTTCCTGACGGAGTACGAGGGACGCGCGGTCGTCGACGCGGACGCCCTCCGGATCGTCCCCGAGGTCGACACCGACGCCGAGCTGATCTGTACGCCGCACCAGGGCGAACTCGTCGGCATGGGCGGCGAGACGGCCGACGACCCGAACGAGCGCGCGGAACTGGTCAGCGAGTTCGCGGCCGAGATCGGCCACACCCTGCTCGTGAAGGGCGCGGTCGACGTGGTCGCCGATGGCGGCGACGTCCGGCTCAACCGCACCGGCAACCCCGGGATGACCGTCGGCGGGACGGGCGACGTGCTGGCGGGGACGGTCGGCGCGCTGGCGGCCGTGACCGATCACTTCCGCGCGGCGGCGGTCGGCGCTTACGCCGTCGGGCGCGCGGGCGACGCCGCGGCGGAAGCGAACGGGGCCGGGCTGGTGGCGACGGACTTACCCGACCGGCTGCCGGAGGCGATGCGTGATGAGTGACGAGGAGGGCGGTCGCTCCCCCGACACGGACGCGCTGACCCACACCGACGACGCCGGCGACGTCCAGATGGTCGACGTCGGCAGCAAGCCCGACAGCAGCCGCCGCGCGGTCGCGCGCGGCGAGATCCGGCTGACTCCGGCGACGATCGCGGCGGTCGAGGCCGACGAGGTCGAGAAGGGCGACGTGCTCGCGACCGCCCGGATCGGCGCGGTTCAGGCCGTGAAACACACGTGGGAGACGATCCCGATGTGTCATCAGATTCCGATCACGAACGTCGATACCGAGTTCGCCGTCGGCGACGACCGGATCGAGCTGACCGTCGCGGTCGAGACGACCGGGAAGACGGGCTGCGAGATGGAGGCGCTCGAAGGCGTCACCACCGGGCTCAACACGGTCTGGGACATGGTGAAGGCCGCGGAGAAAGACGCCGACGGAGGGTATCCGGACACGCGGATCGCGGACGTCGAAGTGGTCAACAAGCGGAAGGAGACGGTCGGGGAGTAGGGTCGCGGGACCGCCTCCCCGGTCGGCGTCGGTCGTCGAGGCTCGTCAGAACAGCCCGCTCACGTCGCCGTCCGCGTCGACGTCGATGCTCTCCGCCGCCGGCTCGGCCGGGAGCCCCGGCATCGTCATCACGTCGGCGGTCTTCGCGACGACGAACCCGGCGCCCGCGGAGGGCGTCACCTCGCGGACGGTCAGCGTCCACCCCTCCGGTACGCCGGTCCGCGCGGCGTCGTCGGAGAGCGAGTACGGCGTCTTCGAGAGGCAGACCGGTAGGTCGGCGTACCCCCACCGCTCGACGCGCTCGACGTCGTCGGCCGCGCCGTCGACGTACTCGACGCCCGCGGCGCCGTACACCTCGCTGGCCACCGTCGCTATCTTCTCGCGGAGCGGCGCGTCGGCGTCGTACAGCGGCTCGAACGACCCGGTCCCGGCGCGCTCCCGGACGAGCTCGGCCAGATCGGTCGCGCCCGCGCCGCCGTCGCGGTAGGCGGTCGAGCGGGCGACCGGGACCCCGCGCTCCGTGAGCGCCCCCTCCAGCGCCGCGAGTTCCGCCTCGGTGTCGTCCGCGAAGACGTTGATCGCCGCGACCGTCGGGACCCCGAACGACTCGGCGATCGAGACGTGTTTCGCGACGTTCTCGGCGCCGGCTCGAACCGCGTTCGGGTCCGGCTCCGCGAGGGCGTCGAAGTCGGTCGGCCACATCTCCAGCCCGTGTCGCTTCGCGCCGCGGACGGTGGCGACGACGACCGCGACGTCGGGGACCACGCCCTCGCGGGCGACGATGTTCCCGAACTTCTCCGCGCCGAGGTCGGCGCCGAAGCCGGCCTCGGTGACGAGGTAGTCTGCGAGCGCGGCGCCGACGCGGTCGGCGACGACCGTGTTCGTGCCGTGCGCGATGTTCGCGAAGGGGCCGCCGTGGACGAACGCGGGGACGCCCTCGACCGTCTGGACGAGGTTCGGCCGGAAGGCGTCGCGCAGCAGCGCGGCCGCGGCGCCGGTCACTCCGAGATCGGCCGGCGTAATCGGCTCGCCGTCCGCGTCGGCCGCGAGGACGATGCGGCCGATTCGCTCCTTCAGGTCCGTCAGGTCGGACGCGAGCCCGAGGACGGCCATCAGCTCCGAGGCGGCGGTGATGACGTACTCGTCCTCGCGCGGGACGCCGCCGGTCGTCCCGCCGAGCCCGACGACCGTCTCGCGGAGCGCCCGGTCGTTGACGTCGAGCGCGCGCGGCCACTCCACCCGCCGCGCGTCGATCCCCGCGTCGTTCCCCTGATGGAGGTGGTTGTCGAGCGCGGCTGCGAGGAGGTTGTGCGCGGCCGTCAGCGCGTGGATGTCGCCCGTGAAGTGGAGGTTGATCGCCTCCATCGGTAACACCTGCGAGCGGCCCCCGCCGGCCGCGCCGCCCTTGATCCCGAACACGGGCCCGAGCGACGGCTCGCGGACGGCGACGGCGGTCCGCTCGCCCAGCGCCGCGAGCCCCTGTCCCAGCCCCACGGTCGTCACCGTCTTCCCCTCGCCCTTCGGCGTGGGGGACATGCCGGTCACGAGGACGGTCGTCCCGTCGGCTTTCCTCGAAGCGTCGGCCGCGCTCGCCGCATCGCCGACGGCCTCGCGGACCGCCGCGTGCGTGAGCTTCGCGACGCCCTCGCCGCGGCGCTCGACGTCGTCCGCGGAGAGGCCGAGATCGGCGGCGACGGCTTCGATCGGACGGGCGTCGGTCGCTCGCGCGACCGCGAGATCCGACTCCGGTACCCCGGTCGCGTCGCTCGCGGGATCGGTCGGTGCCATACCGGCGCTTCTCAGGCAGGTCCAATGAGCGTTGCTCGGGACGTGGTGACAATTCTCAGCGGTCGAGGAACGGCGGGATCACGACCTCGGCGCGCTTCTCGTCGCCGCGCACGACGACGCTCACTTCGGTCCCGGCGTCGGCGTACGTCTCGTGGAGGTAGCCCAACCCGATCGGCTCGTCGAGCGTCGGGCTCATCGTCCCGGAGGTGAGCTTCCCGACGCGGGTGAGATCGCCGTCAGTGACCGCGTAGCCGCCGCGGGGCACGCCGCGCTCCAAGAGGCGGACGCCGACGAACGTCTCGTCGACGCCCTCCTCCTTCTGGGCCGCCAGCGCGTCGCGGCCGACGAACTCCGTGTCGAGCTTCACGACGAAGCCGATCCGCGCCTCGTAGGGGGTGCGGGGCTCGTCCTCCGGGTCGAAGTCCTGCCCGGAGAGGAGGTATCCCATCTCCGTCCGGAGCGTGTCGCGCGCGCCGAGGCCGCAGGGTTGCGCCTCGCGGGGTGCGTCGACGAACGCCTTCCAGACGGACTCGGTGGCGTCGGCTGGGCACATCACCTCGAAGCCGTCCTCCCCGGTGTAGCCGGTGCGCGCGACCCAGCTCTCGACACCCGCCACGGCCGCCGCCGTCGCCTCAAACTTTGCGAGGTCGACGACGCGGTCGCGCGGGGTGGCCTCGTCGAGGGCGTCGGCCGCGTCGGGGCCCTGAACCGCCAGCATCGCCCAGTCGTCGGTGGCGTTCGCGACGGTCGCGTCGAGCCCCCACTCGTCGCGGTGCGCGGTCCACCGGTCGTTCATCTGCCCATCGTGGCCCGCGTTCGGCACGAAGAGGTAGGCGGGGTCGCCGCTCGGCGCGTCGAGGTCGCCGTCGTGGGTCGCTTCGAGGGCCGCGAGCGAGTCGGCCGCATCTCCCGCCGCGGTGCCGTCCGGGAGTCGGTAGACGACCGTGTCGTCGAGCATCACGCCCTCCTCGTTCGTGATCGCGGCGTACTGGGAGTCGCCGGGGTCGAGCGCGCTCACGTCGTTGGTCGTGAGCCGGTTCAGCAGCTCGGTCGCGTCCGGGCCGGCGACCTCGATCTCGCCCATGTGCGAGACGTCGAAGACGCCGACCGACTCGCGGACCGCGGCGTGTTCGGTGCGGATCGAATCGAACTCGACGGGCATCTGCCAGCCGCCGAAGTCGGTGAACTTCGCGCCGCGCGCGTCGTGAACGTCGTGGAGCGGAGGGAGGCGATCGGTCATACTCGCACCTCTCCGGGACGAGCCTAAGGTTTTGTGACATCGGCGGTCCGCTCGGCGGCCGTCCGCTCGCCGGTGGTCGCGTCGAGTCCGCACCCGGAGGAGCGGAGCGAGTCGGCCGACAGTCTCAAGCGGCCGCCGGCCTCTCAATCGGGCGTGAGCAGCCGTCGTCCCGACCGAACCGGTCTCGTCGCCCCCGCCGTCGCGGTCCTCCTGACCGCGGTTCTGCTCGGAGCGCTCGTCGGGACGTGGCCGCCGTTCGTCGCGGTCGAGAGCGGGAGCATGGCCCCCGGCGTCGAGCGCGGCGACCTCGTCGTCGTCACCGCGGCCGACCGCGCGCCGTGGGGCGACCTCGACGCCGCCGCCGACCCGAACGCGCCGGACAGGCTCGGCGAGCCGGGCGACGTGGTGGTGTACACCGTTCCGGGCGCCGGCGGGCGACCGGTGTTCCACCGGTTGTCGTTCGCGGTCGACGCGGGCGAGGACTGGACGGAGCGGGCGGACCCGGCGCTCCTCTCCGGCGACTGCGCGGAGCTCGCCACCTGTCCGGCGCCGTACGACGGGTACGTCACGCGCGGCGACGCGAACGATCTGTACGACCAGAGCGCCGGTATCGCGCCGGTCGTCCCCGAGGCGTGGATCGCCGGGAAGGCGCTGTTCGCGGTGCCGAACCTCGGCTGGATTCGGGTCGGGATCGACGCGGCCGCGGCGCGGTACGGCGGCGTCGCGACGGGAGTCGTCCTCGTCGGCGTCGCCGGACTCGCGGGGGGAGTCGGTGCCCTGTTTTTGGGTCGGCTCCGGCGGGGGAGGCGGCGGTGACGCGGCCCGGCGACAGCGGTACACTATCTAAACACCAACGGACGGCGACAGAGATTACTTATAAATACGGTGCGGTCGGCGCGCGCCTCCGAGCGGCCGCCGGAGGCGGCCGCGAGGAGCGCCGCGCGAGGGAGTCAGTCGCCGGAGCGAAGCGACGGCGACTGACGAGGCTGGGGAGGCGTGAGGCGCGGTGCTGTACGGGGCGGGACTCGAAGGGGCAGTCGGGAGGCGGGCGCAGGCGAAGTAAGGACCACAGGAGCGAGCACAGCGAGCGACGAGGACCGCAGCGAGCGTGCGCCCGCCTCCCGACTGGGGCTTCGGCGGTGTTCGTGTCGATCGGACGTTTATAAACAGAATCACCATCGTACAGCCTCCCGACTGGGGCTTCGGCTGCGTTCAGCGCGGAGCCGCCGTTCGCTAATAAATAGCCGCCGCCGTCGGTCGATCGCTACCGGTGCCAGGTCGGTTCGGTATCCGTCTCGTCGCCGCCCTCGGTCGCGTCGACCTCGTCCGCATCGACCTCGTCCCCGTCGAGCGTCACGGAGCCGTTGGCGGCGTTGCGGAGCGCGTCGGACCGACCGAACTCGCCGGGCGCGATGGCGAGCGTCCGGATCCCGTAACCGTTGGCGGTCTCGACGACCGGCTTGAAGTCCGTGTCTCGCGAGGCGATCGCGAGCGTGTCCATCCGGCGCTCGGCCGCGAACCGGGCGGCGTCGACCGCGAGCTTCACGTCCACGTCGCCGCTCGTGACCACGACCTCGAAGCCGCGCGCCTCTGCGGCCTGAATCAGTCCCGGCGTCGCGTGCTCGTCGAGGTAGAGCCGCGTCGTCACCAGCGGCCCCTCGGCCTCGCCCGCCCGCCGCACGTCGTCGAGGTCGACGTCGAACTCCTCGCGCAACACGTTCGGGCCGTCGACGAACAGCGCCACGCCGCCGGTATCCGTGCCCGTCTTGCCGTCGGCGTTCGCCTCGCCGTCCGCGCCCGTCCCGCCGTCCGGCCCGTCGCCTCGGTCCATGGCCGGCCTTCGCCGTCGGCGGAAATAGGGATGGTGATCCGCGGGCGCGGAGCGCGACGGGACCGTCGCCGCTTCTGCGGTCGGTACGACCCCCCGAACCCGCTCGATCGGATCGACGATTTAACTCCTTATATCGATATTACGACTTGCCCCACGACCGTAGTGAATATACGGAGAATTAAAGTGGGATGTCCAGCAATAAGCGGATAAGATGTCGCAATCAAACGCGTACACCGTCATTTCCGCACAGAACGATCACGATTGTACCACCGTACGTGCCCATCCGCGCAACGAGACGTACCACGTTGTCGAGTACGCCGACGAGGACGCCCGGCAGCGCGTCGCCGACCTGCCGGTGGGGTCGGTGGTGAAGATGGAGCTGTCGCGCGCCGGGCGCCGCAGCAACGTCTGGTGCGCGGAGTCGGTCAAGCCGGCCCGGACGGACGGCGGTGAGCGTCAGTAAGCGGGCTCGTCGGTCGCGGCGGTGTCCCCCCTGCCAGTTCGCCTTTTCGAGTCGTTCGCTCTCTCGGTTCTCTTGCGCTCTCCGCTCCCTTTCGACTCCCTTGCCCTCCTTCGCTCTCGCCGACGCGAGTGCTCACCCGTCGGGTCTGCTGTCGACGAGATGATAGGTACTCGCTGTCGATGACGGTAGCACGAGGCGATGGTCGAGACGGTCGCCGGCGTGGGTATATCCCGCGCGCGACATCGTCGACCGCGCGGAGGCGTACGACACGGTCGTGTTCGTCCGCTAAGGAGAGACGGGGGTCGCAGTCGACCGCCGCGCTCAGTCCCGCGTGAGCCGGGGGTTCGTCACCGCACCCTCCGCGGCCGAGGCGAAGTCACGGCCGTACTTCGCTAAAATTCCGCCCTCGTACGGGGGTTCGGGCGTCTCCCACCCCTCGCGGCGCTCGTCGAGCTCGTCGTCGGAGAGGTCGACGGTGAGGTCGCGCTCGGGGATGTCGACGGTGACGTGATCCCCGTCCTCGATGAGTCCGATCGGGCCGCCGACGGCCGCCTCGGGCGCGACGTGACCGATCATCGGGCCGCGGGTACCGCCCGAGAAGCGGCCGTCGGTGAGCAGCGCCACGTCGTCCTCGTGGCCCGCGCCGACGACGGCGGCCGTGACGCCGAGCATCTCTCGCATCCCGGGGCCGCCGCGGGGGCCCTCGTTCCGGATGACGATCACGTCGCCGGACTCGATCCCGCCCGACTGGACGTACTCCATCGCGTCCTCCTCGTTCTCGAACACGCGGGCGGGCCCCTCGTGGTAGAACTCGTCGTCGCCGGTCACCTTCAGCACGGCGCCGTCGGGCGCGAGGTTCCCGTCGAGGATCTTGATGGCGCCCTCCTCTTCCTTCGGGTCGTCGACGGAGTAGAGGAAGTCGGCCTCGATCTCCGAATCGTCGGGGAGGTCGCCGTTCGCCTCCAGCTCGGCGATCTCCTCGGCGAGCGTCCGGCCGGTCACGGTCATCGCGTCGCCGTGGAGCAGGTCGGCCTCCAGCAGCCGCCGGAGGACGACGGGGACGCCGCCGATCTCGTGGAGGTCGTTCATGACGCGGCTCCCGCCGGGCTGGAGGTTCGCGATCTTCGGCGTGCGCTTGGAGATCTCGTCGAAGTCCTCGATCGAGAGGTCCACGTCCGCCTCGCCGGCGAGCGCGAGCAGGTGGAGGACCGCGTTCGTCGAGCCGCCCATCGCGGTCTGGGCCGCGATCGCGTTCTCGAACGACTCACGCGTGAGGATGTCGGAGGGCCGGCGGTCGTTCTCGATACAGTCCATCGCCAGCTCGCCCGCGCGCTCGGCGACCGCGTAGCGCGCTTCGTCCTCGGCGGGCGGGGAGGCGGAGCCGAGCGGCGCCAGCCCGAGCGCCTCCGAGAGCGACGCCATCGTGTTCGCGGTGAACATCCCGCCGCAGGAGCCCGCGCCGGGGCAGGCGTGGCGCTCCAAGTCGTCGAGCTCGTCGGCGTCCATGTCGCCCTGCGCGTACGTGCCGACGCCCTCGAACACCTGAACGATCGTCACGTCGCGCCCGTCGTGTTGCCCGGGCATGATCGAGCCGCCGTACAGGAAGACGCTGGGGAGGTCCGTCCGGATCGCGGCCATCATCATCCCGGGGAGGTTCTTGTCGCAGCCCGCCACCGTCACCAGCGCGTCCATGCGCTCGCCGAAGGAGACGAGCTCGACCGAGTCCGCGATGACCTCCCGCGAGATCAGGCTCGCCTTCATCCCCTCGGTCCCCATCGAGATGGCGTCGGAGATGGTGATCGTCCCGAACTCGATCGGCATCCCGCCGGCGGCGTCGATCCCGTCGAGTGCGGCGTCGGCCACGTCGTCGAGGTGGACGTTACACGGCGTGATGTCCGCCGCCGGGTTCGGCACGCCGACGATGGGCGACGAGAGGTCCTCGTCGTCGAACCCCATCGCGCGGAACATCGCGCGGTGCGGCGCCTTGTCCGGCCCCTCGGTCACGTCGCGGCTGCGCAGGTTCTCGTCTTTGCTGCCGGCGAATCGGTCCGCGTCCCCCCGGCGACGACTCCGCTCCTCGTCGTCGGGTCGCGGCTGCTGTTCGCTCATACTCGCCCCTGTCGCTCGGGACTCTTAAACGACCGCGTCGGGGCGAGGGTTGCTCGGGGGCGCGAACGGGTTCGAGCCGGAGCGATAGACACGATAACGGGCTCGCGCCGTCACACCCGCGCCTTCAGCTCCACCCGGTAGCCGAACGGGTCGCGGACGTACACCGCGCCCGCCTCGCCGGTCGCGCCGAGCGGCGAGTCGAGCGTCTTCTCAACCTCGACGCCCGCCTCTGCGAGTTCGGCCTCCATCTCCTCGACCGACTCCTCGACGACGACCGCGACGTGGTCGTAGTTCGTCTTCGTTGGCGCCTCGAACTCGTCGGTCGGCCAGAGGTGGATCACCGCGGTCGCCGAGAGGCGCACGTCGAAGAAGGGCTTCTCGTCGGCCGCGTACAGCGCGTCCTCGATGCCGAACCCCAGCCTCTCGCCGTAGAACTCGCGCGCGTCGTCGGCGCCGTCCTCGGGGATCCGGAGGTTGACGTGGTCGATGTGTCGCGCTCGCATGGGAGCCGGTTCGGCGGCCGGGCGCAAAAGTCGTCCGGGGGCGGCACGACTGACGTTTCCGGGCGTCGCCGGCGCGTCCGCCCGCGACGCCGGAGAGCGGTTTCGCGAACTGCGAACGCCCGGAGAGTACTTATCGGCGGAAATGTGAGTATCATACATGATCGTTCTCGACACCGCCGCCGTCGCGCCGCTGATGGGTGGCATGGCCGGTTCGGGGATGGCGGGCGGGATGGGCGGCTGGATGTTCCTCTTCCCGCTCATCGCCCTGCTCACCGTCGCGGCGCTGCTCGCCGTGAGTCTCGTCGGGATCAAGCTCCTCGCGAGCGGGACCGACGACGGCTCGGACGCGAGCGACGGCGACGAAACGCCGGTCGAACGCCTCCAGCGTCGGTACGCCGAAGGCGAACTCACCGAGGCGGAGTTCGAGCGTGCGCTGGAGCGAGAACTGGACTCCGAGGGGGCGGACGGGGTCGAGACGGGGTCACCGGCGAAGACGGAACAGAGCGGAGAGGCCGCGAGCGCGCGGTAAGCGAGCGCCGATTCTGGCGACCTTCGGGCCCGGTCAGGCGAACGCCGTCAGGATCCCGGCGCCGTCGGTGCTTCGGCCGAGGTCCGGGAGCGTGGCGCGCTCGGGGTGGGGCATCAGCACGGCGACCGTCTCGCGCTCGCCGAGGACGCCCGCGACGTTGTCGGTCGAGCCGTTCGGATTGGCGGCGTCGGTGACGTTTCCGTCCGCGTCGCAGTAGCGGAACAGGACGCGGTCGTCGGCGACGAGGTCGGTGTGGGCGTCCTCGCCTATCTCGAAGCGCCCCTCGCCGTGCGCGATGGGGACCTCGATGACGTCGCCTTCGTCGTAGGCGGCGGTCCAGGGAGTGTCCGCGCGCTCGACGCGCAGGTGGACCGGCTCACACTGGAAGCGCGCGGAGGCGTTCGTGGTGAACGCGCCCGGCGTCAGCCCGGACTCCGAGCCGATCTGCGCGCCGTTACAGATCCCGATCACGGGAATCCCCTCGTCGGCCGCGGCGCGGACCTCCTCCATGACCGGGGCGCGCGCGGCCATCGCGCCGGCGCGGAGGTAGTCGCCGTAGGAGAACCCGCCGGGGAGCACGATCCCGTCGGCGTCGTCCGGGAGGCCGTCCGCGTGCCAGACGCGCTCGGCGTCGACGCCGAGTTGCCGGAGCGCGCGGACCGCGTCGCGGTCGCAGTTCGAGCCGCCGAACTGGACGACTGCGACCGTCACGCCGCCCACCTCGCGTGGGTGGCCGCGGCGGTTCCGCCGGCACCGCTCGCGCCAGTGACGGTCGGCGTCGTCTCGACGACTGCGACCGTCATCGCTCGGTGACCGCCACGTCGTAGTCGTGGATCGTGGGATTCGCGAGCAGCCGCTCGGCCATCTCGTCGGCGCGCGCGGCCGCCTCGTCGGCGTCGGCGGCGTCGAGGTCGACCTCGAACCGGTCCGCCGACCGGAGGCCATCGAGCTCGAAGCCGAGCCGTTCGAGCGCCTGCTGGGTCGTCTCGGCTTCTGGGTCGAGGACGCCCCGCTTCAGCCGGACCGTTACCGTCGCCGTGTACGCGGTCATACCCGTTGGTGCGGAGTCGTGTGTAAAAACCGTTTTGGAACGGCGTTTATACTCACGTTCGTGGATACATATCGGTCGTTCGTGCGGGTGGCAGGGACCGCGCGGAACGAAAGGGGCAAACCCCTCCGACTGCTGTGGTGGGTGTATGCAGCCGTTCGAACCCGCGGAGGTGATCGTCGCATGACCCGCGAACTGACCGAGATCACGGTGGTCGGAGGAGACAAGACCGGACTCATCGCGCGGGTCACCTCCCTGCTGTTCGAGCGGGGGATCAACATCGAGGACCTCGATCAGGCGGTCCGCGAGGGCGTCTTCCGGATGACGACCCGCGTCGACACCGCGGAGATGGAGACCTCCCGCGGCGAGCTCCGGCGCGCGCTCGCCGAGTTGGGCCGCGAGCTCGACGTCGACATCCAGGTCCGGTTCCCGAGCGACCGCGACGCGCGTCGGGTCGCGCTGCTCGTCACCAAGGAGACGCACGCGCCGGAGGCCCTGCTGGAGGCGGAAGCGAACGGCGATCTCGCCGACGACGGCGCGGAGGCCGAGATCCCGGTGGTCATCGGCAACCGCGGCGACCTCAGGTCGCTCGCGGAGCGCTACGATAAGCCGTTCTACGACGTGGGCGACGGCAACGGCAACACCGACGAGGGCCGTCTCCTCGATCTGCTGGCCGAGTACGACGTGGACCTGATCGCCTTAGCCCGGTACATGCGCATCCTCTCGCCGGAGGTCGTCTTCCGGTACGAGGGCCGGATCATCAACGTCCACCCGTCGCTCCTGCCGGCGTTCCCCGGCGCGGAGGCGTACCGGCAGGCGAAGGACGCGGGCGTACGAATCGCGGGCGTTACCGCTCACTACGTCACGACCGACCTCGATCAGGGGCCGGTGATCGCGCAGCGCGCGTTCGACGTGCCGCCGGGCGCCGACGTCGACGAGATCAAGCGCCGCGGGCAGCCGCTCGAAGCCGACGTGCTGCTCGACGCCGTCCGGCTCCACCTCGCGGACGCCATCGCGGTCCACCGCGGCACCGTCCACGTCCGCGAGGACGTCGACGTCGACGCGCAGCTCGGCCTCTCCGACGCCGCCGTCGAGGCGAACCCCGACGAACCCGTCGACGGCGAGCTGCTCGGCCGAACGCGCCCGTCGCCGTCGGACGACTGACCGGCCCCCACCAGACCGGGCACGTCTCCGGACTTGGACGCTCTACCGACTACTTTTAATCGGACGCGGGCGAAAGAATCGACGATGACCGGTCGTCGTCGGACGCGGTTCCTCGCGGACGCCGCCGCGGTCGTCCGCAGCGACGAGCGGCTGATCCTGCTGTTCCTGCTGTTGCTGTCCGTCGCGGTGCTGGCGGTGTTCCTCCACTACACCACCCTGCTCTTGGAGGGCCTTCCCGACCCGATTCCGGGCGCGGCGTTCGGCCCGTAGCCGCCCCCGACGCGTCACTCCAGCCGCGCGAGCAGGTCGCGGTTCGCCGCCTCGTAGCGGAGCCGCCCCGCGTCGAGCGCCTCGCGCCGCCGGTCGGCCCAGTCGCTCGCGTCGTAGCCGGTCTCGGCGACCGCCCCCTCGACCGTGTCGAGCAGGTGCGCGAGGACGACGCGCTCGCCGTTCTCGTACGGCGGTTCGATCCTCCAGGGCGACGGCCCCTCGGCGATCACGGTCGCCTCGCGGGCGAGCGCGGCCGCGCCGTCCGGACCGCCGGGACGGAACTCCCGCATGTGGCGGTGGTAGCGGTCGAGGACGACCTCGTCGTCCGGATCGGGGGGCGCGAAGCGCGTCTCGCCGTCGTAGGTGATCGGCGCGTACGCGAGGGGGGCCACGTCGGCGAGGGCGTCGACCGCGGGACGGGCGTCGACCACGTCGAAGAACGCGCAGCCGACGACGGCGTCGAACTGTCGCCCCGCGGCCGCCGCCTCGCTCGCGTACTCGAAGGCGTCGGCGACGCGGAACTCGACGTCAACTCCCCCGCTCGCGTCGCCGACCTCGCTCCCGATCCGATCCTCGCCCGCGGCGAGGGCGTCAGCGTGGGCGTCGACCGCGACCCACCGACCGCCGTCGATCACGCCCCAGTCGACGAGGCGCTCCACCATCGTCGCCGTCCCGGCGCCGACTTCGAGTATCTCGGGGTCGGGCGGGAGTTCGGCGGCGAACCGGTCGAGCACGTCGCGGTTCAGCGACCGGTCGTCGAGCGCGCGCTTCGCGTCGAGGTACGTCGCGTGGTCGGTCACGCCGCGTCACCTCCCGCGCTCGCGGGCTCGGTCGTCCGCCGGCCGGCCTCGGACTCCAGGAAGTCGACGACGCGGTCCAGCGTCTCGGGCCACCCCGGCCGCGCCTCGTACTCCCGGCGCGCCGCGATCCCCATCTCGGCCAGTCGCTCGCGGTCGTCGAGGTCCCGGAACGCCGCGGCGACCGCGCGGGGGTCGTCCGGAGAGACGAGGACGCCGGACTCGCCGTCGCGGACGAACTCGCCGGCCCCGCCAGCGGTCGTCGCCAGCGGGACGCAGCCGAACCCCATCGCCTCCAAGTACACCATGCCAAACGGCTCGTAGCGCGAGGGAACCGCCAGGGCGTGGCTCTCGCGGAGCCGCGCCGCGACCGCCTCGTCGTCGAGGCGGCCGGCGAAGCGGACCCGGTCGCCGATCCCGGCTGCCGCGACTGCGTCCGCGACCGCCTCGGCGTGGTCCGGCGCGACCGTCCGGTCGCCGACGACCGTCAGCCGCCACTCGACGCCGCTCCGATCGAGCCGGGCGAGCCCGTCGACGAGCGCGTCGAGCCCCTTCCGGGGAACGACGTTGCCGAGGAACGTCACCTCCAGCGGGCCGGACCGCGCCCGCTCGCGGATCTCGGAGGCGGAGATCACGGGCTCGAACCGGTCGCCCGCGGGCGGCGCGACGGCGCTCCGGTCCGGACCGCCGAGCCCGGCGGCGTCGCGCCGCGTCGTCTCGGCGTTGTACACCGCGGCGTCGACCCCGCCGAGGAACCGGCGCTCGACCGCCGCGACGCCGCGTCGCCCGAGCTCGGCGCGCAGGCGCTCCCCGGGTCCGGGCCCCCCCGCCGCCGTCCCC
>NZ_SGUC01000200.1 GCF_005435165.1 Halorubrum sp. GN11_10-6_MGM | reverse complement strand
ACTTTGAGAGAGGCGACGACACCGACGACCAGGAGAGCAACGTCGAGTTCCGGCGGTAAGGTGCGCACGATCGTGCGAGCGAAGAGTAGCGAACGCGCAGTCCGCGGGACAAGTGCGGATTTGAACCCGAGCACCAGTCGGACCCGCCACGATCGATTCTTGCCGCTAACGGTGTCCCCGCACAAACACCACCGCTATCGGGGAACCCCGACAGAGTTGGCCGTCGAGGACCGGGTTAAGT
>NZ_SGUC01000199.1 GCF_005435165.1 Halorubrum sp. GN11_10-6_MGM | reverse complement strand
CGGTTGACAATCACTGAATCCGGTGGTTGGTAACTCACAGCAGCCACCGGGTTTCTGTGACAGGTAGTCTCAACGATATCGAATCAAGGGACAGCGCTGGCGTGAAGCGTTAAACTACAACGGATGGGTGTGTACCCGTATAGTCCCTCAAGGAGAAACCCGTAAACCAATGTTGCGACCAGTCCCGCGGACGCCAGAACGAGGAAACCGAGGTCACCAAGAGCTGCCCCGACAATTATAACGGGAACCCAGA
>NZ_SGUC01000198.1 GCF_005435165.1 Halorubrum sp. GN11_10-6_MGM | reverse complement strand
AACGATGTTCCCTATCAAGACGCTCGTCTCGGAGCGTCGCGCCGTGAACCTGTTACAGCAGGTTCGCTGGCGCGACGGCATCTATTGCCCGCCTGCCGTGGCGAATCTGTGATTCGGTACGGCAGCTATCGCGTGTTTCAGCGGTATCTGTGTAAGGATTACGACCGCACATTCAACGATCAGACCGGCACGATCTTCGAACATTCTGCGGTGGTACTCAGAAAATAGTTTCTCGCAGTCTACATCTACATCCGCTTCAACACGA
>NZ_SGUC01000197.1 GCF_005435165.1 Halorubrum sp. GN11_10-6_MGM | reverse complement strand
GGCCCCGCTGTCCCCCCTCGCGCGTGGTACCGCGAGTTTCGTGAGCTCGTGGTGACCGCCGCAGTCTACAACCTCGAACAGGCTCTCAAACAGTGACCCCGACGCCATCATCGGATTCAACAAAGCAGTTTACTTATAAAGTATGTGTTTAGCCCGAGATCGATTTCGGTACTCTCTCGTAGGAGCCGTTTGAGAGGTATCGTAGATCGATGCAACAGGCGAGCAAGTGGATTCCTGAGGGATGGTCTCCGATCAGGAGACCATCC
>NZ_SGUC01000196.1 GCF_005435165.1 Halorubrum sp. GN11_10-6_MGM | reverse complement strand
CGACAGCGACAACTCCCCGTCGATCGGTCCGTGATTCTCCCGTCGAGACCGTCAGTACAACCGCTTCGATACAAAACTCAGGCTTCAGAAACAGCTAGTCGAGGATGCTTTGTGAGGTACTGAATATCGAAAACCACTGATCAGTTCGCTCTTATGTAGAACTGTGGAAAGACCGTATAGTTACACTGAGTCAGTACTAATCTGGCAATATGCCTTCTACTCAGCCAGCGTTCGGCGGGATGTTTCGGCAGCTGATTGAGCTGGGAGTTATC